>JAPOXA010000089.1 GCA_026707325.1 Acidobacteriota bacterium | reverse complement strand
ACGAGGCGAGCGGCAACGACGCCCTCGACTTCCTGCGCGGCACGGCCGCCAACGCTGCTTTCAGCGCGGCGCTCGTGCGCGATGCGTGGTCCGGCTACCGGACGCCGGTCGACTACGGCATCGGCGGCCTCGGCGCCGACCTGCGCAAGGTCGCGGCCCTGATCCAGGCCGAACTGCCCACCCGCATCTACTACGTCAGCTTCCGCGGCAACTCGTTCGACACTCACGTCCACCAGGCCGACACCCACGCCCGGCTGCTGATGTACATGTCCGACGCCGTTGCGGGCTTCCTGCGCGACGTCGACCGCATCGGCCGGTCCGACGACGTGGCGGTCCTCATGTTCACCGAGTTCGGGCGGCGGGTGGAGGAGAACGCGAGCCTCGGCACCGACCACGGTACCGCCGGTCCGATGTTCGTCGCCGGCAAGGGCGTCGCGGGCGGCTTCTACGGCGACACGCCCAGCCTCACCGACCTCGACGACGGCAACCTGAAGATGACAACCGACTTCCGGCGCGTCTATGCGTCGATGATCGAGGGCTGGATGGGCATGGACGACGCGTCGGCCGTCCTCAAGGGCGAGTTCCCGGCGCTGCCGGTGTTCGGCGTGACGTAGAGTGGCCCTGACGCGGGCGGGAGTTCACGGCAGTTTCGCTGCGAACTCGATCGTCGCGATCGTGCCGCGAGGCTCCCGTTCCGCGAGATCAAGGCGCCACCCGTTGTGCTCGCACAGCTCGCGCACGATGGCCAGACCGAATCCGTCGGCGACTCGATCGGGGTCCGGATCCACTCGTTCCGAGTAGAGGCCCGGGCCGGTATCGGTGACGGTGAGTCGGTTGGCGGACCCGGCGATGCTCACGGCACCAGTTTCCGTCGAGTAGAAGGCGGGCCGTCAGCATCAGGATCGGCACCTGACTGCCGGCGTCCCGTCGAACACGACGGCAGACGGCGAGTCCGTCGATCCCCGGCAGTGCCAGATCCAGGACGATCGCGTCGTACTCTTCGGTTACGGCGAGGTGGAGTCCCACCACGCCGTCGGAAGCGAAGTCGACCGAATGGCCGTTGTGCTCAAGAAAATCGCCGATGTTGCGGGCCAGGTCGTGATGGTCTTCGACGATCAGAACACGCACGGCCGGCTCCGGCTCAGAAGCTGAATTCGACTCCGAACGATGGCAGGACTCCAAGCCACCTTTCCTCGTTCGGGACGTATGTAACCTCACCCGACGGCCGGAGCTCGAAGTTCCGCTCGTCCACCGTGAAACCCGCCAGGTTCTGTCGATCGTACAGGTTCTGGACGTCGATGAAGAACTCGAACCGCTTGCCGCTGCGAAGTTCGACGAAGCGGCTGGCGCGTATGTCCAGGCGGTGGTAGTCGTCCAGCCGGAGCGCGTTCCGGGGGTCGATCACCGCCTCGACCGCCAGTTCGCCGCCCGGCTCCGTCACCGCGCGACCGGACACGGATGTCGTCGGCCAGCCGGTGTGGTAGTTGAAGCGGCCGCTGAGGCTCCACTTCGGGCTGAGGCGCCAGGTGCCGCCAAGCGAGAATGCGTGCGTCTGGTCGTAGCTCCGCGGGACGTCGCGGCCGTCGATCCGATCGGTGACCTCGGACCACGCGTAGCTGCTCCACCAATCGAACTTCCTCCCACTCCGGCGGCTCAGGAACGCCTCGATCCCCCGGGCGTTGGCGCTCTCCGGCGCCACGAGGATTCGATCCCGCGTAGCCTCCGGGTTCGGAGCGGTGGGCTCGAACAGGTTGGCGTAGTACGGACGCGGGTCGCTGATGTCGCGGTTGTAGGCGTCCAGACGAAGGTTGAAGGGGCCGAGGTTCCGCTCCCATCCGACGAGAACGGTTTCCGCTTTCTCGGCGGGAAAGAAGTTCGTCTCGCCGTCTTCCACCTGCAACTCGTTCGGCCGCTGGCTCTGGTAGTACTGCCCCCACGCGGCGCGGAATGTGCCGCCGCGCCCCAGGTCGTAGACGAGATTCACGCGCGGGCTGATCTGATCCTCGTCGGTGAGCGTCTGGCGGTCGTAGCGGCCGCCGACCTCGAGCACGAGAGAGGGACCGAGCCTGAAACGGTCCGCGGCGTAGGCCGAGTAGTGCTCACCGGAGTAGCTGTTCGCGAAGCGCGTCAGGCCCCCTTCGCCGATCGGCCCTTCGATCGCAAAGTCGTTCAGGTAGTCGTAGCCGACATCGTAGCTGCGCGCTTCGACACCCCACTTGAGATAGTGCCGATCCGAGATCTGGGCGTTCCAGTTCTGGCGCAGACCGAGGATGTCCATGTTCCGGATGTCGCGAATGTCCGCGCTCAAGCCGAAGCTGCCTTCCGACGCGCGGCGATCGCGGTCCACGCGCCCGGCGGACACCGCGGAGTCGACGAACAGGCGCGAGCTGAGCAGCCCCTGATGAGTAAGCCACACGTAGGAGTTGCCGTAGTTCGAGTCGAGGGAATCGCGCTCGGGGAAACCGAAGTCGTCGATCTCCGTCTCGGCCTCCTCGAGGCTGTCGTCCGACGTCAACACGCTCAGCGTGAACAGGTTGGACGGCGACGCCTGGTGTTCGATCTCGCCGATCAGATCCCAGTACTGGGGCCCTGATCCCGACCGCTCTTCCTCGTCGTCCCCGACGAGACCGAGAATCAGGTCGAGGTAGCCCGGCGGGCGGAGACCTGCCAGCGGCTCTCGTCCTCGGCGCCGAACGACCCGGAGGCGGCGCCCCAGACACCGGCAAGACTCACGCCCAGGCGGGTTTCCAGGTCCGTCGCCGGCCGCGCCATCGTCATGTCGAGGACGCCGGCCATCTTGTCGCCGTACTCGGCCGGGAAACCGCCCGGAATCAGATCGAGCGAGCCGATCACCTTCGGATCGATGATGCTGAAGACCCCGCCGCGCCCGAAGTCCTTGAGATGGTACGGCTCGAAGATCTCCAGGCCGTCTATGCGGATCGCGGTGTCTCGAAACAGCCCGCCGCGCAGGTTGAACTTGGCCCACTCCTCACTGGAGGCGATGCCCGGAATCGCGGCGACGGCCCGCATCAGGTCGTTCGCGAAGCTACGGTGAAGAAACGAGCCTGATTCAAGGAGTGAAGCCTCCGTTGTTGGTCGAGGGCCTCCATGCGAAGACGCTGGTCACGCCTTCCAGGGGCAAGGCCTCGCCGCGGGGACCGCGACCGAGCGTCAAGCTAGGCCATCGAGCGTCAAACAGAGCTGAGATGTTCGACAGAGAACTGTCAAACAGGCCGGCAACGTCGAGGTGCTCACGGCGCGGTCGCGGCCTGCTCGTCGGCGAGCATGTTGCGGCGGTGCAGCACGTAGGCCTTGAGCAGGGCGACGTCGTCGCGGTCGAGGACGGGCGCGAAGCTGGGCATGCCGAGGTCGACCAAGGCGCCCTCGAGCAGGGCTGCCTCGTAGGAGTCGAAGACTCGCTGAGAGGATTGGCGGAGGTCGGGTGTCACACCGCCGGAGACCGCGCCGTAGCCGTGGCAGACGAGGCAATACTGGTTGAACAGGCGGCGGCCGGCGTCGATGTCCTCCGTCTCTGCGCCGTGATCGACGCGGGTGACCCGGATCTCGCGCCGCTCCTGCCGCTCGATCGGCCGGCCGGTGGCGCCGAGGGCGTAGACGACGATGCGGCCCTCGCTTTCGACCGCCTGCCGGGCGGAACGGCTGCCGACGATGCCGAAGGCGCCGCCCCAGCCGGACATGACGGCGATGTGCTGGGTGCCGCCGGACTCGAAGGTGATCGGCGGCGCGATGACACCGCTGCCGGTGTAGCTCTCCCAGAGCTTTTCGCCGTCGTCGGCGCGATACGCGGTCAACTGGCCGAAGGGCGTGCCCTGGAAGACGAGGTTGCCGGCGGTGGCGAGCACGCCGCCCGACCACGGCATCGTGTACTGGGCCCGCCAGGCCTCGCGCTGGGCGACCGGATCCCAGGCCAGGAGGTGGCCGGAGAGCAGGGCGGGCGGCGCGTCTTCCGCCAGCATCTGACCCGAGAGGCCGGTGGCGTCGACGATTGCCTGCGGAATGTCCTCGGGAGACGCCGCGCGCACTCCCAGGTTCCACTGCCCCGGGGTGTACTGGTAGTCGGGATCCGGGACGTAGAAGTTCCCCATCTCCATCGCCGGGATGTAGACGAGGCCGGTCCTCGGGCTGAACGCCATCGGGTGCCAGTTGTGGCCGCCGAGCGGCCCCGGCGATACGTTGACGGTCTGGTCGGTGTAGCGCGCTCCCGCGAGCTCCACCGGGCGGCCGGTCGCGAGGTCGACGTGGCTGGCCCAGGTCACGGTCACGAACTCCTCGGCGGAAATCAGTTCGCCGGTGCGGCGATCGAGGACGTAGAAAAAGCCGTTCTTCGGCGCCTGCATGAGGACCTGCCGCACCTGGCCGCCGATGGGCAGTTTGGCGAGCATGATCGGCTGGGTCGCGGTGTAGTCCCAGGTGTCGCCGGGCGTCGTCTGGTAGTGCCAGACGTACTCGCCGGTGTCTGGCCGGAGCGCGACGATCGAGGACAGGAACAGGTTGTCGCCGCCTCCGGGGCTGCGCAGGTTGCGGTCCCAGGGCGCGCCGTTGCCGACGCCGATGTAGAGCAGGTCGAGTTCCGGGTCGTAGACGATGGAGTCCCACACCGTGCCGCCGCCGCCGCCGGTCCACCACTCGCCGGTCCAGGTCTCCGCGGCCATCCGCATCGCCTCGTTCTCGAAGCCGTCCGCCGGGTTGCCGGGCACGGTGTAGAAGCGCCAGGCGCGCTCGCCCGTCTCCGCGTCGTAGGCGTCGACGTAGCCGCGCACGCCGTACTCGGCGCCGCTGTTGCCGATGATCACTTTCCCCTTGGCGATCCGGGGCGCCCCTGTGATCGTGTACATCGAGTCCTCGGGCACGGTCATCGTGGACCAGGCGAGCTCTCCGGTCTCGGCGTCGATGGCGATCAGGCGCCCGTCGAGGGTGGCGGAGATCACCTTGCCGCGGTAGAGGGCGGCGCCGCGGTTGACCGCGTCGCAGCAGGTCTTGTTCGCGATGGAGCGCGGCACCTCCGGGTCGTGCGTCCACAGCGGTTCGCCGGTGACCGCGTCCAGCGCGTAGATCACGTTCCAGGCGCCGGTCGCGTACATCACGCCGTCGACGATCAGCGGCGTGGCCTCGAGGCCCCGCTTCGTGTTCGTCTCCTGGACCCAGGCGATGCCGAGCTGGTCCACGTTGCCGTCGTTGATCTGGTCCAGCACGCTGTAGCGCTGCTCCTTGTAGGTGCCGCCGTAGGTCAGCCAGTCGGCGCTGCGGCCGGCGGCGCCGACCAGCGCGGCGTCGTCGACCCCGTAGGCAGCCTCGGCCCGGCGGGGCGGCGGTTGGGAGAGCGTCGCGGCGGCCAGAGACAATGCCGTTCCAACGGCAAGAAGGACGGTGCGCTTCAGCTTCATTGTCAGGGTTCCTCTCGGGGCAGCGCGAGCACGACGAGCTCGGGAGTCGTTCCGCCGCCGCCTATTCCAAACCGGCCGCCGCCGGTGGCGACGGCGAGGTACTGCCGCCCGCCGTGTTCGTAGCTGATCACGTTCGAATTGGGAGTGCCGGGCAGCTCGATGCCGCCCAGGTATTCGCCCGTCGCCTTGTCGTAGACGCTGATCTCGGGCGGCACGTCGGGCTCCTTCGCTTCCGGGGCGCCGGAGTGCTCTCTCGTCGCGGTGACGAAAAGCAGCGTGGGGGTGACCAGGGGCGCCGCGGTGTGCGTGGCGACCCCGAGCCGGTCGAGTTCGAGGTGAGCGATGGCTGGATGGTTCACCGGACCGACGCCATGCGGGACCATCCACAGGTGTTCTCCGCTGTTCAGGTCGATCGCCGTGATCCGCCCGTATGGCGGCTTGATCAGGGGCAGCCCACGCGGCCCCTCGACGGTCCGGTACCAACGATCCGGCACGAAGTTCAGGTCGGATCGGTTCGGATCCGGCCTGGTCAGGGAGACGCTGGCCGAACGGGTATGGGAGACGACGTAGAGGATCCCGGTTTCGGGATCGACCGCGGCGCCGGTCCAGTTCGCGCCGCCGCCGTCGGCGGGTAACTGGATCGTCGGCTTGCCCGCCTCCTCGAAGCGCGGCGGCGTGTAGAGCGGCACCAGATCGTAGTCGGCTGCGATCTCGATCGCCTCGGCGCGGAGTTCGGGAGTCCAGTCGATCAGGTCGTCTTCGGTGATGCCCTGGCGGTCGAAGGCGGCCGGCCGGGTCGGGAAGGGCTGGGTTGGCGCGGCACGCTCGCCCGGCACGTCGCTTGGCGGCACCTCGCGTTCCTCGATCTCCCACACCGGCTTGCCGGTCACCCGGTCGAAGACGAAGGCGAAGGCCTGCTTGGTGACCTGGACCACGCCTCGCACCCGCTCGCCCTCCACCGTCGCCTCGAACAGGTTGGGGGCGGTCGGGGGGTCGTAGTCCCAGAGGCCGTGGTGGACGAACTGGTAGTGCCACTGGCGCTGGCCGGTCTTGCAGTCGACCGCGACGATGCTCTCGGCGTAGAGGTTGTCGCCCAGTCGGTGGCCGCCGTAGAGATCGTTCGTCGGCGTGCCAACCGGCAGGTAGGCGGTTCCCGCCTCCTCGTCGACTGTGATCATGGACCAGACGTTCGTGTTACCGCTGTAGCGCCACGACTCGTCCTCCCAGGTCTCGACGCCGAGTTCGTCGTTCTGTGGGATCGTGTGGAAGACCCAGGCGAGGTCGCCGGTCGGGATGTCATAGGCGCGTACGAAGCCTGGCGGCGCCTCCTTGTGAGTGGCGAAGTCCGCCACGATCGAGCCGACGATCACCGTGTTGCCGCAGACTGCCGGCGGCGAACTGTGCGTCGTCAGGCGCTCCATCACCTCGCGACCCAGGTGCGGCGTCATCTCGACCGCGCCGCCGTCGCCGAAGTCGGGGTCCGGGTCGCCGGTGGCTGCATCGAGTGAGACCAGCCGACGGTCGTGGGTGGGAATCAGTACCCGCTCCCGTTCGCCGTCCGTCCACCAGGCGACGCCGCGGTGGTGGAAGCCGAGGTTCGCCGGCCGGCCGGCGCGCCAGCTCTCCGGGTCGTAGGACCAGAGCGTCCGGCCGCTCTCGGCGTCGATCGCGGCGACCTGACTGAGGGAGGTAGAGACGAAGATCCTGCCGCCGACCTCGAGTGGAATCGCCTTGAACTGGCCGCGTCGCACGCTGCTCGGGACTTCGGTGTCCGCGGCAATCGACCGCCAGCGCCAGACGACCTCGACGTCCTGGAAGTTGCCGCGGTCGATCTCGTCGAGCGTGGAGTACTTGCTGTTGCCGGGATCGCCGCCGAAGGCCGGCCAGTCGCCGGCGGCTCCGGTCTGGGCAGCGAGTGGCGGGCTGGCGAGCGCGCAGGCGGAGGCCACCAGGGCGACGAACTTCATGATCCGGATTCCTTTCGGGGCAGCGCCAGGGCGACGAGTACTGGTGGCGTACCGCCACCGCCGTAGTACCGGCCGCCGCCGGTGGCGACGGCGAGGTACTGCCGGCCGCCGTGTTCGTAACTGATCAGGTTCGAGTGGGGCGTGTCCGGCAGTTCGATACCGCCCAGATACTCGCCGGTTCCCTTGTCATAGACGCTGATCTCCGCCGGTATGTCGGGTTCGTCCGCTGCCGGGTCGCCGGAGTGTTCTCTCATTGCGGTGACGAAGAGCAGCGTCCGCGTGACCAGAGCCCCGGGCTGGTGGTTGACCTTGCCCAGCCGCCGGAGTTTCAGGTGGGCGATCGCCGGGTGGTTCACGGGGCCCACGCCGTGCGGGACCATCCACAGGTGTTCGCCGGTGCTCAGGCCGATCGCCGTGATCCGTCCGTGCGGCGGCTTGACCAGGGGCAGTCCCCGCGGCCCGTCGACACCCTCGTACCAGCGCTCGGGAACGAAGTTCAGGTTGGAGCGGTTCGGGTCGGGCCTGGTCAGGGAAACGGTGACCGGCAGGGTGTAGGAGGGGACGTAGAGCACGCCGCTCTCCGGGTCGAGCGCGGCGCCGGTCCAGTTTGTCCCGCCTCCCTCGGAGGGCAACTGGATCGTCGGCTTGCCGGCACCCTCGACCCGCGGCGGCGTGTACAGCGGCACAAGGTCGTAGTCGCCGACGATCTCGAGCGCCTCGGCCCGGAGTTCCGGCGTCCAGTCGATCAGGTCGTCCTCAGTGATGCCCTGACGGTCGTAGGGCGCCGGTTTCGTGGGGAAGGGCTGAGTGGGCGCGGCTCGCTCGCCGGGTACGTCGCTCGGCGGCACCTCCCGTTCCTCGATCTCCCACACGGGCTCGCCGCTCGTCCGGTCGAAGACGAAGGCGAAGGCCTGTTTCGTGACCTGGACGACGCCGCGTACCGGCTCGCCATCGACCGTCGCCTCGAACAGGTTCGGGGCGGTGGACGGATCGCAGTCCCAGAGGCCGTGGTGGACGAACTGGTAGTGCCAACGGCGTTCACCGGTTTGGCAGTCGACTGCCACGATGCTCTCCGAGTACAGGTTGTCGCCGAGCCGATGGCCGCCGTACAGATCGTTCGTCGCCGTGCTGACCGGCAGATAGGCGGTACCGGTTTCCTCGTCGACGGCGATCGTCGACCAGACGTTCGTGTTGCCGCTGTAGCGCCAGGACTCGTTCTCCCAGGTCTCGGTGCCGAATTCGTCGTCCTGCGGAATCGTGTGGAAGACCCAGGCGAGGTCGCCGGTCGGGATGTCGTAGGCGCGGACGAAGCCGGGCGGCGACTCCTTGTGCATGACGCCATCCGCAACGATCGAACCGACGATCACCGTGTTGCCGCAGACTGCCGGCGGCGAGCTGTGGGTCGTCCGGCTCTCCATCACCTCCCGGCCGAGATGGGGCGTCATCTCGACGTCGCCGCCGTCGCCGAAGTCGGGGTCGGGCTTTCCGGTCGCGGCGTCGAGTGAGACCAGCCGGCGGTGATGGGTTGGAAGGAGTACCCGCTCCCGCTCTCCGTCCGTCCAGTAGGCGACCCCCCGGTGCTGGAAGCCTTCGTTCGCCGGGCGGCCGGCGCGCCAGCTCTCCGGGTCGTAGGTCCAGAGCGTGTCACCTGTCCCGGCGTCGATCGCGGCGACCTGGCTGAGCGACGTGGCGACGAAGACGCGGCCGTCGACCTCGAGCGGGATCGTCTTGAACTGGCCCCGCCGGACGCTGTCCGGGACCTCCGTGTCCGCGGCGATCGACCGCCACCGCCAGGCGATCTCCACGTCCTGGAAGTTGTCGCGGTCGATCCGGTCGAGCTTGGAGTACTTCGTGTTGCCAGGATCGCCGCCGAAGGCCGGCCAGTCGCCGGAGGCGCCGGTCTGCCCGGGGAGGGGCGGGCAGGAGAGCGCGGCGGCGAGCGCCGCCACAGCGATGGCGAGGCTGGAACGGCCGCTCAGGACAGCAGCCCGATCAGGCGGGCGTAGACCGAAACGCTGGTCCAGATGCCGATCGAGAGGAAGCCGACCACCTTCGGCCAGTGTCCGAGCGTTCCTTCTTCCGCGAGGGCGACCCGGCGGCGGATCGTGAAATTGAAGAGCAGCCCGATGACGATGATCTGCATCTTCCACCAGAAGAAGGGGCTGTAGTACTGCTTGAGCGCCGTCGACAGGACCTGGGGCGCGCCGGTCACGAACAGGGCGACGAAGCTCCAGATCATCCAGCGGTCCAGCTCGCGGGCGAGCTGGTTGAGAGGCGTCTTGATCAGGCCGCGGCCGAGCAGGCGCATGTCGACGACCAGGACGGCGCCGGCGAAGCCGACCAGCGCGACGAGGTGGGCGCACTGGATGATCGGCGACGCCCAGGTTTCCTCCAGCATCCAGGCGCTGAAGGGCAGGCCCTGCATCCACACGAAGAAGGACTGCAACATGGGAAGATCCTCCGCGGCCTCTTCAGGCGCCGATGTTCAGGTTGTTCCACCAGCCGGGCATCAGGCCGCTGTAGGCCATCATCCGTCCCGTGACGACGACGGCCGCCCACAACACGAGGGACACGACTCCGGCCAGCCGGGCGTTCAGTGGAATCTCGCGACCCTGGTCCCACGCCTGAACCGACTTGTAGGTCGCGTAGTGGAACCAGAACATGTTGATGCCGGCGACCAGCATCAGCGCCATCTTGGCCCAGAAGTAGAAGTTGCCGTAGTACCGCATCGGCTGGCTGTAGAGCAGTAATGCCCCGGTGATCAGGTTGATGCCGTAGCCGGTCAGCGCCCACGGGAAGAGGCGGGTCGGGATGTTCGATACCGGCACCTTCTTGAGCGTGAACCCGATCAGGCGCATGTCCCAGTACGCGATCAACCCGGCGAACAGGCACATGCTGACGACGTGGATCGTCAGCATGGTCGGGTAGGCGTTCAGCGACTCCCGCAGCGCGATGCTGCTGGGTAGAGCGTCGACCCACTCGAAGAGGCTACGCATGAGGTTCGAATGCCTGCCCGGCTGCCGGTGGGATGGAGGCTGTCCGGCGCCGCGTCAGCGTTAGCGGCGGCAGCGGTCCTGGTACTTGCGGTAGACCGCGTGACAGTCCTCGCAGGCGCCCGCGAGGTTGTTCGTCAGATCGCTGACCTTCTCCCGGTCCTCTTCGTGGGCCGCGGCGTAGATCTGCTTGGCGACGTCGGTCAACTGCCTGGCCCACTTCTGGTAGTCCTCGTTGGCGACCGGAGCATCCCTGCCGTTCTCGCACTTGCGGGCGGCGTTCATGATCAGGGGCTCGACCTCGGCCAGGGCCAGCGCCGCCTGCTGCGGCACCTGCCAGCCGGTGTAGATGCCGGAAAAGAGGGCCGATGCCGAGCGGTCGTCCTCGCTGCCCGGCTCGGGCGGGGTGCCGGGGTCCGTCACCTGGACGTCGAACAGGAAGTTGGAGTTCGGGAACAGGATGGCGCGCATCAGTTCGGCAAGGTTGCCGACCGGCTCTTCGTGCTCGGAGGCCATGGCGGGCGGTGCCGCGATCGAAGTGCACGCTGCCAAGACCAGTGCCGCGGCCAGTACGGGGGCCACGTTGTTCAAGCGCATCTGCAGGATCTCCTTCCCTCTGTTGGAGAACTGACGTTGTTCAGGTTGTTGGCTACGCGAATGCGGGGCGCGAGTGTAGCTCAGAACGATGCCCGTTTCGGAGGGGTGCCGGGGTTCGGCCGGTGGAGATCGACGGTCAGTCGTTCGACTCTTCGGCGCTCTGAGGACCTCCTGGCTCGGCCATCGTCGTCGAGGCGATCAGCCACTGCATATCGAGCCCCGCGGTGCGGTGGACCGAGAACTCGGCGACGCGCGGGTCGCCGATGATGCGGAGAAACTCGGCCCGCGACGGGTACTCCATCAGGGCGATCGCGTGGAAGTACTCGTCCGTGTCGCCGATCACCATCGAATCGACCCGGCCGGACCAGATCAGACGGGCGCCCTGGGAGGTGACCCACTGGACCATCTGGGCGCCATACCTGCCGTAGGCCTCTTCGCCCGTGAGGCCCTCGTCGGGGGCGTCGGCCTCCTTCTTGAACCGCAGCAGGTTGACCATGACGACCGGTCCCTCCGCCGGCCCCTCCAGGAGTTCCTCGATCTGTTCGGGTTCGGGTGCGATCTGGGCCATGGCGCCTCCAGCGGCCAGCAAGGCCACGGTGAGAGTGATGAACGTAGCGGCGGAAAGGGATCGGATCATGGCAGGCTCCTTTCGAGTGGGATGTCAGGCGGGCGAGCGGACCGCCATGGGCTGGAACTTCATGTACGTGAGCGACCGCCACAGCCACTCGAGCGGCCCGAAACGGAAGCGGGCGAGCCACCAGGGCGACCAGAGCAGTTGGAGAACCCAGATCGCTACGACGATTGCGAGTTGACCGAGGCGATCGACCCGTTCGAACAGGCCGAAGCCGTGGCCGTAGAAGATGAGCGTGCAGATGACGCTCTGGCTGATGTAGTTCGTGAACGCCATGCGCCCCGCCGCCTGGAGCCGGCGTTGCAGGCTGGGCAGCCAGCCGTTCTGAACCGCCAGCATGACGATCGCCACGTAGCCGAGGAAGACGCCGAGCGAGCCCGTGTAGTTGAACGTGTAGCCCTGGAACATCGAGTGCTCGAAGGCGAAGTCGTGCCGGGTGTTGAAGATCACCCCGGCAATCACGATCGGCAAGCCGAGCCCGAACCCGGCGAGGGCCAGACGCCGGTAGAACGTCGGCAAGCGTTTGGCCGAAAGCACGCCGAGTTTGAAGAGGCCCATGCCGACGAGCATCAGGCCGCCCGAACGCCAGAAGAACATGATGAGAAACAGGACGGTCTCGGCCTCGAGAGCCGCGGCGCTGCGCTCCGGCATCTGCGTCAACCAGCCCGATCGGTAGATCTCGATTTCGGCCTGCGCTTCGACCGGCGGAGGCGTCCAATCCCGGGCCAGCGCGTCGCGCGCCTCGGCCGGCATGTAGGGAATCGTCGTTGCGGTGAACAGGAAGAACGCCGGGGTCACGGCCGTCATCGCGAATCCGGCGACGAGCAGCCGCCATGGCCGCACGTTGCGCAACGAGTAGAGGACGAAGCCGCAAAGCGCGTACGGGACCAGGATGTCGCCGTACCAGATCAGGTGGGCGTGCGCGAGTCCGAGGACCAGCAGCCAGAATTGCCGCCGGTAGTGGACGCCGGTGGACGAGGCGCCGCGCGATGCGGCGCGCTCCGCCATCAGGGCCATGCCGGCGCCGAACAGCATGGAGAAGATCGACATGAACTTCGTGTCGGTCAAGACGTGGGTCAGCACCCAGATCGGGAAGCCTGTGCCCTCAAGCCGGTCGTTCGCGGCCGGGTTCAGGTACGCCGCCGAGATCATCGAGTAGCTCTGCACGTTCATCGCGAGGATGCCGAGTACAGCGAAGCCGCGCAGGACGTCGATGGCGGCTATGCGTTCGCCGGAACGAACGGGCGCCGCCTTGGGCGGGAGGGCGGCTTCGCTGGGTGCGTCGGTGGTCGTCATGGGGCTCAGGTCCTGCGTCAGTCGGCGAGAAAGGCTCGCGCCACGGCGACGAACTCGTCGAGCTGGTCGTGATGGACCCAGTGGCCGGCGCCCTCGAAGTTGCGGAGTTCGGCGTTCTGGAAGGCGTCGATCCGGCCGTCCTCGACGGGATCGCTGGCCCAGCTCTCCGTGCCCCGAACCAGCAACGTGGGGCAGGTGATCCGGCCCCAGATGCTCCGCAGTTCCTCCTCGTCGTAGCGGTACGGCGGGAAGGAGCGGACGTAGTTGTCGAACTTCCAGGTGTAGGTGCCGTCCTCGTTGCGCGCCATGCCGTTGACCGTCAGGTGCCGGGCCTGCTCGGGACTCAGGAAGCTGTTCACCTCCTGCATCCGCTCGGCGGCCGCGTCGAGCGACGGGTAGCGCCGCGGCTGCCGGCCCGCGAGCTTCTGCATGTTGCCCACCCAGCCTCGCATGCGCTCGTCGACCGCGGCGTTGACCCGGTCGCTGAGGACGCGGGGAGGCGGTCCCATGCCTTCGATCGCCACCAGCTTGTGGACGTTCTCGGGGTAGAAGCCGGTGTAGTGGAGAGCGATGTTCGCGCCCAGGGAGTGGGCCACGATCCGCACCGGGAAACGGTCCAGCGCTTCCAGCAGTTGCGCGATGTCGAGCACGAAGTCGGTGATCGCGTACATGCCGCCGATCGCCCACTCGCTGTCGCCGTGGCCGCGTAGGTCCGGGGCCACGATGTGGTAGTCGCCGCGGAGCGCGTTCGCCACCCAGTCCCAGTTGTGCGCGTGGTCCCGGCCGCCGTGGATCAGCACCAGGGGCGGCTTGTCGTCGTTGCCCCAGCTCAGGTAGTGGAGCCGCAGCCGCTGCGAGATGTAGAACTGCGAAGAGGGCCCGACGATGTCCCTGAAGGGACTGTCCCTGAAGGCGGTGCTCACCGGCTGGCGTCGGGGCGGGGACTCAGGGTTGCTGCGATCATGATGTGCGCGCGAGCGCTCTCCTGTTGCTGTGAATGGAGGTCTGTCATCGGGCGTTGGCGTCAGGGCGGGGTGGATTGATCATGATGTGCGCTCCCGCGGTGCCGGGGGCCATCAGCCAGGGCGCGCCTGGCACAGGCCGGGTCGTGAGGCCGGTCGACTCCGGGGTCGCGTACGGCGTGTAGATCACCCACCGCAGGTAGGCGTCGCTCACCTCGCCGGTCGGGGCGTCGAAGCCGCTGCCGTGGAGTACGTACATGGTGCGCGGCTCCCGCGGCATCGGCAGCTTGCCCTCGGCGATCTCCCGTTCGCGAATGGCGATGCGTTCCTGGCCTTCGATGCCCTGAGCGAGCAGTTCGCGGCCGCGGGCCATGAACGGCTCGAGCGACTCGTGGTAGCAGGCCACGCTCCACTGCGCGTCGCCTGGCCGGGCGGCCAGACAAACGAGGTCGTTGCTGCCGGCGCGGAGCTCGACGACCTTGCCGTCGTCGGTCCAACCAAGTACGCGCGCTCCATCCCGCCGGTCGTCGGGGGCGGCCTGAATCGCGGCGGCAAGCTGGGCCGCGGCGTCGCCGGGTTCCGCGGCCGCGGAAGGGGACGCGAGTCCGGCGAGTGCCATAGCAACGATCGTTACTGCGAAAGTCGTCGTCCTGTTCTGCACCGCGTACCTCCTGTTGCGCCTGCCGTGTGCCGGCGGGGCGAAGCAACAGCGTATCGCGGTCGGGTCCGCTATCCTGCGCCGTCTCAAGGTCCATCAAGAGAAGAACCGCGCGGCCCGCCAGGCCGGATTCACAGGAGCCATCGCGATGATCGATCTGCACTACTGGCCGACGCCGAACGGCAAGAAGGTCACGATCCTCCTCGAGGAATGCGGGCTTCCTTACCGCATCGTGCCTTGCCGGATCGGCTTCGGCGACCAGTTCAAGGAGGAGTTCCTCGCGATCTCCCCGAACAACCGGATGCCGGCGATGGTCGACGACGAGCCGGCCGACGGCGGCGAGCCGGTCGCGCTCTTCGAATCAGGCGCGATCATGATGTACATCGCCGAGAAGGCAGGCCAGTTCTACCCTCAGGACCTGCGTGCCCGCCACGAAGTGAACCAGTGGCTCATCTGGCAGATGGCGAACCAGGGGCCGAAGTCGGGCGAGTGCGGCCACTTCCGTCGACTGCGCGACACGGAGGGCGATCAGAGCTACGCCGTCCGCCGCTTCACCGACGAAGTGAACCGCCTCTACGGGGTGATGAACAACCGCCTCTACGACCGCCGCTACCTGATCGGAGACGAGTACACCATCGCCGACATGATCTGCTACCCGTGGACCGTTCGCTGGAAGGACCAGCAGCAGGACATCGAGGAGTTTCCGTACTTCAAGCGCTGGTTCGAGGAAGTCGGCGCCCGTCCGGCGGTCCAGCGCGGCATGGACGTCTCGAGCGGCGAGGCGATCGACTACGCCAACCTCGCCGACGAGGAACGCGCCCGCCTGAAGAAGCTGCTCTACAACCAGCGCGCCCGGGCAGCGCCGCCGGGCGGCCTGCTGTAGCGGCGTCGGCTGAAGCACCCGCCCGCGACGGGGCCGGAGGAGAGGGTCGCAGGGGGACGCTCACCCCCCTCTCGGTGGATTGGGGGGCCGGGGGTTCGCTCGGTCGACTGCGCTCCGCGAGGGCGTCGCTTGAGGGAAGGTCTACGGCAGTCGCTTGTCTCTAGCCCCCTGCGACCCTCTCCTCCGGCCCCGCCGCGGGCTGGAGGTCGCACTGTACGCGCGGCGGTCGGCGGCGGAACGTAGTAATGCCTCGTAAGACCCGTGCCCGGTGGCTGGTTCGACGATGCGCTGCCACTCCTGGTCCCATACGTCCATGACTTCGGGCGGCACTTCACGGGAGCCTTCGCCTGACTTGCCCTTGCGGACCTTGGAGGTCGTGCCGGAGGCTGGGAGGCCGCAGGCGGCGTTGCGGGCGTTGCGGACGAGGTGGTCGTCGAACTTCGAGCCGTGTTCACGCATGAAGTCGATCGATGCCTGGCGGGTCGCGACCTCGATGTTGGGGTGCTCCGGGTCGAGATTGAGGAAGGCGGCGACGCGGGCGGTGGCTGCGGGGAGGTCCGCGACGATGTCCTCGAAGCAGAGCCACAGGGTGTCCGGGTCCAGGCGCTTCGGCCACCAGGACACGAGGTGATCCCAGTAGCGGCCGCTGCGGGTGCCGTGGAAGACGAAGTCGAGGGCGAAGTCGCGGATCGAGACGGTGCCGGGCTCGAAGACCCAGCCGCTGAAGAAGTGGAAGAACGAGACCAGGGAGTCGACCGGGTCGCGGACGACGAAGATGTTGCGCCCGCCCTTCGGGGCCAGGTCGCGGCTCAGGTGGGTCTTGAAGGCTCGGGGTGCGGCGCGCTGGGGCGCGTCGAGGTCGAGGCCGATGTCGTGGGCGACTTCGATCCAGGGGACGACTTCCGTGATCTCGTCGAAGTCCATGTCGCCGCCGGTGCGGAGACCGTGGACGATCTGCTGCATCAGAGTCGTGCCGGCCTTGGGGTAGGTGGCGATCAGCACGTCGGTCGGCCGTGGGCGGAAACCGAGGCCACGCCGCAAGCCCTCTCGGGTTGCGAAGCCGGCCATGCGGCGCCGAATGCCCTCGGCGGTAGTAGCCCGGCGTGGTGTCGCGTCGGTGTCGGTCACTCGAGCACCTCGGCGGACAGGTCGACGCCGACCGGGCAGTGGTCCGAGCCGGTGACGCTCGTGAGGATGAAGGCCCGTTCGACGAAGCGCATCGCCGCTCTCGAGGCGAGCACGAGGTCGATCCGCCAGCCGACGTTGCGCTCGCGGGCATTGAAGGCCTGCTTCCACCAGCTATAGCGCACCGTGTCGGGGTTCAGTGCCCGGAAGGTGTCGATCCAGCCGGCATCGAGCCAGCGCTGGAGTTCGTCGCACTCCTCGGGCAGGAAGCCCGAGTTCTTCCGGTTCTGCTTCGGCCGCGCCAGGTCGATCGGCTGCGGCGCCGTGTTGAAGTCGCCCATGACCAGGACGCGGTAGCCGGCCTCGCGCGCCCGGTCGAGCTGGTCGAACAGGGCGCGGTAGAAGTCCAATTTGTACGGTACCCGGCTGTTGTCGCGCTTGCTGCCGCTGCCCTTCGGGAAGTAGACGTTCGCCACCAGCAGTTGACCGAACAGCGCCAGTTGGAGGCGGCCCTCGGCGTCGAAGCGCTGCTCGCCGAGCGAGGTGCGGACCCACGCCGGCTCCAGACGCGAGTAGAGGCCGACGCCGGAGTAGCCTGGACGCTCGGCGCTCGAGAAGGCCGTGTGCCAGCGGCGTGGACGCCGGAGCTCGGGCGCCAGTTGCTCGGCGCGGGCCTTCGTCTCCTGCAGACCTATGACCTGCGCCCGGCTGGATCCGAGCCAGTCGAGGAACCCCTTGCGGGCGCAGGCGCGCAGGCCGTTCACGTTCCAGGAGACGACGCGGAGGCGGCGCCGGGCTCGGGGGCTCAGACGCGTCTCCGCTTCCCGGCACCGAGGTCGTAGGACATGATCATCATGTCGCGTGTACGGCCGGAGCGGTCGATGACCCAGTCGGTGAGCAGAGCCTCGGGCGAGAAGCCGAGCCGCTCAAACACCCGGCGCGCGCCGATCTGCTCACGCGTCATCTGCGCGACCAGCTTGAGCAGGCCGAGCTCTCTCGCGGTCTCGAACACGCGTTCGGTCAGCACGTGGCCGAGGCCGCAGCGGCGGTGGGCGTCGGCGATGATCACGCGGATCTCGCCCAGGTGGCTCATCCACTGCAGGCCGCGCAGGTTCAGGCTGCCGTAGCCCACGAGTTCGCCTCCATAGTGGGCCAGCGTCGTGAAACGGCTGCCGGCGTCGGCGTCGTGGATCCACCCCTCCACGACGTCGGGATCGGTCAGGTCCGAGCGCAGGAACTGGAGGTCGATCTCGGGCAACGCGCTGGCGAGCGCGACGATGTCGTCCCGGTCTGTCGGGCGCAGGCGGCGCAGTTCGTAGGTGCGCTCGCCGCACTGGACCTGGTCGAGGGATTCGATGTTCACGGGTCGCTCGGTCAGACACCACAAAGCTAGCAGTTTCGCCGTCGGGTATCGTCGCCCCCGAACCGAATCAGGGAGGGCGAGAGACATGGCTCCAATACCGAAGGGCGGTACCGTCGCGGTCACGGGCAGCGCCGGCTTCGTCGGCGGCTGGACGGTTCGGCTGCTGCTGGACGAGGGCTACCGGGTGCGCGCCTGCGTGCGCGACGCGAATGATCCGGAGAAGACGACCTTTCTGCGCGAGATGAACGGCCATGCGTCAGGCCGGCTGACGCTCCACTCGGCGAACCTCGACGAGGCGGGTTGCTTTGACGACATCTTCGCCGGCTGCCACGGTGTCGCCCATATCGCGCACGTCAGTGACTACAACGATTTCGACTACGTGAAGAACGTCTGCGACCACATGGTCGCGAGCATCGAGAAGTCGGCTTCGGTCACCCGCGTGGTCGTTACTTCAAGCATCGCGGCCGTCATCATGGAGGCCGACATCTACGAGTTCGTCCGCCGGCCGGTCCTGTACGAGGACCGCTATCCGGACGAGTCGAACCCGAAGCGGACGCCCGAGCGGGGCCACGGCTACTCGATGAGCAAGATCTACGCTCAGCGCGCCTTCGCGGACGCGGCGGAGAAGAGCGGGCGCTGGGACGCGATCACCTGCTGCCCAGGCGACAACGTCGGTCCGATCCTGTCGGCGCACCAGAAGGAGAAGGGCCCCTGGCAGCACAACATCGAGCTGATGCTGCGCGGGGAATGCGAGCAGACGCAGGCGTACCGGCCCTGGATGACGGTCGACGTCCGTGACGACGCCGAGTGCCACATCCGGCTGCTCGAGAGCATCAGCGTCAGGAACGGCGAACGCTACATCGCCTGGTCGGCGGACGCGGTACCGGTGGAGGAGATCAACGCAGGCATCGACCGGCTGCTGCCGGAACTCCGGCATGACACGCCTCCGGTCACCGAAATCCACCCCGAACACATACAGAAGCGAGAGCAGGAGCTTCGGGGTATCTGGGCCGGCGTCGAGCTGCGCAACGACCGGATGCGCGAGGCGACGGGCGTTGCTTTCCGGCCGTTCGACGAGTCGCTGCGCGACTGCGTGGAGTCGCTGATCGCCGTCGCCAAGGTCGAACCGAAACGGCGGCCCGAGGCGGACGCCTGAGGCGGGGCGCCACTGGTTGCACCCGCCGGTCCGGGGGCCTGAGGGGAGGGTCCCATCGGCCGTGCGCGCTCTCTGAGCGAATGGGGAGGACTGCGCGCACTCCACTACGCTCGCTCCGATAGGTTCTCGGTTGATGAGTAGACGACGGGCGTCGCTCGCTTCGAGTCCGCTGGGACCCTCCCCTCAGGCCCCCGGACCGGCTGGACGACGTCGAGTTCCCGGGTCGCCCCAGGGTGGCAGTTGGCTGCAAGTTGCCACGGTTGCAGGTTTCGTGTCGGGTGGGCGGAACGTGCTGCTGCTTCTTGTGGCGTTTGCAACGGGTGCTGCTGCTGAGGAGCCGGAGAACCCGTTCACGAGTGCCATCGACGTGCGGATGGGGCAGCGGCAGTTCCAGTCGAAGTGCACGAGTTGTCATGGGCTGGATGCCACTGGAGGTGAGGAGGCGGACGGGCCGGATCTGACGACCGGACGGTTCCAGCATGCGTCGACGGACGCTGGCCTCTATGACGTGATTCGCGACGGCATCGAGGGCACGTCGATGCGTGGCCTGCGGCGTGCCGGGGATCAGGAGATCTGGCAGTTGGTGACGTACCTCCGCACGCTTTCGGACGCTGTCGATCTGGCGGCCCTGCCGGGTTCGCCGGAGGCGGGACGGGCGGTGTTCGAGCGGCTGGACTGCGAGCGCTGCCACATGGTTGAGGGGCGTGGCGGTCGGCTCGGGCCGGACCTTTCGCGTGTCGGAGGGCGGCGCGATCCCGAGGAACTTGCCCGGGATTTGACCGAGCCGACTGCCGAGGTTGCGCCGCGCTGGTGGACGGTGCGAGTGACTCGCGCCGACGGCACGGTGATCGAGGGGCTGAGAATGGGCGAGGACACCTTCAACCTCCGCATCATGGACGACGAGGAGAGGCTGCGGTCGTTCACGAAGGCGTCGCTGCGTTCCGTCGAACGGGGGCAGAAGTCGACGATGCCCGCCGAGCCGCTCGCGGACGCGGAGCGCGACGACCTGGTCGCGTATCTCGCTTCGTTGCGGGGGAGCGACTCTTGAAACCGATCGGTTGGATCGGCGCGGCGCTGCTCCTGGCCACTGCGCATACGGCGCCCGCCCAGGGGCCAGGTGCCGACGGCATGCCGCTCCTCTCGCCGGTGACCTGGGAACGGCTCGTGAACTCGGACGACGAGCCGCATAACTGGCTCATGTACCACGGCGCGCTGCACGGGCAGCGCTTCAGTCGGCTCGATCAGATCAACCGAGGGAACGTGGAGCGCCTGGAGCTGAAGTGGGCGCACCAGATCCGGCAGCTCGACCGCAACGAGACGACGCCGCTGGTGGTGGACGGCGTCATGTTCATCACCGAGTCGCCCAGCAACGTGACCGCGGTCGACGCGGCGACGGGGCGTGCCTTCTGGCGCTACGAGCACCCGCTTCCGGATGGCATCAGGGTGTGCTGCGGGCGCAACAACCGCGGCGTGGCGATCCTGGGCGAGACGCTGTACATGAGCACGAACGACGCTCACCTGGTGGCGGTCGACGCCCGTTCGGGTTCTCTCCTCTGGGACACCGAGGTGGCGGACCACACGAAGGGCTACAGCAAGACGGCGGCGCCGCTGATCGTGGGCGACACGGTCGTCACCGGCATCGCCGGCGGCGAGTTCGGGATCCGCGGCTTCATCGACGGCTACGGCGCCGCGACCGGCGAGCGCAGGTGGCGTACGTACACGGTGCCGGGACCCGGTGAACCGGGGAACGAAACATGGGCCGGCGATTCCTGGCGCACTGGTGGCGCGCCGACGTGGCTGACCGGCGTCTACGACCCGGAACTCGACCTCATCTACTGGGGCGGCGGCAACCCGGCGCCGGACTGGAACGGGGACCTGCGCCTGGGCGACAACCTGTACTCGTCCTCGGTGCTGGCGCTCGACGGAAAGACCGGGGAGATCGTCTGGCACTTCCAGTTCACGCCCCATGACGTGTGGGACTGGGACGCGGTCCAGGTGCCGGTGCTGGCCGATGTCGAGCTGAACGGCGAGCCTCGCAAGACGATGCTGTGGGCGAACCGAAATGCCTTCTACTACCTGCTCGACCGGACGAGCGGACAGTTTCTGCTGGGTGAACCGTTCGCGCTCCAGACCTGGGCGCACGGCCTGGACGAGAACGGCCGGCCGATCCTCCGCGAGAACGTGTTCCCGACCGAGGAGGGCACCACGGTGGCGCCGATCGCCGGCGGCGCGACGAACTGGTGGTCACCGGCCTACAGCCCGCGCACCGGCTTCCTCTATGTCAACTCCTTCGACGCGGAGAGCGTCTACTACCAGCGTGACGACGAGTACGAAGAGGGCAGCACCTTCCTGGGCGGCGGCCACCGGATGCGGCTCGAGGCCGACCACTACAAGAGCGCGATCCGGGCGATCGAGGCGACGACGGGGGAGATCCGCTGGGAGTTCCCGATCACGCCGCGAAGCCGGAGCGGCGTCCTGGCCACCGCCGGCGGCCTGGTCTGGAGCGCCAGCGTCGACGGCTTCTTCTTCGCCCTCGACGAGGAGACCGGCGAGCCGCTCTGGCGGATCTCGCTCGGCGCCGCGCCGCACGCCTCGCCGATGAGCTACGCGGTCGGCGGGCAGCAGCGGATCGTCGTCGCGATGGGCAACGTCGTCTTCGTGTTCGGGCTGCCGGAGAAGTAGGCTTCGGACCGGTCGGCGCGAACCGGGCGGAGATTCCGGAGATGGGAGTTCGCTGATGAAGCCTTGGAAGTGGTGTCGGATCTGTTGTTCCGGAAGTGGTGGTTCCGGGCTCGGTCGCACGTTCGCCAGTGCGCTCCTGGTGCTGGCGGCTACGCAAGCGTTGCCGACGGCGTCAGCCGGGCAGGAGCCGGACAACGACGCGGACGGCCGAGTGGAGAACGCTTTCATGGCCGATCGGAACGGCGATGGCGTGCTGACGGAAGACGAAGTGAGGCTAGGCGCGTTCTCGCTGCTGGATGTCAACCGGGACGGCCGAGCCGAACCCGCCGAGGTGCGCGCGTTCCTCGCGCGCGGGCGTGGACCCTTCAGTTGGGTCAACCCGCCTGGGGAGGATCGCAGGGTTCCGGGCGTGACTCACGCGACGTTCACGAGTCCCTCCATGGGCGTTCAGGTGGGCTACAACATCTACCTTCCGCCGGGGTACGACGACGCCGCGAATCGTCATGCCCGCTATCCGGTCATCTACTACCTGCACGGCGGGCGACCAGGTAACGAATCACGGAGCATCGGGATAGCCGAGTACGTGCACGCGGCCATCGCTTCCGGCGCCGTGCGGCCGGTGATCTTCGTCTGGGGGAACGGCGGCCGGGTGAGCTGGTACGACTACGAGGACTCCAGAGGTGAAGAGGTCCTTGTCCGGGAGTTGATTCCACACATCGACGACAGCTACCGCACCCTGGCGCATCGCGGTGGGCGTGCCCTGCAGGGGTTCTCCCAAGGGGGACGAGGGACTACGCGGATCATGTTCAGGCACCCCCACCTGTTCAGCTCAGCCGCGCCTGGCGGTCCCGGCTATGCGGTGGAGAAGCTGGTCCTGGAGAACGACGGCGTTGAACGGGATCCAAGGGCTTCAGGTGCGAACGCCAGGTCGTTCGACTTCGGCAAGGGCAACGATGCGTACAGCCTTGCCCGGTCCTACGCCGAAGGTGGAATGCAGCCGGCACTCGACATCATGATCTGGGTGGGAACCAGGGGGTTCAACTACGAGGCCACCCTGGAGTACCTGGGCTACTTGTATGGACTGCGTGTTCCGGCCGAGCGGCTGATTGCGCCAGGCGTGGATCACAACCCGGTCTGGTTCTACGAAGCCCACGGTGTGGATCTGTTGCGGTTCCATGACAGCCACTGGCGCGAATCCGGGCCGGATGGACGGTGACGGTTCCTCCTTGCGCCGTGGCGTTCGGCTAGCCGCGGTTGCACTGCTCCTCGCAGGCTTCGCGGGGCCCGGTTC
This sequence comes from Acidobacteriota bacterium, assembly GCA_026707325.1. GTDB lineage: Bacteria > Acidobacteriota > Thermoanaerobaculia > Multivoradales > Multivoraceae > Multivorans. The sequence goes on along the minus strand of JAPOXA010000089.1, from coordinate 12,902 downwards.
GCTGAGGGCCCAGCAGGTCGAGGACCGGGCGGCGCCGCAGGCGGACGAGCGGGATGCCGCGGCGGAGGGCGGCCACGACGATCGCGACGAAGGCGAGTCGGAGGAATCGGCCGCGCATGTCGACGAGGAGATCGTCGTCACCGGCAGCCGGGCGCGGGAGCGTTCGGTGACGAAGTCGATGGTGCCCGTCGACGTGATCTCCGCGGAGCACGTGGCGCATCAGGGCGAGACGAATCTCGACATGCTGCTGCGCAACGTCGTGCCGTCGCTCAACATCAGTGCGATCAGCGGCGACGCGGCGACCATCGTGCGGCCGACGAACCTGCGCGGCCTGGCCCCGGACCACACGCTGGTACTGGTGAACGGCAAGCGGCGGCACCGCGGGGCCGTGATCCTGTGGTCGCGGATCGGCGTTTCCCACGGCGCCCAGGGGCCGGACCTCTCGGCGATTCCTGCCATCGCGCTTCGCCAGGTCGAGGTCCTGAGAGACGGTGCTTCGGCTCAGTACGGCTCGGACGCGATCGCGGGGATCATGAACTTCCTGCTCAGCGATGCGCGTTCCGGCGGTTCGTTCGAGGTGTTGACCGGCCTGTACGACGCGGGCGACGGCGAGTCCGTCACGGTGGCCGGCAACGTCGGTCTGCCGTGGGGCGAGGCCGGCTTCGCGAATCTGAGCCTCGAGATCGGCGGCGCGAACCCGACGAACCGCTCCATGCAGCGAGCTGATGCTCTGGCCCTGGTCGCCGCGGGGAATACCCACGTGGCCGATCCTGCGCAGAGGTGGGGCAAGGCCGAGGTCGACGACGACGTGAAGCTCTGGATCAACTTCGGCCGGCCGCTGGGAAGCGGCGGCGCCACGCAGTTCTACGGCTGGGCGAACCACGCGGACCGCAAGGTAACGGCGAGGAACTTCTTCTTCCGCAACCCGAACACCCGGGACGCGGTCTACAGCGGCGACGGCGGTGCGACGCTGCTGATCGGCGACGCCCTGGACGCGGCCGACGGGACGCCGGATGGCTCGGCCGGGTGCCCGGTCGTCGTGGTGACGGACGCGCTTCCGGACCAGGACGCGCTGGGACGCGTGTTCGACGATCCAAGCTGCTTCAGCTTCCAGGAGCTGTTCCCGGGCGGCTTCCAGCCGGTGTTCGGCGGCGACCGCGTGGATTCGTCGCTCGTCCTCGGCGTCCGCGGATTCACCGCCTCCGGGACCGGGTGGGATCTGAGTGTCAGCGCCGGCCGGAACGAGATCGACTTCCTGCTGTTCGACAGCGTGAACGCGTCGCTCGGGCCGCTCAGCCCGACCTCCTTCAAACCCGGCCTCTACGGCCAGCGGGACGTGAGCGCGAACCTCGAGCTGCTGCGTCAGCTCGGTGAGCGGCTCCATCTGGCCGGCGGCCTGGAGTGGCGCGAGGAGCGCTTCGAGATCGGCCTCGGCGACCCCGATTCCTGGCGGATCGGTCCCTATGCCCGGCAGGGATTCAGCTCCGGCTCGAACGGCTTCCCCGGGTTCAGCCCGGTGGCGGCGGGAGCCTGGACCCGTTCCAACGCGGCCGTCTACGGCGACCTGGAGTACGGGCCGCCGGACGAATCCTGGAACCTGGGTCTTGCCGTGCGCCTGGAGGACTACGAGGACTTCGGCTCGACGCTCAACGGCAAGATCGCGGGCCGTCGTCAGGTCTCCGAAGCTCTCGCCCTGCGCGCGAGTGCGTCGACGGGCTTCCGTGCGCCGACGCCCGGTCAGCAGAACGCGTTCAACGTCTCGACGCAGTGGGATCCGGAGCGCTTCGAACTGGTGAACAACGGCACGATCCCGCCGGCCTCCAGGGTTGCCGAACTGCGCGGGGGCAAGGCCCTCGACGCGGAGAAGTCGGTCAACCTGGCCGCCGGCGCGATCGTCGAGCGCGGCCCGTTGACCATCACGGCGGACGTGTTCCGCGTCGACGTGAGCGATCGGCTGGGAGTGACCGGGCTGTTCGCGCTCCAGCCCTCCGAGGTCGAGCAACTGCTGGCGGAAGGCATCACGAGCGCCGCCAACATCACGAACTTCCGCTTCTTCGCCAACGACTTCGAGACCCGCACGGAGGGCGTCGACCTGATCGTCACCTGGCGGCCGCCGCAGGCCGGCGGACACACGACGCTCGACCTTGCTCTCAACGTGACCTCGACCGAAGTCGTGGAGTTCAACCCGCTGACCCTGGACCAGCAGCGTATCCGCGAGTTGGAGGAGGCCTTGCCGGGATTGCGCTGGAACGCGACGCTGCACCACGAACTGGGCCGTCACAGCTCGGACCGGCGGCCGCTCGAACTGCTCGCCCGGCTCGGCTACTACGACGGCTGGTACGACCCGTTCATCCCCGTCGACTTCGGCGGCGCGTACCTGCTGGACGTCGAGGTCGGCTTCCCGCTGCCCAACGGCGCCCGGCTGGCGATCGGCGCTCGCAACGCCCTGGGCGAGACCGGCGACGGTAATCCGACGCCGACGCTGCTGGGCAATCCGCACAGCACCCGCGCGCCCTTCGATGTCAGCGGCGCGTACTACTACTCCAGGCTGCAGTACCGCTGGGGTCGCGGCGCCGGGTAGCGAACGTCCCCGATCCAGCACGAACTGCGGTTCAGGTCCTTGACGAAGCCGCCGTCCTACTCCGGCGGGGCCTCGGGCGCCCGCCCGTAGCGGCGCGTCATGGCGTCCCTGATTCGCGTCGCCTCCGCCTCCGCGCCGCCTTCGAACCAGGCGTGTTCAGGGCGGGCGAGGATCGAGTCGACGACGTTCCGGACGGCTCTTGCCTGGGTGCCGCGCCCCGCGGCCGCGGCGTGGTCGGCCATCTCGCGCGCCTGGGGAATCAGCTCCATGTAGAAGCGCTCCGCGACCTCGAACATTCCGTGCCAGTGGGCGTAGTCCGGCGCCATCATGGAGGCGCCGTGGCGCGCCCGCCGGCCCTCGTGGTGCCAGAGGTAGAACCAGGTCCACTCGATCTCCTCGTCGAACTGGGTCGGGCTGCGCAGGCCCTGGTCGAGCAGCGCGGCCATGATCGCCTGCCCGGGCTTGGCGAACTTCTCGTTGTAGAGGGTCACGAAGTCGTCGTACTGCCGGTAGAAGGCGTTGACGTAGTCGGGCGTGTGGCAGTGCGAGCAGACCTCCTTCATGCGCGTCCGCTTCGCTTCGGCGGTGTCGGCGATCTGTTCCCGCCGCTCGGCGGGGTCGGCCGTGGTCACGACGCGGTGCTCCGCGTCCGTGTCCATCGGCAGGCTGACCGGCGGCCGGTTGGTCCAGGAGATGCGCTCCCCCGGATCGTGCGTGACGCGGCCGTTGTTGCGGGAGTGCCCCGACATGTGGCAGGTGGCGCAGGTCGGCGCCGCCGAGTAGTCCTCTCCCAGCACCCAGTTCTCGGCTTCGAGGTTCATGGAGTCGGTCAGGTCGCGGTAGGCCACGCCGTGCTTCGACTCCTCGAAGATCTCCTTCTGCGGATGGTCCGGGCCGAGGTGGCACTTGCCGCAGTTCTCGGGCTGGCGCGCGCGGCGCGGCGAGAAGTCGTGCCGGCTGTGGCAGGCGCTGCACGATCCGCGGGAACCGTCCAGGTTGAGGCGGCCGATCCCCGTGTTCGGCCAGGAGCCGGCGTCGAACAGGGGGCGGCCGTCGTCGTTGCGCAGGATGCGGTCCAGGGCCTCGGCGTTCGTCGGGATGCCGTTCTCGTCGGGGCTCAGGTCGTCGACGGTGACGGTGCCGCCGTCGGTGGCGCGGAGAGCGACCTTGGAGCCGTGGCACTGTTGGCAGCCGAGGAACGCGCTGGCCAGACCGTTGACCGGCTCCATCGGCCGCCCCGGTGTCGGCGAATGCGGGTCGAACGGCTGCGCCGCGCCCTCGACCGTTTCGGCGAGGAAGTTGTCCAGCGAAGCGAGGATGTCCCCGCCGGCGGCGTGATGGCTCTGTGCGAACTCCTCGGCCTCGTGCGGGTGGCAGGCGCCGCAGTCCCTGGGTGTGACGACGGTCGCGATGTGGAAGCCGTAGTGGCTGTGGCTGTCCGGATCTTCGGCGACGGCTTGATGGCATTCGACGCAGCCGACGCCCTTCGCTGCGTGCGTGCTGCCGCGCCAGTGGTCGATGATCCCGGGATTCGTTTCCTGGTGGCATTCGACGCAGGCAGCGGAACTGGCCGGCGCGACGACGCGCGCGGGGCGGAGACCGGCTTCCTCTGCCCGGCGGGTCGTTTCCAGCCACTGGACGAAGACCAGGGAGATCAGGAACAGGGCTCCCAGGCTGCCGATGACGATGCGCTTCGTTTCCAGGGTCATGGCGAACAGTCCTCCGGATCGCTTAGTGGGGCGCCACCGCTTCCCAGATCGTCATCCCGATGATCAGGAGCGTCGCTGCTATGCCGATCCAGACGCTCGCCTCGCTCAGGCGGGTGCGGCGCCTGAACCAGGCGTCGATGAACGGCCACGCGAACATGACGAACACGACCAGCCCCATGCTGAGCACCGCGGCGGTGCCGCCCATCAGCTTGAGCCAGCGAAAGGTGACGTAGAAGAACCACTCCGGCTTGATCTCCTCGGGCGTGGTCCGGGGGTCGGCGAGCGGGCCCATGGTCGCCGGCGCCAGCGTTGCCAGGGCGCTGAGCACGACCATGAGCACCAGGCCGATGATGAGTTCCGTGTAGAGATGGTCGGGAATGAAGGGGAACTTGCGGTTCTCGTCCGGCGGTTCGTTCCTGAACCTGAGTTCGGTGACTCCCTGGAGGCGCACGAGTGCGATGTGCACGGCGATCAACGCGACCAGGAAGCCCGGCAGCACCGCCGCGTGGAGCACGAAGAAGCGGGCCAGAGTGCGCTCGTTGTACGCCTCTCCGGCGAGCAGCATCTGCTTCAGGAAGCCGCCGGCCACCGGGATCGTGTCGGCGATGTTCGCGGACACCGTGGCGCCCCAGTAGCTCAATTGCTCGAACACCAGGCTGTAGCCCGTGAAGCCGAGCATCAGCGTGCAGACGAGGAGCAGCATGCCCACCATCCAGTTCACTTCCCGAGGCTTGCGGTAGGCGCCGGTGAAGTAGACGCGGGTCTGGTGCAGCACGACGGCGGCGATCATCAGGGTCGCCGCCCATTTGTGAACGCTTCTGAGATACCAGCCGAACGCGGCTTCCTCGGTGATGTAGCGCACCGATTCGTAGGCCGTCGACGGGTGGGGCTGGTAGTAGAAGGCGAGCAGGATGCCGGTGACGATCTGGACCACGAACAGGTAGGCGGGGGTGCCGCCGAGGGCGAACCACCAGCGCTTGAGGTGGTAGGGAACCGGTTCGTTCGTGAGTTCGCGGAGCGCGCCGGGCTCGACCGGCAGCCGGTCGTGGAGCCAGCGTCCGATCGCGGTCACGCCCGGGAGGCCTGGGTGATCAGCGGCGCCGGCTCCACCTTGATGAACAGCAGACCGTTCCGCACCTCGACCGGATAACCCGAGAGCACCGTACCTTCCACCGGGCCGGCGACGCCCCGGCCCTCGGCATCGAAGACCCCGTTGTGACAGGGACAGAAGTAGCGGTTGCGCTGCGGCTGCCAGTGGACCTGACACCCCAGGTGAGGGCAGACGCTGGACAGGGCGGTGACGTCTTCGCTGCCGCCGCTGTCGTTGCGGCGGGTGACGTGGACCTCGGCCCCTGCCGGCGTGGTGTAGGTCAGGCTGTCGCCTACCGGGAGGCGGTCGAGCGGCGTCACGAACTGCCACACGCGCTCGGCGCCTCCGCTCGGATAGAGGAACCGGCCGAGGATCGAGCCGAACGTTCCGTAGCCGCCCAGAAGCCCCGCGGCCATCGCCAGACGGGACGACAGGCGGAGGAAACGGCGGCGGCGTGGGTCCCTGGGTCCGTTCGCCGGTTTTGCCGCCGCAGAGGCCATCTCGACGAGTCAGCCTAGCAGTCGGTCGCTGCGGCGGTAAGTCCTCCAGTCGATCAGGAAGTCGGCAGTGCCGGCGCGCTGTGGGGCACGTGCATGCCGGCTTTCCGCGCGGCCTTCCGGCGGGCGCGCATCGCCCGTCGCCGTTCCCGGCCGCGCTCGACCAGCAGGTAGAGCGAGGGCACGAAGATCAGCGTGATCAGCGTCGAGGCGAGCAGGCCGCCGACGACGACCCGCGCCAGGGGCGCCTGCAGTTCGGAGCCCTCGCCGAGTCCCAGCGTCAGCGGCAGCAGGCCGAGGGCGGTGGTCAGCGTCGTCATCAGGATCGGCCGCAGGCGACGGCGCGATCCGCGGATCAGGGCCTCGTGCAGCGTGCAGCCGACGTCCCGGCGCATGCGGTTCACGTTGTCCACGAGCACAATCGCGTTGTTGACCACGATCCCGACCAGGACCACCAGGCCGAGGAAGGAGTTCATGTTCAGGGTCGTGCCGGTGACCGCCAGGGTCAGGAGCACGCCGAGCAGCGAGAACGGCACGGCGGTCATGATGACGAGGGGCTGTACCAGGGATTCGAACTGGACCGCCATCACCGTGTAGACGAGGAAGACCGCGAGCAGGACGCCGATCAGAAGCTCCACGAAGACCTGGCGCTGTTCCTCCAGTTCGCCGCCCATCTCGACCGTGAAGCCGTAAGGCGTCTCGACGCGCGTCAGCGCGGCTTCGACGTCGCTCGCCACGTCGCTGAACCTGCGGCCGTCAATGCCGGCGAGGACCTGCATGTAGCGTTCCTGGTTCTCGCGATTGATCGACAGGGGGCCTTCGCCGGGATTGATGCTGGCGACCGACCCCAGGGGCACGATGTCGCCGCGAGGAGTGACGATGGGCAGTTGCGGCAACTGCTCGATGCGCAACCGGTCCTCGGGCTGGAGCTGGACCCGGATGTCGAACTCGTCGCCCTGGTCGCGGAACTTCGTGGCTACCCGGCCGAGGACGTAGTGCTCGACGGCGTCGGCCACCTGGCTGCCGTTGAGGCCGAGTTCGGCCAGGCGGGCCCGATCGACCCGCAGCGTCCGCTCGAGCTGGCCGGACTCTCGGTCGATCCGGGGGTGGACGACTCCGGGGACTGCCGTCATCGCGGCGATCACGCGCTGGGCGAGTTCGTCGCCCTGGTCCAGGTCGTGGCCGCGGATCTCGACCACCAGCCGCGCGTCCTGGCCGCCGCGCATCATGCGCATCATCATGTTGCTGGACGAGGCGTAGAGCTGGATCCGGGCCGCCGGCACATCGGCGATGGCGTGGCGGATCGACGCGAGGATCTCCTCCTGGCCGCGGCTCCGATCGGTCAGCGGGGTGAGCAGGATCTCCATCGTGCCCTGGTTGGACTGCGCTGGCCGCCACCAACTCTCGGGACCGGCGGTGGTGATCAGGCTGTCGAGTTCGTCGGGTCTGAGCGCGTCGCGGACACGAGCCTGGATCTCCTTCATCGTCCCGGTGGTCGCGTCGAGCGGCGCGCCGACCGGCATCTCGACCTGCATGTTCAGGCGGCCTTCGTCGCTCTCGGGCATCAGTTCGAGTCCGATCACGGGAACCAGAGCCAGTGATCCGAGCAGGAGCACGACGGCCGTGGCCATCACCCGGCCGGGCCTGCCGAGGGCCCACTCGATCATCCGGCCGTAGGCCATGTCGACCGGCCCGAGGGCGGCGACGCATTCGTCCGTCACCTGGCGGCTCTTCGGGACTTCTCGCAGCCAGCGCGCGGCAGCGGCCGGAATCAGCGTGAGGGCGACGAACAGAGCGCAGAGCAGGGCGAAACTGACCGTGATCGCCAACTGGTTGAAGAAGATGCCGGCGAAACCGGAGATGAACACCACCGGCAGGAACACGGCTACCGTGGTCAATGTGCCGGCGGCGATCGCCATCGCCACCTCGTTGCTGCCGGCGATCGCCGCGGCGGTAGGGCGTTCGCCTTCGTGCAGCCGGCGGTAGATGCTCTCGAGCACCACGATCGAGCCGTCGACCAGCATGCCGACGCCGAGCGCGATGCCGGCCAGGGAGATCACGTTCAGCGTGAAGCCGTTGAAGTACATCAGGGCGACCGTCGCCAGCACCGAGATCGGAATCGCGGCGCCGACGATCAGAGTCGCTCGCATGTCGCGGAGGAAGAACATCAGCACGAGCACCGCCAGCGCGGCGCCGAACAGGGCCCCCATCTGGACGTTGTTCACCGCCTGGCGGATGAACTCGGCGCCGTCCATGAGGATCGCGATCTCGGCGCGGCCGGCGTAGTCGCGGTTGATCGCGGCAATCTCGCGCTTGAGCCGATCGACGACTTCGACCGTGTTGGAGCCGGACTGCTTCATCACGTACATCCGCATGCCAGGATCGCCGTTGATCCACAGCTCGTTCGTCAGCTCGCGGATGCCGTCGTCGACCCGTCCGACGTCCCTTACCAGGATCGGCCGTCCGTCGCGGATGGCGACGATCGTGTTCTCGACATCGACCTTGCGCTCGAACTCGCCGATCGCCCGGATCAGGACCTCCCGGCCCGTTTCGAGCATGTCGCCGGCGGAGACGTTGCGGTTCTCACGCGACAGGGCCATCGTGACCTCGCTGGGCGTGATGCCGAGCGCGGCCATGCGGTCGGCGGCGAGCTGCACCTGGATCTCCCGCACCCGACCGCCCTGGACTTCCACCGAAGCGACGCCTGGCAGACGTTCCAGCCGCCGGCTGATCGTCTGCTCGGCCAGGTGGCGGACCTGGCGTGCGTCGCCGCTGCCGGAGAGGCCAAGGAAGACGACGGGCATGTCGGAGAGGTTGAACTTGAACAGGGTCGGTTCGGACGCGTCTTCGGGCAGCATGCCGCGCACGAAGTCGAGTTGCTCGCGAATGTCGTTCACCACCTCGTTCAGGTCGACGCCCCAGTCGAACTGGGCCTGGATGCTGCTCATGCCCTCAGCGGACATGGAGTTCAACTGGTCGAGGCCGGTGACGGAGGAAAGGGCCTGCTCGACCGGCCTCGTGATCAGGGTCTCCATCTCTTCGGGTGCCACGCCTTCGTAGGTCGTCGTAATGGAGATCCGCGGCATGTCGACTTCGGGCATCAGGTCGACGGCGAGCTGGCGCACCGCGACCAGACCGATTACGACGACGCAGACGTAGAGCATGGTCACGCCCACCGGGCGGTTGGCCGAAAGACGCGGGAGGTTCACGTTCGGCCTCAGAATCCCGCGGCGCCGGTGGGGGAAGGTTCAGGCTCGTTGTGGACGACCCGCACCGGCGAGCCGTGTCCCAACTGGTTGTGGCCCATCGTCAGGACGAGTTCACCGACCTCGACCGGGCCGGCAATCGCGCTGTACTCGCCGGAGCGGCCGGCGACGGTGACCACGCGCCACTGGGCGAGGCCGTCGACCGGCACCATGACGCCCGTGGAGCGCGCGCCGTCCATCGCCACGCGTTCCAGCAGGGCGGCGCCGGGCACGATCAGGGCGTTGTCGAGGTCACGCAGGCTGACGGAGACGTCGGCGTACATGCCCGGCAGGAGCAGTTCGTCCGTCTCGGCGAGCTCCCCCTCGACGAGGACGGTGCGGTCGTTGCGGCGGACTTCCCCGGCGACCCGGCGCACGGTGCCCGAGAAGGTGCGTTCGCCCGTGGCTTCGGTGGCCACGTCGAAGGCGGCGCCGGTCTGGACCGCCGACAGGTCCCGCTCCGGAACCCGGAACTGGACCAGGAGCGGCGCCTCCTCGACCAGGCGCAGAATCGGCGTTCCCGGCTGGACGAGGGTCCCGCGGTCGAGGTAGCGGTCGGAGACGACGGCATCGAACGGGGCGCGCACGCGAGTGTTCGCGAACTGCTCGGCGAGCAGCGCTTCGCGGGCGGCCGATTGCCGGACCTGGGCTTCGGCGGCGGCCAGGTTCGCCGTCGACGTGGCGTACTGGGAGGTGACCTGCTGCTGCTCCTGCTCGGAGAGCAGGCCCTCGTCGTAGAGCTCCATCGCCCGCTGGTAGTCGGCTTCGACGCCGACGAGTTCGGCCGCGGCGCGATCGCGGTTCGCTTCGGCAACGCCGAGCTGGCCGCGCGCCTCCTGGAGCTGGTTTTTCAACTCGATGTCCGCGATCACGGCGAGCACCTGGCCTCTGGCGACCCGCTGGCCGATTCGTGCCGGCACGTCGACGAGGAGCCCGGAAACCTGGGGCGAGATGTCGGAGACCTCGCCCACGAGTTCGCCGGAGTAGGCGGTGCGTACCGAGAGGTGTCCGCGCCGGGCGGCGACGGCGCGCACCGGAACTGCCTGCGCCATCAGCGGGTCGGCTGCCTGATCGCCGGCGCGCGCCTGGGAGCCGAAGCCGAATGCGAACACGGCGGCCGCAACGAGCACGAGGGCCGCGACGGCAAGGCCGGCGATCTGCGGCCGGCTGATCCGGCGGCGGCGTCTGGCGTCCGCGCCTTCCTTCGATTGGTGAGACATGGCCATGAGGTTCGTCGTTCTCTCTCGTCTGGCGGTTCTGCCGTCGCGTCGTCTACGTGCTTCTGGAGCCCGAGTTGCCCTCGCCCTCCGTCACGGCGGCGAGTACGTACTGGAGGCTGTCGGCGAGGATCGCGTAGAAGCGGATGAGCCGCTCCAGGCGCTCGAAGACGACTTCGCTTCCCGCGTTCGGCGGGAGTGCTTGCTTCATCTGCTCCGCGCTGGCCTGACGGCTGCGGTAGCGATCCGCGATCCGCAGCAGAAGGCCGGGTTCCTCGTTGATCTGGAAGTAGTCGCGGCGGTCGCCCGGCCGGGTCACGCGCTGGATGACGCCCATGTTCTCCAGCAGACGCGTGTTCGTGCTGATGCTGGCGCGGCTGACCCGAAGCCGCTCGGCGAGGCGGTCGAAGCGGACAGGATCGGGCGAGAGGATGAGCAGGCCGACGAGGCGGCCGGCGATGCGGGGCAGGCGATCCTCCTCGTGCGCAAGCCCCATCGCCTCGATGAAGCGTTCCTCCGCAGCGTGCTGACTGAAGTCGTCGGCGGGGGACTCGGCGGATCGTTCCGGCACGGGAGTCGGTTCGGAGACGGTCATGAGTCAGAGATTCTGGATCATCCGGTTTGTTTTGTCAAGACTGAACAGGATGAATCTGATGAACGAAGTGGTCCGTTGCGGGGCGCAAGCGACTAGGCTCGCCTCCAATGTCTTCCTCGCGGCGTGGCTCAGGTCCCCGGTTCGTACCCCTGTTGCTCGGCCTGGGGATGCTGGTCTTCGGCCTGTTGCAGATCAACGACCCGGATCCGCTGATCTGGGTGACCTACTACGCCGCGATCGCCTGCGCCTGCACGGTCGCCGCCTACCGTCCGCTGCCGAGGTTCGTGTTCCTGGCGTTGGCGGCGGTCACCGTCGCGGGCGCCGGCCTGACGCTGCCCGGCTTCGCAGACTGGATGCTGAACCGCCCGACCAGTGACCTGTGGGCTCCGATGTCGGCGGACCGGATGTACATCGAGCACAGCCGGGAACTCCTGGGGCTCCTGATTGCCGGCGCTTTCCTCGTGACCGCGGACCGGCTCTCGCGACGCTAGGAGCCAGCGCTACGGTTCGCTCTCCGGTACGGCGGCGCTCATCATGAAGCCCATCATCATCTCGTCGGTGGAGGGCTGGCCGAAGCGCACGGTGCGATTCGAGTCGAAGCCGTAGCGGGCCGCCTTCTCGGCCGAGTTGTCGTACCAGGCGGTGTACTCGATCCGGGTCCCTTCGGGGATGCGCTTCAACTGGTCGTAGTAGTAGACGGTTTGCCACGAGAAGTCGAACTGCGGCACGTCGAGCAGCACCTCGGTGGTGCCGTCGGGGTAGAAGGCCTCGAAGCGGGCGGCCTTGCCGCGCATGTGCATGTGCGGCATGAGGGCGATGATGTCCGTGTCGTGCCGGGCGACCGTGGAGTAGGGGCCGACCTGGTGGTTTCCGTCGTTCGGCGGGATGGCGAACGTGAAGTTCATGATCGGCCTGAGCCCGGAGCCGAGCGAACGCTCGACGGGTTCATCGGCGAAGACGAAGCCGATCGAGGACTGGTCCCATACGCCTGTGCCGGTGCCGGCCTCCTTGTGGTAGTGGATGTCGAACGTCACCCGCGAGCCCTTCCTGAGCAGAAAGCCGTAGCCCTCCGGATAGCGGTTCGCATCGCTGCCGGAGGAGACGCCGCCCATGTAGCTGCCGGCGTTCTCGGGCGACGGTGCGATCTGGTCCTGGTCGGGGAACTCGGGCGGCGGCGGCAGTTCGCCGTTCTCGTCCGGCGGCAGCAGGTGGAGGTTGAAGTGGTGGATGACCTCGCTGTCGGGCTTGCACTGGAAGGCGACGACCCAGCGGTCCTCCGGCAGGTCCTCCTCGGTGAGGACGTAGGAGAAAGCGGCGTAGAGGTCGTCGACGTCGTCCTCGACGAAGTAGGGCTCCGGCATCGTCACGACGAGGTCGGGCTTGCCGACGACCCAGCCGCCGGTGCTCGGAAACTCGCGCGGTGGCGGGGCTTCGGCGGCGTCGCCGGGGGCCCCGCCACTTCCGGCCCAGTTGACCAGGGTCTCGATCTCCGCCTGGTTGAGCACCCGTTCGTTGGCGAACGTGCCGTCGTGCTGCGGGTGGGCGTCCCACGGCGGCATTTCGCGCGCCGCGACGGTCCGCGCGATCGACCGGGCCCAGGGTCGCACCTCGGCGTAGGTGGTCAAAGCCATGGGCGCCCGCATGCCGCCGTAGTTCGCTCCCGCCGGGCGGTGACAGTCCTGGCAGTGCATCTGGAGCACGGGCAACACGTCGGCGTAGAAGGTCGGCGCGTCGCGGTCGGCTGCGGCGGCCGGACTGACGACGAGGAGGGCGAAGGCGAACGGGACTGTGCGGTTCATGGCGTCAGGGTACCAGCGGAAGGCCGGAGCCGGAGTGGCGCGGCCGCTTTGCGGCGCGCCGGATGCCGGCCAGAAGGCCGGCGCACCCAGGGCCGGCGCACCTGTACCTTTCCGGGGTTGATTCCGGTCACCGTCTTGTACCGATCCGCCGTAGCCGCCGAGGCTGCGG
>JAPOXA010000075.1 GCA_026707325.1 Acidobacteriota bacterium | reverse complement strand
AAGTGCGCGGGCTCGTGACCCAGGTCAATCGGCACAACGGCCGGGTGGCCATGCATGGAGTCTGTCGACAAATGGTCGAGCAGCAGGCGGCCATGGTCGGCCTCCCGCTTCACGTCATCGAGTTCGACTGGGCAGCCGCCGAGAACGACCACAACGCCGCCATCGAAGAGGGCATCCTCCGTTTGTGCCGGGGCGACACCGGGAGATCCTTTGCGTTCAGCCAGCTTGTCCCTGGCCGGGCCATGCGCCGTCGCACGGCGCTTCTCGGCCGCCTAGGACTTCAACCCGTGTTCCCGCTCCTGGGCCGCGACCCGGCCGACCACGCCGCGGAACTCTTGAGGTCCGGCGTGAAGGCACGTGTGTGCTCCGTGGAGACGGACCGATTGCCGGCCGACCGCGCGGGTCGCCGTTTCGACGAGGACTTCGTGGCGGCGCTGCCACGAGGCGTCGATCCCTGCGGCGAAGACGACGAGTTCCACACGTTCGTCGAATGGGCCCCTGGGTGGTCGTCGCGGGTGCCGGTGACTCCCGGCGGCAGGATCGAGTGCTACGGCTTCGGGTTCGCGGAGATGGAAGAGGCGCCTCAGGAGCCACGGGCGGAAGAGTCTGGTGCCCGACATGGCGGCGCGGCAGAAGATCGCCACGCGCCTCGCCGACCAAAGTCCGGCAAGGACCCGTTCGACTACTACGCCAGGCTACGGAGGGTTCGAGAGCACGTCGATCACCATCTCGACGAACCTCTCGACCTGCACGCGCTGGCGCCCGTCGCGGCCATGAGCGACGGAGGTTTCGGCAGGTTCTTTCGGGAAGCCACCGGCCCAGCCGTTCCACGATTGGCTCGTCGGGCGCCGCCTCGAGCGAGCCGCCGTCCTCCTCCGCGAACACAACGAACCGATCGGACGAGTGGCCGAGGCCGTCGGCTTCGGCTCCGAGCGAACGTTCCGGAGGCTGTTCCAGAAGAGATTCGGCTCTACTCCGTCCCGGTTCCGGTCGCAGGTGCGCGCCGGGCGCGCCTAATCCCAATCCCCCTGGCGAAGCACACGCTCGCCGTCCACCAAGGCCGCGACGACCTCCTCGACCGCCACACCCTCCGGCTCGCCACGGAACCCGGCGAGCCGCGCGTAGGTCTCCGCCGCCGCGCGGTGGAATCCGTCCGGCAGCCCCGCCGCCTCGAGGGTCAAGGCGATCTCCTCCATCTCGCCGGCGAAGCGCCAAGCCTTTGGAGCCGTCGTGGCCGCGGCACGCACGCTCCTCTTCTCCAGTCCCGGCTGGGAGCGGCTCCATTCCCCGAGCAGACCGTCCTCGACGCCGTAGGCGCTGGCCGCGGCCCGCAGCGAGAGCAGCAGCGCGGCGCTGCCCTTCGTGAAGCCGGCGTAGCACATCTTGAGCGCCGAGGCGGCGCCGGCATCCGCGTCGAGATCGATCGCCTCGAGCGCGGAGCCCTCGAACAGGGAAGCCAGTTGGGCCGCGGCGTCTCCCGAGAGATAGAGCCGCGTGGTCCCCGGCCGGACCGCCGGCGGCCCCACGAGGCCGCCGTCCACGAAGCGCGCACCACCCGCCGCGGCGGCTTCCGCGATCCTGAGCGCCGTGGCGGGCGATACGGCGTTCGCATCGAGATAGAGGCCGTCGAAACCGGTCGCGGCGAGTGCCTTGGCCAGCGCCAGGGCGCCGTGGGGAGGGCAGATCGAGAGCACGGCGTCGGCCGCCGCGGCGACGGCGGCGAGCGTCCCCAGATCCTCGAAACCGGCGCCCGCGGCCCGAGCCCGCGTCTCCCGGCTCCGCCCTTCGGACGCCCACGCGACCCGGACCGGCGCCCGCACCGCCACGCCGACCGTGACGCCCATCGCTCCTGGATGGAGCAGCCCGACAGTTGCGATCGTCAAGGCAATGCGCGCGGGTCGACGGCCGGGCTCAGTCGCCCGATGTCTCCGCCCTGGCGGCGGCCTCGGCTTCCGCGTCCTCCGCCCGGGCGCCGCGAAGGAGGTTCAGCATGCCGTAGTTTCCCTCGTGGCAGGCGTACTCGAACATCGGCAACGGATTCCTGCTCATCGGTATGACTGCCGTCCAGGGACCCGCGAAGGACTCAGGGTCGTCGATCGTGTACTCGTAGACGAGCCGGTCCTCCCCCACCCGGGTGAACCTCTCGGTCAGACGCATGTTCGGGCCCGAACCCCGGAAGCTCGTCTGGTCGGTGAAGTTCGTCGACACGACGACCAGGGTGTCCCCCTCCCAGTGCCCCCGCGGGTCGCCGCGCCACTGGCGAACGTCCCCAGGCAGCGGCGCGCGTCCGTCGAGCGGCACGACCCGCGAGTCGTGGACCATCTCCACCAACAGCACGACCGTCTCCTCGGTCTGAAAGATCTGGACGTTGTTGTTGTAGGCGCTCGGGCTCATCGGCGGTCCGGCGTTAAAGCCAAGGATGCAGCGCTCAGCGACTCCCCGGTCCTCTGGGCCATGGGCCGGCCGGCGACGCGCCGCGGCGCGCTCGGCGACCCGTTCCTTCGCCACCGGGGTCAGCTCGGGAATCCGCCCGTCGGGAGGATCGACGATCAGGGAGGTGCGCCGGTCCTCGGTCAGCTTGTCCCCGTAGTCCCACCAGAACTGGTTGTAGGCGTTGGCGACGTCGGCCTGGGCGGAAAGCCCGTCACCCGTACGCCGGTCCTTGTTCCGCCGCGCCAGCGTCCGCTGCTCGAACGCGGCGGCTGCCTCCGCGCTGCCGAACCGTTCCTGCTCGCCGAGCTCCTCCGGCCGCTCGAGCGGCGTGATCGTCCGGAAGTCCCAGATCCCGCGCAGGTCGGGCGCGCCCCAGGGAGTGCGCTCCAGTTCCGGCGCGTCCTGCTGCGCGACGAGGGGCGCCCCGGCCAGCACGACGATGGCGAACGTCGCCGCCGCCTCGCGGCGCGTTTTCCTCAGAAGCCGGCGAGGGCGCCGGCGCACCCAGTGGGCGACTGGTTCCATGCGAGTCCCTCCTTCGTGGCGTAGCCCGAGTCTACCCGGCGCCCCGCTGCTCGCCCGTCAACGAGGATCGGTCCGGCGGCCGGCAGAACCAGATCGACGCCGCGCCCAGGATCGCCAGGGCGGAGCAGGTCCAGAGCGTGCCGGCATAGGACCCGGTTCGATCCGCCGCGGCGCCGGCCAGGGCCGGTCCGAGAGCGCCGATGATGCCGATCAGGAAGAGCCGGGCGCCGGTCGAGCCGACGAACGCCGCCCGCCCGAAGAACCAGCCGAACACAACGACTTCGCTCGTGTAGGCGAGGCCGTAGCCAACGCCGATGGCGAAGACGCAGGGATACGCCACGACCGCGGAGCTCGCCGACACGAAGAACGACAGGGCGACCGCGGTCAGCAGCAGGGCCAGCGCGAGAACGCGGGTCGGCGCCATGAAGTCTCCCAGCGAGCCGCTCAGCCGGCCGAACAGGCTGGCGCCGACCCGTACGCCCAGGATGGCCGATGCGGCGAGCGTCGTGAAACCGAGATCCTCCAGATGAATGCCGCCGTGGGCGGTCACGACTCGCCACGGCACCGTGTTCGCCAGGGTCGCGAAGGTGGCGATCCAGAACTGCGGAGTGCGCAAAGCCCACATCAGGGCGCCCTGCGGCGCCGACTCGCCAGCCGCTTCGGCGCCGCTCCCCGCCGGCCGTGCCTCGGCCGGATGACCCGAATCGCCGGCTTCGGCCGGCGGCAGACCGTCACGACGCTGGCCGATGTCGCTCGGCTTGTTCCGGATGAAGAGAACGGCGATCACCGCGACGAGCAGGGAGATTCCGGTGACGATCCGCCAGCCGACGCGCCAGTCCCAGAACTCCAGCACGAGCCCGGCCGCCGGCGGCCACACGAAGCCGACGATCGCGGCGCCCGTCAGGATGATCGCCGTCGCCCGCGCCCGATAGCTGCGGAACCAGAAGACCGGAATCGTCTGGGCGGGCAACAGCGTCGAGAAACCGATCCCGATGCCGCCGACGAGCGAGTAGCCGACGTAGAGTTCGGCGGCGCTCGTAGCCTGGCTCACCAGCCAGAAACCGCTGGCCGCGCACAGCGCGCCCGCGGTCACCGTGGCCCGGATGCCCCAGCGACGGATCACCGCCGCCGCGACCGGACTGATCAGGCCGTACGTCAGCGTGAACGCCCCGAAGATCTGGCCGATCTGCTGGCGGGTCAGCCCCAGATCGTCGATCAGCGAGGACGCAAAGATGCCCAGGCCGTAGTAGGCCGGAGCGATGCCCAGGCCGTAGGTCAGGAAACCCACGGCGACCATCGGCCAGCCGTAGAACTTCGGTCGAGGCTCGCGTGAAGCGGTCAAAGCGCCAGGTCCCCGGCCTGGCCGGTACCGGCGACGGCCGGCGGCGAATCCGCGTACAGGTGGCAAGCGACCTGCGCGGGGCCAACCGCTTCGAGCAGCGGCTCCGCGCGATTGCAGTGGCCGAGCACCTTCGGGCAGCGCGGATGGAAGCGGCAGCCGGACGGCGGGTTGCGGACGCTCGGCACTTCGCCGGCGATCAGGTGGTGCGCCCTCGCCGCCTCGACCACGGGATCCGGCGTCGGCACGGAGGCCAGGAGCGCCTCGGTGTACGGGTGTCGCGGCTGCTCGAACAGCTCGTCGCGCTCGGCGACCTCGACGATCCGGCCCAGGTACATCACGCCGATCCGGTCGCTGATGTGGCGCACGACGGACAGGTCGTGGGCGATGAAGAGATAGGTCAGGCCCAACTGCTGCTGCAGATCCATCAACAGGTTCAGCACCTGGGCCTGGATCGAGACGTCGAGCGCTGACACCGCCTCGTCGCAGAGCAGCAGGTCCGGCTCCAGCGCCAGGGCGCGGGCGATGCCGATCCGCTGGCGCTGGCCCCCCGAGAACTGGTGGGGATAGCGGTCGGCCATCGCCGGCAGCAGGCCGACCAGGTCGAGCAGCTCGGCGACACGTTCACGGAACCGGCGGCGGCTCCCGGCGACGCCGTGGACCTTGAGCGGTTCGCCGACGATCTCCCGCACCCGCATGCGCGGATTGAGCGAGCCGAAGGGATCCTGGAACACCATCTGCATGCGTCGCCGCAGCGGTCGCAGCCCGCGCTGGTCGATTCGCGAGATGTCCTCGCCGTCGAAGACGATCCGCCCTGCCGTCGGCTCCAGCATCCGCAGGATCGCCAGAGCCGTCGTCGACTTGCCGCAGCCGCTCTCCCCCACGAGGCCGAAGGTCTCACCGCGCCGGAGCTCGAACGACACGCCGTCGACCGCCTTGACGGACCCGACGCGCCGCCGCATCAGCACCCCTTCGGTGACCGGGAAATGGACCTTCAGGTCCTCGACGCGCAGCAGGACATTGCCCGAACCGTTCACGCGGCCCCTTCCTCATGGCCGTAGCAGGCCCAGGCCCTGCCGCCGGCGCGGGCTTCAAGCAGCGGCGGCGCCGTCAGGCAACGGTCGCGCACCTGCGGACAGCGCGGCGCGAAAGCGCAGCCTGCCGGCAGCGCCGCGAGATCGGGCGGCTGACCGTCGATCGAGTCGAGGCGGCCGCCGCAGTCGCCCTCGAGCCGCGGCACGGAGCGCAGCAGGCCCTGAGTGTACGGGTGCCGCGGTTCCGCGTAGAGGGCCGCCGCGGGCCCGCTCTCGACGATCCGGCCACCGTACATCACGGCCACCCGGTCGGCGTAGCGCGCCACGACACCGAGATCGTGCGTGATCAGGATGAGCGCCGAGTCCGCCTCCCGGGTCCGCTCCTTGAGCAGCTCCAGGATCTGCGCCTGGACCGTCACGTCGAGCGCGGTCGTCGGCTCGTCGGCGATCAGCAGGCGTGGGTGGCAGGCCAGGGCCATCGCAATCATCACCCGCTGTCTCATGCCGCCCGAGAACTGGTGGGGGTAGTCCCCGAGCCTCTCTTCGGCGTCGGGAATGGCCACGGACTTCAGGTGCTCCACCGCCCGCTCCAGCGCCTTGCGTCTCTTGAGCCCCCGGTGCAGACGTAGCGGCTCCGCGACCTGACGGCCGATCGTGAGCACCGGGTTGAGCGACGACATCGGCTCCTGGAAGATCATCGCGATCCGGTTGCCGCGGACCGAACGGATGCCGGCGTCATCCAGCGCCAGGAGATCCTTGCCCTCGAAGAGGATCCTGCCGGTATCGATCCGCCCCGGCTCGGGGATCAGCCGCAGGATGGAGAGCGCGGTGACGCTCTTGCCCGATCCGCTCTCGCCGACGATCGCCAGGGTCTCGCCCGGCGCCACCTCGAGCGACAGCGACGTCACCGCCCTGACCCTCGGCCGGTTGCCGAAGCCGGCCCCGAACGTGACGTTCAGATCGTCGATGCGAAGCAGGGGCTCCTTCACGGCAGGAAACCCATCTCGCGCTTCATCTCCTGGTCGATCCAGAGCCGCGCGTAGATCGGACCAGGGCGCACGGCACCGGCCCGCAGCTCGCCGCCATAGTTCTTCACCCACGGCCACCAGGCCGTGTAGATGTACGGCACGGGCAGCCAGAGGTAGGGCGCCTCGTCCAGCATCTCCTTCGTGATCTGCTTGACGATCCGCTGCCGCTCGGTCTCGTCCCGGGTCAGGAACATCTCGTGGATGCGGCGGTCGAGCGCCGGGTCGGACCACATCGACGGATTCCAGGTCTGGCCGGTGACGAAGTTCTTGCGCAGGGTGGTGGTCGGGTTCACGTGGCCGCTGCCCATCAGGTAGCCGGGGCCGTGGGTGCGGGTGGTCATCATCGACAGGTAGGCCGCGTACTCCACGACCTCGATCTCCATCGTCACGCCGATCCGGTCCAGGTAGCTCGCGAGCAGCGGCGCCAGCTCCATCCGCATCGGGTTGTTGGCCGACACTTGCGCTTTGAAGCTGAAGCCGTCGGGGTAGCCGGCCTCGGCCAGCAGGCGGCGCGCCTTCTCGGGCTTGTACTCGAACAGCTCCTGCACGGACGGCGGCATCGCCTCGAGCGGCTCGAAGTACCCCTCCCACGAGGGATGCTGCGGGTAGGCGAACAGCTCCGCGTTGCCGCCGAAGAACAGTTCGACGATCTCCCGTTGGTTCACCGCAAGGTTGATCGCCCGCCGCACTCTCACATCGTCGAACGGCTCCTGGTCGACCCGCATGACCATGAAGGTGCCGCCGGTCGACAGCCAGCGCGACCAGCGCAGCTCGGGGGTCGTCTTCTTCAGGTGGTCGACGGCGATCCAGCGGATGTACTCGAGGATGTCCAGCTTGCCCGTGCGAATCGCGGTCAGATAGGTCGCCTCGTCCTTGATCGTGCGGTAAGTGAGCTTGTCGATGAAGGGAATCTCGTAGGTCTCGCCGCCGATCGCGGTCCGGTCCCAGTAGTCCGGCCTGCGAGCGTAGGTCTGCGAGTTGCCCGGGATGAACCGCTCCAGCGAGAACGGGCCGGTGCCGGTGACGTTCCGCCAGTCCTTGGCGTCGACACTGGCCAGTTCCCGGGGCACGATGCCCGAAAAGTAGCCGTAGCCGAAACGGTAGTCCCACTCGGCATTGAACTCGCCGAACTCGAAGACGACCGTGTGGTCGTCCCTGGCCACGACGCGGTCGATGTGGTCGAAGTAGGTCGGGATCGCCTTCGGGCTGTCGCGCTGGCGCTCGTAGCTGAAGACGACGTCGTGGGCGTCGAGTTCCCGCGCCTCCATCACGCCGGCTTTCTCCGGGAACATCATGCCGCGCCGGACCTCGATGACCAGGGTCAGGGGGTTTTCCCATTCCCAGCTCGCGGCCACTTCGCCGCGGATCGTCTCGGGGGACATGTACGCCTCGGACACGAAGCGCTGGTCGCCGCCCCGGACGGCGGCCTGGTCGAGATCGGCGACGAAGAGCTGCTCGTAGAGCATCCCGGTGTCGTGGTTCTGCTTCCAGTTCCAGTCCGTCGTGTCCCAGGACAGCGCCGACAGGGTGACGTAGACCGTGCCGACGTTCAGTTCACCGCCGTAGCGGGGCGGCTCCACCGGCGCCGGGCCCGGCTCGAAGGACAGGTCGGCTCCCATGTCGGTGCCGCCGGCCGGCGACGGGGAACGGGCGGGGGGCGCGTCGGCGCAGGCGCCGAGGAGGAGGGTCAGGGCCACCGCACCGATCAGGGAAAGGCGTTCTCGCATGACGTCAGGTTCCCCTCATCCGTGGATCGAGCAAGTCGCGCAACGCGTCCCCGAAGACGTTCGCGGCGTAGACGACGACGGTCAGGCAGATGCCGGGGGCAAGCGCCAGCCACGGCCCCAGGTAGAGATAGGTGCGGCCGTCGCCGGACAGCATCCCGCCCCAGGTCGGCGCCGGCGGCGGCACGCCCAGGCCCAGAAACGAAAGCGCCGCCTCCGACAGGATGACGGCGCCGACGCGCGTGGTGAACAGGACGATGACGACCGGCATCACGTTGGGCAGGATGTGCCGGCGCAGGATGTGGAACGTCCCCGCGCCGATCGACTGCGCGGCGTGGGTGTAGACGTGCTCGCGCACTGAGGTCACGGCGCCGCGGACGATCCGGGAGCCGGCGATGCCGTAGAGCAGCCCCAGGATGATCACGATCTGCGTGATCCCCGGCCCCACGACCGACACGATGACGATCAGGAGCACCAGGTCGGGGAAGGTCATCCAGGCATCGACGAGGCGCTGACTGAGCATGTCGAACCAGCCGCCGAGATAGCCCGACAGCACGCCGATCACGATCGACACGACGGTCGCCAGGGCGGCCGCACAGAAACCGACGATCATCGACAGGCGGGCGCCCATCAGAACCCGCGAGAACAGGTCGCGGCCGAGGTGGTCCGTGCCGAGCAGGAACTGCCGGGACGGTGGCTCCAGCCGGTGCGCCAGGTCGGTCTCGTTGATGCCGTAAGGAGCAAGCACGCCGGCGAAGACGCCGGAGAGCAGGAAGATCGCGAAGACGACGGCGCCCGCGGCACCCAGCGGCTTGGTCCGGAACAGGCGAACCGCGAAGCGCCACCAGCGCGGCCGGCGGCTCCCCGCAAGGGCGCCTGGAGCGGCTGCGGCGACGGTGGTCACGGCGCGATCATCCGTAACGCACCTTCGGATCGAGCCAGCCGTAGCTCAGATCGACGACAAGGTTGATCAGCAGCACCGCCACGCCGACGACCAGGAAGACACCCGAGATGACGGGATAGTCCCGCTCGTAAACCCCCTCGAGCAGCAGCAGGCCCATTCCAGGGATCACGAAGATCTGCTCCATCACCACCGTGCCGCCGATCAGGAGCGGCGCCTGCAGCCCGATCAGGGTGACGACCGGGATCAGCCCGTTCTTCAGCGCGTGCCGGACGACCACCGCCCGCTCGCGCAAGCCCTTGGCGCGGGCGGTGCGCACGTAGTCCTGGCGCATGACTTCGAGCATCATCGTCCGCGTCATCCGCATCGTCACCGCGGACAGCGAGAGTCCGAGCAGGATCGCCGGGACGATCAGGTGCGTGAGGTTCGCGATCGGATCGACCAGGAACGGCGTGTACTCGAGTTCCGGCGCCCAGCGCCACCAGACGGACGGGAACACCATGACCAGGGTGCCGAGCCAGAAGCCGGGGATCGCCAGCATCACGAGGGAGAACGACCGCGCCGTGTAGTCGAGCGCGGAATCCTGCCGGGTGGCCGAGAAGATGCCGATCGGCACCGCCACGGACAACGCGACGACCAATGCCAGCAGGCCCAGCTCGAAGGTCACCGGCAGCCGCGCCAGGATCTGCTCCGTCACCGGCGTGCTGCGCCAGAGCGACTGGCCCAGGTCGCCGCTCAGCGCGCTACCCGCCCAGCGCACGTACTGAGTCGCCATCGGCTGGTCGAGACCCATCGCCGCCTCCAGCGCTTCCCGGTCCATGCTGGTCGAGACGTCGTTCTGCGCCAGCATCAGGTCGATCACGTCGCCTGGAATGACCCGCATCGACACGAAGACGATCAGGCTGGCGAAGAACAGCGTCGGCACCATCGCCAGCAACCGACGCAGGATGTATGTCTTCATGGGAAGTGTCAGAGAATACAGGCCAGCGTCGCCGGCAGGGGACGGCACCGTCCAAGACCGACGTTGCGAGCTCCGCGCCAAGGGTTCGAATCAGATGATTGCCACAGCCATCCTCCTGACCGTGCTCGTCACCGCCGTGATCTCCGGCGTGCTCGGCATGGCCGGCGGGCTGATTCTCATGGTCGTCCTTGCCAGCGTCCTGCCGGTCAGCGCCGCGATGATCGTCCACGGCGCCGTCCAGGCGACTTCCAACGGCGCCCGGTTCGTGTTTCTTCGGAATCGCATGATGTGGTCCGTGCTGCCCTGGTACGCGGCGGGCGCCGCCGTCTCGGTGCTGCTGTTCGTTTCCGTCGCGTTCGTTCCCGACCCTGCCGTGGTGCTGATCGTCGTCGGTTCCTTTCCGTGGCTGGCGCGGCTGCTGCCGATGCTGCGGGGGCTGGACGTGCGCCATCGCGGCACGGCCACGGTCTGCGGAGCGACCGTGACGGGGGCCCAGCTCCTGGCCGGCGCCTCCGGACCATTGCTCGACGCCTTCTACCTGGAGACCGACGTCGACCGGCGGTCCATCGTCGCCACCAAGGCATTCACCCAGACAGTCGGGCACATCATCAAGGTCGGCTACTACGCGTGGATCTCCAGCAGGGCGCTGCCCGACGTCGAGAGCATCCGCCTCTCGCCCTTCCTGATCGCGGGAGGGATGCTGCTCGCCGTCGCGGGCGCCCGGATCGGCACGCGGCTACTCGACCGCTTCGACGACCGGCAGTTCCGTCGAGTCACCGGGCCGGTGATCCTGGCGCTCGGCGCGCTGGCCGTGGCACAGGGCGTGCGCGGCCTGCTGGCGGCCTAGCGACAGGCTGTCGGACTTCGCAGCGCGGCACACATTGGGTACGCCGGCGCCCTCGCCGGCTTTTGTAGAGGACGCGCCGCGAAGCGGCGACCATTCCCGCGGCGCTGGCCTGTATCCTGCGTGCAACTCGTTCGGCACTCGACATGACCAGAAGGCACGACACACCGCGCCGGCTGCCCTCAGGCCGGTTCCGGCTGCCCATGCTGACCGCGGGCCTCGTGGGTCTGGCTCTCTGCGCGGCCGCGGGTCAGCCCGCCGCTGCTCAGAGCCGCGCGCCCGAAGAACCGCCAGCGGCGGCCGCGCACTCCGACCCGACCGCAGCCATCCCGGGAATCTGGATTCGGGACGAACGGCTGAGCGAGGATCCGATCGAGAAGCTGGAAGAGACCTACGGGCAGACCTTCGGGGGCGGACCGGGCCGCTCGCCCGGCGCGAACCCCGGGAGCGGCCGCACGGGCGGCCTGGGCCGTGGCGGCCAGGGCGGATTCGGCGGTGGACGCGGGGGTTTCGGCGGCGGCCGAGGCGGCAGGCAGCCCGGCAGCGCCCAGGACGGCCCATCGGGGATGCGCGAGATGGCGCGAGAACTCGCGGAGCGGCTCGACGTGCTGCTGATCCGGATCGACGATCCCCAGCTCGTGATCCGCAACGCGAAGCGCGAGGACCGCATCCTGTATCTCGACGGCCGCGATATCGCCGACGGCTTCGGCGGCCGCAGCCGCGCCCGCCTTCTCGGTGACTCGCTCGAGGTCGAGACCGCCTCCCAGGGGCGGCAGCGGATCGAGACCTTCTACCTGGAGGGCGATCGGCTCGTTCTGGTGACCGACCTCCAGGGAGGACGCTTCGCCGATCTCTCGTTCCGTACCGTCTACGAGCGCTCGGGCGACGCGCCCGCGGTCCCGGTTCCGACGCCGGCGGCACGCGCGAGCGAAACCGCCGCGGTGCCCGACCAGAACGGCTTCGACAGAGCCGACTTCCTGCCGCCGGTCGAGAGCGGCAGCCCACGCCGGCGCCCGGAACGCGCGGACACCGCCCGCAGCGCCCGCCCCGCGACGATCCGCATCCTGCCGCCCGAGCGCGGCTACCGCGAACTGCTGGCCGGCCGCGTCCTGATCCAGACCCTCACGATCGACCCGCAGATCGCCGTCGTCGAGTTTCTGCTGGACGGCGAACAGGTGGCCCGCGTGACGACGCCGCCGTTCGAGGCGAGGATCAGACTCGGAGACCCGCCCCGCGAACAGACGACCGAGGTCCGGGCGACCAGCGCCCGCGGCGCTCACGCCGGATCGGACAGGATCGTCCTGAATCGGCTCGATCCCCCGTTCGCGGTGAGGATCGCCGGCATCACGCCCGGCCAACTCGACGGCCAACCGGTCGTCCGCGTGGAGGCCGGCATCTCGGTGCCGCGCTCCGAAACCCTGGAGCGGGTCGACTTTTACCGCACGGACCGGTTGATCGCCTCGTTGGACGACTTCGAGAGCGAAGCCGGGCCGAGCGGCGTGCGCTCGGTGGCGGCCGACGTCTCGACCTCCGGAGTCACGCCCCAGGACTTCGTCCGGGTCGTGGCACGCCTGGGAGACGGCAGGGAACTGGAAGACGTCGAACTGCTCCAGGGCGCCCAGTTCCAGGCCGAGGTCGACGTCCAACTCGTCCAGCTCCAGGTACTCGTCGTCGATCGGGGCGGCAACCCGGTCGGCGACCTCAAGCACGAGGACTTCGAGGTCCGCGAGAACGGGGAGCGGCGCCAGGTCGAGGATCTCTACGTGTCCAACGACATCCCGCTGTCCCTGGGCCTGGCCATCGACTCCTCCGGCAGCATGGAGCCGATCTGGCGTCAGACGAACGCGATCGCCGAGGCCTTCCTGGACGGCGCCCTGACCTGGCGCGACCAGGCCTTCCTGGTCGACTTCGACTCGACGCTCCGCCTGGTGCAGCCACTCACCGGCAGCAAGCCGCTGCTGGCGCGCGGACTGGGACGGCTGTTTCCGCAGGGCAACACGGCTCTCTACGACGCGATCCTGTTCTCGCTGCTCCAGTACGGCGAGGCGCCCGGCCGGCGCGCCCTGGTCGTCGTCACCGACGGCTTCGACTCGAACAGCCGCTCCGACCCGACCCGCGCGATCGACTTCGGCAAGCGGCTGGGCGTGCCGGTCTACGTCGTCGCCATGCGCTCCCTCGGATTCGGCCCGACGACGATGGAGGACGCGAACCTCCGCAACAGCATGCGGTTGATTACCGGGCCGACCGGCGGCCGTCTGTTCCAGATCGAGTCGATCGACCAGATGGCGAACGTCTTCGACCACATCGAGGACGAGTTGCGGCGCCAGTACGTCCTGACCTACTACAGCGAACGGCCATTCGGCTCGGCGGTCGAACCCGAAGTCCGGGCGACCCGAAGGGGACTCAGGGTGCGGAGCGCCCTGCCGCTCGAGGCGATCGAGTAGTCGAAGCGGGAACATGGCCATGACAAATCCAGGTCCAGGATGGGCGCGGGCCGCCAGGCTGGCGGCTGTAGCGACACTGGCACTGGCGCTACCGACTCTTCTGCCGGCGCCGGGCGCGGGCCAGCTCTGGAGCGACCGAATGCTGGGTCTTCCCGGCGTCCGCGAGGACCTGCCGTTCTCCCTTCTTCTCGGCCCATGGATCAGGAACGACTCGTACAGCGAGCATCCAGTCCGGAAGCTCGACGCCCTGAGCCTCGACTCGGAGGACCACCCTGTCCAGGATGCGCCTGGTAGCGCAGGCCATCGCCGAGAGCAACGCCACCCTCATGATCCGGATTCTCGAGAACGACGTGGTGCTGCTCGACAGCCGCGGCGGCACGCTTACCCTCCCATACAGCGGCAGGCAGCGGCGCCTCGGCGGCGGCCTCAAGGGACGGGTTCTCGAAGCCGCCGATGCGCTCACGATCGAGATGATCGCCTCCGACGGACGGCAAGTCGACACCTTCTTCCGGGAGCGCGAGTCGCTGGTGAGGTGGACCGACGTTGAACCCCGGGGCTGCCGCCGTTCCAGGTCGCCGCCTGGCTGACCCGCCACGCCAGCAAGAGCTGGAAGTCCTCGCCTACGGCGAGAACCAGGTCTTTCTCGGCGGCGACGAGTACGTGCTCAACGAAGTGGACCGGCCCTTCGCCGTCCGCATCGCGGCCATGAGCAGCTTCCAGGTAGACGAAGGCGCAGCGATCAGGGTAGCGGCGTCCCTTTCGCTGCCCCGCACCGCTACGCTCGAGCAGGTCGAGTTCTACCGGAGCGACCTTCTCGTCGAGGCCGTGCGCGACGTTGGCGGACAGGCGGCAGCCGGCGCCGCGCGCACGATTCAAGTCGAGGCGTTGATCGACGGCGGCCTGCCCGACGACTTCATCCGCGTCGTGGCGAAGCTCGCCGATGGCCGCGAGCGGGAAGACGCCCAACTTCTCCAGGGTACCGATTACCAGAGCGAGATCGACGTCCACCTGGTGCAGCTCCAGGTACTGGTAACGGACTCCGACGGAAGTCCAGTGAGCGGGCTCTCGCCCAGAGACTTCGAGATCCGTGAGAACGGCCGAGAGCGCACTGCAGTAGCCCTGCACACCGCCTTCGACGTACCGCTGGTTCTCGGCCTGGCCATCGACACATCGGACAGCATCGTGCCGATCTGGTCGCAGGTGAGAGGCGTTTCCGCCGGATTCCTAGAGTCCGCCTAGGTGATCTCCCATTCGATCGTCTCCGGGCCGGTGCGCGTGAAGCGCTCGACCACCTTGAGACCATCGGTCGCTCCGCCACTGGCGCCGCCGGCAGCGGAGTAGTTCGTCGTCTCGACGACGAGTGAGTCGTTCTCGAACCAGCCTCGCGAGCCGCCATGCCAGAGCCGCAGGTCGTCGGGCAGCGGCGCCGGTTCTCCCAGCGGAATGACCCGCACGTCATGGATCAGCTCCTGGAGGATCGCGACGTGGTCCGCCGTCTGGAAGAACTGGAAGTAGCTGTTGTAGCCGGCCAGGGTGTTGGGCACGCCGAAGCTGATGCACCGGACGCCGAGCGTCATGTCCTCGGGACCGGCGGGCACCTCGTCGCCGTAGGCCACCGCGGCCCGCATCCGTTCCATCGCCTGCGCCGTCAGTGCCGGAATGCGTCCGTCCGGCGGGTCGACCACGAGCGAGGTGCGGTTGTCGAGTTCCCGGTCGACGAGCCAGAACGAGTTGTAGTTGCCGGTCACCTGATCGAAACCGCGGAACTCGGGATCCTCCAGCACCCGCTGGATCAGGTAGTCGCCCAGCAGGTCGCCGGCCTGCGAACCCTCGCGGATCTCCTCAAGCCGGCGCTTGAGGTCGGCCAGCTCCTCGTCGGTCAGGGTCGCCTTCTCGCCGAAGGCTCTTGGCCGCTCGAGCGGCGTCGCGCTGTTGTTGGCCCAGATGCCCTGGAAGTCGGGGTGGCCGTCGGAGGTCCGCGGCGCGGCCCACTCTTCCGCCGGCGCGACGCCGGCGACCAGGAGCAGCATCAGAAACGTCGGCATCAGAACACGCTCCGGACGGCATCTCGACATCGTTCCATCTCCTGCGATTCCCTGGATCGGCGGAGCCAGGAGTATACGGGCGGGCGGGTATCCTCCCCCGCCTGTCTCTGGAGAACAAAGCGATGCAATTGAGCCAATCCGTAGCCGTCGAACGCCGGGAGGAACCGGGACGCGGAGTCGCGGGCGCGATCTGGATCGACAACCCGCCGGTCAACGCCCTGAGCCAGCACGTGCGCGAGGGCCTTGCCGCGGCCGTTCCGGCGGTGGCCGACGAACCTGAGATGCAGGCCGCCGTTCTCGTCTGCCGCGGCAGGACCTTCATCGCCGGCGCCGACATCCGCGAGTTCGGCAAACCGCGCCTGCCCCCGGACACGAACGAGGTCCGGCGGATGATCGAGAAGTCGCCCAAACCGTTCATCGCGGTGATTCACGGCACCGCCCTGGGCGGCGGGCTCGAGATGGCGATGGCGTGCCACTTCCGGGTCGCCGACCGGAACGCGCGCCTGGGCCTGCCCGAAGTCAAGCTCGGCATCCTGCCGGGCGGCGGCGGCACTCAGCGGCTGCCCCGCCTGGTCGGCGTACCGCGGGCGCTCGAGATGATCACGAGCGGCGAGCACATCACTGCCGCGGAAGCGCTCGACCTGGGGCTGATCGACGCGGTGATCGACAGTGAAGAGGAAGGCGGTCTTGAAGCCGGTGCTATCCGTTTCGCCCTGCGCGCCGTGGCCGAGGGACGCGGCCTCCCACGGGTCCGGGACATCGAGAGCCACCGCGACGTGCTGCGCGAGAACCCGACGATCTTCAGCGACTTCCGGCGCCGGATCGCGCGCAGGACACGCGGCTTCAACGCTCCGGAGGTCTGCGTCCAATGCGTCGAAGCCGCGGTCGAACTGCCCTTCGACGAGGGGCTCGCCCGCGAGGCCGAGCTGTCGCGGACGCTCCATGCCGACCCCCAGTCGCGGGCCCAGCGCTACTACTTCTTCGCCGAGCGCTCGGCGCGCAAGATCCCCGACATTGCCGCCGACACGCCGATCCGGGACATTCGCCGCGTCGGAGTGCTCGGTGCCGGCACGATGGGCGGCGGCATCTCGATGGCCTTCGCCAACGCCGGGTTCCCGGTCTCGATCGTCGAGCAGAACCGCGACGCGCTCGACCGCGGCCTGGCCACGGTGCGTAGCAACTACGAGCGCAGCGCTGCGCGAGGACGCTTCACGGCCGATCAGGTCGAGGAGCGGATGGCGCTGCTCGACGGCGGCACCGACCAGGACGCGCTCGCCGAGTGCGATCTCGTGGTCGAAGCGGTGTTCGAGGACATGGAGCTGAAGAAGCGTGTCTTCGGCCAGCTCGACCGGATAGCCAGGCCCGGCGCGCTGCTGGCCACGAACACCTCCTACCTGGACG
This sequence comes from Acidobacteriota bacterium, assembly GCA_026707325.1. Classification (GTDB taxonomy): domain Bacteria; phylum Acidobacteriota; class Thermoanaerobaculia; order Multivoradales; family Multivoraceae; genus Multivorans. The sequence goes on along the minus strand of JAPOXA010000075.1, from coordinate 147,720 downwards.
TCAACGAGATCGGCGGCGTCACCGGCCGGCCGGAGGACGTCGTCGGCATGCACTTCTTCAGCCCGGCGAACGTCATGAAGCTGGTCGAGGTCGTGCGGAGCGAGAAGTCCTCAGCCGACGCGATCGCCACGGCGATGTCCATCTCCCGCGCCATCGGCAAGGTGCCGGCCCTGGTCGGCGTCTGCCACGGCTTCGTCGGCAACCGGATGCTCTTCCAGCGTCGCCTGCAGGCCGACAGACTGGTGCTCGAGGGCGCGTTGCCCTGGGACATCGACCGGGTGCTCTACGACTTCGGCATGCCGATGGGCCCGTTCCGGATGAGCGACCTCGCGGGCCTGGACGTCGGCTGGAACGCGGCGACCTCCTCGTCCAGCACGTTGCGCGAGATGCTCTGCGAGCGCGACCGGCGCGGCCAGAAGACGGGCCGCGGCTACTACGTCTACGACCAGGCGACACGGGCCGCCGCGCCCGATCCGGAGGTCATGGACCTCGCCCGCGACCTGGCTGGCCGGCTGGGCATCGAGCAGCGCGAGATCGGCGATGAGGAGATCCTGAACCGCTGCCTGCTCTCCTCCGTCAACGAGGGAGCGAAGATCCTCGAAGAAGGCGTAGCACTCCGCGCAAGCGACATCGACGTGATCTGGATCAACGGCTACGGCTGGCCCGTCTACCGCGGCGGCCCCATGTTCTGGGCCGACGAGTTCGGCCTCGACCGCATCGTCGACATCCTCGACGACTACGCCGCCCGCTTCGACGCCGACCAGTGGCAGGCCGCGCCGCTGCTGCGGGAGACGGCCGCGGCCGGCGGCCGTCTCAGCGGCTAGCGACTCGGCTTCGGACTCACCCGCCCGCTCCGGGCGACAGGGGTAAGGGTCCCAGCGGCCGCTCCCGCGTTCTCGGATGGGGGGAGGTTGGCGCTCGCTTCACTCCGCTCGCTCCGGTAGGGCGTTGCCTGGCGTTCGGTCGTCGGGCGTCGCTCGCTTCGAGCCCGCTGGGACCCTTACCCCTGTGGCCCTGCGCGGGCTGGAGGTCGCGGCCGGACCGGGGCCGGAAGTCGCTGCTACTGTTCGCCGATGCTCGGACAAGGGGGCTGCCGGAGTCTGACGAGCACCTCCGCTGGGCTGGCGATGGTGTTCATGGCAACGGTTGCCGGATGGGGCCAGAAGCCCACAGACACCGACTGGTCCGTCGTTACCGGCAACAACGCGAGTCAGCGGTACGCACCGCTGGGGCAGATCGATCGGGACAACTTCGGCGAGCTCGAGATCGCCTGGCGATGGTCGTCGCCGGACAACGAGTTGATGACCGGGGATGGCGAAACGACCGGGCGGCGCATGGTGCCGCGGAATCACGAGGCGATCCCGATCAAGATCGGCGACCGGCTCTACGTGACGACGGGCTACGGGCAGATCGCGGCCATTGACATCGAGCGCGGGACGAGCCTCTGGACGTATGACCCACGGGCGTACGTTCACGGCCGGCCGACCAACCTCGGCTTCACGCACCGGGGCGCCGCGTACTGGAACGATCCGGACCTGCCCGGCGAAGGGGGCCGGCTGGTCTGGGCGGGCGGCGATTCCTTCCTGCGTGCGGTGGATACGCTGAGCGGCGAACCGATCGCCACCTTCGGAGACGGCGGCAGCGTCGACCTCACGCTCGGACTGCACCGCGAGGTGTCGCGGCGGGTCTACAGCGTGAGTTCGCCCGTCACCCTGTGCCGTGACGTGGCGATCGTCGGCTCCTCGATCTCGGACGGGCCGCGCGCGCCCGAGGCGCCGCCGGGGGACGTCCGCGGATTCGACGTCCGCACGGGCGAGCAGCTCTGGACGTTCCATTCGATTCCGCAGGAGGGCGAACCCGGCCGCGACACCTGGGAGAAGGGTTCCTGGAAGGTCAGCGGCAACACGAACGTCTGGACTCTGATGAGCGCCGACCCGGAACTCGGCCTTGCCTACCTGCCGTTCGGCACGCCGACCAACGACTGGTACGGCGGGCACCGCCTGGGCGACAACCTCTACGCCGAATCGCTGGTCGCGGTCGACTGCGAGACCGGAGAGCGGCGCTGGCACTTCCAGATGGTCCACCACGGCTTGTGGGACTACGACCTGCCGACTTCGGCCATCATCGGCGACATCGAGGTCGAGGGTCGCCGAATCCGGGCAGCGATGCAGCTCTCCAAGCAGGGTTTCCTCTACGTCTTCGACGCCGGCACCGGCGAACCCGTGTGGCCGATCCTGGAGCGCGAAGTGCCGCAGACGGGCATCGTCGGCGAGCGAACGTCGCCGACGCAGCCCTTCCCCACCAGGCCGCCGGCCTTCGAACGTCAGGGCCTCGGCCCGGACGATCTGATCGACTTCACGCCGGAACTTCGCGGCGAGGCGATGGCCATCCTCTCCCAATACCAGTACGGACCGATCTTCACGCCGCCCACGGAACGCGGCACGTTCCTGATGCCCGGCTACGGCGGCGGCGCCAGCTGGCCCGGCGGCGCTTTCGACCCGGAGACGGGCATGCTCTACGTGCCGTCCTTCACCTGGCCTGTCGTCAACACGCTCCGCAAGCCGGACCCGAGTCGCTCGTCCTTCGACTACGTCGGCCGCATCACCAGCGACGTCCGCGGACCGCGCGACCTGCCGTTGGTCAAACCGCCCTACTCCCGGGTCACCGCCTACGACATGCACAGCGGCGAGATCGCCTGGACTGTGCCTCTGGGCTACGGCCCGCGCCGCCATCCGGACCTTGCCGCGCTCGACCTGCCTGCGCTGGGCTCCGGCGCCCGCGGCCACGTCGTGGCGACGAAGACGCTGCTGTTCGCGACCTCCGGCCGGTCGCTCGCCTTCCGCGGGATCGAACGCGAAGCGACGGCGGAAGGCGCCGGACGCGACGACTGGCGCATCGAGACCCCGGCGCTGCGCGCGTTCGACAAGGCGACCGGGGACCTCGTCGGCGAGATCGAACTGCCGGCCCACACCGACGGCAGCCCCATCACTTTCCTGCATCAGGGCCGGCAGTACCTCGTGTTCGCGCTCGGCGGACGCGGCGCGCCGTTCGAACTGATCGCCTACCGGTTGCCATCCAGGAGTACACGATGAAGACGAAGATCGGCCCTCTGACGCTCTGTTCCATCCCGCTCCTCGCCGCGGCCCTCGCCTGCGATCCGGCCGGTGGCGACCTCCCGGCCGCCGGCGAGCATGCCGGCTTCGGCGCCTACACGCGGGAGGCGACCTGGGACGACGCCAACCACTACTCGGTCTACGTCCCCATGCCCGATGGCGTCCGCGTCGCGGTCGACTACTTCATCCCGACAAGCGAAGGAGTCGAGGCGACCGAAGCGCTGCCGACGATCCTGCACTACACGCGCTACATCCGCGCCGTCGAGTACCAGACGGATGACGGCGACACCGGGATCTCCTCGCAGGCCGAACGCGACCCGATCCTCCAGCACATGCTGCACCGGGGCTACACGGTCGCCGTCGCCGACGCACGCGGCACCGGCGCCTCCTACGGCGTGCACAACGGCGCCTTCTCGGTCGAAGAGACGGCGGACTCGTACCACATCATCGAGTGGATCGCCGCTCAGCCCTGGAGCGACGGCAACGTCGGCATGCAGGGCCGCTCCTATCCCGGCATGACGCAGTACCAGGCAGCGACCCAGGCGCCGCCGGCGCTCAAGGCGATCTTCGCCGAGATGGCCGGGCCGACGGCCTACGACTTCGTGTTTCGGGGCGGCACCTACAAGAACGAGTTCATCGAAACCTGGGGCGCCGGCACCAGGATGCAGGACACCGCCGGCGGCGCGGCGCCGGTCGACGAGGATCCGGACGGAGCGCTTCGCGATGCGGCCGTCGAGGAGCACAGCGCCAACCTCTGGGCCCACGAGATGATCGCGCAGGAAGGCTCAGGGCTACGCGACTGGACGCTCGCCACGGCGGACGGCGGCCAAGTGTCCTGGGACACGATCGCGACCATCGACGACCGGGAAACGATGGACGCTTCCGGCATCGCGATCTACCACCTGGCCGGCTGGCTGGACATCTACGCCTCGCAGCAGCCCATGTTCTTCGCCAATCTGCCGAACGCGCAACAGAAGATGATGGTCGGTCCCTGGATCCACAGCGGCGGCTACGGCGGCGACGTCCACAAGGCCGAGTTCCTGCGCTGGTACGACCACTGGCTCAAGGGAATCGAGAACGGCGTGATGGAGGAAGCGCCGATCCACTACTACGTGATGCAGGGCAGTCACACTCTCCCGGACGATCCCGAAGTCGAACTGAGCCTCGACGAGGAGCGCGCCGAAGACCCCGCGGCCTGGACCGCGACCGATTCCTGGCCGCCCTCGGGCCTCTCGACCCGCCGGTTCGCGCTCGCCGCCGCCGGCACCCTGGCCGATGGCTCGGGCGGCGACGCCGGCCAGGACGGGTACACCGTCGACTACTCCTCCTCCGTCGGCTCGTTCTCCCGCTGGATGAACGGCCACGGCAGCCGGCGGCAGGATCGCCGAGGCACGACGTTCTTCGACGAGCGCTCGGCCGAGAACGCCAGGGCACTCACCTACACGACCGAGCCGATGACCGAAGCGATGACGATCACGGGCCACCCGATCGTCCATCTTTCCGTCACGTCCACTCACGACGACGGCGATTTCTTCGTGTACCTGGAGGAGATAGACGCCGATGGCCGCTCGCACTATGTGACGGAGGGCGCTCTACGGGCCTCGTACCGCGCCGTCGGCGAGGCGCCGTGGGAGGACCTGGGCCTGCCCTTCCACCGCGGCCACGCGGAGGACCTGGAGCCGTTGCCCGACCAACCGGCGGAACTGCAGATCGACCTGATGGCGACTGCGGTCACGATCGACGAAGGCCATCGACTGCGCCTCTCCATCGCCGGCGCAGACGCCGCCAACCATGCTCTCTATCCCGACCCGGAAGGCACCGACGCGCCGACAGTGACGATCCACCGCGGCGGCGATGCCGGTTCCTGGCTGGACGTGCCGGTCAACGACGGCGGCTGAGACCGCGGAGTTCGCTTCGTTGCGCCCTTACGGACCAAGCTCCCGGCCGCCGCGTTCCGCCACAACAAGGGTCCACACACGAGGCGCGTTCTCGGAGTTCGCGTCGGCGTCTTCTTCCGAGAAGGCGTACCAGCCCTCCAGCGGCGCGGCCACGCCACGCTCTTCCGGGTCGAGCCTTGCTCGAAGCCTGACGCGGCCGTGCCGGTCGGCCTCCTCGCCGTCGCGCCGTTCCAGTTCGACATCCGAAAAGCCGAGCACCTGCCGGTAACGGGGAAACAGGGCCTTGTACGCGCTCTCCTTGGCCGAGAAGACGAGGGTGAACATCTCCGCCTCGATCAGGCCGCCGGCGCTTCCCTGACGGAGACTCATCTCGCGCTCGTTCAGCACCCGCGCGGCGAGGCGCCCGGCCTGCTGCGGTGAAACGACCCGCTCCACGTCGACGCCGAGGCCCCGGTACCGGTCAGCCGCGGCGACCGCCGCGAAGCCGAAGTCGGCGCCGTGGGAAATCGAGCCGACCACGCCCTCCGGCCACCGGGGGACATCGTCGTCGTCGGCAACGATGTCGTCCTCCGAAGCAGCGGGCCCAAGGAACTGCCTCAACGCGTGTCCAGCGCTGATCCGGCCGGCGAGGTACTCCCGCTGCCGCTTCTCGATGGCACTCTCGAGGGCGGCAGGCAGCCTGAAACCGAGCTGTCGAGCTTCCTCGACGAGCTCCTCCAGCGGGCCGATCTCGTGCGCCGCGACGCTGATGTTGCGGGGAAGGCTCTCCGCGAGGCTCGGGGGCACCCCCCGCGGCGCGCTCACGCGAGGAAGTAGCGCCGCTGCTCCGGCGTCGGCACGGGACACTCGGCCAACCGGCGGCCGACCCGCCGGCGATTCCGCGCCAGCAACCGGTAGCCCCAGTCCAGAACGGTCCTTGGAATCGCCCGGGAAAGAAGGGCGAGCCAGCGCTCCGGTCCGCCCAACCGTTCCGCCAACCACAGCACCGCCTCGCTGCGGACCTTGATCTGGCCCGGTGAGAGCGAAGCCAAGGCAGTTCCGTCGGGCGTCGCCGGCAGAATCTGCAGCACCATGCTGTCCAGCCCGGCAAGGTCGGGCCGGGAAGCGATCAAGCGCTCGAACGCCTCGCCGTCCTGCGGTGCGAACCGGACCCCGGGCGGTACGCCGCGGGACAGGCACCTGGCCACCGACCAGTTGCAGAGCGCGCAGTCGCCGTCGTAGTAGACGATGGCCCTCGGCGGCCGGCGTTCGCGGCGCTCGTCCATCCGGTCTCGGGCCTAGCGGTTGGCCGCCTCGTCCAGTACCCGCAGGAAGGCTCGACCGCTCATCAGCCGCGGTTCGCCGTCGACCATCTCCATCCGTTCGACGTACGAGGCCGTCTCGCCGTCGGCGCTGTACATGACCAGGGTCGGATAGCCCCGCACGCCGAACCTCCGGGCAAGCTGGCTCTCCTGGCCGCCGGACTCGGGGTTCATCCGCACCGCGAGCACCGCGTCCAGGTAACCGTCGACCTCGTCGTCGGTCAGCAGCTCACGCTCGAACTGGCGGCAGTACGGGCACCAGTCCGTGTAGATGTACAGGAACAGCGGCAGGCGGTCGCGCTGCTGAACCGCGAGTGCCTCGGCCAGCCCGGCGGCCCCTTCGTACCAGCCCTCGAAGTCCGGCCGGCCCGACGGCGCGTCGGAGGCCGCCGCCGGCACCGCGAGCGCATGCGCAAGCAGAGCCGCCGTGCCGGCCAGGAGGAGCACCGCGAGCGCTCCCCAACCGATCCTCTTGAGCCCTGGACAGCACGTCATGGCGTGGGCGATCCTATCAGCGGGCGGCCGCCGTTCCACGCCCCGATGGGGCCCCCGGCAAGAGTGGCGCGGCCCGCCCCATCGCTTCCTCGGCACGGTCGATGAGCCGGCCGAAACCGGCCCGCGTGCGCGCGCTGACCGCGACCGCGTCGAGCCGGCCGGCGATCCGTCGCGCCTGCTCCTCCGTCACCAGATCGCACTTGTTCAACACGACCAGGAGGGGCTTCCCGTTGAGCGACAGCTCTTCGATCAGCCGCTCCACCGCCTCGACCTTCGTCCGCCACCCGGGGTCGGCAGCGTCGACCACGTGGAGCAGAAGATCCGCGTCCCCGAGTTCCTCCAGCGTGGCGCGGAACGCCCGCACGAGATCGGGCGGCAGCTCCGCGATGAAGCCGACCGTGTCGGTGATGACGACTTCGCCCTCGCGCGGGAAGCGGATGCGCCGACTCGTCGGGTCGAGGGTGACGAACAGCTTGCCGGCGGTCTCGACTTCGCTGCGGGTCAGCGCGTTGAGCAGGGTGCTCTTGCCCGCGTTCGTGTAGCCGATCAGGGAGAGCACGGGCACGCGCCGGTCGCGCCGCCGGCTGCGGGCCACGTCCCGCTGCCGGGACAGCTTTTCGACCTGCCGCTCCAGGTTGCGGATCCGGTCGCGGATCCGCCGCCGGCCCACTTCGAGAACCGTCTCGCCGGGGCCTCGACCGCCGATGCCGCCCGTCAGTCGCGACAGGCCCGCGTCCTTCTCGGTCAGCCGCGGCAGCGAGTAGCGCAACTGCGCCAGCTCCACCTGGAGCTTGCCGTCGCGGGAACGCGCCCGCTGTGCGAACACGTCCAGGATGAGCTGCGTGCGGTCGATCGCCTTCAGCCCGGTCGCGTCCTCGAACGCGCGAGCCTGGGCCGGCTTCAGGTCGATGTCGAAGATCGCCACCTCGGCGCCGGCGCGCATGCTCTGCAGAACGATGTCGGTCAGCTTGCCCCGCCCGACGACCGTCCTCGGATGAACCCGCGACCGGCGCTGCCTGAGCGTCCCGGCGACGTCAACCCCCGCCGAACGGACCAGTTCGACCGTCTCGGCGAAGTGATCGGCCTCCGGACGCACGCCGATCACCAGCGCCCGTTCCCGCGTCGCCTCACGGCCCCGGCGGTGGCGGCCGAACTCGCGCTCGACCTCGCGGATGGTTGCCGCGAAGTCGAAGTCCAGCGCGTAGACCTGAGGCGCCTCCACGGTCAGAAAGGGTGAACCGACGCCGTCGCCGCTGCCGGGACCTTCGCCGGCGCCTGCCGTGTCGGCCGCCGAGGGCGAGAGGTACGCGACCTCGATCGCACCGGCGGAGCCGTCCGCCTCGGCCTGCACAACGGCGACGAGGTCGAGCCGGAGCAGCGCAAGGTCGTTCAGGTCGTCGGCCGAGAGCCCCTCTCCCCGCAGATGCGTATGGACCAGGCGTAGTCGGCGGAAGCGTCCCGGACCGCCACGCAAACGGCCGATGTCGGGAATCTCGAGCTGGCGCGCGTCGCCGACGATCACCTTGCTGACCGCGCCGTCGCGGGTCAGCAGCACGCCTACCTGGCGGCCGATCTCGCGCGAGAGCGCGCAGAGGTGCCGCGCCAGCTCGGTCGAGACCACCTGGTCGGGACGGACCTTCCGCCGGTACGTGCGCTCGAGAGCGCCGCGCTGCGCGGCCTTGAGTCCGCGAACGTCGCCGTGAAGTGGTCTCATTCCGGCCAACCGACGAATGTGAGTCGCAAAGTCAAGAAACTGCTATGCTTGCCGCCACGGCGGCGACGCTGGCCCCACATGGCACGCGCCGCGCACTCGATCGTACGAGTCAGCGCTTGGCTTCAGCCTTTGTCCTTTAGACAGTCCGTCCATTCCGAGACGACTCACGTCGCCCGAGGGCCGTCCCAACAGCCCGTGATGCACTCAAGGCTATACCCACCGCCCGGAATGACGATCCGGTTCTTCAAGCTTCTCGCGCAGGTGGAACTGCAGCGAACGCGGGGCAGCCGCCCAGCGGGTTCCGTTCATGGAATCCCGCCGTGGCCCGGCACCCGCGCAACCGGAGGCGTCCCACCCGATTCAACCGACGGCGCACTCGCCGTCACCCGGAGACTTTGTGACCCGAAGAATGCTCATCAACGCGCAGAGCTCGACCGAGCTCCGCATCGCCATCGCCGACGACTCGGTACTCGAAGACCTCAAGGTCGACATCGCCGAGCGCGGCCTGACCCGCGGCAACATCTACTACGGCAAGATCGCGAACATTGAGCCGAGCCTGAACGCCGCCTTCATCGACTACGGCGCCCCCAAGCACGGCTTTCTCGCCATCCAGGACGTGGTGCCGGACGCCTATTACCAGGCGGTTCCCAAGTCGAAACGACCGAAGATCGAGGACGTGCTCGTCCGCGGCCGCCCGATCGTCGTGCAGATCACCCGGGAGCCCGAGGGCAACAAGGGCGCCGCGCTGACGACAAACCTGAGTCTGGCCGGCCGCTACCTGGTTCTCACACCCTTCGACAAGACCTGCGGCGTCTCCCGCAAGGTCGACACGGAGGAGGTCCGGCTCAAGCTCAAGGCCATGGCGGAGGCGCTGCCCGTCCCGGACGGCGGCGGCGTGATCGTACGCACCAACGCCCTCGGCCAGACCAAGACGGCGCTCAGCCGCGACATGAACGCGTTGCTCCGGCTGTGGAAGCGCATCTCCCGCGATGCCCGCGACTCGAAGGGTACGAAGCTGCTCTACAGCGACCAGGACATCGTGCTTCAGGGCCTGCGGGACTACCTGGACAGCTCGATCCAGGAAGTCTGGGTGGACGAGGACACCGCCCATGGGCGAGCCGAGCAGTACATGCGCGCCTTCATGCCGCGCAGCAAGACCTCCCTCAACCGCTACACCGGCCGCCGGCCGCTGTTCTCGGTCTACGACCTGGAACCGCAGATCGAGAACATCTTCGAACGGCGCGCCGATCTGCCCTCGGGCGGCTCGATCGTGATCGACCCGACCGAAGCCCTGACGGCCATCGACGTCAACTCGGGACGCTCCAAGAAGGGGTCGAGTCAGGAAGAGACCGCGGTCAGCACGAACGTCGAGGCCGCGGCGGAGGTCGGCCGGCAACTGCGGCTGCGCGACATCGGCGGCCTGATCGTCGTCGATTTCATCGACATGCGCAGCCCGCGCAACCGGCGCAAGGTCGAGAAGGCGATGAAGGACGCGATGAAGGCCGACAAGGCGCGCTTCAGCGTCGGCCGGATCAGCGCCAACGGACTGCTCGAGATCAACCGCCAGCGAATCCACCAGGCGCTTCAGTTGCGCACGCACGGCGACTGCCCGAACTGTGCCGGCACCGGCCGCGTCGCCAGTCCGGATCTCGTCGCCCTGCGCCTGCTGCGCAACATCGAGTCCCATGGCGCCGGCGGCTACATGCGCGGCGTGCAGATCGCCCTGCAACCCGAGCTGGCCGACTTCGTCCAGAACCGTCATCGTCACGCGCTCGTCAACCTGGCGACGGAGTTCGATCTCGAGATCGAGATCTCGGGGCGGCCGCATCTGGAGGGCCGGGAGCCGGATATCAGTTGGATCGCGCGCGACCTGGCCGACGTGAAGAAGAGGGAGAAGGAGGAGGCAAGGGAGAAGAGGCTCGAGCAGGAAATGCTGGCCACGCCCTCGATTGGAGACACCGACGACGAGACGGCCGAACCCGAGACCGACGCAGATGACAGCCCGGTCGAGAGCGCACCGAAGCGGCGCCGGCGCCGGGGCGGACGGAGGCGACGGTCCGCAACCGCCCGCAAGGCGAAGACAAAAGAGGAAGCGCCCGCGGAGGACGACGCCGCCAGACAGGACGGCGCCCAGCAGGCGAAGAGGGGCAGAAAGACGCCCGCCAGGGCGAAGAAGAGCACGAAGAGGCCCGCCGCCAGGGCGAAGAAGACGGCGGGGACGGAAGCCATCAAGGTACCCGGCATCGACACTCCGTCGGCGGACGCGGCGGCGGGGGGCAACGGCAAGGGCGGCGAGTCAGCCGCGACGGGCGGCAACGGCGCGCCACGTCCGACCAAGCGGCGAAGGCGACGGCGGAGGCGGCCCCGCCGGCCCCAGACCGCGGCGGCGGGCAGCGAGTCGCCGCCTGTCGAGACGGGTTCCTGACACGCCCGGCCACACCAGCTCGTCCGGTCGCTAAACCTCTGAGAACACGAAGGTTTGACAAGGACCGGGCGAATCCATAACTATCCGGTCACAAGACGTTCCGCTTGCGTCACGAGGCGCGGCGGCGGTCCCGGGGTCAGTCGGGGCGATCCCGTGGCTGGGCGGGGTGGGACCCGCCGACTAGTGGATTAGCCCGGAAAGGAGGTGGTCTAGTGGAGTACTGCAGATGCGGCTTGATGGAGGTGGCGGCTCCCTAGGAAACCCCTACCAGGCGTAGGACATCTCCTCCGGGAAGCAATCCCACGCCAACTTTCATCGGCCAAGAAACGCTCAGCCGAGCCGCGCAGAAGCGCGGTCCAGGAGCGTCACCCGAGCCCCGAGGAGCATCAGCCCCTCGGGGCTCTCCTCTTTTCGGCGCCGCCCCCTTCCCCTGACGGCGCGGTTCCGTAACAATCGCTCACCTGAAACTGGTCCCCGACTCACGTTCCCACCCGGCGGAGACAGCAGATGACAGCGATCGGCACCCCCACCAAGCTCCTCGAGGGCGACCCCAAGGTCAGGGGCTCGCTCCGCTACTGCGGCGACCTCGACCGGCCCGGGCTCCTCCACGCCCGTCTGGTCACCAGCCCTCATGCTCACGCGGAGGTGCTGAACGTCGACACGACCGCCGCGGCGGCGGCGCCCGGAGTCGTCGCGGTCATCACCGCCGCCGACCTGCCGGAACTGCCGGCCCGGAACCGCCCCACGCTGCTGCTGGCGCGCGAGCGGGCGATCTTCGTCGGCCACCCGGTTGCCCTCGTTCTCGCCGAGAACGAGGCGGCGGCAGCCGACGCCGCCGAAGCTGTCCTCGTCGACTACGACCCGCTCGAGGCCGTCGTGACGATCGAGCAGGCGGAGGCGGTCGATGCCCCCGCCGTCTGGCCCGACGGCCTTCCCGGTCAGTCCGAGGAGGCAGCCGCGCACGGGGCGGGCGACGTGTCGGAGGAGGACGACGCTGCGTCCTCGTCGCCAAACGTGACGAACGCGATGCGCTTCGAGCGCGGAGACCTCGCCGCCGGACTCGCCGAAGCGGACGCGGTCGTGGAACGGGTGTTTCGCACGGCGTCCGTTCACCAGTCCTACATCGAGCCCCACGCCTCCCTGATCGACCCCGACCCCATGGGGACCGGGATGACCGTCTACTGCTCGACCCAGGCGCCCTTCTTCGTCCGGGACGCCGTCGCCGGCATGGTCGGCCTGGCGCAGGACCAGGTCAAGGTCATCGGCACTCCGGTCGGCGGCGGCTTCGGCGCCAAGTTCGTGCTGTACGAGCCCCTGCTCGCGCTTGCCGCCGTAAAGCACCAGCGACCCGTCCGCCTCGTGATGACCCGCACCGAGGAGATGCTGGCGGCGACGCCCGCCCCTTCGACCCGGATCACGATCCGGGCCGGAGCGAAGCGCAGTGGCGAACTGTGCGCGCTCGAGGCCGACCTGGCGATCGACTGCGGCTGTTTCCCGTCGTCGATGACCGCCCTTGCCGGAACTCTGCTGGGAAGCTCCTACCAGACCCCGAACCAGGCGGTGGGCGGCTTCGAGGTCACGACGAACAAGCCGTCGGTCGGCGCCTACCGCGCGCCACTCGCTCCCCAGGCGGCGTTCGTCGTCGAGACCGTCCTCGACCAGCTCGCCCGCGAACTCGACCTCGACCCGGTCGAGTTCCGGCTGAAGAACGCCTCGGAGAAAGGTGCCCCGATGGCCTCCGGAATGCCCTGGGCAGGGATGGGTCAGCGGCAGGTCCTGGAGGCTCTTCGCGATCACCCGGCCTGGCAGAACCGCGAGCAGGCACGCGCCGAAGGCCGCGGCGTCGGCATCGCGCTCGGCGCCTGGCCCGGCGGCACGGAGCCGGCTTCCGCCGCCTGCGCGCTGCAGACGGACGGCACGCTCAAGGTCCACATCAGCACGGCCGACATCAACGGCACGAACACGAGCATGGCCCTCATGGCGGCCGAGGCATTCGGAGTCGACCCGGACAAGGTGACCGTCTCGACGGGCGACACGTCGTCGGGACCGTACGCCGGAGCCTCGGGCGGCAGCAAGACGATCTACACGGTCGGCCCGCCCGTCATTCAGGCGGCCCAGGAGGCACGCCGCCAGACGCTTGAGCTCGCGGCCCAGACGTTCGAGGCGGACCCCGAGGATCTCGAAATCGTCGACGGCGCCGTTCAGGTCAAGGGCTCGCCCGACAAGGCGATTCCACTTCGCAAGATCGCCCAGCGCACGATGCGCTTCGGCGGGCGGCAGGCGCCGGTCTTCGGCCACGGGCGGCACGCCCAGACCAGCCAGGCGCCGGGCTTCTGCGCCCAGCTCGCGGAGGTGAGCGTCGACCGGGAGACCGGACAGGTCGAGGTCGACCGGGTCGTCGTCATCCAGGACTGCGGCCGGGCGATCAATCCGGCCGCGGTCGAGGGCCAGATGATGGGAGGCGCCCTCCAGGGCATCGGCTGGGCGCTCTACGAGGGAATGGCCTACAGCGAGGACGGTCAGCTCCTGACGGCCACCCTGAACGACTACGCCCTGCCGGACTTCGCCCAAGGTCCCGCCGCACTCGAAACCGTGCTGGTCGAGGTGCCCTCGGACCACGGCCCCTTCGGCGCCCGCGGCGTCGGGGAGCCGCCGGTCGTCCCCACCGCGGCCGCCATCGCCAACGCCATCGCGGATGCCTGCGGCGCGCGACCGACGGAACTGCCGATGACGCCGCCCAGGGTGCTGGAAGCGCTCAACGGGACCAGGTAGGCAGGGCGACGCGGGCTCAAGCTCCTAGAATGCGGCGAGGATGATCCGCTGCGGAATCGATGCCTGGGCGCTGGGTGCCGCCCTCGTTCTCGCCGCGATCGCCCTCGCCGCGCCGATTCTGGGCATAGCCGCCTGGCAACCCGCTGCGATGGCGGGAGCGGTGGCCGCCGGTCTGCTCTACGTCGTCAGCCGCGTTCTGGCCCTGGAGCCTCTGCTCAAGCGCGCGGACGGCGACCGCCGGCCTCCGCTCGTCTTCCTGCTGCTTCCCTTCGGCTTCTACCTGGCCCTGATCCCCTGGTCGATCCACGAGCGCGCTCCCGACGGCGACGAGCCCTGGTTCCTCCTCACCACCCACAGCATCGCCTACGACTTCGACCTCGACCTCGCGAACAACTACCGGGATCAGGACTCGCTCGCGTTCATGCCGCGCGCGATCGAGCCGCAGCCCGGAGACCCCCAGACGAGCGACGGGACGATCCGCTCGCGCCACGGCGCCGTCCTGCAGGCGGTGATGGCCCCTGCGTACCGCCTTGGCGGCCGGGCGGGGGCCATGGTCGTGATCGCCGCACTGGCCGCACTGGCCGCCTGGCTGCTGCTCGATCTGACGGCGTTCAGCCCGGACGCCCGGGCGCGCCTGGCTGCCTATGCCATCTTCAGCTTCGCCGCGCCGTTCCTGATCTACAGCCAGCAGATCTGGGCCGAAGTAGCCGCCGTCGCCCTCGCGGTGGCCGCGTTCCGATGGATCGACCGTCTCACCGCCGGCGACGAGAATCCGACGGCTGAGACGGGACGGGCGGAATGGAGCGCCTGGGCGCTCCTCGCACTGTCCCTGGCGGTGCTTCCCGCGATCAAGCTCCGGCTCGCCCTGGTCAGCGCCGCGCTCGCGCTGATCTTCGTGCTGCGCCTCGCCCCGGCCCGGCGACGCCGCGGTCTCCTCGTCCTGGCGGCCGTCGGCGTACCGTCCGCCCTCCTGGTGCTGTGGTCGAACCGCGCCGTGTTCGGCACCGTGCTCGGCATGCACTCGTGGGGAGAGCTGGAGGTCTACCGGCAGCCGGTCTCCCAGCTCGCGCTCGGGATGAACGGGCTGTTCTTCGACCTCGCCTACGGCCTGGTCGCCTGCGCGCCGATCTGGCTGCTCCTGTTCCCCGGCGCGGTAGCCACCTTCAGGCGCAACCGGCGGCTCCTGTTCGAGGTCGCGTTGATTGCCGTGCCCACGCTGCTCCTGGTCGCCTCGCGCCGCGAGTGGTATGGCGGCTGGTCGCCGCCGTTCCGCTATGGCCTCGTCGTCCTTCCCTTCCTTGCCGTTCTCCTGGTTCCCCTCTTCGAGCGAGGGTCCGCCACGGGGCGCGAGGGCGCCACGGGTTCAGCGGCCCGCTCGCCCGCGGCCGGCATCGTCGCCCTCGCCCTGGCACTGGCGCTGCTGTCGGGCGCCCTGACCGTCCTGTTCGTTGTGGAACCGGGATGGACCTACAATCTCGCCGACGGTCGCCACCACTTCCTTCATCACCTGGAAGCCCGGACCGGTCTCGACCTGGGCCGCCTGCTGCCGTCGGCCACGCGGGCCCGGACGGCCACGTGGATCCTGCCGGCGCTCGCGGTCGCTCTGGCCATTCTCGCGGCGCGCGTGCGCCGGAGAACCGTGGCGGCGGCGTGCGCCGGCATGCCGCTCCTGCTCCTGGCCGCCCTGCCGGTGCTCGCGGACTCGTTGCCTACGCGGCGCCTGGAGGTCGAGAGCGCGGCCGTTCATCGAACCGGCGGCAACCAGGAGCCGGAGCGCTGGACGATGGACCGTACGCGCTATCCGGAGGCGTGGGTGCTTCCGGAAGGCAGCCGGGCCGAGTCGACGGTGATCCCCGGCGGCAACCGGGTGGAACTGGCCATCACGCTCCGTGCGATCCGGAACCGCCCGGCGCCCCTCACCCTGATCGCCCGCGCCGGCGGTCAGGAACTCGGCCGCCTGACCCTCGCTGAAGGAAGCGACGACGGCTGGCAGACCCGCACGCTCGCGCCGGCCCCGTGGCCGGCGGACGCTCCACTCGTTCTCGAGGTCCCGCCCGGCAATGCCGTGCCGCCGAACGGCCTGGCGATCGACCGCGTCGACCTGCGCTGGGACTGAGTCGGCAAGTGATCGCCGCTACGCGGCGTGTTCTTCCGGAAGGCCGGCGGGGACGCCGGCGCACCCAGTGCGCCACGCTCCGTCAGGGTCGAACTTCGTAGTACAGATTGGCCGGGTCGTCGAAGTCGTGCATCCGGAAGCGCGTGAAGCCGGCGTCCCGCACCATCCGCTCCGCCACGACCGGGTTGAAGCCCAGCGTTCCCAGGCCCATGCCGTCCGGCTCGGACAGGGCGGACGACATGCAGGCCGAGACGGAGAAGCCGTAGAGCAGCGCCAGCACCGGATTGCGCATGTTGTCCTCGAACCGCGGGCTGCTGCGGATGTCCTTGATCAGCCAGGTGCCGTCGTCCCGGATGGCGCCGCGGATGGCCGCGATCACGAGATCCGGCCGCGTCATGTCGTGAACGCAGTCGAAGGTCACGACCAGGTCGAAACTCGGCTCCCGGGGCAGATCCTCGCCGCGGGCGATCTTCCAGTCGACGTTCGTGACGCCCGCTTCCCGGGTGCGCTCCCGAGCGATGTCGATCGCGTGAGCGGACGGGTCGTAGCCCACGAAGCGCGAGGCCGGAAAGGCCTGAGCGAGGGACACAAGCGCCACGCCGCCGCCGCAGCCGACGTCGATGACGTCGATGCCTGCCCGCAGCCGCTCCTCGACGCCGTCGAGCGCCGGAATGATCCGCGGCACCAGGGCCTGCCGGGTCCAGGGGCCCAGCATCCGCTCGGTGCGATGGGCGGCGCAGCACCCGAGCTGCTGGTAGGACAGGCCGATTCCGGTGCTGAACGCCTCCGCCGTACCGTCGATCACATCGTGCTCGGGCGGATAGCCGAACGCGCCGGCGGCGAAGGCCACGGAGTTCTCCTCGTCCGCGAGCACCGCGGCGGCGACGCCGTCGAGCTCGAAGCGCGGCTCGCCGCCGTTCTCGGCGCCGTGGTACTCGAGCAGTCCGGCGGCCGCCTGGCCATGCAACCACTCGCGCAACCAGCGTTCCTTCAGCCCGCTGGCTTCGGCCAGCTCCACCGAGCTCACGGGACCGAGGCCTTGCAGGGTCCGGTAGAGCCCCAATCGATCGCCGAGGTGGATCATCAGGGAGACGAGTTCGCCCTGCTTGAACAGCCACACCTTCAGCGCGAAGGCGCCGACCTGCTCCGGGTCGAGCCGTCCGTAGAGTGACTGCGTGCCGCTGTCGTCGTCCGTCATCTCGACCTTCTCCTCACAGGGTGCGCGGGGAAACGGGCCGCACGGTATCATTCGCCGCCCGCACGAACGGCCTCGTCAGAGACTCTTCGCGACACCTGAACGTCTCAGGAGATTGTCCATGCCAGCCACCCGTCACGCCGCCAGGAAGTGGGCTGTCCAAACCACGACCGGTGTTCTCGCCCTTCTGCTTCTGTCTCTTCCCCTCGCAGCCCAGGAAGAAGGCGTCGCGGCCGCGCCCCAGAACCACTGGCCGGCGGCGACCGAGATGGGCGACGGTGCGGGACCGGTCGACCAGGCGCTTCTCGAAGCGGCGCCGACCCGCGAGTCCTGGCTCCACTACGGCGGCAACTACGCGAGCTGGCGCCACTCACCGATCGCCGAACTGACGCCCGAGAGCGTCTCCGACCTCCGCGTCGCCTGGGTCGCCCAGACCGGCGTCTCGAGTCAGCTCGAGTCCTCACCCGTCGTCTACGACGGCGTGCTCTACCTGACGTCCTCGATGAACCGGCTGCTCGCCTACGATGCCGCCGACGGCACGCTGCTCTGGCGTTACGACCACCAGAACCCCTCCGACCTGCGCATCTGCTGCGGCCCGGTGAACCGCGGAGTCGGCATCGGGGGCGATCTCGTCGTCATGGGCACCCTGGACGCCCGCCTGCTCGCCTTCGATCGCAAGACCGGCGAACTCGCCTGGGACACCGAAGTGATCCCCTACGCCAAGGGCTTCTCGATCACCTCGGCTCCGCTCATCGCCGAGGGCGTTGTCGTGATCGGCATCGGCGGCGGCGAGTACGGCGTGCGCGGCTTCTTCGACGGCTACGACCTGGAAACCGGCGAACTGCTCTGGCGCCACTACACGGTGCCGGAGGCGGGCGAGCCCGGCGTCGAGACATGGGCGGGTGAGTCGTACAAGACCGGCGGCGCCGCCACCTGGGCCACTGGCAGCTACGACCCGGCGACCCAGACACTGTTCTGGACCACCGGCAACCCCTCGCCCGACTGGAACGGCGACACCCGTCTCGGCGACAACCTGTACAGCGACAGCGTGCTGGCCGTCGACATCAGGACCGGCGAGCGCAAGTGGTACTTCCAATTCACACCCCACGACGTCTGGGACTACGACGGGAATTCCGAGGTGTGGCTGGTCGACGTCCAGGTCAACGAGCAGACCATTCCCGCCCTCGTCCAGGCGAACCGGAACGGCTACTTCTACGTGTTGGACCGCCGCGACGGCGGCTTCCTGCACGCCAACCAGTACGTCCATCAACTGAACTGGGCGACCCTGGACGAGAACGGCCGGCCGGTGGTCGACCCGGTGATGAAGCCAGCCGACGAACCGACCCAGCGCGTCTGCCCCGGCCTCGCCGGCGGCAACAACGCCGCCTACGCCGGCGCCTACAGTCCGGAGACAGGTCTCGCCTACGTGCCGACGATCGAGAGCTGCATGATGTTCCGCAAGGGAGTCGTGGTCTTCGTAGAGGGCATCCCCTTCTTTGGTGGCGAGCCCATTCCGAGCGACACGGTCGAGGGCAAGTCCTACGGGCACCTGTCGGCAATCGACGTCAGCACGGGCGAAACGAAGTGGAGCTACCGGGATCCAGTGCCCATGCTCGCGGGCGTGCTCAGCACCGCCGGCGGCCTCGTCGTCACCGGCAACGCCTCCGGCCATCTCCTGGGGTTCGACGCCGAAACCGGTGAGGAAGTCTGGCGCTACCAGACCGGCTCCGGCATCCGTAGTCACCCGATCGCTTACCAGTACGAAGGCAGGACCTATCTCGCCGTCGGCTCCGGGGGCGGCGGCATCGTTCAGACGACGGTCGGGACGGCTCCCTCGCTGCCAGAGGGCAGCGTACTGCTCGTCTTCGCTCTCGATCAGTGATGTCGGCCGTGCCGGCAGCGAGGCGGCGCGCGCCGGTCGCCCTTGCGCTGGCCCTGCTGCTTTCGGCCGTCTCTTCCCGGGCCGAGGAGTTGCGGGTCTGCATGGTCGAGGACGACCTGCCGCGCGCCCACCGCGTGGAAGGTAGCGGCTTTGACCACGATCTGTTCCGTGAAGCCGCGGAGCGCCTCGGTCGCGACTTCGTTCCTGTCTGGCGCCCGAAGGCTCCGCCCTATTCCGAGATCGACGACACGGATCTTCCCTTCGACACGCTCCTGGAGCGCGGGTGTGACGTCGTGCCTTCGGTGCCGGGCCAGCTCGCGCTCGGACGCCTGGACGGAGCGATCGATCTCAGTCCGCCCTACTACGCTGCCGCGTTCGAGATCTACATGCCGTCCGCGGAGAGTCTCGACTGGGCTGGCCTGCCGGCTGCGGTGGCGGGCCGCAAAGCGGCGGTGCGCCTCCAGTCGCTGGCCCATTTTGCCGCCCAGGCGGCGGGCCTGGACTGGACCTCACAGCCGAGCGCCGCCGAAGTCGTGGCCGCCGTGGACGACGGTCAGGCCGCCGCGGCGCTGATCTTCGGCCCGGCCCTGGCCAGCCTGGGCAAGGATCCGGTGAGGGACTTCGAGCCGCCGGCCGGCCTGCGCTTCAACGAACACGCCGCCGTCCGCGCGGGCGACGGCCTTGGTGACGAACTTGCGCGGACACTCCAGGATCTGCGTCGCGACGGCACGCTGGCGCGGCTGGCCACGCGCTATGGCATCTTTCGACTTGAACCCTTCCCCACCGTGTCCTCGCCGGAAGCGATCCGGGCGCTGGGCATCGGCGGGCCCTAGGAGCAACGCCTTGTCCATGACCAACGAACTGAGACCACGGCGGACTTCCTCCATTTCGCTGATCGCATTGCCCCTGTCGATGCTTCTGGCGACCTGCGCCACCGGCGGCGGGCCGGCGCCGGATCAGCCCGGTGCACCAGCCGGCGACGAAGCCTCCACGACGGTGGCGCCAGAACCCTCGGCCGCAGTGGCTGAGCCGGTCGCGGCCGACATCCTTTCCGCCGCCGAAACGGCCGCGGCTCTCTCACCCGTGGCCGCCTACCTCGACGACCCCGACGCGATCACCGCCGGCCGGAGGATGTTCCGGGCCGTCTGTACGGGCTACTGCCACTCCACCACGCCCGGGGTGACCAAGGACGCGCCGAACCTCTTCGACTGCGATTGGGACCACGGCAGCACGGACGCAGACCTCTACCGCGTGATCGCGCAGGGCGTGCCCAACACGGAGATGCTCCCCTTCGACGGGAAGATCCCCGAGGACACGATCTGGAAAGTGATCGCATACGTGCGCTCGAACAGCCTCGACTGCGGCTGATCCCAAACCGTCCACTGAGCGTCGGAGTCACCTGAGCCGTAAAAGGGACCAGATTGGTACTTGACAAAGAGAACCACTTTGGTTCAGTTTACGCCCATGCTCCAAATCAAGCTCCCCAGCGGCACTCTTCGCCGCTCCGGCGCCGCGGCCGCTGTCGTTCTGGGAACAGTCGCTGCGCAAGCCGCTGTTGCCGAGGAAGTGGACCCCTCGCCACCCGGACAAGCAGTGATCCCCGACCTTCCCCTCGCCATCTCGAGTTTCGGGGCCGCGGCCATGGACCGCTCGCTCTACGTCTACGGCGGCCACATCGGCACGCAGCATGTTCATTCGTTCGAGAACCTGAGCCAGCTCTTCCTGCGCTATCCGCTCGAGCCAGGTCCCGGTGGACCCCTGTCCGCATGGCTGGCCCTGCCGCCCGGTCCGCCGCTTCAGGGCACGGCCCTGATCGAGCACGAAGGCGCCCTCTACCGGGTCGGCGGTATGCGCGCGAACAATCCCAGGCGGGAGCCCGGCGAGCTCTACTCCGTCAGAAGCGCAACCCGCTTCCTGCCCGCGGAGAACCGCTGGCAGCGGTTCATGGCCCTTCCGGCCGGCCGGTCCTCGCACGATCTGGCCGTCGTCAACGATCTCCTCGTCGTCGCCGGCGGTTGGGAACTGCGAGGCTCCGTGGAAGACCCCCTCTGGGAACGGTCGGTGTACGCACTCGACCTCACGACGCTCGACGGAGATTCCATCGGCGAGTGGCAGGTGCTCACGGAGATGCCGATCGGCGTCCGCGCGAACGCCGCGGTCGGATTCGACGGCAAACTATGGGTGCTGGGCGGGCTCGACGACAACGGCGACTCGACGAGACGCGTCGACATCTACGATCCTGCCGCCGACACCTGGACGTCCGGCCCGGAACTGCCCGAGTCCGGCAGTCTGAACGGTTTCGGGGCGGATGCCGTGACGGTCCACGACGCCCTGCTGGTCAGTCAGGCAGACGGCCGCGTACACAGCATCCGAAGCGGCGAGAACGAGTGGACCCACGCCGGCGATCTTGACGAACGGCGCTTCTTCCATCGCCTGGTCAGCGACGGCGAGTCGCTGTTTGCGATCGGCGGCGCGAACCGGACTGGCCACCTGAACTCCGTCGAGCGCCACCTCCTGTCGGCTCTCGGCGTCGGCTCAGGCTCACCCTCCGCCGGCGCGACAGCTCCCTCGGACACGGGGACGGATTGGGCGGGCTTTCGCAACGGCGGCGCCAGCACGGTGGAAGGTTCCGGCCTGCCCACGGCCTGGACCGAGCCGGCCTGGACCGTCGAACTGCCAGCCTTCGGCCACTCCGGCCCGGTCGTCCGGCGCGGCACGGCCTATGTGACCTCGGTGACCCCCGACGCCGAGGAGGCCAAGGACACGCTCTGGCTCACGGCCGTCCGCGTCGCCGACGGCAAGGAACTCTGGCGCCGAAGCTGGCCGGCCTCGGAGCGCCTGCCGTTCAACCAGTACACGGCCCGCGCCGCTCCCACCCCTGCCATCGACGCGGAGAGGATCACCCTCTTGTTCGGCACCGGCGACCTGTTCGCCACGGATCACGACGGCAACCGCCTCTGGCACCGGAACCTCTCCGCCGATCACGGGAGCTTTGCCGGCAACCACGGCGTTGGCGGCTCCGTGCTCCTCGCCGGCGATCATGCCGTCGTCCTGCTCGCCCGCAAGACCTACTCCTACCTGCTCGCCGTCGACCGCGTCACCGGCGAAGAGCGCTGGAAGGCCGATCGCGAGCCGGGCGTTTCCTGGACCACGCCGACCCTGTCGCCCGATGGACGCGAGATCGTCGTCAGTTCGAACGGCTCGGTCGAGGGCTATGACGCCAGGACCGGAGAACGGCTGTGGTGGATTCCCAACGTCAAGTCGAACACCACCCAGTCGCCTCTGATCACGGAGGACCTCGTCATCGTCTCCGGTTCGGAGCGGCCCGCCAACTTCGCCGTCCGGCGCGGCGCCCGAGGAGAACTCGGCGAAGACGACATCGTGTGGCGCTCGGAATCGACCGCTCACTTCGCCTCCCCCGTGCTGGCCGGTGACTGCGTTTACTGGGCCAATGCCGCCGGCGTCGCCCAGTGCATCGATCCGACGACCGGGAAGTCGCACTGGCAGCGCAGGCTCTCGCAACCGGCCTGGGTGACTCCCATCGCAGCCGGCGAACGGGTCTTCTTCTTCGGCGAGAAGGGCGCGACCGACGTCCTGAGCGCCGGTGCCCAAGGCGGCGAGGTGCTGGCCCGCAGCCGTGTCGAGGTCGACGAGTACGTCACCGGCGTCGCCCCCGCCGGCGACACGTTGCTACTCAGGACCGGAAAGCTGCTGCACGCGGTGCGCGGCGAGCCATGACCATGGAAACAAGGGCGCCCCACCGCGACAGCCGTGGAAGCGAAGCGGTGAGGCACCCACCCGTAACAACCGGCGGCACAAGACCGCCAGAAGCTCGGAGGCCGATCCTATGTCCGTTTCATTCCCCAAGCGTCAACGTCTCGCCGACCCGTGGCGTTCCGCCATGGTCGCTCTCGGCCTGGCCTGCATCCTGCCGAACGCCACACCGCTCCTGAGCCAGGAAACTGCTGCTCCTTCGGCCGGAGAAGGGCAGCAAGCCGGGGAGCCCGGAATCGGCGACGCGACCTTCCTCGACGCAGTCACCGTGACGGCCGACCATGTTCCGGGCTCGCTGCGAGACACGCCCGGGCACGTCTCGATCGTCACGGACGACGACATCGAAGACCAACTGCTCGAGGACATCGCGGACCTGGTCAAGTACGAGTCCGGCGTCTACGTGGAGGGCGATACCACGCGGCTTGGCCTCAACGGTTTCAACATCCGCGGCATCGGCGGAAATCGCGTACTGACGCAGGTCGACGGCGTACCGGGCGCGGAGCAGTTCGACTTCGGCCCCTTCAACGTCCATCAGCAGGCGATCGACATCGACACGCTGAAATCGGCCGAGATCGTCCGCAGCGCCGGGTCGGCGCTCTACGGCAGCGACGCGGTCGGCGGCGTGATCTCCCTGATCACGAAGAACCCGTCCGACTACCTCGGCAACGGCAGCCGCCACTTCGGACTGAAGGCCGGCTTCGACGGCCGCAGCCAGGATTCGAACCTGAATCTCAGTCTCGCCGGCGGCGGCGAAGCGGGACGGGCCTCGCTGTTCGTCAGCTCGAGCAACGGCAACGAACTGGACAACGCCGGCGAGACCGGCGGCCGCGGCGCCGACCGGGATCTGCCGAATCCGCAGGAGCGGGAGCGCCTCCAGGCCCTGGGCAAGGCCGCCTACGACATCTCCACCGGCAACACGCTGCGGGCCACGTTCGAGTTGAACTCGGTCGAAGCGGAAACGGAAGTTCTTTCGGCCCTCGGCACGACGCGCTTCGGGCCGTTCACGATCACGAACTTCGACGTTCTGGCCAACGACACCCAGGACCGCAACCGGGCTTCCCTGGAGCAGGTGGTCACGAACAGCGGAGCCATCGATCAGTGGAGCTGGAGGATCAACACCCAGAACGTGGACACCGCGCAGAACGTCGCCGAACACCGTCTGTTCGCCACCTTCGGCCCACCGCTCGAAACGAACCGCAGCGGTGATCTGTGGTTCGAACAGAAGACCTTCGGCGCCGAGATCAACGGCCTCGCGGAATCAGGAAACGGCGGTTCCTTCAGCAGCGCCTTCTACTTCGGCGGCAGCATCCTGGCCGACGAGTTCGACATGCTGCGCGATCGGATCGAGCACGATCTCTCCGGCAGGATCGTACCCACCCAGCTCGTCTTCCCGAGCAAGTACTTCCCGCAGACCGACACGGAAGAGAGCGGCGCCTACGCCCAGGCCGAGCTGCGCTGGAATCGGATCACGCTGATCCCCGGGGTCCGCTACGACAGCTTCGTCGTCGATGCCGACGCGAGCGACGATGTTTACATCGCCGCGGGCGGACAGCCGGCCGCCAGCTGGACGCGGACGCGGTCTCACCCAAGCTCGGCGCGGCATTCGAACTCCACCGAACGACCACATTGACCGCCCAGTACGCGGCCGGCTTCCGGGCGCCGCCGTACAGCTCGATCAACACCGGATTCACGAACCTGGCCGGCGGCTACCGGACGATCGCCAATCCCGGTCTCGACCCGGAGATCAGCGACAACTTCGAGCTCGGCCTGCGGTGGAGCGCCGGCGGCACGAGCTGGAGCGTGAACGGCTTCCGCAACCACTACGAGGACTTCATCGAGTTCCAGACCGCCGGCTTCAACCGGCAGCTCAACGTGGTGGAGTTCCAGAACGTGAACCTGACGGAAGTCGAGATCGACGGCGTCGAATTCCGGCTCGAGTCGCGCCTCGGCGACAACGTGCTGCTACGCGCGGCCTACGCCCACATCGACGGTCACGACACGACCGGCGAGACGGACGTTCCGCTGGCTTCGATCGCGCCCAACGAGGGCGTGCTGGGCCTGCGCTACCTGGCCGATTCCGCCCGCTGGGGCCTCGACGGCTCGGTCCGCTTCGTCGATGACCGCGACCCGGAGAAGGTTCCGGAGGGCGAGCATGTTCCGGCAGGCCATGAAGTCGTCGACCTCGTCGCCTTCTTCGCCCTGCCCGCCGACATGAAGCTGCGGGTCGGCCTGCTGAACGCCACCGACGAGGCGTACTTCGAGTCCTGGCACGTGCGCGGCCGCCAGGCGAACGATCCGCGGCTGCTGCTCTACTCGAGTCCCGGGCGGAACGTCGTCGCGTCGCTGAGCTACAACTGGTAGGAGCGGCCGGTCCTCCGGATCGCGGGCGGCGGGCTGCTGCCGGTCCGGCGCCCGGTCGGGCTCGCTGCTAGCGTTGCCCGCGTCCATGAAGAAGGGCCGGACAACCGTGCAGCCGCTCACGCGCCGGCAGATGGTCGCCGCGGCCGGCGCCGCGGCAGCGATACCCGCCGGCGCCTCCTCCGTGTTCGGCATCCAGCCCTCCGGAGCGGCGGAACGGCTCCTGCGCATCGAGGAGATGGCGTTCACCTCCGTTCGGGTCAGCGAACGGACGGTCTGGATGTTCGTGCACCTGCGCACGAACCTCGGACTGTCGGGACTCGGTGAGTGTTCGGTCGGCAGGCGGCGCGAACTGCCGGAGCTCAAGGAGGCGTTCGAGGCGGCCCGCGGCCGCTCGCCGTTCGACATCGAGGCCTACCGCGCCGCCGGGCGCGAACGGGCGGCCGCCGGCGGCATCCTCGAGGCGACCGCCTTCTCCGCCATCGAGCAGGCGCTCTGGGACCTGGTCGGCAAGGCGGTCGACGCGCCCGTTCACCTGTTGACCGGCGGCAGCCTCCGCGACAGCCTGCCGGCCTACGCGAACATCAACCGAGCCACCCGCCAACGCACGCCCGAGGGCTTCGCGGCCAACGCCCGCGCGGCGGTCGAGGATGGCTTCACCGCGATCAAGGCCGCTCCCTTCGACGGCTTCCCGGCGCTCGACGCGCCCGCGTCGGAGGTGGCCGCGGCCACGGACCTCGGCGTCGCCTGCGTCCGGGCGATCCGCGAGGCGGTCGGGCCGGAGGTGGACATCCTGATCGATTGCCACAGCTTCTTCGACGTCGAGCTGGCAGTGGATGTCGCGCGGCGGCTCGAGCCCCAGAGCCTCGCCTGGTACGAAGAGCCGGTCGCGCCCACCCACGTCGCCGCGACGAAGGCAATCGAACGGGGCATCGAGCAACGCATGGCCGGCGGCGAGTTTCTGTTCGGGATCGAAGGCTTCGCCCGCCTGTGCCGGGAACGGGCCGTCGACGTGATCATGCCCGACGTCAAGCACTGCGGAGGGCTCCTCGAAGCCCGCAAGATCGCCGCCGTCGCGGAGCTCGACGGCATCGCCGTGTCGCCCCACAATCCGAGCGGCCCCGTCGCCACCGCCGCCTCGGCCCAGCTATGCGCCGGTCTGCCGAACTTCGAGATCCTCGAGATGCAGTGGGGCGAAGCCGCCTGGCGCGGCGACCTGGTCGATCCGCCGGAACGCTTCGAGAACGGCTCGATCGCCGTGCCTGACGGCCCGGGCCTCGGCGTCGAGTTGAACCAGGCGGTCGCGCGGCAACACGCCTGAACGGCCGAACCGCGGCGTCAGTTCGAAGATCCTAGGCTGGTTCCCTGCGATAGCGCATCTTCCTGTACTCATTTACCCACCGACGTGAGCTGCGCCACCGGCCATCGGGGTCACGGACTGCTCTCAGACGCCCGCGAATGGCAGCGACTCGAAGAGCCGATGCCCGAAGATCGGCCGTAGCCAGCGCCGCGAGGGGTACGAGCCGCGCGGGGCCCGCCACCGCAGGAACGATGTTTCGATACAGGTTGTCCAGGATCGCCCGGGCCAGCAACTCGCCCAACGGCCCGAACTCGCCGCCGTCGGCGCGACGGAGGGCCGCCAGGTACTTCGCGCGGTCCCGTTTGTAGACGATCGCCGGCGGATACCCCAGCCGCACAAGCACCAGGTTCAGGAGCAGCCTCCCCGTGCGGCCGTTGCCGTCGAGAAATGGGTGAACCTGCTCGAACCGGCAATGGGTTTCCGCGAGGGCTTCCGGAAACGCGGGGAGCTTCGGATCCAGCAGGTTCACACGCCCGATCCAGGTCTCGACCTCGGCGGGCACGAGAGGCCACGTGACGGGCACCATGCCACCGGGAAACGGCCGGATCTCATGCTCGCGGAAAGAGCCGGGCGCCTCGCGGCCAGAGGCATCGGGATGCGGCGCCACCTCCCAGACGGGCGCCATCGCCATGTGGTGAACACGGCGCACTTCGGCCAGCGCAAGGAGTGCAGCTGGCCGACCTACGCCGGGCAAACTGACGGCCTGCCGGTAGACCCACTCGGCTGCCGCGCCGTATCCCTGTACCTCCAAGTACTCGCGGAGTTTCTTGTTGCCGACCGCCCGACCCTCGGCGAGTAACCGCTCCACCTGCTTGAGAACCAGCGTGTTCCCCTCTATCGCGGTGGAGTGATGAGCCTCCTCATACCAGATGCCGCGCCAGATATCGGCCGCCTCCAAGGGAGTCGGCAGACCGCCCAACCTTCCCCGCAAGTCAGCGACATCCGCATGCAGGCGACGGTACAGTTCAGGACGAGACGGCCTCCCGCGCCGCCCAGCCGGCTGAAAGTGTTCGCTCACGACGGATCGAATTGTACCGTACAAACTTGAGGCCGCCGCCGGATGTACGGGTAGTTCGGCACGTCGGGTAGGGTGCCGCGCACTCGCCAACAGCAAGCTCGGAGCATCCGTCATGGTCCAAGAACAGATCCGTCTTCACCTGCAGCCCGGCGAGACGACTGTCGGCCAAGTGCTCGACCGCATCCGCCGCGAGTCGCGCGACGAGTACGAGAAGGGCCGTTGGTTCGAGGAACTCCTCGCCCGTGTCCTGACAGAGAACCCAGAGTACGAGGTCTCCCGAATCCACCGCTGGCGCGACTGGCCCGAGCGGGAGACTCTGACTGGCCTCGACGGCCGCGACCTCGGCATCGACCTCGTGGCGCAGCATCACGACGAGAGTTGGACCGCGATTCAAAGCAAGTGCTACCAAGAGAGCGACTCGGTAGGCAAAGGGGATATCGACTCCTTCCTAGCCTTCTCCCAGCGCGAGGTGTTCAGCCATCGTTGGATTGCCGCTACCTGCCGCTGGACTACTGCCGCCGAGGAGCAGATCGCCGGTCTCACGCCAGCTGTCCGTCAGATCGACTTCCGACGCCACCTGGACGACCCGATTGCCAGCGAGGCCGCCGAGCGTCCGGTTCAAGAGCCCCTGCCCCTACAGGAAGAGGCCATCAAGAGCGTCGTGGTTGGCCTGGGGAATCACGATCGCGGGCGGCTCATCATGCCCTGCGGCACCGGCAAGACCTTCACCTCGCTTCGGATCGCTGAACGAATCGTCGCAGACGGAGGACGGGTTCTGTTTCTAGCCCCCAGCATCGCCCTGGTGTCGCAGGCCCGACGCGAATGGCTGCGGCACACGACCCGGCAGCTCAGATGCAGAGTCGTCTGCTCCGATCGAACCGCTGGCGGCCGGGGCGAGAACGAGGACATCCGCGTTTACGAGTTGGAGTGCCCGGTGACTTCGGACCCCGCAGAGATCGCGAGCGTGCTCCGCGGCGATTCCGAACTCACGCGGGTGATCTTCAGCACCTACCAGTCTCTGGAGCACATCACTGCCGCCCAGTCTGGCCATCGTGCGCCCGCCTTCGACCTGGCGATCATGGACGAGGCTCACCGCACTACCGGCGTGGACCGCCAAGCCTCCGGCATCTCGCAGGAAGGCGGCTTCCAAGGAGTTCACAACGAAGATCGGCTGCAAAGCCGCAAGCGCCTCTACATGACAGCGACCCCGCGGATCTACAAGCAATCCTCGCGTGACCGGCTAAAGGCCAAGGGCATCCAGACGATCGACATGAACGACATCGACGTCTACGGCCCGGAACTCCACAACCTGACCTTCAAGCAGGCGGTGAACGCAGACATCCTCTCCGACTACAGGGTCGTCGTGCTCGGTGTGCATGAGGACGCGGTGACGCCCGGCATCCGCCAGAGCCTCGTCTCCCTTAGTGAGAGCCAGGACGAAGGCGGCGGCAAGCCGATGATTCTTCGCGAAGAAGACATGACCCGCGTCATGGGCACTTCGTTCGCGATCAACGGCATCGTCCAAGGGAAGGAGATCGACAAGCCCGGGCCGCTGCTCAGGACGATCGCCTTCGCGAACTCGATCCGGCGCTCCAGGTTCTTCGCCGCAGCATTGAAGCATCCCTTGGTACGAGGAATGACGACGAGGCGTCTGCGTCATCGCGACCGGATGGCCGAGGCGTCCCGGCCGCTCGAGTCGCAGCACCTCGACGCATCCGACAGTGCCTTGGAGCGGAACCAGGCTCTGCGAAGGCTCAGACACGCGACGGATGAGGGCACTCTGCGGCTGCTGTCGAACGTGAAGCTCTTCGGCGAAGGAGTCGATGTTCCGGCACTTGACGCGATCGTGTTCATGGAGCCCCGAGACAGCCAGGTGGATGTCGTGCAGGCCGTCGGACGGGTCATGCGAAAGTCGGAAGAAACGGGCAAGCGCTTCGGCTACATCGTGGTGCCGATTCCAATCGAACCCGGCGGCGACATCGCCGGAGCCCTATCGGAAGGAGAGACCGGCTACCGGTCCGTCGGTAAAGTGCTGCGGGCGCTCCAGGCGCACGACGGCCGGCTCGCCGAGGAGCCCCTCCGCTTCGTCCAGGCATATGGGACGAAGATCAACGGTGGCGGCAAGGGCGACGGTGGGGGCGCCGTACAGGTCATCCTGGACATCGAGGACGTGAGTCCCGGTCTGTTCGCGCAGGTCGTCGCCGCGTCCGGCCTCGGCAAACCCGGGCTCCGGACCTCCCAAGACATCGAGAGCGTGGTGAAGGCAGCGGGCCGTACGCTCGACGACGCCGAATTAGCCGAGAATCTCGCCGCGGCGTTGGGCCTCGCGGCGTCCCAAGACCGCCAACGGATTCCTGTGATCGGCGCTCTGCTGCTTGCGAACGCGTGTCTGCTCCACAAACGGCTCTCCGACCTGCCCGGCATGGAAACCCTGCCGAAGCTCAACGGGATCGGCGGCGCCAGCGACCCTGCCGGTGTCCTCCGGGACGCCTGGCGGGAGATTCTCGACCGCGACTACGCGCCGGTGTTCGAACCGGCTTTGGCGGTGCTCAACGTGCTAGACGCTCAGAACGGCGTGGCCCCACCGCCTCAACGCCGCGTCGTCACCAACGCCCTGCTCAGCCTGGTTGAGTGCGCGAACCGCGTCGCCGACTCGCTGAGCGAACTCGGCTACGACCACGCGGGGCCGCTGTACCACCGCATTTTGCCCTCGGCGAAGAGCGAGGGCGCGTTCTACACAAAGAACCTCTCGGCCCTGATGCTGGCGCGACTGGCGCTCAATGAAGGGTTCGTCGACTGGAGCGACCCGGTAGCCGTGGCGAAACTCAGGGTCATCGACCCCGCCTGCGGCACCGGCACCCTCCTCATGGCCGCGCTTCATGTGATCAAAGCCCGGGTCCGCAAGGCGCAGTGGCTCAGCGATGACGACGTGGCGCTACTGCACCGGCGACTGGTCGAGGACGCGCTCTGCGGCCTCGACATCAACCGCCACGCCGTACAGCTGGCCGCCTGCAACCTCACGCTCGGCGCGCCGACCGTGGACTATCGGCGGATGAACCTGCTGACGCTCCGAAACGGGCCGCAGGAGGATGGCGAGGTCCGTTCGGGGTCCTTGGAGATCTTGACGACTGTCGACGAGGACGATCCGCTACGGACGCTGCGCCGACCGCTGCGAAGCCTGAGCGGAGTGCAAGCCGAGCATGTGAATCGGGCCGACGACCCGGACTTCCCGCTCTCGGAACTCGACCTCGTGCTGATGAACCCGCCCTTCACCAGCAACGACAAGCGCCACCGTCAGTTCGACAGAGAAGCCGTCAAGCGCATGCAGCGCCATGAGATGGCAATTCGCGACGAAGTCGAGGCGCGGGACGGAGCCTTGGTCAGCGTGATCGACGCGAACAGCATCGGCACGTTCTTTACACCGATCGCGGAGCGCCTCCTAAGGCGGGACCGGGGCGTGCTTGCGACGGTCCTTCCCGTAACTGCCTGCACCAATGCCTCCGGTCTGGCCGAACGCAGATTCCGTGCGGCGAGGTTCCAGATCGAAGTCATCGTCACGAGCCATGACCATCCGAACGGCTTTACCTTCTCCGACAGTGTGAACATCCACGAGTGCCTCTTGATCGGCCGACGACAGCCCAAGAGAGAGAGAGAGAGAGAGAGAGAGAGAGAGAGAGAGAGAGAGAGAGAGAGAGCAATACCAAGGCCAACCCGGTTCTTCTCACTCCGCAAGATGCCGGCAACCCCGGAGGATGCCCTCGCCGCAGCCGACGCCGTCGCGAGTGGCAGACCTTCCATGTGGGGGCAGAACTACCTGTGGCCGGCAGAGCGGGTCACGAGCGGCGACTGGACACCGTGCCAGTGGTACGACGGCAGCCTTGCCGAAGTGGCCCGCGAAATCGTGCTCTCACCGATGCTGGAGGAAGTCGGTCTGCGCCACAACTTCGGGCCAGCGGGCCGAAGATTCCGAGACGCCTTCCAAGAGTCCGAGCCGAACACTGCTGGTGCGGTCGAGGTCTTTTGGAAGGTCGATAGCACCCTTCATCGGACCCTCAAGGGAAGGCCGGACGGCTGGCGTCGCGCCAAACCACGAAAAGAAGCACTTGCAGAGCGGTATTGGGCACAAGCGGAACACCTCTTGATTGCTCAGCGTTACAGCACGACCTCAAGTCGCGTAGTCGCTCTCTGGACGCCACGCTCTTCCGCCGGGTCGGGCTGGATCCCTTTGGCCATACCCGAGAGAGAAAGAGCGCAGGCACTCGCTGCCTGGTGGAACACCACGCCAACGTTGCTCGTGCTGCTCAACCATCGCACGAAGAAGCTGACCTACCCGAGCTGGTCTCTGGCCCAGCTTCAGCGCATCCCAATTCCGAAGCCCGACAACCACGGCTGGTTCGCACTGTCGGAAGCATGGCGGAGGACATGCGACATGGAACTCCTGCCGCTCCGAGACGCAGAGCGCTGCCAGGCCCGCCGGCTCATCGACGAGGCCGCGGCTCTAGTGCTCAACGTCTCGCCCGAGGAGATCGCCGACTGGCGACGGCGCCTCTCCGCGGAACCGACGATCACGAACAGAAGAGCCGCCCGGGCCTGAACCGCAAGACCGACTGCGGACACTCCCCTCAACCGGCAGTCCTCACGCCTTGACCAAGCCCGCTCCCCGGCCACGGCGCGGCGCGGTGGCCCCACGCCACGAACACGGCACGGATGCAACACCGCTTCCGCCATAGCACACGTGCTATACCATCCCCATGACTTGGCGCGTCGAGACACTGAACGACACGGTGGACAAGGAGTTGGACTCGCTGCCAGCCGACATGCGCGCCAGGTTCACGAGGACATGCCAGTTGATCTCCACCGTCGGTCTGGAGCAGATGGGGGCGCCGCACGTCCGGCATGTAACCGGCCCGCTCTGGGAATTGCGTCTCTCGGGCCGAGGTGGGATCGCACGGGCGCTCTATGTCGCAGCCAGCGGTCGGCGCGTCGTAGTGGTTCGCGCATTCGTGAAGAAGACCCGGCGGACACCGCGCCGCGAGATCGAACTGGCGCTTCGGCGCGCAAGGGAGGCACTGCAATGACGAGAGTCGCTGAACTGCACGAGCGGTGGAACCGGGACCCGGACTACCGCAAGGCGTATGAAGAGCTCGGACCGGAGTTCGCCGTGGCGAAATCGCTGATCGAGGCGCGAAAGGGCGCGGGGTTCACCCAGGCGGAGTTGGCGGCGCGGATGAAGACGACGCAATCGGCGGTGGCGCGGATGGAGAGCGGCCGGGTGCCGCCGTCGATCCGGACGCTGGAGAGGGTTGCGCGGGCAACCGGCACCCGGCTGCGCATCCACTTCGAACGGGGATGAAGCGCCGGATCGCCGAACCCAGCCGACCCGTTCCGGCCCCAAAGGGCTCGAAGTGACGGCGCTCCCGCGGATATAGTCCCGTCCGCCTTCCCGAAGTCCTCCGACGCACCCTGATGCGTCCAACCCTCCGCCGGAGAATCCCGTGCTCGAGATCCAGACGATCCCCGTCCTGAGCGACAACTACTCCTACGTGCTCCACGACACGGGGAGCGGCAAGACGGCAGTCGTCGATCCGCCGGAGACGGATCCGATCGAGGCAGCGCTTTCGGCCAGCGGTTTCGGCATCGACTGGATCGTCATCACGCACCACCACATGGACCACATCGCCGCGGTGCCCGCACTGAAGGAGACGTACGGCTGCCAGGTGGTCGGTCCTGCCGCCGACCAGCACCGCATTCCGGGGCTCGACCTCCTGGTTCGCGAGGGCGATCACTTTCAGCTTGGCGAGGCCGAGGCACAGGTGTTCGACACGCCCGGCCACACCACGGGGCACATCACCTACTGGTTCGAGGACGATCGGGCGCTCTTCTGCGCCGACACCCTGTTCGCCCTGGGCTGCGGGCGGGTGTTCGAGGGCACGATGGAACAGATGTGGGAGTCGCTGGCCAAGCTGCGCGCACTGCCCGACGACGCGGTCGTCCACTGCGGCCACGAGTACACGCTGTCGAACGCCCACTTCGCCGTCACCGTCGATCCCGACAACGAGGAGCTGATGGAGCGGGTCGCCGAGATCGAGGAACTCCGGCGGGAGGGCAAACCCACGGTGCCCTCGAACCTGGGAGTCGAGAAGCGGACCAACCCCTTTCTGCGGCCCGACGACGCGGGCATCCGTGCGCTGCTCGGAATGGCCGGCGCCACGGACGCCGAGGTCTTCGGCGAGATCAGGACCCGCAAGGACAACTCCTGACACCCGCCACCGCTGGATGGCCCATCGAACACCTCCCGTCTTCGTGAATGTAGGAGTCACACGCATGAACGAACAGGAAGCCGCCTGGCTGGCCCGCACCCAGGAAGAGCCGATCGACCCGGACCAGGAGATCTGCGACCCCCACCACCACCTCTGGGACTACCCGGAGTCGCGGTACATGCTGGAGGAGCTCCACGGCGACACCGGGGCCGGCCACAACGTGACCTCGACCGTCTTCGTCGAATGCGCTTCCGGCTACCGGGAGGAAGGCCCCGAAGAGATGCGGGTCGTCGGCGAGACGGAGTTCGTGCTGGAAGTCGCCAAACGAAACGACGGCGCGGGCGCTTCGATCGCCGGCATCGTCAGCCACGCGAACATGCTCCTGGGCGACCGCGCAAAGGCGGTTCTCGAAGCCCACATCGAGGCCGCCGGCGGACGCTTCCGCGGCATCCGCCACTCCGCCGCCTACGACCCCAGCCCGGACATCCGCGTCTCCCACTCCAAGCCGCCGCCGAGCATGCTGCTGCGTTCCGACTTCCGGCGTGGCTTCGCCTGCCTCGGGCCCCTGGACCTGAGCTTCGACGCCTGGCTCTACCACCCGCAGATCGACGAGCTGACCGACCTCGCCCATGCCTTCCCGGACACCCGGATCATCCTGGACCACGTCGGCGGGCCTCTCGGTATCGGGCCGTACCGCGACCGCCGCCGCGAGGTCGAGGCGGCCTGGCGCAAGTCGATCACCGAGCTCGCCCGCTGCGAGAACGTCGTGGTCAAGCTCGGCGGGCTGCCGATGAAGATCTGCGGCTTCGGCTGGCACAAGCAGGACGCGCCGCCGTCCTCGGTCGAGACGGCGGAAGCCCACCGCCCCTACTACCTCCACTGCATCGACCGCTTCGGAGTCGACCGCTGCATGTTCGAGTCGAACTTTCCGGTCGACCGGGCGGGGGGCGCCTACACGCTGCTCTGGAACTCCTTCCAGCGCATCGTGGGCGACTTCTCCGACGATGAGAAGGCGGCGCTCTTCCGCGACACGGCGCGCCACGTCTATCGCCTCGATCCCTGAACCGGAGCTTCGTCCGGGCGTCCTCATGCCACGACTGGAGAAGACGCTCGACGAGGTGCGCGGCCTGCTCGCCGACGCCGACGTCGGTTCCGAACTGCACGGCGACGGCGGGTTCCTGTGCCGGTCGGTCGCTTCTCTCGAACAGGCCGGGCCGGACCAACTGTCCTTCGCCAAGGACGAACGGACGCTGAAGGCCACGAACACCCGCGCCGGCGCGCTGGTCGTGCCGGCGGTGACGACCCGCCTGGCTGCCCACCAGATCGTCGTCGACGATCCTTTCGCCGCCTTCGTTGTCGTCCTTCGGCACATCGACCGGGAACGCAGGCGGGAAGACGCGGGCGTTCATCCGTCCGCCGTCGTTGCCGAAAGCGCCTCGCTCGGCGCCGACGTGTCCATAGGCGCGGGGGTCGCCGTTCGCGACCGTGCCGTCGTCGGCGACCGCAGCGTGCTCCACGCGAACGCCTGCGTCGGACCACGGAGCGAGGTCGGCCGCGACTGCGTCCTGTTTCCCGGCGTCGCCGTCATGGAGGACGTGACGATCGGCGACCGGGTCGTCGTCCACGGCGGCACGGTGATCGGCTGCGACGGCTACGGCTACCTGCAGCGGGAAGGACGCCACGTCAAGATCCCCCAGGTCGGCACCGTGACGATCGGCGACGACGTCGAGATCGGCTCCCAGGTCACGATAGACCGGGCGGCGCTCGACGCGACGGTGATCGGCCATGGCTCCAAGCTCGGCGATCTGGTCCACATCGCCCACAACACGATCGTCGGCGAGCACTGCCTGATCCTGCCCCTGGCCAAGACGGCGGGCGGCGCCAGGCTCGGCGACGGCGTCGTCCTGGCTGGAGGGGCCGGCGCCGCGGACGGTGTGGTGGTCGGCGACGGCGCGATGCTCGGCGGCAACACGATCAGCTACCGCGACGTGCCCGCCGGCGCCGTCCTGTACGGCGATCCGGCCCGGCCGAAGTCCCGGCAGTTGCGCATCGAGGCGGTGTTGAACCGCCTGCCGCAGATGGAACGCGACCTCCGTGCGCTGCTGCGACGCATGGAAGGCCGGAGCGAGACGGAGTGAGGAGGACGACGTGAGCTGGCGCTCCGAAATCGATGAACTGAAGCGTCGCCGTGAACTGGCGCGGGAAATGGGAGGCGCGGACAAGGTCGAACGTCAGCATCACTTCGGCAAGCTGACCGTCCGCGAGCGCATCGACGCGATGATCGACGCCGGCAGCTTCCACGAGATCGGCGAGATCGCCGGCCGTGCGGAGTACACGGAGGACGGCGAACTCGTGTCCTTCCGGCCTTCGAACTTCGTCTTCGGTGTCGGGGAGATCGACGGCCGTCCGGCCATCGTCTCCGGCGACGACTTCACGGTGCGCGGCGGTTCGGCCGATGCCTCGATCCCCGCCAAGCGGACGCGGTCGGAGGGTCTGGCGCTCGAGATGAAGCTCCCCCATGTGCGCCTGGTCGACGGCATGGGCGGCGGCGGCTCGGTCAAGACGATCGAGATGGCGGGGCGCACCTACATCCCGGAGCTTCGAAGCTGGGAAGTCGTCGTGCGGCACCTGGCGGTCGCCCCATCCGTGTCCCTCGCGCTCGGTTCCGTCGCCGGGATCGGCGCCGCCCGGGTGTGCACCGCCCACTACTCGGTCATCGTCCGCGACACGGCCCAGATGATGATCGCCGGCCCGGCACTGGTCGAATGGGCCGGCGGCGGCACAGTGCCCAAGGAAGAACTCGGACACGCCCGCATCCACACCGCGAACGGAGCGATCGACGACGCGGTGGACACCGAGGCCGAGGCGTTCGACCGCGCCCGCCGGTTCCTCTCCTACCTGCCGACCAACGTCGATCAACTGCCGCCGCGGCTGCCCGAGTCGGAGCGCGGCGACGACCCGGAGCGCCGCGACCCGGAACTGCTCGACTTCGTGCCGCGCGACCCGAAGCGCACCTACCGGATGCGCGAGCTGCTCGGCCGGATCGTGGACCGCGGTTCGTTCTTCGAGATCGGCCGCGACTGGGGGCGGTCCATCATCACCGGTCTGGCGCGCCTGGACGGCTGGCCGATCGCGATCTTCGCCGAGGACGTGAACGTCTACGGCGGCGGTTGGGACGCCGACTCCTGCCGCAAGCTCTCCCGGCTGATCGACCTGGCATCGACCTTCCACCTGCCGCTGCTCCACCTCGAGGACTGTCCGGGCTTCCTGATCGGCCGCGAGTCCGAGCACACCGCCACGATCCGCTTCGGCTCCCAGGTCCTCGCGGCACTGGGACAATGCACGACGCCCTTCTGCTGCGTCGTGATCCGCAAGGCGTTCGGCGTGGCCGGAGGCGCCAACCACAAGCCGGGCAGCCACCATTTCCGATACGC
Source organism: Acidobacteriota bacterium (assembly GCA_026707325.1). GTDB lineage: Bacteria > Acidobacteriota > Thermoanaerobaculia > Multivoradales > Multivoraceae > Multivorans. Next base: position 110,605 of record JAPOXA010000075.1, on the reverse strand, counting down.
CTGGCCCTCAGGCGACTGGGGCTCGCTGCCGATCGAAGGCGGCATCGAGGTCGCCTACAAGGCGGAACTCGCCGAAGCGGAGGACTACGACGCTCACCTGGCCCGGATCAAGGAGCGCCTGAACCGCGTCCGCTCGCCGTTCCGCTCGGCCGAGTACTTCGAGATCGAGGAGATCATCGACCCGCGCGACACGCGGCCGATCCTCTGCCGCTGGGCCAACCTGGTCGCGGAGTCGGTGCCGGTCGGCCCGCAGGCCTTCACCTACCGGCCCTGAGGGAGGCATAGACTAGGACGCCCTGCCCCGGGGCGACCCACCGTGCGCAGCCGCGTCCTCATTCGAGCCTTCCTCATCGCAGCCGCGGTACTGTTCCTCGCCGGCGGCACGGCGTCGGCCGCCAAGAAGAAGCGGCCGCCCTGCCAGGACGGCCGCCAACCCGCGGTCGAGAACCTGCCGCCCCAGCACCGGCAATGGACCGAAGAGGTCGCCCTGCTGCTCAGCGACGAGGAGATCCAGTCCTTCCTCTGCCTGTCCCAGGAGTACCAGCGGGACGCCTTCATCGCCGAGTTCTGGAAGGCCCGCGACCCCTATCCCGACACGGCCCGGAACGAGTTCCGGGAGCACTGGAGCGAGCGGCTGTCCATGGTCCGCCAGTTGTTCGAGAACACGGACGACGAGCGGGCGCGGTACTACCTGCTGAACGGGCCGCCCGGCGTCCACGTGGAGATCTGTCCCAGGCGCTCGGCGACGAGCATCGAGGCCTGGTTCTACGGCTTCCAGGACCTGAGCGAGGTAATGGGCGCGATCTTCTCCCGGCGGCTCCGGCAGGACCAGTACGCGGTCATCTTCTACCGGCGGCTCGGCGTCGGCGCCTGGCGGGCGTGGTACCCGAGCGAAGAACTCAGCATCTCGGCTCTCCAGCCCGGCGGCCGGCTCGACCTGCCGGGCGCCGGCATCGGCGGTCTCCGCAGGGAGGACCTCGGCGCCGGCTGCAAGGAGGAGGAGCTCGGGTACGCGCTTCGGATCATCCAGATCCTGAACGACTGGGGCGGCATGCTCGGCTTCTTCTACGAGCGGATGATCGGCGAGAAGCTGGAACCGATCGAAGCCCCGTCCGACGAGTGGCTGCGCACGTTCGAGTCCTACTCGACCGACCTGCCCTTGGGCGCGCCGGAACTGGCCGCAGCGCTCGACGTCTCCTTCCCGGGCCGCAAGGAAAGCAGGACCGTGGTCCAGACCCTGGTTCAGGTCGAGCCGGAAGGCGCAACCCTCGCCGACCTCGCCGGCGCCCGCTCCTACGCCTTCGAGCTGATCGGGGAGGTCCTGCGGGCGGACGCGGACACCGGGGCCGACCGGCTGTTCGAGAGCTTCCGCTACCGGTTCGAGTTCCCGGTCGAAGGCGGCGAGGCGACCGGCGAAACGCAGCCGGCCATGCCCCTCGTCGCCCAGCGCTATCTCCGTCCCGGCGAGTACAAGCTGATCCTGCGCGTCGACGACCTGAACGGCGACGCGGTATGGCGCCACGCCGAACCGCTCGAGGTGCCGAGAGTCGAGGCCGCCGCGGGCTGGACGGAGGCCGACCTGGAGCCAATCTTCGCCGAGGCGAACCGCTCTCTGGCCTCCGGCGAGCCGACGATCCGGATCATCCCGCCGGGTGGCGAACTCGTCTCCGGCTACCTGCGCTTCGACACGGCGGTCACCGGCCCGGTCGACAGGGTGCGCTTCACGCTCGACGACAAGGACCTGTTCACGACCAGGCGGGCGCCGTACAGCGTCGACGTGCGGCTGGGCGAACTTCCCCGCAGCCAGATGCTGCGCGCGATCGCCTACGACGTCGAACGCAACCAGATCGCCAGCGACTCCTACCTGATCAACGGTTCTCCTCACCGCTTCGACGTCCGGATCATCGAACCGATCCCAGGCCATGACTACAGCAACAGCCTTCGCATGCGGGCGCAGGTCACCGTCCCGGAGGGCCGCAGCCTGGAGGAGCTCCAGGTCTTCCGCAACGCCGACCAGGTGGCGACGCTCTACGAAGAACCCTTCACCGTCCCGGTCGAACTGCCCGGCGGAAGGGAACTCACGATCATCCGGATCGTGGGCAAGCTGCTCGACGCCGAAGGCCCGGCGGCCTTCGTCGAGGACACGGCGATCATCAACGGACCGGCCACCCTCGAGGAAGTCCAAGTCGACTTCGTCGAGCTCTACACGACGGTCGACGACCGCGACCGGCGGCCGCTGCTCGACCTCGGCCAGGACGCCTTCCAGGTGCTGGAAGACGGGGTGCCCCAGGAGATCCTCCGCTTCGAACGGGTCGACGACACGCCGCTCGTGGGCACCATCCTGCTCGATGTCTCGGCCTCGATGGAGGAACGCCTCGCCGAGTCCGTCAAGGCCGCCGCCGACTTCTTCCAGCAGGTGATCACCGAGCGTGACGAACTCTCCATCGTCACGTTCAACGACCGGCCGCACCTCGCGTCGCCCTTCACGCGCGACCGGATTGAGTTCGCCAAGGGCCTGATGGGGCTCCGCGCCGAGCGCGGCACGGCGCTCTACGACAGCCTCATCTTCACCCTGTACCACCTGAACGGACTTCCCGGCCAGCGCGCCGTGCTGCTGCTCTCGGACGGCGTCGACGAACACAGCCGCTACGACCTCGACGACGCGCTGGAGTACGCCCGCCGTTCGGAGGCCGCCATCTACGCGATCGGCCTGGCGCTGCCCAAGAAGGCGAAGGAAAGCCCGAAGAAGGTGCTGGAACAGTTGGCGCAGGAAACCGGCGGCCGCGCTTTCTTCGTCGAGAACACGAGCCAGCTTGCCGCCGTCTACGACCAGATCGGCCTTGAACTGCGCTCGAAGTACTTCCTGGCCTACCAGTCCTCGAGCACGGCGCCCTCCGATGCCTTCCGCCGGGTCGAAGTCGTGATCGACGAGAGGGGCGCCAAGGCGCGAACGATTCGCGGTTACTACCCGTAGTGTCGGGGCGTACACGCTGCGGCTGGGTCAACGACGACCCGCTCTACATCGCTTACCACGACGAGGAGTGGGGCGTTCCGCTCCACGACGACCGCCGGCTCTTCGAGATGCTGGTGCTGGAGGGCGCCCAGGCCGGGCTGAGCTGGTACACGATCCTCAGGAAGCGTGAAGGGTACCGGCGCGCGTTCGACGAGTTCGATCCGGAGCGCGTCGCGCGCTACGACGAGAAGAAGGTCGCGTCGCTCCTGCAGGATCCCGGCATCGTGCGCAACCGCCTCAAGGTGAACGCGGCGATCTCGAATGCACGCGCGTGGCTGGACCTCCGCGAATCGGGCGTGCAGTTCTCGGACTTCCTGTGGGACTTCACCGGCGGCGAGCCCGTCGTCAACGAATGGAGTCGGCTTGAGGACATTCCCGCGGCGACGCCGGTCTCCGAGGCGATGAGCAAGGCGCTCAAGAAGCTCGGATTCCGTTTCATCGGTCCTACGATCTGCTATGCCTTCATGCAGGCCGTGGGCATGGTGAACGACCATGTCACGTCGTGCTTCAGGTGGAAGGAATGCAAGGCGCTCGTGGAAGATCCCCGCTGAGCATGCGAACGGCGCTCGGTACCGCACTGGCCCTGTCCGCGGTTGCAGCCGCCTACGCCGGTGACTGGCCGCAGTTCCGGGGACCGACCGGGCAGGGGCACGCGCCGGACGCATCGGTTCCGCTCACCTGGAGCGAGACGGAGAACGTCACCTGGAAAGTGCCGGTCCCGGGCCGCGGCTGGTCGTCGCCCGTTATCGCCGGCGGACTGGCATGGCTCACGACCGCGGTGACCGACCGCGAAGCCGGTACGTCGCTGCGACTGCTCGCGTACGACGTGGCCAGCGGCGCCACCGCGCTGGACGTCGAGGTGTTCGCCATCTCCGACACGACGCTCCTGAACCAGAAGAACAGCTTCGCTTCGCCGACGGCGGTCGTTGATCCCGGGGCGGAACGGGTCTACGTCCACTTCGGCGCCCAGGGGACGGCGGCGGTCGCCGCGGGTGGCAAGTCGGCCGGCGAGGTTGTCTGGCGAACCCGCTTCCCCTACACGTCGCAGCACGGCAACGGCGGCTCGCCGATCCTTCACGAGGAACTGCTCGTCGTCAGCATCGACGGCTACGACACCGCCTTCCTGGTCGCCGTGGACGCCGGGACCGGCGAGGAGCGCTGGCGGTCCGTGCGTCCTTCGCCGATCTCGCAGGCATACTCCACGCCGCTCGCGATCCGGGTTGGCGAAGCCGACCAGATCGTCAACGTCAGCGCCTTCCGCGCCTCCGCCCACGAGCCGGCGACCGGCCGCGAGATCTGGCGTGTCGAGTATCCCGGTGGCTTCTCCAACGTTTCCCGGCCGGTCTACGGCCACGGCTTCGTCTACCTGTCGACCGGCTTCAACGAACCCGTGCTGCTTGCGGTCCGCCCGACCGGCGAAGGGGACGTGACGGACTCGGAAGTCGCGTGGCGGCTCCGCCGCGGTGCGCCGCTCACCGTGTCGCCGATCCTGGTGGGCGACGAGCTGTACACCGTGACGGACACCGGCATCGCCACCTGCATCGACGCCTCGACCGGCGACATCCACTGGCAGCACCGGCTCGGCGGCAACCACTCGGCTTCGCCAGTCCTCGCAGGGGGCCGGATCTACTTCCAGAACGAGGAAGGGGTCACTACGGTCATCGAACCCGGCCTGGAGTTCGAGCAACTGGCCCGCAACGAACTCGACGGCTCGACCCTCGCCTCCATCGCCGTCTCGGACGGGGCCTTCCTCGTCCGCACCGGCACACATCTGTATCGGATCGAAGAGTCGCAGTAGGACGTACGCGACTTGCAACCTGGAGTGCTTCGAGCGCGTCTACGATTCCGAGCACCCAAAGGAGGAGCGCCCCATGATCGTAGCCCGAATCTGCCGGATCGTAGAGACGGCACTGCCCGCCGCACTCACGTCAGTGCTGGCTATCGCGACGCCGCTCGCGGCCCAGACTGTCGACGCCGCGGGCCACTGGGAAGGTTCGATCGAGACGCCTGGCCAGGCGCTCGTCGTCATGGTGGACCTGGCCGAGACCGACGGCACCTGGTCGGGGACGATCGACATCCCCGCCCAAGGCGCCGACGGCCTGCCGCTGTCGGACGTCAGCGTGGACGCCGAGGGCGGTGCAGTCCGCTTCACGATCCAGGGCGTCCCCGGCGAACCGACCTTCGAGGGCACGCTGGCCGGCGGCGAGATCACGGGCGAGTTCAGCCAGGGCCCGGCCCGGCTTCCCTTCCGGCTCGGCCGCGACGCGGTCGAAGTCGAGGCGCCGTCGCGTCCGCAGGAACCGAAGCCGCCCTTCCCCTACGATGCCGAGGAGGTCGAGTACGCGAACGGCGACGTGAAGATCGCCGGCACGCTGACCCTGCCGCCGGGCGACGGCAAGGTCCCGGCGGCGCTGCTGATCAGCGGCAGCGGCGCCCTGAACCGCGATCTCGAACTCGCCGGCCACAAGCCTTTCCTCGTGCTCGCGGACCACCTGACCCGACTCGGCATCGCCGTGCTGCGGGTCGACGACCGCGGCGTCGGCGGTTCAACCGGCAGCGCCTGGCAGTCGACAGCCCGGGACAGGGCGAACGACGTTCTCTTCGGCGTGCGTTTCCTGCGCGGTCACGACCGGATCGACCCGGAACGGGTCGGCCTGATCGGCATCTCCGAGGGCGGTGTCGTCGCTCCGCTGGCGCTCAACCGGGTCGAGCCGGGCACGATCGCGTACGCCGTGCTGCTGGCCGGACCGGGGGTGCCCGGCGGCGACCTGCTGCGCCAGCAGCTCCGGCGAATCGCGGCGGCGAACGGCGCCCCGGCGGAGATGATCGAGGAACTCGCCGCCCTCCAGGACAAGGGACTTCAGATCATCGCCGCCGACATGCCCCTCGCCGAGGCGGAAGCCGCTCTGCGGCAGGTCGCGGAGGAGCAGATGGCGGCCTCGCCCGAGACCGCCCGACTCAGCGGCGAGGACCTGGAAGCCGCCCTGTCCGCAGCGGTCGATACGAACCTCAGTCCCTGGTTCCGGTTCTTCATCCGCTACGACCCGCGGCCCGCCCTGGGCGGGCTCGCCGTGCCGACGCTGGCCCTGTTCGGCGGCAAGGACACCCAGGTAGACGCGGATCAGAACCAGTCCGCCATGGAAGCCGCGTTCGCCGGCTCCGGCAACCGGGACATCACCGTGCGCCGCTTTCCCGAGATGAACCACCTGTTCCAGACCGCCGGCACTGGATCGCCCAACGAGTACGCGCAGATCGAAGAGACGATGGCGCCCGAAGTCCTCGATCTGATTGGAAGCTGGATCGCCGAGCGCTTCGTCGACTGAGCGCCGCCGCGATCGAAGACACCGAACGACCGGCCGGTCGAATAGACTCCCGATCCGTTGGCGGCGGTAGTGGCCGACGCCGAAACGACGACACGGACGGTCCGGATGCCGAAGATCACCTACATCGACCAGGACGGCAGCTCGCGCGTGGTCGACGCGCCGGTCGGGGACTCCGTCATGGAGTGCGCGGTCGACAACGACGTCGACGGCATCGTCGCGGCCTGCGGCGGCAACTGCTCCTGCAGCACCTGCCACGTCTACATCGACGAGGCCTGGGTCAAGGCGGTCGGTCCCCGCCACGAGGAGGAGGAGTTCACGCTCGAGTACGGCATCGACGTGCGCCCCACGAGCCGCCTGAGCTGCCAAGTCCGAGTGACCGAGGAACTGGACGGCCTGGTCGTCCACCTGCCCGCCGAACAGGCGGAGTAGAGCCGCCCCCAAGAGAGGAATCACGCCATGACACTCGAACTCACGTTCCTCGGCCACTCCGGCTTCCTGATGAGCGACGGCGACCACACGCTCGCGGTCGATCCCTTTCTCACCGGCAATCCGGTGGCGACGATGGCGGCCGGAGACGTCAAGTGCGACGCCATCGCCCTGACGCATGGCCACGCGGACCACTTCGGCGACACGCTGGCCATCGCCCAGGCCAACAACGCGAACGTGATCGCCGCGTTCGAGATGTGCAACTACCTGCAGGAGCAGGGGCACGAGAACGTGAACCCCGGCAACCCCGGTGGCAAGATCGACACCGGGTTCGGCTGGGTCGCTTTCACCCACGCCTTTCACTCCTCGTCCTTCGAAGGGCAGTACATGGGAATGCCCTGCGGACTCGTCGTCCACATGGGCGGCAGGACCGTCTACCACTGCGGCGACACAGGGCTCTTCGGCGACATGAAGCTGATCGGCGAGATCTACCGGCCGGACGCCGCCTGCGTGCCGATCGGCGACCGCTTCACGATGGGGCCGGAACTGGCGACGAAGGCGGCCGAGCTGATCGGCGCGCCGGTCGCGATTCCGATCCACTACGACACCTGGCCTCCGATCGCGCAGGATCCCGCTGACTTCGCCCCGGCCGGCGCAGAAGTCAGGGTGATGGCGCCGGGCGATACGCTCGCCATCTGACCGCGGATGCCCTTCGCCGCGGTCGCGCCAATCGTGACCCGGTCGCAACAAGCAACGCAGCGTTCCGTAACAGGAAGCTGAGGACGCCATGCTCGTGTTTGACCATGTCAGCAAGTCCTTCGGCGACCTGCGCGCGGTCGACGACCTGTCCTTCGAAGTGGAGGCCGGCGAAGTGTTCGGGCTGCTGGGTCCGAACGGCGCCGGCAAGACGACGGCGATCAACATGGCCGTCGGGCTGCTCGAACCGGACGAAGGAGTAGTCCGCTTCGCGGACGAGGCCTTCGACCGGAACCCACGCGACGCGGAGAATCGGAGATCGCTGGGCCTGGCGCCGCAGTCCATCGCTCTCTACGAGCAGATCGGCGGCGCCGACAACCTGCGTTTCTTCGGCCGCCTGCACGGTCTGCGGGGGTCCGACCTGGAGGAGCGCGTCGTCGCCTGCCTCGACTTCGCCGATCTGACGGACGTCGAGAAGAAGGTCGTCTCCAAGTACTCCGGAGGCATGAAGCGGCGGCTCAACCTGGCGGTCGCGATCATCCACGATCCGGAACTTGTCCTGCTCGACGAACCGACGGTAGGCGTCGATCCCCAATCGAGGAACGCGATCTTCGAGCGCGTTGAACAGCTTCGGGACGCGGGTAAACAGGTCGTCTACACGACCCACTACATGGAAGAAGCGCAGCGCCTCTGCGACCGCGTCGCGATCATCGACCGGGGCCGACTGATGGCGCTCGACACGGTACCGGCATTGATCGGGGCGCACGGCGGCCCCGGCAACCTCGTCGTCAGAACCGGCGAAGGCGAGTCTCGCCACGAAACGACCGACCCGCTCGGAACGCTCGCTGAACTTCAGGCCCGGCAGGCGGTGGATCATTTCCAGTACCTCCCGCCGGACCTCGAGACGGTGTTCCTCAACCTCACCGGCCGTGCGCTCCGCGACTAGCAGCACGCGAGGAGAACAGGCGTGAACAAGATCGTCGCCATGGCCGCGAAGGACATCCACATCCTCTTCCGGGACAAGCTGGGCTTCTTTTTCACCGTCTTCTTCCCGCTGATGATGGCGATTTTCTTCGGCGCCATGTTCGCCGGCCTGAGCCGCGGGCCCGCGAACATTCCGATCGCCCTTGTCGACCAGGACCGGACTTCCGCCTCGGAGCGCTTCATCGAACGGCTCGGGCAAGCCTCCGGGCTCGCTGTCGAACAGATTCCCCGCGAGGAGGCCCTGGAGCAGGTGCGGCGGGGCCGGACAGCCGTCCTGGTCACCTTGACGCCCGGGTTCGGAGCCGCCCTGGACAATCCCTTCGTGACGACGCCCGAAGTCGAGATGACCGTCGATCCCACGCAGTTCGCCGTGGCCGGGATGGTCCGGGGCGTCCTGCTGGAGGCGGCCGGGGCCGAGCTGCAGGACCTGATGTCGGATCCGGCCCGCCTGGGCGCCGCGAACAGCCAGAACAGCTTGTTCTTCGAGAGTCTGCCGCCCTCCAGCGCCCGCGACGACATGCTGACGTTCCTCGATCTGTCGCCGCGCGTTTCGTCGCTGATCGACGAAATGGGCCTGGGCGCCGCGACCGGCGGAAACCAGGGCTTCTTCGGCCCACCGCTCGAGATCGAGCAGACGGAGGTCCAGGCTGAGCGCCCGGGTCCGACGAACTCCTATGCCACATCCTTCGCGCAGGCGATGCTCTGGACGCTGATCGGCGGCTCGGTGTCCTTCAGCATGTCGATCGCCATCGAACGGAGCCGCGGCACGCTGATGCGACTGCTCGTGGCGCCGGTCACGGCCCGTCACCTCCTCGCGGCCAAGGGGCTGGCCTGCCTCGGAGCGACGCTGTTCACGAGCTCGGCGCTGATCACCCTGGGGATCACCGTGTTCGACGTCAGGCCCACGTCCTATCCGCTGCTGGTGCTGGCTCTTCTCTGCGGCTCGATCTGCTTCTGCGGCATCATGATGGCCCTGAGCGTCATCGGTGGCACGGAGCAGGCGGCCGCCGGCATCGGCTGGGGCCTCTCACTTCCGCTCTCCATGCTGGGCGGCGGCATGGTGCCGCTGTTCCTGATGCCGGAGTGGATGCAGCGCCTCGCCAACATCAGCCCGATGAAGTGGACGCTGATGGCCTACGAGGGCGCGATCTGGCGCGGTTTCACGCTGAACGAGATGCTGCTGCCGTGCGCCGTGCTGGTGGCCATCGGCGTTATCGCCTTCACGCTCGGCGCCAGGCGCCTGCGCTGGGACACGGGCTGAACTCTTGGCCGGCCCCCTGCTCGTCATCGGCTCGGTCAACTACGACCTGATCTTCCGGCATGCTCGCCTGCCCCAGGCCGGCGAGACGATCTCCGGCACCGAGCTGTTCGAGTCCTGCGGCGGCAAGGGCGCGAACCAGGCGGTGGCCGCCGTGCGTTGCCGCGGCCACCTCGGCAACGCCGCACCGCCCGTTCTCTTCGGCGGCGCGGTCGGCAACGACGCCCACGCCGCAGCCCAACGGCGCGTCTTTGAAGAAGACGAACTCGACACACGCTATCTCCTCGTCCTCGACGACTGCCACACGGGACTCTCAGCCGTGTGGGTCGAGGCCGCCACCGGCGACAACCGGATCATGAACTCGCCGGGGGCGAACAGCCGGCTGACCGCGGACGCCCTGGCCGCGGCGCCCATCGAGGAGGCGGGGCTGCTGCTGATCCAGAACGAAACCCCGGCAGACGGTGTCCGAAGCGCGATCGAACGAGCGCACGGCGCGAACGTACCGGTAATCTGGAACCCGGCGCCAATCGACGCGGGGAGCGATCCCGGCATCGACCCGGGGCAGATCGCCTGGGTAACGCCGAACGAGGTCGAGTGCGCGGTGCTGCTCGGCCGCCCGGGCGAGCGAATCGATGCAGCCAGCTCCGCCGACGCGGCATCGGAGCTGCTGGACCTCGGCTACCACGGCGCCGCTCTCACCCTGGGCCCGGCCGGCGTCATGTTGGCCCAACCCGGATCAGCACCCACGCTCGTTCCCGCGCCGAAGGTCGACGCGATCGACACGACGGGCGCCGGCGACGCCTTCAACGGCGCCTTCGCCGCCGCCCTGCTGGGCTCGGCCGACAGCCGCAAGGCCGCCCTGTTCGGCGTCCGCTACGCCAGCGACTCGGTGACGCGCCACGGCACGCAGACTTCCTTCGCCCGCTGGTAGCGTCTCCGCGTGGCCGGCGGATCCTCCACCAAGCTAGCCCTGCTCGGCGGCCCTCCGGTCCGCGGCAAGGCGTGGCCCCAATGGCCGGCGCGCGGCGCCGAAGAGGAACGGGCTCTGATCGCGGCTCTCCGGGACGGCGACTGGGGCGGCTTCCCGCTGCCGAACGAACGCTCTGCAACCTTCGCCGCCGCCTTCGCCGAACGCCACGACTGCAAACACGCCCTTTGCGTGGCGAACGGCACCGTCTCGCTCGAGGTCGCGCTTCAGGCGATGGGCGTCGAACCCGGCGCCGAGGTCATCGTGCCCGCCTACACCTTCGAGGCGACCGCCTCGGCGGCCCTGTTCGCAGGCTGCGTGCCGGTGTTCGCCGACATCGACCCGGACACATGGTGCATCGAGGTCGAGGCGGCAGCGAGCCTGGTCACCGAGCGCACCAAGGCGATCGTGCCCGTGCACCTGGCGATGACCGTCGCCGACCTGGACGCGATCGGAGAGCTCGCCGCAAGGCATGGACTCGCCGTGCTCGAGGACTGCGCCCACGCCCACGGCGCCCGCTGGCGCGGTCGCGGCGTCGGCTCCTGGGGCGACGCCGGCTCCTTCAGCTTCCAGACCTCGAAGCTGATGACGGCCGGCGAGGGCGGCATCGTGACGACCTCGGACGAGACGATTCTCGACCGCCTCGAGGCCCTCGTGAACTGTGGCCGCCAGCGCCCTGGCGTCGCGGAGCCGGCAGCGGACATCGGCCACAACTACCGGATGACCGACCTTCAAGCCGCGATCCTCGAGGTCCAGCTTGGTCGGCTCGACCGCCAGCACGAGATCCGCGGCGCCAATGCCCGTCGCCTGCGGGCCACGATCGAGGACATCGACGGACTCACCAACCTCCGGATCGACGACCGGGTAACGACCCAGGCCATTTACCAGTTCGTCTTCCGCTTCGACAGCGAGGCCTTCGCCGGCCTTGACCGCGACACCTTCGTTGCCGCGCTGGCGGCCGAGGGGGTGCCGGCCGACGGCCGCTTCTACGAGTCGCTGCCCGTGAGCGAGCTGCTCCGCCCCGACCCGGCCCGCTACCCGGCCTGGAGCGAGGCACTCGCACGAAGGCCCGCCGCCGACTGCCCCAACGCCGAGCGCCTCGCCTACCGGGAGTCCGTCTGGCTCCCCCACCAACTCCTCCTGGGCACCGAGTCCGACGTCGACGACATCGTCGAAGTCGTGCTCAAGGTGCAGCGCGCCGCAGCCGACCTCGCCGGGCTCGAGACCGCAGAGGTCGAGCGGCTGCGGCAGGCACGATCGGCCCGCTAGCCGCACAATCTGAAAGTAGTACCTTCAGATTGTGCACCAGCCACCGCCCGAGACGACGCGCAACCGCCAGGACCGCCGGCGCCAGACCGGAACGGGCGGCTAAGCCCAGGTCAGCGTGCTGGTGCTCTGACCGAAGGCGTCCGTCTCCACGCCCATCGACTGCAGCAGCGTCACGTACAGGTTGCAGAGCGGCGCGTTGTGCCGGCCCTCGTGTACGATGTGCTGGCCGTGGCTGAAGCCGCCGCCGGCGACCAGGATCGGCAGATCCTTCGGCTCGTGGGAGTTCGCGTTGCCCAGGTTGCTGCCGAACAGCACCGCCGTGCTGTCGAGCAGCGAACCGTTGCCGTCGCCGCGCTCGCCCAGGTCGGTCAGGAGGGCGTCGAAGCTCTCGACGATCTCGGTCTCGATCCTCTTGAGCTGCGCGATCTTCGCCGGGTCCTGGCCGTGATGCGACAGGCTGTGCTGGTCGAAGTTCACGCCCGGGACGTCGATCACGACGCCGTGATCCTGGATCATCAGGCTGATCACTCGTGAAGAGTCCGTCTCCAGGATCAGGGGGATCATCCGGAACATCAGCTTGATGCGCCCGATCAGATCGGAGCGCGACGGAATGTCGACCGGCGGTTCGGCGGACACCACCGGCTTCGGCTTCTGCTGCCAGGCCTTGACCTCGGCGAGGTCGAGTTCGGCCGTGCGCACCGCGTTGAAGTAGGAGTCCAGCTTCACCTGGTCGGCCAGGCTCACCCGCCGGCGCAGCGCCGAAGTCTGCGACTTGAGCCGGTCCAGGATGCTGCCGCCGTCGTTCAGGCTCTGCTTCTCCCGCTCGACCTCCTCCGGCGTCCCCTGCAGGAACAACTGCCGGAACAGGTTCGCCGGGCTGGTCTCGGCCGGCACCATGGCGCCGCTCCTGGTGTAGGACTGGCTCTGCGGAGCCGCCGTGCCGAGCACGACCGACGGAAAGCGGGTCGTGTAGCCGAGATGGTTCGCGGCCACCTGATCCATCGAGATCGTGTTCCGGAAACCGTCGAGCCCGGGCCGCCGGGCGGCCGTCAGGAAGGTGATCTCGGAGTTGTGCGGCTGGCGGCCGGTCTGCTCCTCGTGCGAGAACCCGGAGAACAGCGTGAAGTTGTCCCGGTGCTTCTCGAGCAGCGACAGATACTCGGTCGTCTCGTAGCCGGCGCCGGCCGTCTTGGGGAACCAGGCCTCCTTGTAGAGGCCGAGCGTGTTGCAGATGTTGACCATCCGCCGGGGCCCGCCAGCCGCTGCGTGCGCCAGCCTCGGGGTCATCGACTCGAGCATCGGCAGGGCGAGAGCGACGCCCGAGGCGCGCAGGAACGTGCGGCGGTCCAATGGCTGTCTCAGGTTCATCGCTACCTCGTTCTGAAGAGGTCGCTCTTCGTGACCTCGTGAATCATCGTTCTGAACGGAAAACCGTCGTCGCCGAGCTTCGCCAAGACGTCTTCTATGCCGTCCCGGTCCGCGAACTCGATCTCGGCGCCGGTCGAGTAGACGAGGAGCTGGGACACGAGGTGTCGAGCCACCTGCTCCACGTCCCTGGCCAGCAGCGCCTTGTACTCCTCGATCCCGCCGAAGGCCTCGCCGTCGGCAGTGACGCCGGAGGCGTCCACCGGTGGTCCCTGCTTGTACGGCATGGGGTACGTGAATCCATCCGGCGTCGTGCCTTCGCCGCCGGCCGCGCGGTAGTTCGTGCGGAAGCCGCCGATGACGTCGAAGGACTCGAGCGCGAAGCCCGGCGGATCGATCACCCGGTGACAACTGTTGCAGACGGGCTCGTTGCGGTGCTTCGCCAACTGCTCGCGGACGGTCACGGCGCCCCGGGTGTCCGGTTCGAGAGCCTCGACACTCTCGGGCGGAGGCGGCGCCGGCTGGCCGAGCAGGTTGGCGAGCACGAAGTTGCCGCGCGGAATCGGCGACGTGATCGTGCCGTTGGCCGTGATCTTGTGGATGCTCGCCTGGGTGATCAGGCCGCCGCGGACGCTGTCCGGCGGCAACGCCACCTTGCGCATGTGCTGTCCCTCGATCTCCGGGATGCCGTAGTGGTCGGCCAGGCGCCGGTTGAGGAACGTGAAGTCGGCATCGATCAGGCTCCCCACGCCGTGATCCCCGTCGATCAGCTCGGCCAGGAACAGTTGGGTCTCCCTGGCCATCGCCTGGCCCAGGCGGTCGTCGTACTCGGGATAGAGCCCGGAGTCCGGGTTCGTCGCCTTCATCTCGTAGAGCCTGAACGCCTGGCCCGCGAAGTCGTGGACGAAGCGCTCCGACCTGGGATCGTCGAGCAAACGCTCCACCTGAGCCGCGAAGACCTCCGGGTCGGACAGGCTGCGGTCGCCGGCGCGGGCGAGCAGTTCATCGTCCGGCAGGCTCCGCCAGAGGAAGTAGGAAAGGCGGGACGCAAGCGCGTGATCGTCCAGCCGGCCCGGATCGCCGATCTGGAAAAGGAAGGGCGGAGCGCTGAGCATGGCGCGGAGCGGAATGCGCACCGCTTCGATGAACGGCCGGCCGCTCTCGAGAAGCGGCTGGGCCAGACTCGCGTAAGCCTCGAGCTCATCCTCGGCGAGCGGGCGCCGGAAGGCTCGCGGCCCGAAGCCGGCGACCACGTCCACCACGTGCTCGTACGGCGCCTTCGTCAGGACGACGTCGCCGGCATCGTCGAAGTCGACGCCGGCCAGCAACTTCCGGACGCTCGGAGGCGGCCAGGATTCGAACAGCGGACCCTCGATCACGAGCGACCGAAGCGCGATCCCCTCGCCCTTGTAGTTCTCGACGTTCCGGTCCGGGGAGTAGTAGTCGAAGTACTCGCCCGGCGGCGGATCCGCCTCGGCGAGGGAGGGAGCGAGCAGGTCGCCCGGGCGCAGGAAGGTCTCGAACCGCACCGTCCGCGGCGTTTCGCCGACCAGGTCCCAGGAGGCGATCAGTTCGTCGAGCGAGGCGGCGGCCGCCTGCTTCGACCCGCGATACACGGTCAGGGTCACCGGCCCCCTGGGCTGGTACGCCCAGCCCTCGAGCGTGGCGCGATAGCGGCCGGCGTAGGGCACGTTGTAGCCCTCGGTCTGCGAGTGCATCAGGTACGTGGACCCGCCGTCGACGAACATGACGGCCGCATCGTCCAGCATCTTCGTGATCCCGCCACCCAGGATCTCCGCCTTGCTCATGTAGGTGAGGTAGGTCGAATCGCCATAGGCGATCTCGCGCCTCCCCGTGGCCGGCCGCGGCCCGATCCTGATCGCCTCGTCGAGCGCCCGGTCCGCCACTTCGAGATAGCTGCGGACATGCAGGGGCGACATGCTCTGGTTCGCCGCCACGGTGTCGAAGCCGCCGGAGTCGGCCTCGGCCGGCAGCGACTGGCTCAGTTCCATCGCCACCGCCTCGTCGATCGCGAGCAGATCCTGGATCGTGTAGGCGTACTCAAGCCGGGTCAGGCGGCGCAGCGGAACGCGCTGGCCTCCGCGGGTGGCCAGATTCGCTTCGACCAGAGACCCCTTGAGCGACGCCAGCGCCGCCTCGATCAGTTCGGCTTCGGGCTTCGGCGCCTCGGGAGGCGGCATCTCACCGTTGGCGATGCGATCGTGAATGCGCTGCCAGGTGCGAAACGTCCTGGCGTCCGTCAGATCGTGGCCCAGGCGGGTGATGCTGAGCGGCGTGGCGGTCCGGTTTCCGTGGCAGCGAATACAGGAACGGTCAACGAGCGGCGCCACGCCCTCGAAGAACCCTGCCGTCTCCGCGGTCTCCTCCGCCGGGACGGCCGGCACGAGCAGGACGAACGGCAACGCCGCGACCGCAATGCGATTCTGCTTCATCCCCTACACCCTTCCGCCACCCCGCACCGGGCTGGCTGGCAACTCGCTCAAGAACTTGTAACACCCTACCATCTTCGGGCCGCCTCAGCCGCTGCCCTGAAGCGGCAGAACCGCCCCGACATGATCCCGGATCCACTTCGCATCGAACCACTCCAGGGGGTCGACCGGCAGGCCGCCCAGGAGCACGGCGAAGTGCAGGTGGTCGCCGCCGGCGAGCCCGGTTTCGCCGCTGAGCCCCAGGCGTTGACCGGCGTCGACCGCCTGACCGACCTCGACGTCGATCCGGGACAGGTGCGAGTAGAGCGTCTGCAGGCCGTAGCCGTGATCGACGATCACGGTGTTGCCGTAGATGCCGAGGTACTCCGTCATCACCACCACGCCTGAGTTCGCAGCCGGGACGTCGTCCTGCACACGCGAAGCGAGGTCGAAGCCGAGATGGTCCAGCGTGTCGACGACGCGGCCCTCGTACAGATACTGCCTGCGGGTCGCGAACTGATCCATGACCTGGGTGTTCCGCATCTGCAGGAACGCTCCGCTCCAGAGCTGGCGCGGCGCCGAGCCGGAGGCGACCTCGACCAGCCGCTCCGCGTTCATCTGCCGCAGATCCCCGTTCAGCATCAGGTAGTTGTCGAGCAGGCTGCCGCGGTCCTCGAGTTCCGGCGTCCGGGACATGATCGCCGGCACCACGCGGGCCATGAAGCCATCGCTGAGCCGGATCGTCGACGACCGCAACGGCGAGGGCTCGACCTCCCGGAGGAATCGCACGCTTGCCTCGTTGCCGAGCTCGTCGCGCGCGACCAGCCGGAACGGCGATGGATCGGCGCTGTCGTAGGGAACGCCGAACAGGACGAAGCGCTCCCGGGGCCTACCGCCGGGAAGCGGATGACCAGGGAACCGGTAGCCGCCAACCTCGACGCCGCTCGCGACTGCGCTGTCGCCGACGAGATAGCGAAGGACGCCGCTACCGGACTGCGTAGGCGTCGCCGTCACCCGCACCGAGTTCAGCTCCGGCGGCTGGAACCGAACCGGCAACGTGAGCTCCACCACCCTGGGCCGGGGCCGGCGCAACAGAGTCCCGGGGCGGTCGACCGTGACGCGTACCGTCGCCTCACCCTCGACCAGGCTGGGCGTCGGCTCCCTGCCTACTTCGACCTCGACCATCGCCTCGGCTACCGGATTGCCGCCGAGCGACCACGGACCGGGCGCGCGGTGGCTCCTCTCTTCGAGCAGCACGGACTCCTCGCCCTGGATCAACTCGACCCGAATCGAACCGAGACCGCGGCCCCCGGCTTCCGCCACCGACGTCACGACGGTCCTGGGGCCGATCCCGGGCAGGTCGGACCTGATCGTGACGACGGGTTCCGGCCCAACGCGAATCCACAGCACCGCGCCGGCGGCAACCAGGGCCACAACGACGATCGCCGCCATGGCCGCCCAGGGCGGCCGGCCTCGGCGGCGCGGTTCCAGGCGAACCGCCTCCCTTCCCGAAAGCGCCAAGATCCGGCGAGTCCGTCAGTCGACCTGGAGCAACTCGACCCAGTTGCCGTCCGGATCCTCGATCATCGAGATCTTGATGCCGGGACGAATCTCGCGCGGCGAGATGACGACCTTGCGCCCCGCCTCCTCCGCCCGGGCGGTCACTTCGTCCAGATTCGACACCGAGATCGTCCAGTAGCGATAGCCGGTCGCGCCGGCGATGCCTCCCGGCTGCGCCGAAGCCGCCGGCGCCCTCGACAGCGATACGAGCTTGATCAGGCTCGTACCGCAGAGCAGGCGGTGCATCGTTCCGCCCGGCATCGGCATCTCGCCCTGGTCCTCGAGCCCCAGAGTGTCACGGTAGAACTGAAGCGACGCCTCCGCGTCACGCACCACGATGCCGAGATCGATCGAGTCCTTCGTCAGTTGTACGCCCAAAGCAGCCCTCCTCCTGATCGTCGTCGCGGCGGATGTTATCCGCCAGCGACCGTCAGGGATCGACTCGCCGGGCTTCTCCTTCCCTCTGGCGTGAGACAACGCCGCGGAAGAGCAGGAGAACGCCGACCGCCATGACGGCGACCGGCCAGAAGTCGAGGACGTCGTCCACCCAGACGAAGTCCGGAAGGCCCGCGATGACGAGGAATCCGCCCGGGATCAACGGCCACCAGCGGTGCACCCTTTCGTAGACCAGGGAGATGGCGTAGATCAGCAGGAAGCCTACGCCGATACCGAAGGCGGCGCTTTCGCCGTCGATGAGAAACAACGATTCCGAGTACATGTCGTCGTACGCCAGGCCAGCGCCGAGTCCGATCAGGATTCCGCCCGGAATCAGCAGCCCGAACGCCCTCTTGTAGAAGTAGCCCGCCAGGAAGATCCCGCCGACCAGGATCAGGAACAGATGGTCGGGCGAGCCATCCAGTCGCTCCAGCGCCAGCAGGGCGCCACCCAGCACGATCAGAGCCAGACCGGCTGCGACCTGGCCGGCCAAGCCGGGGCCGGCGTCCGCCGCCGGCGGTTCAGGCGGTTGCGCCGGCGGTTCCGGCGGCGCGGCGGAGGTCGACGATTCCGATTCGGAGCCTGCGGGCGAAGAGGTGTCGTCGTTCATCTCGTCATGTTCCATCGTGTCGTTCCTCCCTGCTGCACTCTACGCACGATCACCCGGCGAGGTTCCATCCACTTCACCTTCGACCACAGCCCATTGCCCCGAACGACGGGTCTGTCGGTGCGCCGGCCGTCTGGCCGGCATTCCGCTGGTACGCTTGAGCCATGCCTGTCTTCGAACGGGACGGTACGCGGATCGAGTGGTGGGAAGCCGGCAAGGGCTTTCCCGTCCTGCTGTTCGCGCCGGGCGGCATGCGCTCGGCCGCCGACATCTGGGGAACGAGCCCGTTCGACCCGCGCGAAGCGCTCTCGGCGTCGTTCCGGGTCATCTCGATGGACCAGCGCAACGCCGGCGGATCCACGGCGCCGGTAACCGCCGCGGACGGCTGGCATTCGTACACGGACGATCACCTCGCGCTGCTCGATCACCTGGGTGTCGAGCGTTGCCACCTGATGGGCGGCTGCATCGGCTCGTCCTACTGCCTTGGCGTCCTCCAGGCCGACGCATCCCGGGTCGGCGCCGCCGTGCTCCAGAACCCGATCGGCCATCACGAGAACCAGGACCTGTTCTACGAGATGTTCGACACCTGGGCCGACGCCCTGCTCGAGCACCGGGACGACGTGGATCCCGCGGTGCTGCCACCCTTCCGCAAGCGGATGTACGGCGGCGACTTCACCTTCAACGTGGACCGCGACTTCGTGTCCGGAATCGAGACGCCGCTCCTGATTCTGGCCGGCGACGACGCCTACCATCCCCGGCCGATCGCCGAGGAGATCGCCTCTCTTTCGCCCAACAACGAGATGATCCTCGAGTGGAAGAGCGAAGAGGCGGCAAGGGCAGCGGCGGCCCGGGTGAGGGCGTTCCTGGAGCGGCACACACCGTAGCCATCCGAAGGGGAAACCAAATGATCGGAGCAACTCTGCTCGGAGCGGTCCTGGCGCTGGGGACTCCACCGGGGCCGGCTACACCGACCGAGGCCCGGCAGGCTGAAACCCTCCCGGAGGGCCCGCTCGGCCGCGGCGTCGGCGAACTGAGCGACGTGGTCGAGGTGACGGTCGTCAACGTGGACGTCATCGCCACCGACCGCAACGGGCGCCCGGCGGAAGACCTGTCGCGCCAGAACTTCCGGGTCTTCGACGACGGCCAGCCGGTCCAGCTCAGCTACTTCAGCCGCGGCGGGGGCACCGATGCCGCGGACCCGGAACTCGTGCGGGAGCCGCTGTCGATCGCGTTCTTCTTCGACAACACCCATCTCACGGTCGCCAGCCGCTCCGCGGTGATGGACCAGATCAAGGACTTCGCCCGCGGCCAGCTCGAAACCGGTAACCGGGACGTGCCCGTCTACGCGATGGTGGTCGCTTTCGACGGCGAGTTGCGGCTGCTCCAGGACCTGACGACGGACTACATCGCCCTCGCCCAGGGGCTGAACCGGGCCGAAGCCGCGCACCAGGTCTTCACCGAAGCTCAAAGCCTCAAGCGCAGGTCGCAGGAGAGTTTCCTCCAGTTGATGAACCAGTTGAACGGCCGGCGCCAGGAGTCGGCCGGCAGCATCGGCGCCCTGCGTGCGACACTTGCCGAGTTGCTCGCCTACGCGCGCGTCGTGCATCAGGACAGCGCCCGCACCGCCGACGCCATCGAGGATGTCGTCGAGTCGCTCGCCCTGGTCCCCGGACGCAAGGCCTTCTTCCTGATCAGCGACGGCTTTGCGTCGCGGCCGTTCGACCGCCTGCTCCAGAACGTGCAGAAGCGCGTGGCCGGTCGCCGGGAAGAAACCGGCGTCGAGCTGATGCAGAACCGCGAGGTCGACGCACCGGAAGGCTTCGACGCACCGAACAACCTCTACACGAGAAACTCGAACATCCAGGGCACCGCGGCGCTCACCACCACCTCCTTCCAGCAGCACCTGTCGGCCTTCGATCTCGGTGACCGATACGTCGGTCTGGCCGCGCTCGCGAACTCCCACCGCGTCTCCTTCTACGCCTTCAAGCCGCCCGAGGTCGAGGTCGCCGCGGCGGCGCTGTCCGAGCGCGTATCGGATCAGCAGAAGCTGACCTACCTCTCCGACCTCCGCGGCGTGCTGAACGGGCTCGCCCACGACACCGGCGGCCGCGCCTGGGTTTCCGGCCGCAACGTGGGGACTTTCTTCGACCAGGTGGCGGCGGACCTCGGTTCCTACTACTCGCTCGGCTACGTGCTCGACGAATTCGTGGAGGGTTCGATCCACGAGGTCCGCATCAGGCCCCGGCCGCGGAACCTGCGGCTGCGCCACCGGACGAGCTACGTGGCGCGGTCCCTCCGCGAGCGGCTGGCCGAGCGGACAGTCGGCGCGCTGCTGCTCGGCTGGACCGAGAACCCCCACGGACTTCACATCGACAGCATTCAGTGGGACACCGGCGGCGGCGGTTTCTACGACGTTGACTTCACCGTCTCCGTGCCTCTCGACAAACTCCTCATGATCGAGCAGGCCGGAGACCGCACCGACCAGGTCCGCCTGGTAGCGGTCGTGCTCACCGAGGACGGCGAGCAGTTGGCGCCGAGCCACATCGTCCTGCCCCTGGCCATCCCCGACCGGGACTGGGCGGAGGCCCGGGACCAGTTCTTCGCCGTCAGCTTCGAGTACCCGATTCCGCGCGGTAGCCACAGGGTCGCCATCGGCCTCTGGGACGAGAACGGCGGCAACGGTTCTTACATCAGGAGAGAATTCAGTGTGCGCTGACCTTGAAACCACTTCCGGACCCGCCCACCTCACCGAGGCCGAACTGACCGCCGGCTTCGGCCACGTCCTGGCCTCGCCCGCCGACGGCGGTACGCTGGAACTGATCGTCCGGCGGCCCGGAGTCGATCAGCGCGAGACGCTCGAAGAAGGACGGCTCACCACCGAGGAGGGCCTCGAAGGAGATACCTGGAAGGCCCGCCGCGGCTACTCCCTTCCCGACGGCTCACCCGATCCCGACGCGCAGATCACGCTGACGAACTCCCGGTTCGCCGCCTTGATCGCGGGCACGCGCGATCGCTGGCCGCTCGCCGGAGACCAGCTCTACGTCGACCTCGACCTGAGCGAGGACAACCTGCCGACGGGCACCAGGCTCCGCATGGGCGAAGCGACCATCGAGGTCACGGCCCTCCCCCACACGGGCTGCGCCAAGTACCGGCAACGCTTCGGCGTGGAGGCGCTCAAGTTCACCGCGACGCCGGAGAGCAGGTCGCGGCACCTGCGCGGCATCTACGCCCGAGTCGTCGAACCCGGCGCGGTGCGCGTCGGCGACACGATCGAGAAGGTGGATTGACGCCGATGGGGATCACCAGGGGAGTCCGGCAACTCGTCGCCGAGGCCGACGCCGCCATCGAGACGGTCACGGTCGCAGCTGCGCTCGAGCGGCAACAGGCCGGAGCGCTCATCGTCGATCTGCGCGACATCCGCGAGCGGGCCCGCGAGGGCTTCATTCCCGGCTCCTTCCACGCCCCCCGGGGGATGATCGAGTTCTGGGTGGATCCCGGCAGCCCCTACTTCAAGGAGGTCTTCGGCGAGGAACGGGAGTTCATCTTCCACTGCGCCAGCGGCTGGCGTTCCGCCCTCGCGACGAAGGCGGTCCGGGACATGGGGCTCGCGCCCGTGTCCCACATCGGCGGGGGCTTCACGGCCTGGAAGAAGGCCGAGGCGCCCATGCTGCGGACGGAGGACGGCCGGGAACCGAGAGCTTGACAGTACGGCAACGATTCCTTAGCCTCTGCGCCCGTTCAAAGCCGACACGCAAGATGCTCGTCCTCCTCACCTCCGCCTCGACCGCACTCTCCGCCAAGGGCCAGCGCCGCGGCGCGAAGCGTCCGGGACACGATCCTGGGTGACCTGGTAGATCGAGAACGCATCTTCTCCTAGAGGCCGGCCATCCAGAGGGATGAGCCGGCCTCTTTTGTTGAAACACGCGTTTCTGGTAGCGCAAACCAAAAGCCGAGGAGACATCGCAATGGAACTCCAGACCGTCGACGCCGACAGCGAGTGCCCCGAGTGCTTCGAGGTCGTGTGCCTCAAGGCGGTCATGCAGCACGAGATCGTCCAGTGCGCCGGCTGCGGCGTCGACCTCGAAGTGATCGAGCTCGACCCCGTCGCCCTGGAGCTCGCGCCGGAAGAGGAAGAGGACTGGGGCGAGTAGCGGAGCCGAAATGCGCATCGGAGTCCTCTACAGCCGGGTCCGGCCCGAAGAGAAGCTGCTGTTTGCCGAGCTCGAGCGGCGGGCGGCCGACGTCGAGCTGATCGACGACCGAAGGGTCGTCCTCGCGCTCGGCGGCAGCAGCGCACTCGAGCCGTCCTTCGACTTCGATGTCGTCTTCGACCGCTCGCTCAGCTACAGCCGGGCCCTGGCCAACCTGCGCGTCCTCGCCGACCGCGGCATGCCCACCGTCAACCCCGCCCGCGTGATCGAGAATTGCGGCGACAAGGTCCGCACGTCGAGCCTGCTCCAGGCGGCCGCAGTGCCGACGCCCGACACCCGGGTGGCCTCGACGCCCGAGGCGGCCCTGCTCGCGGTCGAGGAACTCGGTTACCCGGTCGTCATGAAACCAACCGTCGGATCCTGGGGCCGCCTGATCGCGCGCATCAATGACCGGGACGCCGCCGAGGCGCTGCTCGAGCACAAGAGCACGCTCGGCTCCTACCAGCACTCGATCTTCTACCTGCAACGCTACGTCGACAAGCCGGAGCGTGACATCCGCGCCTTCGTGGCCGGCGGCCGCACCCTCTGCGCGATCTACCGCCGGGCGCCGCACTGGATCACCAACACGGCGCGCGGCGCATCCACGGAGAACTGCCCGGTGACGCCCGAGATCGACGACCTCTGCCGGCGGGCAGCGCGCGCCGTCGGCGGGGGCCTGCTGGCCGTCGACCTGGTGGAGGACCGCGACCGCGGTCTGCTGGTGCTGGAAGTCAACCACACGATGGAGTTCCGCAACTCGATCGCACCGACCGGCGTCGACATCCCCGCGCGCATGATCGACTTCGTCGAACGGGTGGCCTCCGTTGGCTGGGACGAGGCCCAGGCACCGGAGGCCCAGGTGTCGGAGGTTCCGTGACTGTCGGCGCATCGATCGTCGGCGGATCGGGCTACGCCGGCGGCGAGTTGCTGCGGCTGCTGCTCGGCCATCCCGAGTTCGAGGTCGCGCAGGTCACGTCACGCCGGCTCGCCGGCTCCTTCGTGCACTTCACCCACCCGAACCTGCGCGGTCACACCGATCTGCGCTTCTCCACCGTGGACGAACTCGAGCGCTGCGACCTGCTCTTCCTCTGCCTGCCGCACGGCAACGCGGCCAGGGACATCGACCTCTACTCCGAACTCGCACCGAAGGTCGTCGATCTCTCGGCCGACTTCCGGCTTCGTTCGGCCGAAGCATGGGAGGACTGGTACGGCGATCCCCATGTCGCGCCGGAGTGGCTCGACCGCTTCGTGTACGGCCTGCCCGAGCTGGACCGCGAGGCAGTGGCCGGCGCCGACCTCGCGAGCGGTGTCGGATGCAACGCAACCGCGACCCTGCTCGGTCTGCTTCCACTGCTCGAACCTGGACCCGTGGAGAACGATCTCGTCGACTGGAGCCGGGGCGTCGTCACCGAGCTGAAAGTCGGCAGCAGCGAAGGCGGCGCGTCGTCGTCGGATGCCTCCCACCACCCGGAGCGGTCGGGTGTCGTTCGCAGCTTCCGGCCGACGGGCCACCGGCATACCGCCGAGGTCGAGCAGGCGTTCGCCGGCCGCGGCGTCGACGTCGCCGGCAACGTCCACCTCTCGGTAACGGCGGTCGAGATGGTGCGTGGCGTTCTCGCGACCAGCCACATCTTCCTTGCCGACGCGACGGACAAAAGAGTCGCCGAACGGGAACTCTTCCGAACCTACCGTTCCTTCTGCCGGCAGCATCCCTTCGTGCGCCTGGTCAAGGACCGCCGCGGCATCCATCGCTATCCCGAGCCGAAGATCCTCGCCGGCAGCAATCACGCCGAGGTCGGTTTCGACCTGGATCCGAAGACAGGGCGCCTGGTCGTCATCTGCGCCGTCGACAACCTGATGAAGGGGGCGGCCGGCAACGCGGTCCAGTGCGCCAACCTGATGTGCGGGTACGAAGAAACCCGGGGCCTCGACTTCCTCGGCCTTCACCCCGTCTAGGAGCTTGCGCCGTGGAAACGCAACGCAGTGAGTTACGAGGCGCAAGCTCCTGGAGAGGTGGGGGCTGGGGCCAAACACGGCGCTTGCGCCAGGTTTGGCGGCGCTAGAAGCCCATGTCCGATCCCACTCCGAACGCCAGCGGCGAGCCGCTCGTGATCAAGGCCGGCGGCGGCAAGGCGCTCGACGTGGAGGCCATCGCCGCCGACGTCGGATCCCTGTGGCGAGCCGGCCGGCTCGTCGTCCTGGTTCACGGCGGCGCCGAGACGACGAACGAGGTCGCCGAGCAGTTGGGACACCCGCCGCAGTTCGTGACCGGCGAGAGCGGTTACAGCAGCCGCCGGACGGACCGCCGCACGCTCGAGATCTTCGAGATGGTCTACTGCGGCCTGCTGAACAAGCGCTGGGTCGAGCTTCTGCAGCGCCAGGGCATTCCAGCAGTCGGGCTGTCCGGACTCGACGGCCGGCTGTTCGAGGGGCGCCGCAAGGACAGGCTGCGCATCCGGCACGGCGGCCGCCGAATGGTGCTGCGCGACGACTGGACCGGCACCGTCGAGAAGGTGAACGGAGAACTTCTGCGCCTGCTGCTCGACGGCGGCTACCTGCCGGTCCTGACGCCCCCGGGCGCCTCTTTCGACGGCGAAGCCGTGAACGTGGACGGCGACCGCGCCGCCGCCGCGGTCGCTTCTGCCCTGGGCGCCCCAACCCTGGTCTATCTCTCGGGCGCCGCGGGACTGCTCGCCGACTTCCCCGACGAAGACTCGCTGATTCGCCGCTTCGAAGTCGGCCGCCACGCGCTCTCGGGGGCCGCTCCCGACTCCGGGCTCGAACCTCTGGCGGCCGCAGCGGAAGACCGGATGAAGAAGAAGGTGCTCGGCGCCGCCGAGGCCCTCCGCGGCGGACTCGACCGGGTCATCTTCGCCGACGGCCGGGTCGAACGGCCCGTGAAGGCGGCCCTCGACGGCGCGGGTACTCACATCGTCGTCAGGCCGGCGAACGGGCAGGAGGAACCGCGATGAACTCCACCGCAACGGATGCCGGAAACGCGGGCCGGAAGGCCCACGCCACGGCCGGCGCAGCCAGTGTCGAAGACCGCCGCCTCGGAACCTGGGCGCCGCGCCGGCCCATTCCGCCGATCGTTCGCGGCGAGGGCTGCGAGCTGATCGCGGAGAACGGCGACCGCTACCTGGATCTGACCGCGGGCTACGGCGTCTGCTGCCTGGGCTACAACCACCCGGCGATCGTCGACGCCATCAAGCGCCAGGCGGATCGGCTCACCTTCTGCCCGCTCAACGTGTCGAGCGCCGTCCGGGCCGAGTACGTCGAGGCGCTGGCCGCCGTCCTGCCCGCAACGCTCGACCGCGTGTTCCTGTGCAACAGCGGCACGGAGGCCGTCGAGGGCGCCCTCAAGTTCGCGGCGCTGGTCACGGGAAGAAGCCAGTCGGTCGCGCTCCGGAGCAGTTTCCACGGCCGCACCCTGGGCGCACTGGCGATGACCTGGAACCCCGCGGCCCGCAGGCCCTACGACGGCCTGCTCCACGACGCCGTCTTCGTTCAGCCGGAGGCCGAGGCGATCGAGCAGGCGGTCTCTGAAGAGACGGCCGCGGTCGTCCTCGAACCCGTGCAGGGCGAAGGCGGCGTCAACGTGCTCGGCGACGATCTCCTCCTGGCCGCGCGCCGCGCCTGCGACCGGCACGGCGCCCTGCTCATTCTCGACGAGGTGCAAACGGGTTTCGGCCGTTGCGGCAACTGGTTCGCCCATCAGCACACGCCCGGACTCGAGCCCGACCTGATGGCGATGGCGAAGGGCATCGGCAGCGGCTTCCCGCTCGGAGCCATCGCCTACGGCGGCCGGGTCGCCGAGGCGCTCCGCCCCGGCAGCCACGGCTCGACCTACGGCGGCAACCCGCTCGCCTGCGCGGCCGGCCTGGCCGTGGTCGAGACGCTCCGACGTCTCGATCTGCCCGAGAGGGCGGCGGCGATGGGCGGACGTTTCGCCGGTTCCCTCAGGAGCCGGTTCGCCTCGAACCCGCGGGTTCGGGAAGTCCGGGGACGCGGCCTGATGATCGGTGTCGTCCTGCGTGAACGCGCGGGACGCCACATCGCCCGCCTCGCTACGGAACACCGGATCCTGGCCCTGCCCGCTGGTCCGAACGTGATCCGCCTGCTGCCGCCGCTGACCGTCACCGAAGAGGAACTCGAACGCGGCGCCGAAGCGATTCAGGCCGTGCTCGGAGGAGAATGACCGTGGACACCGGGGCTATCGACGCCGGCCGCCACCGCGCCGAGATCGAACTGGTACGGGGACTCGTCGCGGTGCCGTCGCTGTCCCGGCACGAGGCGGCCGCCAGCGGCTGGCTGGCCGAACAGATGGCCGCGCGCGGCCTCGAACGCTGCCACGTCGACGGCGCGCTGAACGCCGTCGGCGAACTGGGCGATCCCACGGCCTCCCATCTGGTCGTCCTGCTCGGGCACATCGACACGGTGCCGGGGAACATCCCGGTCCGGATCGAGGACGACGGATCGCCTCACGGCATCCTGCATGGCCGGGGTTCGGTCGACGCGAAGGGACCGCTCGCCAGCTTCGTGGCGGCGGCGGCCCGGCTCGGCGGAGACTGGGCCCGCGCCCACGACCTGCGGGTGATCGTCGCCGGCGCGACGGAAGAGGAGGCGGCGAGTTCCCGCGGCGCCCACTTCCTGCTGAAGCGGCTGAACGGCCGCGACGAACCCGCGCCCGACTTCTGCATCATCGGCGAACCCAGCCACTGGCACCGGGTGACCCTCGGCTACAAGGGACGCCTGCTGATCGACCTGATGGCCCGGCGGCCGAGCAGCCACACCGCCGGCCCGGAGGTCGGCGTCGGCATCACCGCGTTCGATCTCTGGCGGCGCCTGGAGCAGGTGGCCGAGCGCCACGGCGGCCGGACACCGTTCGAGCGGGTACTGCCCAGCCTGCGCTCGATCGGGACGACCAGCGACGGTCTCTACGACACCGTGCGCGCCGACTACGGGCTGAGGCTCCCCGTCGATTTCGTCGTCTCCGCGCTGGTCGACGAACTGACGAACTGGTTCGGCGGCGCGGCGGCGGACATCGACGGGCCGCTGTTCTCGGACCTCGACCCGGAGCGCGCCACCGGCACGATCCGCTGCGAGCAGGGGCACGCCGGCCTGGAGCTCAGCCTGCGCGGCTACGAAGTCGGGGTCCGGGCCGACCGGCACTCGCCCCTGGTCCGCGCGTTCCTCGCCGCCATCCGCGCGGTCGGGGCTCCGGACGTCGCGCCGAAGTTCGTCGTCAAGACCGGCACCTGCGACATGAACATCGTCTGGCCGGTCTGGCGCTGTCCCATCCTTGCCTACGGCCCGGGGGACAGTACACTCGACCACACACCCGAAGAGCACCTGGATCTGAACGAGTACCTGCTGGCGGTCGACACCGTGGAACTTGCACTGAGGAATCTCGCCGCGGCCATGCCGGTAGCCGGCTGACCGCGTGGCTTCCCGGCCGCCCCGCATCGACCGCACCGCCTTCGGCGTCAGCGTCGGGCTGATCGTCCTGGTCTGCGCTCCCCTCGCGCTGGCGCCCCAGGCCGGCGGCGCGCTGGTGGTCCAGGCCTACGAGTCCCTGACGGAGCGCTTCGGCCTCATCTACCAGTGGGCGACGCTGGCGGTCACTGTGTTCCTGGTCTGGCTCGCCTTCAGCCACCACGGCAAGCGACGGCTCGGCCACGAAGACAGCCGGCCGGACTTCAACATCTTCAGTTGGATGGCGATGCTCTTCTGCGCCGGCATCGGAGCCGGACTCCTCTATTGGTCGACGATCGAGTGGGTGACCTACCTCGACAAACCGCCCTTCGAACTCGCCCCGAACTCCACCGAGGCGGTCGAATGGGCGGCGACCTACGGCATCTTCCACTGGGGCATCTCGGCCTGGGCGCTGTACTGCTTCCCGGCCGTGGCGATCGCCATCCCCTACTACCGGCAGCACGCGCCGGTACTCCGCCTGAGCACCGGCCTGCACGCGCTGATCGGCCGCGACGGCTACGACCGCCCCCCCGCGCGGGTCGTGGACCTCCTGTTCATCCTGGCCCTGGTCGGCGGCACGGGCACTTCACTGGGACTCGGAACGCCGATGGTGGCTGCCTGCATCAGCGAAGTCCTGGGAATCGAACAGACCTTCGGCCTTCAGGTGACGATCCTGCTCGTCTGCGTCACGCTGTTCGCGGCCAGCGTCTACCTCGGGCTCGAGCGAGGCATCAAGCCGCTCTCCGACGGCTCGATCCTCGCCGCGATCGTCCTGCTCGCCTTCATCCTGATCGTCGGCCCGACCAACTTCCTGCTGCGAACCGGCACGAACTCCATCGGGCTGATGCTCGAGAACTTCATCCGGCTGAACACCTGGACGGACCCGGTGGCGCGTACCGGCTTCATCGAGGACATGACCGTCTTCTACTGGGCCTGGTGGATCGCCTACGGACCCTTCATGGGCCTGTTCGTGACCCGCATCTCCCGCGGCCGGACGGTGCGGCAACTGATTCTCGGCATGCTGGTCCTGGGCACCCTCGGCTGCGCTCTCTTCTACGCCGTGCTCGGCAACTACAGCATGCACCTGGACCTGTCGGGAGCGCTTCCCGTGCGCGACATCGCCGCACAGGCCGGCAGCGAGACCGCGATCGCCCAGAGCATCGGCTTCCTGCCGTTCGGCCCCCTCGTCCTCGCCGTCTTCGCGCTCGTGGCGATCGTCTTCATCGCCACGACCTACGACTCCGCGTCCTACTGCCTGGCGGCCTCGGCCACCCGCAACCTGCCCGAAGGAACCCATCCGGCGCGCTGGCATCGCCTGTTCTGGGCCTTCGCGGTCGGCATCCTGCCGGTCACGTTGATGTTCATCGGCCAAGAGGGCGGCAACGACCAGTTGCGGGTCATTCAGTCGGCCACGCTGGTCGTCTCGCTGCCCCTCCTCGTCGTCGGAGCGCTCATGGCGCTGTCCCTGATGCGCTCGCTGCGCGAATCGGAATCCGAGCCCGGCTGAACCCGGCTGGGTGCGCGGGTCTCAGTGGTCGCCGCGGCCGGCCTCGAGCGCCGAACCGAGTTCGGCCAGACTCTTCTCCATCGCGTCGAGTGCGCTCTCCCAGTCCGACCAGTGGAACGCATGCCCGGCTTCGATCGCCTCATCCCAGGAATCGTTGATCGCGAAGAGCGCGTCGGCTGCTTCATGCCGCCTCGCGGGGTCCCGGAGCCGCAGGACGGCACGACTGACGCCAGCCCGCTCCCGGCCCAGACTCCGGAGTCGCGCCAGGTTGCGGCCGCCTCGCGCCAGAGCTTCCTGACCCGCTTCACCGGGAATGCCGACGACCTCGTGATCCGCGTCTGGCCCATGACACCGATTGCACCGCCCCTGCAGACCGCCCTCGACACCGAGCGACTGCGCCGCCACGCTGCCGTGGCAGGTGCGGCAGGTAGGCGCCGCGCGAACCTGACGCTCGAGCAGCGTGTAGTGGGGGCTCTGCTGTAACGCCTGAAACTCGGCATCGTGGCAGCGGCCGCAGGTCCGCGGCAGGTTCCAGTGGTTGGTCGGGCTATCGCGGTGGGCGCTGTTGAGCACCCCCTTGTGAGCGCGCAACTCGACGAACGTCGAGGTGTTGCCGCCATGGCAGTCGGCACACGATACGCCGGCCGCGCCGTGGGCGGAGTCGCGGAACTGCCGCAGGTGAACTTCCGCCACTTCGTCGAGTTCCTGGGCGGCGTGGCAGTCGATGCACGGATCCTGCGCCGACGCGGCGGCGGCCAAAGCCGCAACGGCCAGCACCGGAACCGCCCACCGTACGGTCCCTCCGGCCCGGTTCCCTGCAGTCCCGCTCACGACGTCAGACTACCAACACGCGCTGACGGGAACCTCCGGGAGTTACCGCCAGTCGAACTCCGCCGTCAGGGAGACCTCCCGGTCCCCTCCCGACATCTCCGGCAAGCGCAGGCGGTAGTAGTTCAGCGGAATCCCCCCGTACCAGTAGCGATGCCGGGCGATACGGGCCGGCCGCTCGAGGACATGGCGCGTCGTTGCCTGATCCATACCCTCGGCGACAGGCGCCAGGGTCACCGTCAGACGGGCCAGCCGCACCGGCGAACCGACCAGGAGCTCGCCGTCGGCGGACGGCCGGTAGCGGATCCCCTCCGGACCGTGGGGCCAGACACCATTGCCGATCAGCCGGACTCGCAGATCGCCGTGCTGAATGTCCGCCGGGGCCGACCCCAGGTGAATCTGGGACGTTTCGAGCGGCAGGAGGCCCTTGGCCGTCGCCGACACGTAGCGCAGCCGCCGGGCTTCGTGCCCTGGATCGATCTCCAGTGGGAAGGAGGCGGCCGTCCGCCACAGCGGCAGGACGAACAGCGCCGCTGCCGCCGACATGGCCGCAAGCCAGCGCCTGGACGGCGGCCGCTCGATCAGGAACCAGCAGGCCGCGTAGAGGGGCAGGAACCAGCGGTTCGCGATCGCTCCCGCGCCGCCGTAGAAGTTGTACGGGTTCTTGATCAGGAAGGCCAGGAGCCCGACGGCGATGCCGAGAAGCAGCCAGCGGCGCCGCGACCCCGGCCGCAGGCAGGCGCAGGCAAGAAGAAGCGGCAGGAAGTACGGGACGATGCCGATGCTCCGGCCGATCAGCGCGTAGACCAGGTTGTGGCCCAGGAGAGCCAGATCCAGCTCCGGCAGCAGGAACCCCTCCCGAACCCACGATGCGTCCCCGCGAACCGCGAGGAACTCGGACCAGCGTCCCCGGTCGAAGTCGACGTCCGGGTAGCCAGTCGCGCTGCTGAACCCCTGCCGTTCGCTCACGTAGGGAGTCCAGGCGCCGCCGCTCGCGCGGTGGAACCAGGCTGAACCGAGAAGCAGCAGCATCGCGCCGCCCGCCGCCAAAGCCGCCGATCGACGGCCCCAGCTCCGGCGAAGCGTCGGCGCCGCAGCCACCAGCACGGCCGCCAGCACCGCCAAGTAGAACGGCCGGCCGGCCCCCGCGACCGCCAGGAGGGCGCCCCCGGACGCCAGCCGCGCCGCAGGGAGTTCCCTGCCCTCGAACCAGGGATCCAGGCAACAGAGCCCCAGCGCCGTGACGACCAGGTAGAAGAGGTCCGCATGGATCCAGAACACATGACCGAAGGTGACCGAGAAGAAGAGCAGGAAGGCCGCCACCAACGGTCCGTCGGCGCCGATCCGGGTGGCCAGCAGGCAGTCGAGCAGCAACGCCGAAAGGAGAACCAACAGCAGGTTCGCCAGGATCGGCCCTCGCTGCGGCGCCACGCGGACGAACGGAGCCAGGTACAGCGAGTAGAAGGCCGGCTTGGCGTAAACGAGCGTGGCGCCGCCATCGACGCTCTGCAGAATCAGCGGGTCGGGCACCTTGCCCGTCAACCGCTGGTAGCGCCGAAAGTCGGCTTCTTCGTAACGCCGGTCGAAGTCGAACGCGAAGCTCTGGGCCTGCATCGCGTAGACGCCCTCGTCGCCCACCGTGTAGGGCCAGTCGGACGGGTCGAAGACGGCCGCGCCGGCCGCCAGCGCGAGCAGGAGGGCCCAGAGCACACCCCGCTGCCAGGTCGGCGCTGCGATGCATCGCCACCCTTGCCCGCTGCCCGAGGCTCCCTCCATACCGGGCAGGACGCTAGCAGCCGGTCGTGGAGCGGGCGCTAACTTCGCCAACCAAAGAGAATCTGAGGACAGCGAATCGGGTTGCGACTCGTTCCGGCCGCAAGAGGTGTTGTAGTAGTCTCGGCGCGGTCGACGTGCAATCGAACAAAGGAGCCCTTCCCGTGTGGAAACCTGAAGTCGCGCCCCCTCGTCTGCCGTACCTGCTGGTTCTGTTCCTGGCCTTTTGTCTGGCCGGTCCAGTTCTGGCCCAGGAGGGGGACGCCCAAGATGAGTCCGAGGCTGAAGAACCGCAGGAATTCGAGGAGACGATCGTCGTCGTCGGCACCCGCACGGAGGGGCGTACCGTCACCGCATCCCCCGTACCGGTCGACGTGATTCCCGAGACGGAACTCGTCAGCCAGGGAACCAACGACTTGACGGACCGGATCCGCACCGTCGTCCCGTCCTACAACGTCGCCACCCAGCCGATCAGCGACGCGGCCACCCTGGTCCGACCGGCCAACCTCCGCGGCCTGGCGCCGGACCACACCCTGATCCTCGTCAACGGCAAGCGCCGTCACCGCTCCGCCGTCATCGCCTGGCTGGGCAACGGCATCTCGGACGGTTCCCAGGGGCCGGACATTTCCATCATCCCGGCCATCGCGCTGCGCCAGGTCGAAGTCCTGCGCGACGGCGCCTCGGCGCAGTACGGCTCCGACGCGATCGCCGGCGTGCTCAACTTCCAGCTCAAGGACGCGAGTTCCGGCGGCAGCGTGGAAATCCGGTCGGGTCAGTTCCAGGACTCGAACCCGGGCTCCAGCTCCGGCTTCGGCGGCCAGTACACGTTCTCCGGCGAGAACGGCCTCTCGTACGCCGTGGCCGCCAACGTCGGCATGCCGATGGGCGAGAACGGCTTCTTCAACCTGAGCATGGAGTACGGCGCCGCCGACCCGACGAGCCGCAGCGTCCAGAGGAACGACGCGATCAACATCATCAACACCGGCAATACGCACATCCGCAACCCGGCGCAGGTCTGGGGTTCGCCCCTGGTCGAGGACGACATCAAGCTGTTCGCCAACTTCGGCAGCCTGTTCTCGAACGGCACCCAGTTCTACGGGCACGCCAACTACGCCAGCCGGACGACGACCGGCGGCTTCTACTTCCGCAACCCGAACACGCGGACCGGCGTCTTCACCTACTCGGACCTGGCGAGGCGGGGCAACTTCCTGCTCGTCGGCGACCGCGAATGGGCCCGCACCGGCATCAAGGGCGCCGGCAACTGCCCCGCGATCCCGATCGTCGACCATGTGCCCGACGCGGCCGCCCTGGCGGCGGTCGAAGCGGACCCGAACTGCTTCACGCTCCGGTCCCGCTTCCCCGGAGGCTTCACGCCCCAGTTCGGTGGCGACCTGATCGACTCTTCGATCGTCGCCGGCCTGCGCGGCTATCTCGACAGCGGGATGACCTGGGACCTCAGCGTCAACGTCGGCAACAGCGAGGTGGACCAGTTCATCTACAACACGGTGAACGCATCGCTCGGCTATGACACGCCGACCTCGTTCAATCCCGGCATCTACGAGCAGACCGACACGAACGTCAACTTCGACATCACCTACCCGGTGCGGGACAACGTGAGCCTCGCCGCCGGCGTGGAGTGGCGGAACGAGCAGTTCCGGATCGGCGCGGGCGACCCGGCTTCCTGGGAGATCGGCCCCTACGCCGCCCAGGGCTTCAGCTCCGGTTCGAACGGCTTCAATGGCTACCGTGCCGACGTGACGGCCGGTACCTGGGATCGCGCCAACGTCGCGGTCTACGGCGATGTCGAGTTCGAGGATCCGGACGAAATGTGGACCGTGACCACGGCGCTGCGGGTCGAAGACTTCGACGGCTTCGGCAACACGACGAACGCGAAGGTCTCGGGACGCCGCGTCGTGGGAGACGGCGTGTCGATCCGGGCCGCCGCCAGCACGGGCTTCCGCGCGCCGACGCCCGGTCAGCAGAACGCCTTCAACGTGACGACGGCGTTCGACCCGGAGACCGGCGGGCTGTCCAACAGCGGCACCGTGCCCTCGAACTCCGCGCCCGCGGCTCTGCGGGGTGGCGAAGACCTCCAGCCCGAAGAGGCGGTCAACTTCTCCGCCGGTCTGGTGATCGACAAGGGCGAGTTCACGCTCACCGCGGACGTCTTCCAGATCGACGTGGACGACCGGCTCGCGATCTCGGAGACCTTCCGTCAGTGCTCGCTCATTCAGGAGCCGGGCTGCGTGACCGAGGACGAGATCGAACAACTGCTCTCCGGCGGCTTCGTCGAGGCGCGGAACCTGAAGAATTTCCGGTTCTTCGTCAACGACTTCGCCACCCAGACGCAGGGTCTCGACGTGGTCGGCACCTGGACGCCGCCGGAGCTCGGTGGCGACACGAGCTTCAGCCTCGTGTTCAACTACACGAAGACCGAGGTCACGGACCACAACCCCGACACGGTCGGCCCCTTCCGCATCGCCACGATCGAGAAGGGCCTGCCGGAGTTCCGCTGGAACCTGGCGATGAACCACAGCGCGGAGCGCTGGAACCTGATGGCCCGCCTGAACTACTTCGACGGCTGGTGGGACAGCGAGGACGCGCAGAACCTCCTCGGCCGGAACAACGCGCCGATGTACTCCGACTACAACGGAGAGTTCCTGGTCGACGTCGAACTCGGCTTCCCGCTGCCGAACGACACGTCGATCGCCATCGGCGTGCAGAACCTTCTGAACACCTATCCGGAAGACAACCCCGGCGCCGCCGACGGCGTCGGCAACCGGTACGGCCAGTTCTCGCCGTTCGGCTTCAACGGGTCCTACTACTACGTCCGCTTCAACTACGCCTGGGGCCAGAACTTCTAGCACGAAGTCTCAGCGTTCGACCGGCTTCAGCCGCCCGCCGCCGACTGGATCGGCGCGGGCGGCTGTTGCCTTTCCAGACTCTGGAGCAACCAGTAGCGCCGGTACAGCTCGTTCGCCTCGTACAGTTC
Source organism: Acidobacteriota bacterium (assembly GCA_026707325.1). Taxonomy (GTDB): domain Bacteria; phylum Acidobacteriota; class Thermoanaerobaculia; order Multivoradales; family Multivoraceae; genus Multivorans. The sequence continues at coordinate 75,508 of JAPOXA010000075.1, read as the reverse complement.
CTCGTGGCTGCCGGCGGCCACCAGCCGGCCCTGGTCCAGGACGTGGATGCGCCGGGCCCGGCGCGCGGTGGCCAGACGGTGGGCGATGACGATCGTCGTCCTGCCCTCGAGCAACTGCTCGATCGCCCGCTGAACGGTCGCCTCCGAGTCCGGATCGAGAGAGCTCGTCGCCTCGTCCAGCAGGAGGATCTGCGGGTCGCGCAGAAAAGCGCGCGCGATGGCGATCCGCTGCCGCTGACCCGCCGAGAGCCGGACGCCGCGCTCGCCGACCTCCGTCTCGAAGCCCCGGTCCAGGCGTTCGATGAACGAGGCGGCGCCCGCCGCTTCGGCGGCCGCCCGGACCTCGTCTTCGCCCGCGTCCGGCCTGGCCAGCCGGATGTTCTCGGCCACGGATCCCGAGAACAGGAAGATGTCCTGGGGCACCAGCGCCATGCGGCGCCGAAGGTCGGCCAGCGCGACATCCCGGAGTGGGTGCCCGTCGATCAGGATCTCCCCCTTCTGCGCTTCGTAGAAACGAAGCAGCAAACCGAAGAGCGTGCTCTTGCCGGAACCGGACGGGCCGACCAGAGCCACCAGTTCGCCCGGGGCGATCTCGAGCGAGACGTCCCTGAGCGCCGGCTGCTCGGCTCCCTCGTAGCGGAAGCCGGCCGAACGGACGCTCAGCCCGCACGGGCTCTCGGCAAGCCTCACCGGACTGGGCGGATCGACGATCGCGGCCTGCTGGTCGAGCAACTCGAACACCCGTACGCTCGACCCCCGCAGCCGCTTGTAGCCGGCATAGAGAGCCCCCAACTGACCCACTGACATGCCGATCGAGAACGTGTAGAGGAGGAACGAGGTCAGCCTTCCGGGCGACAGCGACCCCTCCAGCATCAGACTCCCGCCGTATCCCAGCACCAGGGCGAACGCGGAGTAGCCGAAGAACGTCATCAGACCGCCGAAGGCGCCGTACAACCGGACGTTCTGGAGCTGCACGCCGAGCAGGTCCGCGAGCCGCACGTTGTACCGGTCGCGGGACTGATCTTCCGCCGCGAAGGCCTGCACGGTACGTATGCCCGCCAGCGCCTCCTCCGCCCAGGCGGACGTCTCGGCGACCGCGTCCCGCTCCTCCTGCGCGACCCGCTCCAGTCTGCGGCCGAAGAAGATGGCGAACAGCACCACCGGCGGCACCAGCAGGAGCGCGACCACCGTCAGGCGGGTGTGCAGAATGAGCAGGATGACCAGGACCCCGGCGAAGCGCACCGCGGCCTGAAGTCCGGACGGTACCTGCTCGGTCAGGGCATTCTGGACCACCGTCAGGTCCGACGCCATGCGCGAGAGCAATTCGCCAACCCGCCGCCGGTCGTAGAAGTCGATCGACAGGCCGACCAGGTGGTCGAAGAGCCGGCGCCTCAGATCCCGCAGCAGGCGCGCCCCGGCCGAGCCGAGAAACCAGGTCTGCAAGTAGGTCAGTACGCCAAGAACCCCGAACAGTCCGACCAGTGAAGCGACGATCCGACCCAGTCTCCCCTCGAGATCCGCCTCGATCGCGGTGTCCACCAGGTCCCCGGCCTGCATGGGCACGAACACGAAGACGCTGGTGCTGGCCAGAAGCAGGATCGTGCCGGCAGCCAACGGCCGGGCGTACGGCCGGGCCAGTCCGAACAGCCGGCGGAACGGAACCGGCGTGGAGGACCGCTCGTCCCCCTCCCCCCTTCCGGAGCTCACCTTCCGACCGTGAGAGTGATGACCAACTCCGGCCGTTCCGGATCCGCCACGATCTCATCGAAGGCAGCGGCGTCCATCGCCAGCGGAATCTCGATCGCCACCGAGCCGTGATCGATCTGCTCGGGAATGCTGCGGCCGACCCGGCCCGCGGTGCTGCCCGAGGCGACCGCGTCGTCGCCTTGCGGCCGACCGCCCCGGCGGAGGTCGACGCCGATGTTGACCCGCCGGGCCACTCGCGTGCCGTGAACGGCCAGCTCCACGCCGAGTTCGACCCGGCCACGGCGCTCGCGGCGCTCGACCTGCACACCCTCGATCGTCACCCCCTCGCACAGGTAGGGAGCGGTGTCGCGCGTGATCCAGGCGTAGCCTTCGGGAAGCGACTCGACCGCCCCCAACGGCACCCGGAGCACCATGGGCGAAGCCATGGCGATCCGTTCGATCGCGGCTGCATCGACGGCGCGGGCTGAACCGGCCGTCACGTCGCCAGCCGCCGGTACGGCAGGCGCCGGTGCGGCGACCGCCGGCACAGGTGGATCCTGTTCGGCCGGCACCCGGACAGGCGGTTCCGCAGGCGCGGACGGTTTCGCGGCCGTTTCGACCGGGCGGGCGGACTGCGGCTCGGTGTAGTCGACCGGAACGTAGTGTCCCTCGAACAGCACCGTCGACGGACGCTCGGCGCGGCCGACGCGTCTGGAGATGCCCGCGACCCGGAAGACCCGCCCGTCTGCAATCCGGGTCAAGCGCTCGTGCCAGTACCACCTCTCTCCGTCCGCGGAAACGTACCGGCCGTCGACCATGAGTTCATCGCCGTCGACCGTGCCGTCCGAGCGCAAGATGACGCCGCGGTTCGAGACGCTGAACCGCCGCCACGCCCTGGCGGCCGGATCGAAGGAACTGTAGGTGCGGCCCGACCCGCCATCGACGAAGGACCATGTCTCCGCGATCAGGCAGCCGTTCTCCAGCTTCTCGACCCGGCTGTGGCCTACCGTCTCTCCGTCCGCCACCAGGCGCCATTCGCCGAGCAGGAAGTCCAGGCCCTGGTAGCTGTCGTCCGTTTCGCACGGGCCGGCGGCCTGCGCCGACAGCGGCCAGGCCGCCACCAGACCAGCGCCGCACAGCAGCACGAGCGCCCGGGACCAACTCTTCGGCCTTTCCATACGATCTCTCCGATCAGGTGCCCAGATCAGCACGGTGCCGGCCCTCTCCAGGGCATCGAGCGCGGCGATCAAGACGAGCCCGACGATCGCCAGGACGACGCTCCAGGACGTCACGTCGCCCAGTCCGACCAGCGTTGCCTCGTTGGTGACAATCAGGCCGGCGTTCCGCATCGCGATGACGGCGAGGAAGAAGCCGATGCCCGCGGCCGTCGCCATCTTGAGGGAACGCGGAAAGGCGTCGACGATCCAGGTCCGGATCGGCCGCGATGTAGGCCATCGTCAGCCAGGTCGTGACGCCGGCGGCGACCTCCCTCCTGGCCGTCGTCCCGTGCCGGTCGAGACGGAAGAGGCGGTTCAGCACCCGGACCTCCCGACCGGTCGCGTTTCCGGCATGTGGCCCGCCCGCCGCAAACTGCCGGTCAGCCTTCCGCCGGCCTCACGACGAAGAGCAGGTCGCCCTGGTTCACGACCTGGCCGTTCGCCGCGTTGACCCGCATCACCTCGTAGCGGGAATCGCCGTCGAACAGCTCGTCGCCGGCGTCCAGGGACGCGAGCGACACCGGCCTGAACAGTTTCATCGCCTCGATCAGGCACAGGGTCTTCTCCCGGCCGACGATATCTCCCACCCGAACGAAGGGGGGATCGTTCGGCGAGGAGGCGGCGTAGAAGAGACCGCCTGACGGCGCCTTGACCTTGAGCTCGTCGCTGCCCTCGATCTCGATGTCGGCCCGGTCGGCGTGTCGCCCGACGCCCGCGAACCGCTCGACCTCCTGCACCAGTTCGTCGCCGGAGATGCGGTCGAGGAAGTCGGTGAGAAAGCGCGTGTCGTAGTCGCCCGACCGGAACTGCCCGTCGCCCAGGACGCGGCGCAGCAGCGGCAGGTTCGTACACACGCCCTCGATGGCGACCTCCTCAAGATAGGAGATGAGACGATCGATCGTGTCGGCGCGATCCCTGCCGTGGCAGACGACCTGCGCGACCAGGCTGTCGTAGTAGGGCGACACGACGGCCCCCGTATCGATCGCCGCCAGCACGTCGATGTCCGCGCGCTGCGGGAAGTCGCAGCGCGTCACCGTCCCGGGCGAGGGCAGCAGATCGATCCCGTCCGCCGAGAGGGAAGCGCGCTCCGCGTTGATCCGGACCTCCATCGCGTAGCCGTCCTCCGCGAAAGGCGCCTCGGAGATCCTCGCCCCGCCGGCAATCTCGAACTGGGCCTTGACGATGTCCGTGCCGCTGACCGCCTCGGTCACCGGGTGCTCGACCTGAAGCCGCGTGTTCATCTCCATGAAGTAGAGCTTCTGGTCCTCAAGGTCGAAGATGAACTCCACGGTGCCCGCGCCGACATAGCCGATCTCCGCCGCGATCGCCGCCGCGTAGCGGAAGCTCTCGTCGCGCAGCGCCTCCGGCAGCGCCGTCGACCCCGACTCCTCGATCAGCTTCTGGTTGTTCCGCTGCACGCTGCAGTCGCGCAGGCCCAGCACGCGCACCGTCCCGTGCCGGTCGCAGAGCACCTGCACCTCCACATGGCGCAGAGACACGACGCACTTCTCGAGATAGCAGTCCGCGTTGCCGAAGGCGCTCTCCGCCTCGACGCGAATCTGCCCGAACGCTTCCCGGAAGTCCTCCGCCCCGTCCACCCGGCGAATGCCCTTGCCGCCGCCGCCATGGACCGCCTTGAGCATGACCGGGAAGCCGATCGACTCGGCGACGGCGAGCGCCGTGTCCGCGGCCGTCAGGATGCCCTCGCTGCCCGGCACCACGGGCACGCCCACCTGGACCGCGGTCTGGATCGCGTTCGACTTGTTGCCCATTCGCCGCATCGCATCGCCGGTCGGGCCGATGAAGTTGAGCCCGTGACCCCGGCAAAGATCGGCGAAGGAAGCGTTCTCGGACAGGAATCCGATCCCGGGATGGAGCGCGTCGGCCCCTTCCCGCTCGGCGATGCGGATGACCGAATGAGCGTTCAGGTAGCTCTCGTCCGGCGTGCTGCCGCCGATGCAGACGAGCGTGTCGCGTTCGCGCAGCATCGTCGCGGCCGGCGAGTCGACGTCCGGGTCCGACTGCACCAGGATCACCTCGACGCCGGCCCTCTGCGCGACCCGCACGAGCTTCACCGCGGTGCAACCCCGCGCGTGGATCAGGACCCGCCGCACCTGGCGGGGAGCGTCCGGAGGCGCCGGCTCGTCGACCGCCGCTTCCTCCTGCCGGCGCCGGCGGGCGGTCAGGAACTCGACGCGTCGTTCCTCCTGGAGCAGCCGCTGGAGAACCGCATCCACCGTGTCCTCGGGAACCGGAATCTGCGAATCGACCTGACGAAGCTGCTCATCGAGTTCCTCACCGAAGGGATGCTCGACGAGCCCGTGCATGGCGCCCTCGACCTCGCTCAGGTAGTTGGAGAGCGTCGAAGCCATCGGCAGATGGGAGGGCACGACGATCTGCCCGGCGAAAGGCATGTTCGTGCCCGAGAAGTACCAGGTCTGGACCAGGGGATGAGTGACCAGGCTGGCCTGGGCGCCACCGGTGCAGTCGCCGTAGCCGAAGCAGATCACCGGCAGGCCATTGTCGCGGACGAAGCGCGTGATCCGGTCGTTGACGATCGACATCGAGAACAGGGCGCCGGCGCCTTCCTTGGTCAGCATGCCGCCCGAGGAGATGAAGCAGACGACCGGAAGACGTTCCTCCGCACAGCGGAGCAGGAGCTTGCAGAACTTCTCCGCGCTCGCCATGTCGAACGAACCTGCCTGGAAAGCGAGGTTGGAGACCAGCACGCCCACGCGGTTCCCGGCGGCGGCGCCGTCCTCGCCGTCGCCCGGGGCGCCGGTACGGATCCGGGCCACTGCCGCCACGGTCCCGCAGGGCGTGACTCCCTGCTCGAGCGCCCGCTCGATCGAGACCCGCAGTCCCGGGAAGCTCACCGGGTCGGCCGTCATCCGGTCCGCCTCGATCTCCTGCACGTCGTGGAAGAAGCGATCGAGGATCGCCTGAGGCCGCCGCGGCGTGTTTCGCTTCTGCTCGGCCAGGACGTCCTCGAGCAGCAGGTCGCGGTAGGCGGCGTCGAGACGATTCCAGAAGTCCTTGATGCCGATGTTGCGGGGCGAGATGCGGCCGTCGTAGCCGCGGATCCCCTGCTCGTCCTCGTAGAAGTTCGGCAGCAGGCGTTCAAACAGGAACGTCACCAGGCCGAAGAGCGGCTCCGAGATCCGCGGCATCTGGAGCCGCTTCCACTCGGCCACCGCCTTGAGCAGCCGGCCGCGCCTCGGGTGCCGGGAGAAGTGCCGCAACCAGGAGCGGAACTGCCTGCGCAGACGAGCCTCGGCCTCCTCGGCCGCGTCACCCTCGAGCCCCGCCGTCAGCTCCCCCATCGCCGCGTTCAGCGAGTGGCGCAGCAGGAGGTGAACCGACTCCCGCGCGATCACGTTCTCCTCGCGCGCCTCGCTGGCGATCTCACGCAGGTGCAGGAAGATGTGGTCGTAGAGCCGGTCGAAGCAGATGAAGTTCTCGCACTCGCGCCGGAACAGCCGCAGGAGTTGCGGCTCGAGGATCACGTCGAGCACCGTGAGGTCGGCGGCCTGCGAAACCTCGCCCGGCTCGGAAGCCGGGCCCCCGCCTTCGAGTCCTTCCTCCTCGGCCGTCCGCATGACGGTGAGCAGACGCCCGAAGTTGTCTTCCGCCCCGTCCTTCCATTGGTTGTACAGATGGAAGCCGTACTCCAGCAGCAATTCGGCCCGGGCGCGGTTGAAGTGGTACTCCCGGCTGCCGAGCAGGAAGGACGCGAGCCGGCCCCTTCCCTCGTGCAGCGAGTCGCGAGCGGCAGCGTACCGTTTGTAGGTCCGGCTCAGAACGTCGTCGTAGCGAACCGCCAGCGGATTGTCGAGCCAGCGCTCGAACGAGGCCCGGCGCTGCCGCTCCCGGCGCGCCCTGGCCGCTCCGGCCGGCACCTCGGCGGCGGCCAGCCGACCGTAGCCCGACACGGTCGCCGAACTCAGACGGCGCCGCAATCCGAGATAGCGCAGGTATCGGAACGCGAGACCGAACACGTTCGCCTGCTCCGCCGGGCTGCGCAGGCGCGACAGGTGGGTGAAGTCCTCGAGCACGGAGAGACTGCGGGAGGGGTCGACGTAGCGCCGCGTGTTGCGACGGTAGTGCTCGAACACCGCCGGTTCGTCGCGCACGAACAGACTCGCCCGTTGCTCCACCAGGGCGATGGAAGTGGCTACCGCCTCCTCGAAACAGGCCAATCGGTCGCCGCCCTCGCCGGGAACGAAGTCGATCACGCCGTCGAGATAGCCCTGCTCGTAGAGTTCGTATGCCGAGACGCCGACCGCTTTCGCGCACTCTTCCCAGGACAGGTCGTAGCGGCGGACGATGTTCGCCAGCCCGCGCGGCTGGATCGTGTTGAACACGCCGTCCCGGACCGATAGCAGAACATTCGTCGTGGCCAGCGGGATCGCTCCACCCGAGTAGCCGTTTCCCAGCACGATCCCTACCGTCGGCACGTGGAGCTGCGCCATCTCGGCGATCAACCGCGAGATCGAGTGGGCCTGGTTGCCGCGGTTCGCCTCCTCGCCCGCGTCCGCCCCGGGCGTGTCCATCAGGGCGACCACGGGCAGAGCCCGGCGGGCGAAGGAGCGGATCACATCGACAGCGAGCTCGTGGTGCTCCGGCATCCACACGCCGTTCTGCACCGAGCGCTCCTGCGCCAGCACGCCGAAACGCCGCCTGTGGCCGTCGGTCCCGGTCTCGAACACGGCGGCGTAGAGCGGACCGTGATTGCGCTCTTCGACCAGATCCCAGGTCGTCGCGGCCAGCACCGCGCCGGTGCCGACGCGACCCGGATCCTCGGCCGGGGCCACCGTGCGGCGAATGTACTCGTCTACTTCCAGCCTGGCGAGTCGCTTGAGCGTCTGGCGGATGCGCCGCTCGGAGATCAGCCCCGAGATGCGCCCGGCGCCTCCGCCGACCCGCGTGTCACCCGGCTCGGGAAACAGGGAGAACGCGCGCGCGCGCTGCTCCGCCTCGCGAAACAGCGGGTCGACATCGCCCCGTGAAGGCTCCGGCTGACTCTGGAGCAGAATCGTCATGCGAACCGCCTACTTTACCCCGCCTGTGGGCGGTAAAGGACCGGCAACGTGTAACTTGGCCGATTCCGGGCGCTATTCCAGCGCGCCCGGAAAGAGGCTCAGTTTCCCCGTTCCTCAGCCCGAGTCGGACCGATCTCCTGCAGTGTCTCCAGGCTGGGAGCGACCATCACACGTGCCGCCGTCTCCTCGTAGGCAGAGTACATCGAGGGCAGCTTCTCCCGCAGCTCATCCTGGTCGCGGATCGTCCATTCCTCCTCCCACACGGGGCCGTAAGGCGCCTGGAGATTCCAGGCCGTCGTGATGAACCAGTACGCGAACTCCTGCATCTGGACGCGGAAACGGACCTCCTCGTCTTCGATGTCGAGGTACTGGTCGGCCTGGTAGTAGCCCTCGTCCACGGCCTTCGCCATCGCCCGGGCAAGTTCCGAGTCCTCCGCGATGCCCCACACCTCCGGGAACGTGTAGTGCAGGCCGATGTCCGTCACGTAGTGGAGGATGTGCTCGACAACCTCCATCACCTGGCCCTCGGGCCCTACGGGAGTGCCCTGCATGATGATGTCGCACACCGAGTTGTTCTTCTCGATCTCGGTCCACTGCTCCTCGTTCTCCTCCGCGAAGCTCATGTCGTCGCCGAGCGGAACCGGAATCAGGGCCCTGTAGCGATAGTGGTTCGCGAGCACTTCGCGCTGGAGATCGGCGTCGAGGCCGGCGTCCCGCGGAAACGACTCGGAAATCGTCTTCGCCACCAGCCGCAGGAAGTCGTCCGAGATGTCGTCGCGGGCCGCCAGCTTGAGCCCGTACACTTGCAGTTCCTTGGTGAACGGCGGCATGGCCTCCGTGGCGACGACGTCGCCGTGCTGGTACACGTCGTCGGGGACATCGCCGACCGGAGACAGCAGGATGCAGTCGCCGAGATGAGTCGGCGCGACATCGGCCGTCTCCTCGCCGCCGCAGCCGGCTACCGTCAGGATCAGAAGCGCGAGTACGAAGCGTCTGGCCATTGCTGCCTCCTTCGTTGATTCGATCCGCGACCCCCTACACTATCCGCCCGACCGGCACCGCACATGAACTTCCTCCCCCAGATCGTCGGTTCCTTCGCCGACCCGGCGTCCGAGAATCCGACCGTGGAGATGGTCGAGGCGGCATTCCGTCACCACGGCCTTCACTGGCGCTACCTGAACTGCGAGGTACCGGCTAACCGCCTGACGGCTGCCGTGGCCGGCGCCCGCGCAATGGGTTGGGCCGGTTTCAACTGCTCGCTGCCGCACAAGGTCGCGGTGATCGACCACCTCGACGGCTTGGGCGAATCGGCCCGCCTGATCGGCGCGGTGAACTGTGTCGTCCGCGCCGGCGACGGCCGCTTCATCGGCGAGAACACGGACGGCAAGGGTTTCCTGCGCTCTCTTCAGGAAGTGACGCCGGCGGCCGGCAAGCGAGTCGCGATTTTCGGCGCCGGTGGCGCGGCACGGGCGATCGCGGTCGAGCTGGCACTCGCAAGAGCGGCCGAGGTCACGATCGTCAACCGCACCCGCGGACGGGGTGAAGAACTCGCTCAGCACATCGGCCACCACACCGCGACCAGCGCCCGGTTCAAGCACTGGCAGGGTGCCTGTCGACTCCCGGACTCCGTCGACGTGGTGATCAACGCGACGTCGATCGGCCTGTTCCCGGACGTGGACGCCGAACTCCCGCTCGAACTCGACTCTCTCCGACCCGCGATGGTGGTCGCCGACGTGATTCCGAACCCGCCCAGAACCCGCCTGCTGGAAGCGGCCGCCGCGCGCGGCTGCACCGTACTCGACGGCCTCGGCATGCTCGTCAACCAAGGCGTCGCCGGGATCCGCTACTGGACCGGCGTCGACGTCGATGCCCGGGTCATGCGGGCCCGCCTGGAGGCGATCTTCGGCTGAAGCCGGTCGAGCAGCACCGCGGCGAGGATCAGGGCCCCGAACACGACCTTCTGCTCGTAGGACGCGACACCCGCGATGTTCAGGCCGTTCTGGATGACGGCGATGATCATCGCGCCGATCAGCGTTCCCGCGATCCGGCCGCGGCCGCCCGCGAGGCTCGCGCCGCCGACCACGACGGCGGCGATGACCTGCAGTTCGTAGAGCTCACCGGCGTTGGGCCGCCCGCCCTCGAAGCGGGAGGCGTCGACGATGCCCGCCAGACCGGCGAACGCCCCGCACAGGCAGTAGACGGCGAGCAGCACCGCGGTCACCGGCACGCCGGAGAGGCGCGCCGCCTCGACGTTGCCGCCGACGGCGTAGACGTAGCGTCCGAACATCGTCCGCGTCATCAGCAGGTGAGCGGCGACGAACAGGACCAGCATGAGCAGGATCGGATTCGGCACCCCGAACACGGTGCCGTTGCCGAGCCAGGCGAAGACGGCCGCGTCGACCCGCACCGCCTCCGGCGTACCCTCCGCGCCCCCGCCCACCAGCCGCCGCTGGTGACCGACGGCCAGAATCAGCGCCAGGCCGCGGGCGAGCATCATCAGACCCAGCGTGGCCACGAACGGCGGCACCCGGAACGCGGTGACCATCGTCCCGCTGAGGAGACCGCCCAGTGCAGCCGCCGCGACACCCAGCAGCATCGCCGCCAGGAGCCCGGCCGGCGAGGCCGCGGCGCCGCCGAACCACTCCTGCGCCGTCACCGCGGCGATCACGCCGGCCAGCGCCAGCAGGCTGCCCACGGAGAGATCGATGCCCGCGGTCAGGATGACGAGGGTCATGCCGAGCGCGATGATCGCGATGTCCGCGTTCTGGTTCACCACGTTGAGCAGGTTGCGGGCGGTCAGGAACGTCGGCCAGTGGTAGCTCCTCGGCGCGAACACCGGTGTCCCGGCGGTTCGCACGGGCCCCCACTCGGACGCGATCCGGTGGGTGGCGATCGCGTCGAAGGAACCGCCGACCCCGGCGATCCGCTCCAGTTCGAGCCGCACGTCGCGCGGCTGACCGAACACGCGGCCGGCGATCCGGGCGCCGGCGGTGTCGAGGCCCTGTTCGATCGCCTGCACGAACACCCGGTCGGCCTCCGTGTCCCGCGCCACGACGAGTACCGAGCAGGGCGTCTGGCACGCCTCCAGCACCTGTCGCGCGACCGCGGCGCCGGAACGACTCGTGACCGGGTTCTGTTCGCGCCAGGTCGCCGCACTCGAGATCAGGCAGAGGAGGACCAGCACGACGACCGAGAGGTTGCGGCCCACGAGGTCCAGCGACCTCCGACGCCACCGGCCGGCGGCGGACTCCGCGACCCCTTCAGGCAACGGACGGTGCCTCCGAAAGGCCGATACCGGCGGCGGTCCGCAACACGCCGGCCGGATCCGCGTTCGCCGGCTCCAGAATCTCCCCCCGAACCCGCCCGTCGTGCATGACGAGCACGCGGTCGCTCATGCTTAGAACCTCCTCCAGCTCCGAGCTGATCAGGAGCACGGCCTTGCCCTCCGCCGCCATGCGGCGAATCCACTCGTAGATCTCGTAGCGCGCCCCGACATCGATGCCCCGCGTCGGCTCGTCGCAGAGAACGACCCTGGCGCCACGTTCGAGCCACCTGGCGATCACGACCTTCTGCTGGTTGCCCCCCGACAGCGTCGCCACCCGCTGGCCGGCCCGGACAAGCCGGATGTCCAGTTGTTCCCTCCACCGGCTGAAGGCGCGCCCCTCGCGGTGGCGATCGACCAAAGCCCGCCAGCGCCGGAAGCGGTCCAGGTTGGGAAGCGCGAAGTTGGCCCGCGCGCTTCGGCTCAGCACGAGACCCTCACCTCTGCGATCCTCCGGCAGCAGACAGATGCCACTCCTGATCGCCTGGCGCGGCGACCGGAGTTCAAGCCGCCTGCCGTCGAGCCACACCTCGCCGCGGTCGGGCGCAGCAGCGCCGAAGATCATCCGCGCCACGTCGGTCCGGCCCGCTCCCACCAGGCCCGCGAGGCCCAGGACCTCGCCACGGCGGATATCGAACGAAACGTCCCGGACACGGCGGCCAGCCGACAGGCCTCGGACCTCGAGCCGCGTCTCACCGATCGCCCCCGGAAGTCGAGGGGGAAACTCCGCGCTCAGGGCGCGGCCCACCATCGTCTCGATCAACCTGTCACGATCGAGCGGCGCGAGTCCGTCGTCGCCGCCGGCAGATTCGCGCCGGTCGATGCTCCGCACCAGTTCGCCGTCGCGGAGCACGGCGACCCGGTCAGCCACCGCCTCGATCTCCTCCAGCCGGTGGCTGATGTAGATCGCGGCCGCCCCACGGCGCGCCAGTTCCCGCACCTGGCGCAGCAGCGCACGCGCCTCGCGCGGCGAAAGGGCCGCCGTCGGCTCGTCCAGGATCAGCAGCCGGGGTTCGAGCGCCAGAGCCTTCGCGATCTCGACCGCCTGGCGGGCGCCGAGGGACAGCTCCGAACAGCGGGCGCCCGGATCGATGTCCATCTCGAGCAGGCGAAGCAGCCGTCGCGCCTCCCGCTCCTCCCAGCGCCGGCGGACGATGCCGCGCCGGGACCAGCCGGCGCCGAGAAAGAGGTTCTCACGCACGCTCAGTTGCGGCACCAGGCTGAGTTCCTGGTGGATCACGGCGATCCCTCGCTGGCGGGCATCCGCCGGCGACGCGAACGCGGCGGCTCGGCCGTCCAACTCGATCCGGCCGCCGTCCGGCCGTTCCGCGCCCGAGACGATCCGGATCAGCGTGCTCTTGCCGGCGCCGTTCTCCCCGACCAGGCCCAGCACCTCGCCCGCGCCTACCGCCAGGCTGACGGCGCGAAGCGCGTCCACGCCTGGGTAGCTCTTGCTGATCCGCTGGAGTTCGAGCAAGTGGCTGTGCGCCGTCTTCAGTCGAGTGCCGGATCCTGCTCGGCGTCGGCCTGCCGGTAGAGCGCCGTCGGGATCAGGTGGACGCGCTCGAAGTCCTCGCCGTCGAGATAGCTCACGATGTTCCGCACCGTCATGACCCCCATCCGGTCCGGATACTGGATCGGGTCAGCGTAGATCTTGCCGTCCCGGATCGCCTGCTTGCCCGCGAGCTCACCGTCGAAGCCCACGATCTTCACCTGGTCGGCGCGTCCGGCCTGCTCGAGCGCGGTGCGCGCGCCGAGCGCCGAGGGATCGTTGATCGCGAACACGCCGGCGAGGTCGGGATAGGCCTGGATGCCGTCCGCCATCGCCCGGTAACCCTCGTCGCGCAGACCGCCGCCTTCGAGCTCGGCGACGATCTCGATCCGGCCCTCGGTCCGATCCCGGTTGTACTCCCCGATCGCGTGGCGGAAGCCGTCCACGCGGAGGACGCAGGAGTTGGCCTGCTTGAAATGCAGCACCAGCACCTGGCCGCCGGCCTCGCCGAGCGCCTCGATCATCGCCTCGCCGGCAAGCAGCCCGCCCTGGTAGTTGTCGGTGCCGACGTGACCGGCGATCTCGACTCCCTCGGCGACGGCCTGGAGATCGGACGTGAACACCGGCACGCCGGCTTCGTTCGCCCGCCGGACCGCCGGGCCGATGGCGATCCGGTCCACCGGGTTGAGGACGATCGCGGCGACGCCGGAGGCCAGGAAGTTGTCGACCTGCTGCGACTGGCGGTTCACGTCCCGCTCGGCATCGGTGACCACCACGTCGAAGCCGTGGCGTTCGGCCTCCGCGGTCATCGTGTCCGCGATGATCTTGAAGAACGGGTTCTTCAGCGTCATCGCGGAGAAGCCGATCGTGCCCCGCGCGGCGGTGTCTTCACCGCCTTCACCCGCGCCCGGGTCCGCGCCGCCACACGCGCCCAGCGCGAAGACGAGTACAACCGCGAGGGTCCCCGCCAGCGCCCGGTTCACGATCCCTTCCCCATCATCCCAGTTTCTCCTCCAACGCCCTGGTAGCCCGTGAACGGCCGATTGTGACACGGCGCCACCCCGTTCGGCATGTCCCCTCCGACACCCGGATAGAGTCGCAGCAATGACGGACACGCCTGCTCGCGCACCAACGACCGACTCGGCGCCGCCCCTGCTCCAGATCCGCGAGCTGCGAACCTGGTTCCACGGCAAGCGCGAGACGGTCCGCGCGGTCGACGACATCGACCTGACCATCGAGGAGGGCGAAACGCTCGGCCTCGTCGGCGAATCGGGTTCGGGCAAGTCGGTGACCTCGCTGTCGGTGATGCGCCTGCTCGAGAGCACCGCGAACATCGAAACCGGGGAGATCGCGTACTTCGGCCGCGACCTGATTCACCTGCCGAACCGCGAGATGCGGGACCTGCGCGGCAAGGACATCGGGATGATCTTCCAGGAGCCGGGCACTTCGCTGAACCCCGTCTTCCGGGTCGGCGACCAGGTCGGGGAAGCGCTCCGCGTCCATCTCGGGATGAACCGCCAGGAAGCGCGCCGCCGGACGATCGAGCTGTTCGAGGAAGTCGGCATCCCGGAACCGGAACGCCGCGTGGACAACTATCCCCACGAGATGTCGGGCGGGCAGAAGCAGCGGGTGATGATCGCCATGGCCCTGTCGTGCAATCCGAAGCTCCTGATCGCCGACGAGCCGACGACCGCGCTCGACGTCACGATCCAGGCCCAGATCCTCGACCTGATCCGCCGCCTGCGCGACGAGCGCGGCATGTCCATCCTGTTCATCAGCCACGACCTGGGGGTGATCGCCGAGATCGCCGACCGCATCGCCGTCATGTTCCGCGGCCGGATCGTCGAACGCGGCCGGGTGACCGAAGTGTTCAACAACCCGCGGCATCCCTACACGAAGGGGCTGCTCGCCTGCCGGCCGCACCTGGACCGCGACTTTCGGCGCCTTCCCACCGTCGCCGACTTCATGGACGTGGAGGAGGACGACGACGAAGGCGAGATCCGAATCACCGAACGCGAGATCACCGAGGAGTCGCTGAACGAACTCGTCGGACGCGGACGCGGACGCCTGCTCCATCCGCGCGCGGCGCTCGACAGCCTGGGCTACGCGGAGGATCCGGGACCCGGCGAGCTCGTGCCGGAAGACACGGAACCGTTGCTCGCGGTGCGCGACCTCAAGGTCTACTACCCGATCCGGAGCGGCTTCCTGCGCCGGCAGGTGGGCGACGTCAAGGCCGTCGACGGCATCTCCTTCGACGTCTATCCCGGCCAGACGCTCGGGCTGGTGGGAGAATCAGGCTGCGGCAAAACGACGACCGGCCTGGCCCTGCTGCGCCTGATCGACATCACGGCCGGGACGGTGCGGTTCGAGGACCAGGACGTCACGGCGATCCCGTCGGGTCGCCTGCGGGCGCTGCGCGGGCAGATGCAGATCATCCTCCAGGATCCCTACTCGTCGCTCAACCCGCGGATGACGGTCGAGGCGATGCTCAGCGAGGCGATGGCGATCCACCGGATCGGCGACAGCCGCAGCGACCGCCGCGCCCGCGCGGCCCGGCTGCTCGAGGAGGTCGGCATGGAGACCGGCCATCTGCGGCGCTACCCGCACGAGTTCTCCGGCGGCCAGCGCCAGCGGATATCCGTTGCCCGCGCGCTGGCGGTTCAGCCCAGGCTGATCATCTGCGACGAATCGGTCTCCGCGCTCGACGTTTCGGTGCAGGCCCAGGTGCTCAATCTGCTCAAGGACCTCCAGGAGGAGCGGGACCTGACCTACATCTTCATCAGCCATGACCTGTCGGTGGTCAAGTTCATGTCCGACATGATGGCGGTCATGCTCGACGGCAAGATCGTCGAACAGGGGCCGTCGGAGGCGATCTACGCAGCGCCCCGCGAGGACTACACGCGACGCCTGATCGAAGCCGTCCCCGACGACACGATCGCCAACATCGAACGTCGCCAGCATCAGCGGAGAGAAGCGCGAAGCAGGCGCCTGGTCCACTGATTCGCCGGTCGAGCCGGGCCGAGGAAGCACCGAGATGAGCAACAAGGCCAGCCGCCGTGCGCCGCAGCCGCGCCCGGCGAGTGGTTCGCATGCGGCGCGGGACGCGCCGCATGGGTTCCCCGAAGCCCTCGTCCTCATCTTCGCGATGATCGTGGCCGCGCAGGTGCTGACCTACCTGCTGCCGGCCGGCGAGTACGAACGCGAGGGCCGGCAGGTGCTGGCCGGCACGTACCACGCGGTGGAAGCCGCGCCCCTGCCGTGGCACGCCGCCCTCACCAAGGTGCCGCGCGGGCTCGAAGCCGCGGCGGAGATCATCTTCTTCGTCTTCCTGGTCGGCGGCGCGATCGGGGTCATTCGCGCCACCGGCGCGATCGACGCGGCGATCGGCGCCGCGATCAGGGCCCTTGGAGGGCGGCCGATCCTGCTCGTCGGCGGCATGACCACCCTGTTCGCCGTCGGCTCGTCGACGATCGGCATGGCAGAGGAGTACATGCCCTTCGTGCCGATCCTGGTCGCCATGTGCATCGCGCTCAAGATGGACGCCGTGGTGGCGCTGGGCATGGTCTACCTGGGCGCCGGCATCGGCTACGGCACGGCGGCCATCAACCCTTTCACCGTGATGATCGCCAAGGACATCGCCGGCCAGGATCCGAGCACCGGTTTCGGGCTTCGCTGGGCGCTGCTGGCGGGAATGCTGGTGATCGGCGTCCACCACATCCTGCGCTACGCGCGCCGCATCGAAGACGACCCGGAACGCAGCCTCGTGCGCGACATCGACTACACAGGCGGCGCGCACGAACTGAGCGCCGCCGACCTGACGCCGGCGCGGCTCGGCATCCTCGTCTCGTTCGCCGCGATGATCTGCGTCTTCATCTGGGGCGTCAACACGCACGGCTGGTACCTGGTCGAGCTCGCGGCCCTCTTCCTGGGCGTGACGATCATCTCGGCCGCCCTGGGGCGGGTGTCGGCGAACCGGACCGCCAGGGCCTTCACCAGCGGCGCCGCCGAGCTGACCGGCACCGCTCTGCTCATCGGCTTCGCGCGCACGATCGAGGTCGTGCTCTCGGACGCCCGGGTGATCGACACCGTGATCCACGGCATCGCCTCACTGCTCCAGCGGGCGGAGGGCCTGGGTGCCGGCGCCGCCGTCGTCTCCGCCTGGGGCATGCTGGCGGTGCAGAGCGTCTGCAACTTCCTCATCCCCTCGGGCAGCGGACAGGCCTACGTGACGATGCCGATCATGGCGCCGCTCGCGGACCTCACCGGCGTCGGCCGCGAGACTTCGGTGCTCGCCTACCAGCTCGGCGACGGACTGATGAACCTGATCGTGCCGACGAACGCCCTGCTCATGGGCATGCTGCTGCTCGCCCGCATCCCCTACCAGCGCTGGCTGCGCTTCATCCTGCCGGCGATGGTCAAGCTCTACGTCGTCGCGATGCTCATCCTCGCGGTGGCGGCGCTGATGCGCTTCGAGTAGTCGCTGCCGCCGCCGCGCGCTACAGGTTCAGCTTCGCCGGCAGGTAGCGGTCGATCAGGCCCTGGTAGTACGGCCGCAGCTCGGCGGCGTCCGGCGGCTTGTCGCTCTTGGAGTACAGGTCGTAGCCGTTGAAGAGCCGCACCCAGGCGAACATCTCGCGGTCGCGGTCGTTCATCAACTCCCGGTACGCGCCTTCGCGGTGGCAGGCGTAGAAGGAGTGGTACCGGATCATGTAGAGGGCCGGCTCCGGCAGGTAGTCGCTGAGCACCTGGTAGAGGTACTCGTCGTGCCCCCAGGACAGGTAAACCTGGTCCAGACCGCAGCCCGGTTCGTACACCCCGAGCGGCGTCGAGTACGTGGCATTCGCGGTGTCCGGGTTGCCCTCGAACAGCTCCGGATAGACGATCCGGTCCGAGAACGCGCAGCCGACCGGGAAGGTGTCGCCGACCACGGCCCACTGCGGTTCGCCCCACAGGCAAAGGACCTTGCCCAGGTCGTGTACGAGTCCGACCAGCACGAACCAGTCGGGGTGTCCGTCGGCCCGGATCGCCTCGGCCGTCTGCAGCAGGTGATCGAGCTGCGAGAGGTCCAGATCGGGGTCCGAGTCGTCAACCAGGGTGTTCAGAAACTCCAGCGCCTCCCAGGCCGACAGCTCGGCGCGGTCGAGTGTGAGGTACTCCGCCTTCTTGTCCTGGACGAAGTCCCAGGTCTGGTGGCGGTGGTTCAGCCGGTAGAACTCGCGCACGGTGTCGCGCGGAGGCGCCTCGAAGTCCCGGTAGTCCTCCCGCCGCTTGCCGCCCGACTCCACCGGCGTCGGGTAGAGCTCGGCAACGAAGTCGTCCCAGTCGTCGAGTCGCTCAAGCGGCTCCATTGGCGATACGCTAACAGGCAGACGCCCCACCAACATGGGGAGGACCCGACCCGAGAGTGCCCTACATGGTCTACAAGCTCCTGCACGTGCTGGGAGCGCTAATGGTTCTCGCCGCGGCGGGCGGCGTCGCGGTGCATGCCGCGAACGGCGGTCGCCGGGAGGACAACCAACTGCGCGGTCTGCTTGCCGCCATGCACGGAGTCGGCCTGATCCTGAGCATCGTGGCCGGTTTCGGCATGCTAGGCGCCAGCCTGCCCGGTTGGGCCTGGGTGAAGCTGGTCATCTGGTTGTGCTTCGGCGCCGCCCTGACACTGCCATATCGTCACCAGGCCCTGGCCAAGCCCCTGGTCGTCATCCTGCCGCTACTGGCAGCGGTCGCTGCGTACCTTTCGTTGTACAAGCCGTTCTGAGGACCTGGCAGGAGCGCCGGGGGGGCGCCGGTCAGATTCCCGTCAGACGGAAGTCAGGCCACTGGCCTCCCCCCTGCGGCGAGAATCTGGAATCCGGGTCGAACCCCGGCGGTTTCCGTTCGTACATATGTAACGGGTTCGTGCCCTAAAGGGGCAAGGCACGGACCCGTTCGGCGCCGGGTGGTGCAAGCGTGTTGCACCGCCCGGCGCCACCTCACAGAAAGACGCAGGTCGGACAGTCCCCGGCGGCCACCGCGAGCGCCCGGTCGGCTTCGCACTGGTACTCCGGGCTGCTCGAGCGATGGCTCCGGGCGTCACCGCCCAGCATCGTCTCGCGTTTCCAGTCGTCGTCGCGCGACCAACGGTACGGCAGCATCTTCACCGCACCCGGCTGCTCCAGCTCGTCCACGGCCGCGAGCGCGGCGGCGACGACCTCCCGCTGCTGCTCCGGATCCTTCGCCTTCCCCGCCGTGTGACCGAGGGGGTAGTCGAGGAAGACGGCGCGCGGAGGATCGACCGAGCGGGTGATCGAGAGAGCGGAGGTCAGCGACGTGGTCGGAATCCCATCCGCCTCGACCCGCCGCGCTATCAGTCCCACGGACTGATGGCAGACCGGTCACACGGGGACCAGCAACGCCAGGTCAACCTGGTCCTCCGCGAGACGGCGGCTGATCTCCGGCGCCAGCACGTCCCGAACGCGGCGGGCCGAGTAGATCCCCCCCATGAAGGCGTAGGCGCGCGGCGACAGTTCGCCGATCACGCCCTCGGCAACGAGCGTGTGCAGCGTGTCGACCGGGAAGACGACGTTCGGGTCGATACGCGCATCGGTCTGGTCGTAGGCGAAGTGGCTCGTCCGCAGTTCCGAGACGGGAACCGACGTATCGATCACACGCAGCGAGATGTCGTCCCGATGATGGAAGGCGACCTGCCCCGCCCGGTACACGCCACCGGAGCCAACCAGCCCAACTCGACACTCCCGGAGGGGCTTCCGGAGCTCGGTCCACGGAGGCGAGCCATCGTTGCGCACCCACCGATAGGGATCGTGGCCCAGGCTCGAGTAGAGGTCGCGGGTACGAACGATGTGGTCCACCGGCGGTCGTCGTGTCGTCATGGCGTCCATTCTGACCCAAGATAGGATGCCGGCGGCATGACGACCGAGGATCGCCGTGCGAGCCGCCGGCTCGACCTCCCCGAATCCGAATGGCGGGCAAGACTCGGCAGCGACGAGTTTCGGGTCCTGCGGCGGGAGGCAACCGAACCTCCCTTCACGTCGGCGCTCAACCAGGAGCACCGAAGCGGCGTCTTCCTCTGCGCCGGCTGCGGCGCAGAGCTATTCCGGTCGGATACGAAGTTCGACAGCGGCACGGGCTGGCCCAGTTTCTTCGAGCCCATCGCCGGCGCCGTCGACACGAAGCGGGACTTCAGGCTGATCGTTCCGCGAACCGAGTACCACTGCTCTCGCTGCGGCGGGCACCAGGGCCACGTCTTCAGCGACGGGCCGGCGCCAACCGGTCTGCGCTACTGCAACAACGGCGTCGCCCTGCGCTTCAGGCCGGCGCCGGGAAACGACCCGGAGACAGGACTCAACATCCCAGGCAGGGAGGACTGAAACGATGTCGACCAAAGCGACAACCCGCCGCGCCGGCGGAGCGATCCTGGGTGCCGGCCTGGCACTGACGTTTGCCTGCGGCGGCGAGCAGGTCGAGCCGCTGACCACCACCGTGAACACGGAGCTCGGCGTGGTCGAGGGCCAGGCGCTCGAGTCCGGAGTCCTCAAGTTCGCCGGCATCCCGTTCGCGGCGCCGCCGGTCGGCGACCTTCGCTGGCAACCGCCGCAACCCGCCGACGCCTGGCAGGGCGGCCGCGACGCCACGGAGTTCTCCGCCTCCTGCTGGCAGCCCCTGTCCCCGCCCGGGTCCTTCTACGACTCCGGCGACATCGAGCGCAGCGAGGACTGCCTCTACCTGAACGTCTGGACCGGGGCCGAGCACGCCGAAGCCGCCCTGCCGGTCATGGTGTGGATCCACGGCGGCGGCCTCCAGACCGGCTCCGGCAGCACGCTGCTGTACGACGGCGAGAGTCTGGCCAACCGCGGCGTCGTACTGGTGACGATCAACTACCGGCTCGGGCCGATGGGCTTCCTGGCCCACGCGGAACTCTCGGCCGAGAGCGAGACGGGAGCATCGGGCAACTACGGCATCCTGGACCAGGTCGCCGCACTCGAGTGGGTGCAGGCCAACATCGCCTCCTTCGGCGGAGACCCGGACCGGGTCGCGATCTTCGGCGAGTCGGCGGGATCCTGGAGCGTGAACTACCTGACGGCGACGCCCCTGGCTGCCGGTCTCTTCCATCGCGCGATCGGCCACAGCGGCGGCATCTTCTGGCCCATGCCGCAGCCAGGCGACGCGGAGTCCGAGGGGGCTCGCGTCGCTGAGCGCCTCGGCGCGAGCGACCTCACGACCATGCGCGCCGCCACCGTCGAGGAGGTCTACGAAGCAGCCGGCGCTTCCGAGCTGCCGATCTTCGTGGGCATCCGCGACGGCCACGTATTCCCGAACGACATCCACGACATCTTCGCGGCCGGCGAACAGAACGACGTCGACACAATCGTCGGCTTCAACAGCGACGAGGGGACCGCTCTGTTCGCCGGTCCTGCCGGCATCACCGTCGCCGACTACCGCCAGTCGCTCTCGGACACCTATGGCGAACACGCCGGCGCGATGTTCGCGGTCTACCCCGCCGAGGACGACGACCAGGCACGCGTCGCAGCCTACGAGAACACCGCCGACCAGTTCTTCGCCTGGCAGATGCGCACCTGGGCCAGACTGCAGAGCCACACGGGCGAGAAGCCCGTTCGGATGTACTACTTCTCCCGCGTACCGCCGTGGGATGAAGCGGAAACCTACGGCTCGTACCACGCAGCCGAGATCGTCTACGCGTTCGACAATCTGCACAAGACCCGTGAACTGGGGGGAGACGAGATCGGCCCCTTCAACCACGCCTGGGACGAAACGGACAGGGCGCTCGCGGACACGATGGCGAGCTACTGGGTGAACTTCGCGGCCACCGGCGACCCCAATGGCGACGGTCTGCCCGACTGGCCCGTCTATGACCCGGAAGCCGACGGCGTCCTTGAACTGGGAGACAAGATCGGCGTCATCCAGGGCCTGCTCAAGGATCGGCTGGACGCCTTCGACGCCTACTACGAGGACCTGCGCGGGAACGGCTAGGAGCATGCGCCGCAGAACGCAGCGAAGCAAGTGCAGCGGCGCAGGGTTCTAGCGAGGTGGGGGCTGGGGTCAAACACGGAGTCTGCGACGGGTTTGGCGGCTAGAGGCCGCCTTTGTGCTAGCGTCGCGCCTTCAGGCAGTGGGTGCAGAGCTCACGCGGCGAACCAGGATGCGCCTGTCGTTCTCGAGCGTTGATTGATGTGGAACCCGGAGCCGAGAACAGGAGCAGCTGATGGCAACGAGAATCTACGTGGGGAACCTCCCCTTCGACACGACGGAAGAGGCGGTTCGCGCGCTGTTCCAGGCTCATGGCGACGTGACGGAAGTTTCGCTGATCAACGATCGTGAAACCGGCCGGCCGCGGGGCTTTGGCTTCGTCGAGATGGCGTCCGGAGGCCAGGAGGCCATTTCCGCCCTGGACCGGCAGCAGTTCGGCGGCCGTACCCTCCGCGTGAACGAAGCCCGCCCGCGCGAGGAACGCCGGCCTCGCTGGTAGCAGCCGCCCCGGTCCCGCCCTACATCTGCGGGTAGTAGAACTGCGGCACGGCGACATCCTCGAGAGGCGACGGCTTCAGCTCGATGATGTCGTCGCGAACGCCGCCCTTGTTCATCCTGAAGGACGCGTTCACGCGCTCCGGCGCGTCCCAGAGAACGACCGCGAACTCGCCGTTCTTCTCGATCGGTCCGGTCGTCTGGTAGCTGCCGTCGCCTGACGTGATCGTCACCTCGCCACCGCCCTTGACCGGTCTGCCTCGCTTGTCCTGGACCCTTCCCGTGAGGACGGTGCGGACGCCCTCCGTCTCCATCGACTCGCCTTCCCGGAACAGGATCGGATAGACCTGCTGAGTCCCGTCACGCTGCACGGCGACACGCGTCACGACCGAACGGTAGCCGTTGCGCTCGAAGGTGACGCGAACCGTGATCCCCTCGTAGTCTTCGCGACTGAAGATCCGGCCCATGTTCCGGAGCAGGAAGGTACCGGTCTTCCGGCCCTTGGCGCGCAGCCTCGGCGCAGGCATGTTGTCGTTCTGGAACCAGATGTCCACATCCGACAGCGGATTTCCGCTCGAGTCGAGAATCGTGCCGAACACGCGCGTGTTGTCCCGGCCGCCGACCGCGCCGGTGACGTCACCGCCGCGCAGGTCGCCGCCGACGTTGACAGCGCCCGGATCCTGGGCCAGGACAGGGACCGCCAGCACGAGCAGGGGGATGAACAGGAGCGGGAGAAGAAGTCTCTTCGTCATCGTCGCGGGCCTCCTAAACCGTGTCCTCGCGGGTCGATCACCGCTTCGCGGCAACAGGCGCCTCGACCTTATCAGCGCACGGAAGACCGAGGCGCCGCCGGGAAACCGTGAAAGTAGGATGGCCCGATGCCGCCGACCGCATCCGCACCGGCAGCGCCGCCTCGGCCGCGGCCGAAGCAGATCCTGGCGGCAGCCGCGATCGGCGTTGCGGCGGCCCTGCTGGTTCTCCGCTGGACAGCGCCGGACGACCCGACCGCGGCTACCGACAACGCGTCCCGAGGCGTCCCGGGTCCTCTGCCATCCCGCCCTGAGCCCGAGCCGCCGCCACCCCTGCCGCGCGAACTCAGCGAGGCGCTCGACCTGATGGCCCAGGGAAGACTCCGCGAAGCGCAACGACTGATGCTCGGCTTCGACGCCAGTCCCGCCGCCAGGGAACTGCTGCCCGACCATCGCGAAACGATGGCCGCGATGCTGGAGCGGCTCGGAAACGACCCGGCCCTGCTGGCCGCCCTGGAGTTCGAACGCGGCTTCGCGGATGCCGACCTCGACCGTCTTAGGCGAACCCTGGGTTCCCTGTCGCGCGAGGGGGCGGTCGCGCTCAGGCGCGACCCGCAGGCATCCCGCTACATCGACGACGCGCGGCGGCTGGCGGCCGAGGTCGACGCGATCGAGGGTCTGCTCGGCAGCGACCGGTTGGCGGCGCTCCGGCTGGCCCAGGACTTCGCCCGGCGCCACCCGCGATTCGCGGTCGGCCTCGCCTTCGAGGATCGCGCCGCCGAGGCGATCGAGGACACGGCCGGGCGGCTGATGGCGGCGAACCGCCTGGAAGAGGCTCGTACGCTGCTGCTCGAACTCAGATCGCTCCGCGGCGACGCGGCAAGGGAGGCCGCTTCCGTCGATGCCAAGCTGGCTTCCATCGAATCGGTGTTCCAGCGACAGAGCGACCTGGACGCCGCGATCCGGGAGATCGAGGTGCTGGGCTGGGAACGACCGCACGAGGCTCTCGAGGTCCTGGCCGCCATGGAACGGACAGCGGAGAACCGTCGCCGTCTGGCCCAGGTGGAGTCCACCCTCAAGTTGCTGCTGGACGACCTCGACCAGCGAAGCCCCGCCGTCGAGATACTGGCCGCGGACGGTTCAATTCTGGACCAGGTCGAGTACGACCGCCGCGAGGATCTGGTGCTGCGGGTTCGCGCCCGGGACGACTACGATGTCGTCTCCGTGCGCTTCTTCTGGCGCTGGTTCGACCGCGACGGGGAAGGCGATGTCGTCGAAGCGGCACTCAGACCGGTCGACCCCGAGCCGGCCAACGCAGCGGACGGAGGAGGCGACGGGAGAACCGTCGAAACAGCCTTCGAAGCGACGGTAACGCGAGCCGAGCACGGTGGCCGCAGCCTTCAGTTCTGGGCCGAGGCGACCGACCGCGGCGGCCGCATCGCGAGGAGCGCCGACCCGCCGCAGCAGCTCACACCCGCACGGCGCGGCTTCCTGCAGCGCCTCGGCCTTCGCCGCCGATGACACTTGACCGGCGTGAAACCACTGACCAACAAACACTTACAGGCGTCAGGCGCATTGGTATGATGACCACCGTGGCGAACGGTACAAGTGCCCCGAACAAGACCGGCGAACCACCCGCGGAGCCGGCCATACCCCAGCACCACGTCGAGACGACCGACCGGGACTTCCGCAGCCTCGGGCTGAACGCGGAGATCCTCGAGGTGCTTGCCGGGATCGGCTTCGAACATCCGACGCCGATCCAGGCCGACGTGATCCCCGATGCGATCGCCGGCAAGGACCTGATCGGCCTGGCCGAGACCGGCTCCGGCAAGACGGCCGCTTTCGTTCTGCCGATCGTCCAGCGCCTCGGCCGGGGCAAGGGCGTCCGGGCTCTCGTCGTCTGCCCCACGCGCGAGATCGCCCTGCAGACCAAGGCCTTCCTCGACGTCTTCCGCAAGAGCCCGCTGCAGGTCACGTCGGCCTGCCTGATCGGGGGCGTCAAGATCGGGCCACAGTTCGACCAGTTGCGCCGGGACCCGGATGTCCTGGTCGTAACGCCCGGGCGACTCCTGGACCACACGGAGCGCGGCACGGTGAGCCTTCGCAACGTCGAGGAACTCGTCCTGGACGAGGCCGACCACATGCTCGACCTCGGCTTCATGCCGCAGGTGCAGCGGATCGTGACCCAGGTGCCCAGCAAGCGGCACACGATGCTGTTCTCGGCCACCATGCCGCCCCCGATCGAGCGTCTGGCCCAACGCTACATGGACGACCCGCTCCGCATCGACCTGGCGCCCCGCGGCGCAGCATCGGGCATCGAGCACCGGCTCTACCTGGTCGACGAGAAGGACAAGAAGAGCTGCGCCCTGGCGCTGCTCGACTCGGTACCCGGATCGACCCTCGTTTTCACCAAGCGCCGGTCCGACGCCGAATGGCTGTGCCGGGTGCTGGAGCGAGGGCGGCACAGCGTCGCGCGCATCCACTCCGACCGCTCGCAGAAGCACCGGGTCGCGGCCCTGGAGAGTTTCCGCGCCGGTCGGCATCGCATCCTGGTGGCGACGAACATCGCGGCCCGCGGCATCGACGTCCAGGGAATCGAGCACATCCTGAACTACGACCTCCCCGACACCGCCGAGGACTACATACACCGCGCCGGCCGCACCGCCCGCGGCGCCGCCGAAGGCGTGGTGTCGTCGATCGGCACTTGGCTCGACAAGCCGATCGTCCGACAGATAGAGCTGGCGCTCGGTCACCCGCTGCCTCGTAGCGAAGTCGAGGGAGTCACCCCCTACCGTGAAATGCGCTCGCTCAACGAGCGACGCCGCCGCTCTCCGCTGCGCCGCTAGGCCGCCATGATCCCCATCCCGGATCTCTTGAACCGGGAGCCATTTCTCGGCATCGACCGGGAGGCTCTGACGGACCTGCTCGGCCTCGCCATTCTCGGCCGGGAGATCGGCACCGAGTTCCACGACCTGATGGCGGAAGCGGAGACGCCGCCGACCACCTGGCGGCCGGAATTCTTCGAACAGGACCTGTTCATCGATCGCCTCATCGCGGAGAGCTTCGAGATAGCGATGGACGGCGTCCGGTACCCGATCAACGAGCGCTTTCTCCGGCGCGCGCTGTCCGCTACGCCGACCGACCTGCAGACGATCGAATTCCGCCAGTCCATCCTGCGCGAGATGGACGAGAACGAGGAGATCCTGGCGTCGGCCAGACGGCTCTACCGCGAACTGTTCGCCCTGCTGTCGCTTCACCGGACGCCCCGCTATCACCGCATCGTCGACACGGCGGCCCACAACCTGGACATCCTGAAGCAGAGCCGTCTCGTCATCGACCTGATGCACGATCGGTTCGAGTCCGCCCGTTCCGGCCTCCGACGCCTCCACGAGGGGGCGGCCGCGATCCACGAAACGGAGGAGTACAAAACCCTCGCCGCGTTGCTGGACTACGAGGACCAGCTCGCCCAACTGAACCTCGACATTGCCCTGGGCGGCGACGGCCGGATCCGACGGGTCGACGTGCGCTCCCTCGACGAGTGCAGCGACAACCCCTTCTGGACGCGACCGATCAAGCGCTTCCTGGACCGGCTGCGGCTCGGCATCGGCGGCTACTCGATGACGAACCGGGAACTCCTGAACCGGGTGATCGAGCGGGTCTACGTCTCCCTGTCTCCGGCCCTGATCCCGCTGATCCAGATGCTCGGCCAACTGGAGCTCTACCTGGCGGTGCGCGCGCTGAGGGACCGCGCCGCGGGACGCGGCCTCGCGATGTGCATCCCCGAGATCCTGCCCGACCACGACACCGGTCCCGGGTTCGTCTGCGAGGACCTGTGGAACCTTCTGCTGCTGCACCAGGAGCAGGCGCCCGTCCCCTGCACCGTGAGCACCACCGGCAGCGTGCCGATCACGGTCGTGACCGGACCCAACTCGGGCGGCAAGACGCGGCTGATTCAGGCCATCGCGCTGGCGCAGCTGCTCGCCCAGTCGGGCCTCTACGCACCGTGCACCCGGGGACGCCTGCGGGTACAGAACGGGCTCTTCGTCTCCCTGATCGAACGCGAGAGCGCGGACCAGGTTGAGGGCCGCCTGGGCCGGGAGCTCGTGCGCATCCGCACCCTGTTCGAGGAGATGGAGCACGGCTCGATGGTCATCCTGGACGAACTCTGCTCGGGCACCAACCCGTCGGAGGGCATCGAGGTCTTCACCCTGGTCCTGCAGCTCCTCCGGCGCGTCGATCCGGTGGCCTACGTGACGACCCACTTCCTCGACCACGCCCGTTCCCTGGAGCAGCACCACCACGAACTGGGCCTGGAGTTCCTCCAGGTGGAGCTCGACGACGCCCGCCGGAGCACCTACCAGTTCAACGGCGGCGTCGCCAGGACTTCCCTCGCCGCACTCACCGCCGAACGGCTCGGGGTCACCTTCGAGAACCTGTCGACGGCCGTCGACCGCCGCCGGACGAAGGCGAGCTAGCGCGGCAGAAGGTCCAGAACTCGGCGCTCCGCGCCGAATGCCGGCGGGGGCGCCGGCACACCCAGTCTTCTGCCGCGCGCGAGCGCCTCGCGCTCAGTAGGGAACGCCGGTTGCCCGGCAGACGAAACGCATCAGGGGCGACGCTGAAACGCAGAGTGCCGTGAACTCGTCCAGGAAGCCGGCGTGAAGAAGGCGCGTCTGGTTGAGACGCGCGACGGCCATGAAGGACTTCCGCTTGATGTCGTCGATGCGGGGATGGTCCGCGTCGAACCCTCGCGGCGCCCGCTTCAGACTCTCACCGCCCAGTTCGAGCTCCCCGCCGAGCCCCGGCTTCGACGTGACCTCGGCCCAGCCCGCTCCGTCCTCCACGAGCTGCCGCCGGATCGCCCGCAGCGCCTCGGGGTGGGGCCGCCACATCCCGCCGCCCATGAACACGCTGCCCGGTTCGATGTGAAGGTAGAAGCCGGGCGCATGAGCATCGCGATGCTGCTCGTGGCGGAAGTGGATGCCGATGTGGGTCTTGTAGGGCCGCTTGTCGCGAGAGAACCGCACGTCCCGGTGGATGCGGAACAGGGAACCGCCGACCTTCTTCGGCACCGCCAGAAAGTGGGTCGAGACCTCGTCGATCCGGGTCCCGAAGTCGCTGATGAACTGCAGCGCCGGCTCGCGCACGACGTCTTCGTAGCGCTCGCCGTTGGCCTTGAACCAGTCGCGCTCGTTGTTCTCCGCGAGCTCGCGCAGAAAGGCGAAGGTCTGTCTCGAGAACGGGTTCTTCCACTTGTCCATCGTCGCTTGCTCCTGTGTCTCCGGGGCCGGCCTCGCGCCGCGGAGCGAAGTGTATTCTCCGAGTCCGCACCGCAGGAAGGACGCGCAGCAAGTTCATGCGGCGCGGACTCGGAGAGCGGTGGGGGCTGGGGCCAAACATGGCGCCCGCGCCAGGTTTGGCGGCGCTCCAAGGTCGCGCCGCAGAACAAGAGGAGACCCGAATGGACATCTTCGTCGCCGAGCTGGTCGGCACCGCGCTCCTGATCATCCTGGGCGACGGCGTGGTGGCCAACGTCGTCCTCGCGCGGACCAAGGGCAACGACAGCGGCTGGCTCGTCATCACGACCGGCTGGGGGCTCGCCGTCGCGCTCGCCGTCTACAGTGTCGGCCGGATCAGCGGAGCGCACATCAACCCCGCCGTCAGCGTCGGCCTGTGGTCGATCGGCGAGCTGGAGGCGAACCTGCTGCCGACCTACCTCGGCGCGCAGTTGCTCGGCGCCTTCGCCGGCGCGGTCGTCGTCTACTTCACCTACCGTCCTCACTGGGCCGTCACCTCCGATCAGGCGGCGAAGCTCGGCGTCTTCTGCACCGCGCCCGAGATTCCGCGGCGCCGGGGTGCGAACTTCGTGACCGAGGTGGTCGGCACTGCCGTCCTCGTCTTCGGCGTGCTGGCGATCGCGGCCAACGCCTCCGAGCTGGCCGGCGAGATCGACCTGTCGGCGGTGTTCGCCACCGGCATCAACCCGCTTCTCGTCGGCTTCCTGGTCTGGGGGATCGGGCTTTCGCTGGGCGGCCCCACGGGCTACGCGATCAACCCGGCACGCGACCTGGGGCCCCGCATCGCCCACGCGGTGTTGCCGATCCCGGGCAAGGGCGGCTCCGACTGGGGCTACGCCTGGGTGCCCGTGCTGGGGCCGCTGGCCGGCGGCGTCCTCGGCGCGCTGGCCTTCCAGGCCCTCGGCTGGCAGGCGTAGCCGAAGATGACCTACGTTCTCGCCCTCGACCAGGGCACCACGTCCAGCCGCTCCATCCTGTTCGAGCGCCAGGGAACCCCCGCCGCCTCCGCGCAGGAGGAGTTTCCGCAGCTCTACCCCTCGCCCGGTCACGTCGAACACGATCCCGAGGCCATCTGGAACACCCAGATCGAAACGGCCCGCGCCGCCATCAGGAAGGCCGGCGCGGTCGTCTCGGACATCGCCGCCATCGGCATCGCCAACCAGCGCGAGACGGTCGTGCTCTGGGAACGCGACGGCGGCAAACCGGTCGACAACGCGATCGTCTGGCAGAGCCGCATCACCGCGCCGTTGTGCGAAGAGTTGAAGCAGCAGGGTCACGAAGACCTGTTCCGCGCCAGGACCGGACTTGTGCTGGATCCGTACTTCTCCGGCACGAAGATCGCTCATCTCCTGGAGAAACACGACCTCCATGCCCGGGCGGCACGGGGCGAGATCCTGGCGGGAACGATCGACAGCTTCCTGCTCTGGCGGCTGACCGGCGGCCGGGTTCACGCGACCGACGCGAGCAACGCGTCGCGCACCCTGCTCTTCGACATCCACCGCCTGGACTGGGACGACGAGCTGCTCGGGATCCTGGGCGTGCCGCGCGCCATGCTGCCCGAGGTCCGCGATTCGAGCGGCGATTTCGGTCATACCGAGGCGGATCTGTTCGGTCGTCCGATCCAGGTCGCCGGCATCGCCGGCGACCAGCAGGCGGCGACCTTCGGACAGGGCTGCTTTGAGCGCGGCATGGTCAAGAACACCTACGGCACGGGCTGCTTCATCCTGATGAACACGGGCAGCCGGGCAGTGGCATCCGGGAACGGCTTGCTCTCCACCGTCGGCTGGACGCTCGAAGGGCAACCGACCTACTGCCTGGAGGGTTCCGTCTTCGTCGGCGGCGCCGCGGTCCAGTGGCTGCGCGACGGCCTCGGCCTCATCGAGCGGTCCGAGCAGGTCGAAGAACTCGCGGCGACCGAAGAGGACAGCGGCGGCGTCTACCTGGTGCCCGCCTTTGTCGGACTGGGCGCGCCGTACTGGGACCCCTACGCTCGGGGCCTCCTGATCGGCCTGGAGCGCTCGACTACCGCCGGCCACGTGGCCCGAGCCACGGTCGAGTCGATGGCGTACCAGAGCCTCGACGTCGTCCGCGCCATGGAGGCGGACGCCGGTTCCGGCATGAGCGGCCTGCGGGTCGACGGCGGGGCGGCGGTCAACGACGACCTGATGCAGTTCCAGGCCGACCTGCTGGGCACGCGCGTCCAGCGGCCGGTGGTCGCCGAGACCACGGCACTGGGCGCCGCCTACCTCGCCGGGCTCGCAACCGGCGTCTGGTCCGACCAGGACGACGTGACGAGGAACTGGGCGCTCGACCGGGAATTCGTGCCGACGTCCTCGCCGGCCGAGCAGGAGCGCCGGGCCGCCGGCTGGCGGCGCGCCGTCGAGAGATCCCGGCGCTGGGCCGATCCCTGAGGCCACGCTGCGGTACGCTCTCGCACCGCCAACAACCCACCACGGATCCGGAGAACTCCATGACCGATGTAGCAGCCCGCCCCCGCCTCGCCGTCGACATCGAAGCCGGCGTCGCCGACGTGCGTCTCGACCGCGCGGACAAGCTGAACGCGCTGGACGGCGCGATGTTCGAAGCCCTGGGCGCCACCGCCCGCGAGCTGGCCGAAGACTCGTCCGTGCGCGCGGTCGTGCTCTCGGGCAACGGCCGTGCCTTCTGCGCCGGCCTCGACTTCGGCAGCTTCCGCGCCATGCAGCAGGACGCCGGAAACACTTCGTCGTCGCGCGAGCTGGTGAAGCGAAGCGACAACAACCCGGCCAACCGCGCACAGTTCGCGGTCTGGGGTTGGCACGCGATGCCCGTCCCCGTGATCGCGGCGGTACACGGCGTGGCCTACGGCGGCGGTTTCCAGCTCGCGGTAGGCGCCGATTTGCGGATCGTCCACCCGGAAGCCCGGCTCTCGGTGCGCGAGATCGTCTGGGGGCTGATTCCCGACATGGCCGGCCCCCAGTTGCTGCGGCACCTGGTGCGCTCCGACATCGCCAAGGAACTGACCTTCACCGGCCGCGTGATCAGCGGCGTCGAGGCCGCGGAACTCGGCCTCGCTACCCGGTTGTCCGAACAGCCGCTCGACGACGCACTCGCTCTCGCGCGCGAGATCGCCGGCAACTCGCCGCACGCGATCCGCGCCGCCAAGCAGGTCCTCGACACCGCCCCGACGGTCAGCGTACGCGAAGGGCTCGAAACCGAGGAGCGGCTGCAGGTCGGCCTGATCGGTTCGCCGAATCAGGTCGAGGCGGTGACGGCGAACATGCAGAAGCGGGCGCCCAACTTCGCCGACGTCGACTGAGGGGCGGAGGCGGCCCCAGCCGTCCGCTACTCCAGGTGCCAGCCGTGGCTGCCCTTGAGCAGCGCGCGCTGGGAGTCGAACGGCTCGTCGCCGGCCTCCGGCTCGACGCGGTCGTAACCGCCGTCCGGCTCGAGCCGCCGGCAGTTCGCCGTGTCGACGAGGTGCGGCGCCAGGATGTCCCTGAGCGCCGCCTCGCGCAGGTCCGGATCGAGAATGGGACACAGCAGTTCGACGCGGCCGTTCAGGTTGCGCGGCATCAGGTCGGCGCTGCCCGTGAACAGCTCCTCGTCTCCGCCGTTCCGGAAGTAGTAGAGCCGCGAGTGCTCCAGGAACCGCCCGACGATCGAGGTCACGGAGACGTTCTCGGACAGGCCGGGCACGCCCGGACGCAGGCAGCAGATGCCCCGCACCTGCAGAAGCACCTCCACCCCGGCCTGCGAGGCGCGATACAGCGCGTCGATGCACTCGCGGTCCACGAGCGAGTTCATCTTGAAGATCAACCTGCCGTCTCCGCGCAGGCGATGTCCTTCGATCTCCCGGTCGATCCGCCGGATGAGCTCCCGCCGCATCTGGTCGGGCGCGACCAGCAGGCGGCTGTAGCGCTCCTCGCGGACGTAGCCGGTGATCGCGTTGAACAGCTTGGCCACGTCCGAGGCGATCTCCGCGTCGTCGGTCAGGAGCCCGATGTCCGTGTAGATGCGGGCCGTCACCGGGTTGTAGTTGCCCGTCGCGACGTGGACGTACGAATGGAGCTTGCCCGCCTCGCGCCTCACCACGAGGCACATCTTGGCGTGGGTCTTGAGCCCCATCACGCCGTACACCACGTGGACGCCGGCGGCTTCCAGCGCCCGCGCCCAACCGATGTTGTACTCCTCGTCGAAGCGGGCCTTCAACTCGACCAGGACCGAGACCTGCTTGCCCTTCTCGCGTGCCTCCATCAGGGCCTCGACCACGGGCGAGTTGGCCCCCACGCGGTAGAGCGTCTGCTTGATCGCGATCACGTCCGGGTCGGCCGCCGCTTCCTGCAGCAGCCGGACGACCGGGGAGAAGCTGTCGTAGGGGTGGTACAGGAGGTGATCGCGCCGACGGATCGCCTCGAACAGCGACTCGTCGCTCCTGAGAGCGGCGTGGCGCACGGGCCGGATCGCGCTGTCGCGGAGTCCCGGACGATCGAGGAAGGCGATCTCGCTCAGGTCGGCAAAGCCGAGCGGCGACGGCAGGGTGTCGACCTGGAACCGCGCCAGCCCCATGTTCCGTTCCAGGATCGCACGGATGCGCTTCGGCATGTCCTCGCGCACCTCCAGACGGACGACCGAGCCGAAGTGCCGCTGCCCGACGACCTCGACGATCGCCGTCAGCAGATCGCCCGCCTCGTCCTCCTCGACCTCCAGGTCGGCGTCCCGGGTGACCCGGAAAGTGTAGGCGGCCGCGACCTCAAAGCCGGGGAACAGGAGGTCGAGATTGGCCGCGATCAGTTCCTCGATCCAGACGAACTTGCCCCGCCCCGAGTCGAGACCGAGTTCGTCGCGGCCGCTGCCCGGCGCCCGCACCAGCCGCGGCAGCACCTGGGGAACCTTGACCCGGGCGAAGCGCTCGCCCTGGCTTCCGTCCTTGATCACCACGGCCAGGTTCAGGCTGAGGTTCGAGACGTGGGGGAAGGGATGGCTCGGATCGAACGCCAGCGGCGTCAGGACGGGGAAGATGTCGCGCTTGAAGTACGTCCGCAGCTGCCGCTTCTTCTTTGCAGAAAGAGCATCGTAGGAGACGATCCCGATGCCTTCGTCCTTGAGCTTGGGCAGCAGGTCTTCGTGCCAGCAGCGATAGGCCTGCCGGCGTTCCCGCTCCAGATGGGAACGGATGCCCGCCAACTGCTCGGACGGCGTCATCCCGTCGGGCGGTGCCTCCAGCGCGCCCCGTTCGAGTTGCCGCACCAGGCCCGCGACGCGGACCATGAAGAACTCGTCCAGGTTGCTGCCGTAGATCGACAGGAACTTGACCCGCTCGAGCAGCGGATGCCGGGAATCGCGCGCCTCCTCGAGAACCCGGCTGTTGAACTGGAGCCAGCTCAACTCCCGGTTGTTGTAGTGCTCGGGAAGACCGGGCTCGATGGCCGGCGCAAGTCGCCTGGGACGCGGGTCCGGCGCCGCCTCCACAGGCTCGGCCGGCGCCGTCGCAGTCGACGGCTCCATCAGATCTTCAGCGGCTGCAGTCTCCGGATACGCCACGGTAACCGCTGATTCTACACCGTTTCCGGCTTCCTCGGGTCACTCGGACGGACGGCGCCTGACCACGACGAAGGTCACGTCGTCGGCGGGTACTCCATGTGGGGAGAGCTCCTCCACCCAGCTCTCGAACTCGGCGACCGCTTCCTGCGCCGAGCGCTGGCCGACCTCGAGCCATCGCTCGGCGATGGCCGGATAGCCCACCGGCTCGCCACTCGCATCCAGCATCTCGGGCAAGCCGTCGCTCATCAGGAGCGCCGCGTCGCCCGGTTCGAGGCGCACCCGATGGCGTTCGTACGAGGCGACGGCCAGGGTGCCGAGCGGCACGCCGGAACTCATGATCTCCTCGACCTCTCCCGAAGGACAGCGGCTGATCAGCACGGGCGGCATGCCCGCGGAAGCCAGGTCGAGGACCCCCTCCCGATAGCGCGCGAGCACCAGGGCCATCGCCCGGCGGCCCAGGTTCATCGAGCGGATCGTTGCCGTCGCACGGGACAGGAAGTCGGCCAGGTCGAGGCCCATGTCGGCCGACGCGAGCAGCGTCTTGACCACGGTCACCATGGTGCCGGCGCGCGCCCCGTGTCCCGTCGCGTCCCCGACCGCGATGGTGAGGGCACCGTCCTCCCGGAGCCGGCTGAAGTCGTAGTAGTCGCCCCCCACTTCCGAGGCGGTGCGCTGGAGAGCGGCGATCTCCAGGTCGGGGTGCTCAGGGAGGGCAGCGGGCAGCAACGAGAGCTGGAACCTCCGCGCCTCCTCGAGTTCGCTGGTCTGCCGCTCGTTCTCCGCCTCCAGCAAGCGACGGTCGACCTCCTGCTGGCGCCGATACCGCTCCTGCTCGAGCAACTGGCGTCGGCTCTTCTCCTGGTCGCGCGCCATGCGGTTGAACGCTTCGCCCAGCTTGCCGACCTCGTCGCGGCCGCCCAGGCGCGCCCGCGCCGCCGCATCGCCTCTGGCCAGGCGATCGACTTGCCTGGTCAGGTGGCTCAGCCGGCGCGTGAGGCCATTGGCCAGCGGGGCGGCGGCGAACAGGGAAAGGCTCATCAGGCCGACGCCGACCCCGAGATTGCGCAGCGAGGCAGCGCGCATCTCGGCCAGGGACGCACCGATCGGCCGCGCGATGCCGTAGACCAGACCGCTCTCCGCGCCGGACCGGGTCACGACGACCCAATCGCTCACGCCTCTCCACAGGTTAGCGTCTCCGGCGACGAGGGCTTCGGGGAGCGGCTGCCCTCCGGGACACCGCACGCCCTGGAGCAGTTCCAACTCCTCCGGCCCGGAGGTGTAGAACTCGCCTTCCGCGTCGATGGCAAACGCTACCGCGCCGCCGGCACCCGGAATCCGGCGCAACACGTTCCGGATCAGCAACTCGGTACGGATCTCGGCCCGCAGATGGCCTACCTCATGGCCGTCGCGATGTACTGCGGTCGAAACCGGACCGCCGAAGATCCGCGCCACGTCACGGGCCCTTCGCGCCCATTCGTCACCGGCGTCGCCGTCGCCCTCCGCGCCGGCCGGGCCGTCCCGGGCGCCCCCGCGCGACCAGATGAACCGCCGCGCTCCCCGGCCCGGTCGGCGCGAATCCGGCGATGCCACCGGCGGAATCATCGAACCCGGCTCC
Organism: Acidobacteriota bacterium; assembly: GCA_026707325.1. Lineage (GTDB taxonomy): Bacteria > Acidobacteriota > Thermoanaerobaculia > Multivoradales > Multivoraceae > Multivorans. Next base: position 40,085 of record JAPOXA010000075.1, on the reverse strand, counting down.
GGCGAGCCGGCGGGCACGTACTCCAGCGCTTCGACGAAGTCCGCGCCATCGCCCAGCAGTTGCTCGACCAGCGCTCCTCTGTCGACGTACTGGGGATCGTCGAAGGGGAGCACCCTGCCCAACGCGTCCACGTATCTCGTCAGATCCTGCCGGGCGCGGTCGAGCCCGAACGAAATCTGTCTGGTGACTTCCGACGTCTCGACCTGTACGGCGGCGCGGAACGCGTTCGCGGACGATACATAGGAATAGCCGACGATGCCGGCCAGCGGCAGGACCGCCAGCACCAGGAAGGCGAGAATGAGTTGGCTACGCAGCTTCATCGTTCGGTTCAACCCGGTCCAGGTTCGCCTTCTTCCCCGACCGCCCCTCTCCCGAGGGCCGGCCGCCGCACCGGAATGCCGTCCTTGCGCCGGCCCGACAGGGAACTCACCACGCCGTGCAGCGCCCGCACCTCGTGTTCCCTGAGTTCGGCGCGGTGGAGGATGCTCCTCAGGTTGCGAACCATGATGCCACGCTTCTCCGCCACTCGCAGGAACCCCGAGGCGTCGAGTTCCTGCTCCAGGTGCTCGAAGAGGTTCACGAGCTGCGCCGAGGTGGCCGGAAGCGTCGCCGAACGCTGGTCGCGCGGCGCCGTGGCGGCTCCGGACGCACCCTCGAACCACGCCCAGGCGACCAGCAGCACCGCCTGCGCCAGGTTGAGGGACGAGTACGCGGGGCTCAGCGGTATGTGGACGATGTGCGAGGCCAGAGCCACGTCGTCGTTGTCGAGACCGGCCCGTTCCGGACCGAACAGTACTCCCGAGCGCTGCCCCCGCGCCGCGCGCTCCCTGACCTCGGCCGCCAGTTCCCGAGGGCCGATCGCGGGCTTCAGCATGTCCCGGCGCCTGGCGGTCGTCGCGTAGACGCGGTGCAGGTCGGCGACCGCCGCGGCCGTGGTCGCGAACACCCGCGCCCGGTCGACGACGTCGCGCGAGGCCCCGGTGGCCATCGCCTGCGCGCGCTCGTTCGGCCAGCCGTCGCGCGGGGAGACCAGCCGCAGCTCGGTCAGCCCGCAGTTCAGCATCGCCCGGGCCGCCGCGCCCACGTTCTCGCCCATCTGCGGACCGACCAGCACGATGACGGGCGCAACTGATTCCTCCCGACCTGCGTCTCCTGGCATTGCTTGGGTCCGGCTCCCGGAGGTCAGTCTACGCCGTCCACCGCAAAGCGGAGCCGGCCCGACTGCCGTCACCTTGTCTTCCACGGGTCAGAAGACCCGTGGCCACACGCCTTTGGCGGCAGCGGATCAGAAGACCCAAGCACCCAACTAGGCTACGGGCGTGACTCCTGCCAGCCTGGGAGATCGCCTGCCGGCGGTCGCGGGCGGCGTCTCATCCGACGTCATCCTGCAACAGTTCCTCGACTGGGTCGACGGGCTCGGCTTCGAGCTGTTCCCCGCCCAGGAGCAGGCGCTGCTCGAAGTGATGGCGGGCCGCCATGTCGTCCTCGACACGCCGACCGGCTCGGGCAAGTCGCTGGTCGCGATGGCGATGCTGTGGAAGGGCCTGTGCGAGGGCAGGACCGGCTTCTACACGGCGCCGGTCAAGGCCCTCGCTTCCGAGCAGTTCTTCCGCATGTGCAACGAGTTCGGCGCCGACCGGGTCGGCATGCTGACCGGCGACGCCAGCATCAACCCGAAGGCCCCGATCGTCTGCTGCACCGCCGAGGTGCTCGCGAACATGGCGCTGCGCCAGGGCGCGGACCTGCCCGTCGACTACGTCGTGATGGACGAGTTCCACTTCTACTCGGATCTGGAGCGCGGTGTGTCGTGGCAGGTGCCTTTGATCACGCTTCCCGACACGACCTTCCTCCTGATGTCCGCGACCCTCGGCAACATGGCGCCGATCAGCGAGGCCCTGGAGCGCGCCACGGGCCGTCCCGTGGCGCTCGTCAGCGGCAGGGATCGGCCGGTGCCGCTCGAGCACGAGTACCGCGAGACGCCGCTGCACATCACGATCGAGGAACTCGCGAACGCCGGCCGGGCGCCGATCTACGTCGTCAACTTCACCCAGCAGGACTGCGCGCGGCTGGCCCAGAGGCTGACCAGCCTGAGGCTCTGTTCGCGGGAGGAGAAGAAGGCGGTCTTCAGGGAGATCGGGGACTTCCGTTTCGACACGGCCTATGGCAAGGAGATGCGGCGCTTCCTCGCCTTCGGCATCGGCGTTCACCACGCGGGGCTGCTGCCGAAGTACCGGTTGCTGGTCGAGAAACTCGCGCAGTCCGGGCTGCTCAAGGTGATCGCCGGCACGGACACGCTGGGCGTGGGCGTCAACGTGCCGATCCGCACGGTCCTCTTCAGCCAGCTCTGCAAGTTCGACGGCGAGAAGGACACGATCCTCTCGGTTCGCGACTTTCAGCAGATTGCCGGTCGCGCCGGCCGCAAGGGCTTCGACGACCTGGGCTGGGTGGTCTGCCAGGCGCCGGCGCACGAGATCGAGAACCGCCGGCGACTCCTCAAGGCGAGCGTCTCCCGGCGAGGGCGAGGGCGCGGCCGCAAACCGATCCGCAAGCGGTCGGCGCCGCGCGGTTTCGTGCCGTGGAACGAACGCACCTTCGAGCGCCTCACCACGAGCCGGCCCGAGACGCTGGAGTCCCGCTTCCGGCTTCGTCACGGCATGGTGTTCGACCTGATCCAGGCCGACGAATCGTCCCGCAGCGGCGGGAGCCACACGAACTTCGCCTCGCTGCGGCGGCTGATCGCCGCCTGCCATGAACCCGCCGCAACCAGGGACCGCCTGATCGGACAGTCGGCGGAACTCGTGCGCGCGCTGCACCGCGGCGGTATCCTGCGGATGGCGGCGCGGCCGGGTGGCGGCTACCGGGTCGAGGCCGACCGGGAACTGCAGATCGAGTTCTCGATGCACCAGAACCTGTCGCTCTATCTCGTCTCGACCCTGGAGCTGCTCGACCAGGAGGATCCGGGCTACGCCCTGGACCTGCTCAGCCTGGTCGAAGCGATCCTGGAAGACCCCGGGATCGTGCTCCGGCGCCAGGCGGCCAGGCTGAGGCACGAACTCGCCGCCCGGCTCAAGGCGAAACGGGTGCCGTTTGAGGAACGGATGGAACGGCTGCGGGAGATCACCCATCCGCGCCCCCTGACGGACCTCATCGAACCGACCTTCGACGAGTTCCGGCGTTCCCACCCCTGGGTGCGCGGCGACTCGATCCGGCCGAAGCGCGTCGGCCGCGAGGTCTACGAGGACTCGCTGGGCTTCGACGAGTTCATCAGGCGCTACGACCTGCAGCGGTCCGAAGGCGTCGTTCTCCGCTACCTGAGCCGGCTGTTCAAGGTCCTGAGCCGCGGCGTTCCCGACCGGTTCAAGACAGACGGGGTGTTCGACCAGCTCGGCTACTTCCACGACCTGCTCACCCGCGTCGACAGCAGCCTGCTCAGCGAGTGGGAAAGGCTGTGGTCGCTCGAGGACCAGGCGGACGGTTCGTAGCCGTCAGCGGCTCCGCCCGACGCCGAGCCTGGGACACCACTCCTCGACCGGACAGCGGGAACACCACGGGCTCACCGGCAGGCACAGCTTCTGGCCGAAGCTGACGAGGGTCTTGTTCAGGCCGATCCACTGGCTGCGCGGCAGTTTCGCCCGCAGCGCCATCTCCGTTTCGAGCGGCGTCTTCGTGTCGACGTAGCCCCAGAGGTTCGTGATCCGGTGCACGTGGGTGTCGACGCAGATGCCGGGCCGGCGAAACCCCTCGGTGACGACCAGGTTCGCCGTCTTGCGGCCGACGCCGGGAAGCTCGACGAGCTCCTCGACCGTCCAGGGCACCTCGCCGCCGAACCGCTCGCGCAGCACGGTCATCGCGAGTTTGAGGTTCTTCGCCTTCGTCCGGTAGAAGCCGGCCGGGAAGATGAGCCGCTCCAGTTCCTCTAGCGGCAACGCGCCGATCTCTTCCGGCGTCGACGCCGCCTCGAACAACCGCCTGGTTGCCCCGGCGGTCGCCTCGTCCTTGGTCCGCGCGCTCAGGATCGTGGACACGAGCACCTTGAAGGGATCGCGCTCCGTCTCCGCGATCAAGGTCACGACCGGCAGTTCCGAGCCCTCCAGGTGCCGCCGGATACGGCGGAGCATCGCCGCCAGGCGGCGGTTCGTCGGCGGCGTCGGCGGCGCGGGCACGGCGACCACGAGAATACCGCCGCTTCCCCCGACTGTTACCTTGGCGTGATGAACGTGGCCCTGAGCGGCGCCTCGGGACTCATCGGCAGCGCACTCGTCGACAGCCTTGAAGCCGACGGACATCGCTGCCGGCGGCTCGTCCGTCGCACACCGTCGGGGCCGGATGAACTCGAGTGGCGGCCTGCACGCGGCCTGGTCGAATCGCCAGCCGCCGAGAGCCTCGACGCGCTGATCCACCTGGCGGGCGAGAACGTGGCCTCCGGCCGCTGGACCGCCGCACGGAAGCGGAGGATCCGCGCCTCGCGCGGCCCCGCGACCCGCCGGCTGGTCGAGTCGCTCGCGCGCCTGGAGCGACCGCCGGCCGTCTTGGTCTGCGCCTCGGCGGTCGGCTACTACGGCGACCGCGACGTTGAAGTCCTGGACGAGGACTCGCCGCCCGGCGAGGGCTTCCTGGCCGCCGTCTGCCGGGACTGGGAAGCCGCCGCCCTGCGAGCGTCCGCGGTCTGCGAGCGCGTCGCGATGCTCCGGTTCGGGGTCGTGCTCTCGGCGCGCGGCGGCGCCCTTGCCAGGATGCTGCCGCCCTTCCGGCTGGGCCTGGGCGGACGGCTCGGATCGGGGCGGCAGTACTTCCCCTGGATCCACATCGACGACGCGGTGGCCGCGATCCAGCATGTGATGGACCGCGATGTTCGGGGCGCAGTCAACCTCGCCGCTCCGGAAGCGGTCACGAACGCGGGCCTGACCTGGTCCCTAGCACGAACCCTGCGGCGTCGGGCTCCACTGCCGGTGCCCTCGCTCGCTCTCCGCGCCGCCTTCGGAGAGATGGCGAATGAGACCCTGCTCGCCAGCGCGCGCGTGGTGCCCAGAGTTCTGCAGGAAACCGGGTTCGAGTATCGCTTTCCGAAGCTCGAGGCGGCGCTCGCCCGCGAGTTCTCGCCCGATACGCCCGCGAGGACGTAGAATCCGGGAAGCGAAACGCAACCCGGCGTGTTGCGTATTCGTGAGTGCTGCCGGCAACCTCGATGCCGGCGCCAGGACAGAGCCGGCAGCGAGTGGAGCCCCTCCTCCGAGTCTCAGCCAACCCGGCGCAAGTAGACCCCGACCACCATGGCCTTCAAGCTCGAACGACGCGAGACGACCGGGTCGAAGTTCGCCCCCGGTTCCCTCCATCTCGGCGGCTCGCCGTACGAACTGGAGCCGGAGAGCAGGACCCCGCTGCGAGTCGCCGTCGTCGCGACGATCGCCTTTCACGCGCTTCTGTTCGTCATCAGCTTCCCCACCATGAGACCGCGGGCGCTACAGGCCGCGCAGGCGCCGAAGGCGTTCGTCGTCCAGGCCGTCCGCTTCAAGCCGCCGCCACCCGCGAAGGCGGAGCCTATTCCGCAGCGCAGGACGAAGAAGATCCCGATTCCCGACCCGACCCCCGACGAGCCCGAACCACTGATCCGGGAAGAGGTCTTCGAGGCGCCGCAACTGGAGATCGACGGCATCGCCGATGTCCTGTTCGACCTCCCCGAAGCCCCGTCGCCCGCCGGACCACCTGGAACCCTGTTCGTCGAAGGCGACGTTCTGCCTCCCAAGAAGACCTACGCTCCGCTTCCCAACTACACCGAGGAGGCCCGCCAGGCACGCATCCAGGGCGTCGTCATCCTCCAGGCTGTCGTCGACACCCTGGGCAACGTCGGCTACGTCAAGGTCCTCAAGGGCCTGCCGGAAGGCCTCACCGAGTCCGCCGTCCAGGTCGTCCAGGAATGGCGCTACGAACCCGCGACCCTGAACGGCGAACCGGTCCCGGTCTACATCAACCTGACCGTCAACTTCTCGCTGCAGTAGGCGGCCCGGCGGACACCAGGGCACCGCATCGGATACACCCGCCTGCGCCGAGGCCCGGGATCGCCTGGTTCAACTCGCCGTGCTCCACGCCGAGTTCGAGGCGCTACACCCGTTTCTCGACGGCAACGGCCGCCTCGGACGCATGCTCGTGCCCCTCTACTTGGCGGAGAAGGGTCTCATCAGCCAGCCCATGTTCTACATCAGCGCCTTCCTCGAAACGAACCGCGCTGTCTACTACGAACGGCTTCTCGCCGTGTCCCGCGACAACGATTGGACCGGCTGGTGCCGGTTCTTCCTGGAGGCGGTACGCGCGCAGGCCGACGACAACATCGCCAAGGCCAAGGCGATCCTGGGTCTCTACGACCGGATGAAACGCCACGTGGCCGAACTCACGCACTCGCAGTACGCGATCTCGGCACTGGACTTCATCTTCGAACTCCCGGTGTTCGCCAGCACCGACTTCATCGCCCAGGACGGTGTGCCGGCGCCGGCTGCCCGTCGGATCCTGAACGTCCTCCGGGACGACGGCGTGCTGCGGACGGTGCGGCCGCCGCGCGGCCGCCGCGCCGCGATCTTCATGTTCGACGAACTCCTCGACATCGCCGAGGGGAGCGCGACCGAGTGACGAACGCCGTGTTGTCGTACACGAGAGATCGTCACACTCCGTTGTGTGACGATTCTGGCCTCAGAGTGTTTGACAAACCGGTTTGTCTCGCACAGGTGCGCCACAAACGGCCGGAACGAATGGCCTCGGCCAACCATCGCGCCCTCCGGTGCGACGTAAGGCAAACAGCCCACGCCCACCGATGAGACTCTCCTGGAACGAGATCCGGCCCCGCGCCGCCAAGTTCGCCCGCGACTGGGCCGACGCCGGCTACGAGAAGGGCGAGACGCAGAGCTTCTACAACGCCTTCTTCCGCATCTTCGGCGTCGAGCGGCGCAGCGTCGCCCGCTACGAGGAGCACGTCAAGCGGCTGGACGATTCGCAGGGGTTCATCGACCTGTTCTGGCCGGGCGTGCTGCTCGTCGAGCAGAAGAGCGCCGGCCGTGATCTCGCCGCGGCGCGCCGTCAGGCGCTTTCCTACTTCGACGCCCTCCCGGAGCGCGAGCGGCCTCGCTATCTGCTGTTGTGCGACTTCCAGAACTTCGAACTGCTCGACCTGGACGAAGGCGAGGAAGCACGGTTCACGCTGGCCGAGTTGTCCTCGAACGTGGAGAAGTTCGGCTTCATCCTCGGGGTCCAGAAGCGGACCTTCCGCGACGAGGACCCGGTCAACGCGGAGGCCGCGAAGCTGATGGCGGACCTCCACGACCGGCTGCTCGAGGTCGGCTACGGCGGTCGGGAGCTGGAGTTGTTCCTTGTCCGGATCGTGTTCTGCCTGTTCGCCGACGACACGGGCATCTTCGAGCGGCGCGACATCCTGCTCGAGCTGCTGGAGCAGCGAACCTCACCGGACGGCAGCGACTTGGGCGGCAGGTTGGCGCATCTCTTCCAGGTCCTGAACACGCCCGAAGCCAGCCGTCAGGCGACCCTGGACGAGGACCTCGCCCGCTTCCCGTACATCAACGGCGACCTGTTCGCCGAGACCCTGCCGATCGCCGACTTCGACTCCGCGATGCGCAGAGCGCTGCTCGATGCTTGCCGCTTCGACTGGACCGAGATCTCGCCGGCGATCTTCGGGACGCTGTTTCAGTCGGTCATGGAACCGGAGGAGCAGCGGATCAAGGGCAGCCACTACACCTCGGAGGCGAACGTCCTCAAGGTCATCGAGCCGCTGTTCCTGGACGACCTGCGGGCCGAGTTCGAGAGGCTCCGGCGGAGCCGAGGCACGCGCCGCAACGCCGAACTCCATGCCTTCCGGCAGCGACTCGGCCGGATGCGTTTCCTCGATCCGGCCTGCGGTTGCGGCAACTTCCTGGTCATCGCCTACCGGGAACTGCGCCAGCTCGAGATCGAGGTGCTCCGGGAGCTCTTCCCGTCGCGCCAGCTCGGCCTCCTTGCTGACGCTCTGTCCCTCGTGAACGTGGATCAGTTCCACGGCATCGATCTCGACGAGTTCCCGAAGCGGATCACGGAGATCGCGCTCTGGATGATGGACCACATCATGAACAACAGGCTCAGCCTGGAGTTCGGGGAGGCTTACGCGCGGATACCACTGGAGAACTCCCCACGGATCCTGCGTGGCGACGCCTTGGAGGTCGACTGGGACGACGTCCTGCCGCCGGAAGAGTGCTCCTTCGTGCTCGGCAATCCGCCCTTCGGCGGCGCCAAGTACCAGACCGAGGTACAGCGGGCGCAGGTGCATCGCATCGCGGATCTCGGCAAGAGCGGCGGCACCCTGGACTACGTCACGGCCTGGTTCCTCAAAGCCGGCGAGTACCTGCACCGAGGGATCGAGACCCAGCGCCGGTCCGCGGGCCCGGCTGCATCAGCCAACACGGTCCGGCCGCTCCGGATCGGCTTCGTCGCCACGAACTCAATCACACAGGGCGAGCAAGTTGGCCAGTTGTGGCCGTTGATCTTCGACCGTCTGGGCCTCGAGATCGCCTTCGGCCACCGGACGTTCGCCTGGAAGTCGGACATCAGGAAGCAGGCGAGTGTCCATGTCGTGATCGTCGGCCTCACGCTGGCGGCCGACGCCCCCAAAGATCGTCGGTTGTTCTCTTATCCCGACGTCAAGGGGGATGCCGAGGAGAGCCGGCACGCTGCGATCTCGCCGTATCTCGTTGACGCCGGCGGACTCGCCGACCCGCATCTCGTCGTGCGGGAGACGGCAGAGCCGCTCAACGGCTGGCCGCGTCTCGCTAGCGGCAGCCAGCCCATCGACGACGGCAACTACATCTTCACCGAGGACCAGCGCGCTGCATTCCTCGAAAGAGAACCGGCAGCCGCGGAGCATCTGCGTCCTTACGTTGGCGGCCGTGACTACATCCAGCGCCACTCCCGTTGGATCCTCGCCCTTCAGGACGCCGAGCCAGAGGCAGTGGCAGCCATGCCCTTCGTCGTGCAGCGGATCAGGGCTGTCAGACAGTTCCGATCGAGGAGCAAGAGGAAGGGCACGCTTGCGATCGCCAACTCGCCCCGCAGGTACAACGTCGAGGTCCTGCCCACGTCACCCTTCCTCGTCGTCCCGGAGGTCAGCTCCGAGCGCCGCGAGTACGTGCCGATCGGCTGGCTTGAACCCCCGACGATCCCGAGTAACACAGCCCGCATCGTAGAGAACGCGCCGCGGACCCTCTTCGCCCTGCTGACCGCCGCAATGCACATGGCCTGGTTGAGCGGGATCGGAGGGCGGTTGAAGAGCGACCCCAGGTACTCGATCGGCCTCGTCTACAACACCTTCCCGCCGCCACCAGCCGACACGGGAGTCCTCGACGACAAGCTCACACCCTTGGCCGACGCCGTGCTCGAAGCCCGCGCCGCCCACCCCGGCTGCCACGCTGGCCGAGCTCTACGACCCGGACCTCATGCCCGACGACCTCCGCCGCGCCCACCAGGCCATCGACCGCGCCGTCGACCGCCTCTACCGTCCGCGCCGCTTCTCATCGGAGAACGAGCGGCTGGAGCACCTGCTCTCCCTCTACGAGAAGATGATCGCCCCCATCTCCGCCGCGGCCCAGCCCAAGCGAAGGCGCCGCCGTCGGAGGACGGTCGCGCGTCGATAGCCGGGTTGGCGTCCTGGAACAGTCGCGTTCAGTCGCTGCCGGGAGGCTAGAGCTAGAGTCCGGTTCATGTCCCAGCGGCCCCTTGGCACCGAGCCGATTCTCCTCGACGACGCGGTGCGGCTACGCCCGGCTACGGCGATCGACAGTGGCACGTGCGACCGGGACGTCATCGCGCGAGCGGAGCTTCAGCTCCTGCCGAGACCGGGTCTGGCACTCGTCGCGGAAGACACTCCCTTCCGCCTCTCGTCCGTCGAGGAACCATGGACCCTGGCTCAGCCCAGGACTTCTGGCGAGCTCTTCGACGTCACGCCGCAACCATCTCCTTCGGCGCCGCCGGAGGACAAGTTCAGGCAGTTCCTGGAGATCTTCGAAGTCACCGGTCACGAAGTCGTAGGTCGTCAGTCGACAGCCGACGCGAGGGAACCGACACGGTGGAACCTCGTGTTTCTACCCCGACGTACGCCCATCGTCGTTGAGAGGCGTAGAGAAGCTGCCCAGGCGACTTGAACTTGAGATTCTCAACGTCCCCGTCTTCGGGGGTGACGCGACGAAGGCGGTGCAACTCTCCGGCGGAATCTGCCGGATCGGCCATCTGGCAGTCGAAGGGGCGCCCTGGAAGATCGAGCTCACTGAGAGGCCCGGGCTAAGCGGCGTCAGGGCGGAGTTGAACGCAAGCCGCGGGTTCGCGCCGACGCACGAGGCGAAAATCGACAGAGCGGACGGCGGTCCGATCGAGCGAGAGGAGGCTCTGCGTCTTCTGGAAGCGCTCGACCGGTTTCTCTCCTTCACGCAAGGAGTCGGATGCGCCACCGGGGTTGTAAGGGCGTTCTCGGGTGACGATGCCGTCGTCTGGGAACAGTGGGGCTGTCGCCAAGTGGCGCCTTGGCGTCCTGAACCAGACTCCTGGTTCGACTTGGAGCATGAGAGAACCCTCGCCGAGGCGTTGCCCCTCTTCCTCCGCACTTGGGAGACGTGCAACGACAAGCGGGCCGCCCTTCGCGAGGCGATCTACTGGTACCTCACGGGGCACTGGGAGAACAGCCGAGTGGACGGCGGCCTCATCCTGCTGCAGGCGGCGATGGAGCGCCTTGCACACACCTTCTACCGCCCGAAGCGCTGGAAGGGAAAGGAGAGGGAGACAAGCGGCAGTGGCTTCGGATGGCCCTTGAGTACGCTGGGGTCCCCTTGGAAACGCCAGCCAGCTTCGAAGCCCTCGGCACGTTCGTCCACGGCTTGAGATGCCCGAAGGGAGAGAAAAGGGACGCCGTGTTTGCGATGACGCGGGCGCGGAACAACGCCATTCATCCCAGGAAGGAGACGGAAGTCGCGGGCAGCCTCTACTTCCAAGCCTGGATGCTGGCTCGTGGGTTCGTGGAGCTCATGGTACTTAGCGCCATCGGCTACCAAGGCTCCTTCGCCAATCGCCTGCGGGAGGGAAGGGTGGAACTCGTGCCCTGGGCGCAGACGAAGAAGCTCCAGCCGGCAATCACACACGGCGCCGAGTAGTGGGTCGGCGGTCCCGAGCAGCCGAGATGGCCCTGTGTGCGGAAGACGCGCTGCTCGCCGCCATCGAGTGACGCCAACCACGCGCTCGAGAGGCGGCTGAATCCGCAGAAGCCCGGCGGCACCAGGAAGTTCTTCTACGCCAAGACGGCCCCGGGCCGTCTCCGGCACCTCCTGCGGGGTCACTGAAGTGGCTGGCGCAGCGCTCGGCGTGGTCCGTCGGTCCGCGTAGGGTAAGCCAGCCGACGCCGATACCCGCCGGCCTAATCCCCGCCCGAGCCCGTGCTGGCCCCCTGGGCCTGCTTCTCGTAGTACTCCTTCTCTAGCAGCCGGGCGCCGCGGAGGATGTTGCCCATGGCGTAGTTGCCTTCGTGGCAGGCGTACTCGTAGAGGAGGTCGTCGGTTCCCGGCCAGATGAGCTCGCCGCTGTAGGGCGCGGCGTAGTCCGTGTCATGGACGGTGAAGCCGTAGAGCAGGTCCTTCGGGCCGTGGCGGCTGAAGCGCTCGATGACCTTCAGGCCGTCGCGCGGGTCGCTCTGGCTGTCGAGGAAGTTCGTCGTCTCGACGACCAGGGTGTCGCCTTCCCACCAGCCGATCGAGTCGCCGCCCATGGAGCGGTACTCGGTCGGCGGGTGCTCGGCGTTCAGGCGGACGACCTTTGCCCAGTGCATCCACTCGACCAGGATGACGAGGTGGTCGTCGGTCTGGGTGATCGTCTTCAGGTTGTTGTACGGCAGGGAGCGGACCGGCGTGGTGGCGACGCTGGTGTAGATGCAGCGGTCGCCGGGCGTCAGCGTCTCGGGGCCGTCGTAGGGATCGTCGTCGGCCTCGATCCACCAGGCATCGCCGGTGTTCCGGTACAGGTAGGGGTTGACCCTGGCCCTCCTGGCCTTGCCGGCCTCGGTCAGCTCGGGCATGCGGCCGTTCGGCGGGTCGGTGAGAACCGACGTCCGGTACTGGCCGTCGATCGGGTAGGCCTGGTTGCCGAAGTCGAGCCAGAAGAAGTTGTAGCCGCCGACCGCGCCGGCCGCGCCGGCGGAGCCGTCACCGCCCGGCGGCGGCGCCTCGCGGTCCGGGTCGCTGACGGCGTTGGCGGCGGCATCGGCCGCGGCCATGCCCGCGGCGATCCGCTCCGCCTCCTCCGCGGTCATGAACTGCTTGTCGCCCAGGCGGGGATCCCGCTCGAACGGCGTCAGGTTGGCGACGTCGTAGTTGCCGGACAGGTCGGGTCGGCCACTCGCGGTGCGCGGGATGTCGTCGTCCCCGACCGCGGCGACGGGCGCCGCGAGGAACGCGAGAAGCGTGAGGCAGGCGAAGGGAATGAGGACCTTCTCGGGACGCGGCATGGCGGCTCTCCTTGCGGGGGATTGGCTGCGCCGAGACTACCGCAGATCGCAGGCGTGTCAGCGTGGCGGCAGCCAGCCGCGGGGAGGCCGGAAGTAGGCCTTGAAGTTGGCTTCCCGCCGGCGCTCCGAGGACCGGTTCTCGAACACGCCGTAGACGAACGTCCCGGACTCGAGGCGGTGGATCACCGGGTTGCCCCGCCAACCGGCCTCGCCGATCTCGCACGGCTGCTCCGGCAGGCAGCCTCCGCGGCTCTGAAGGTCAGCGGCCTCGTACTGGAAGCCAACGAACCGCGCATCCGCGGGGAGGAAGATGCCCAGGACCTGGCAGGACCGTTCCGGATCGAGGATCGGCAGCAGCAGTTCCTGGACTTCGCCGCGCACCTCATCGGGCAGCAACCGCAGCACATCGTTGCCGGCAGGCTCGGCGAGCGCGCCCGCGTAGACCCGAAACTCGACGGGAAGGGACTCTTCGACGAGCTTCGCCACCCGTTCCATCCGCTCGCCGAGATCGGCGGCGCAGGCGACGGTCCCCGTCGTCCGCGGCTCGGCGGGCCAGTTGCTCGCCACCGACCACTCGCCGGGCCCGCACTCGGGGCAGGCGCCGGCGCGCAGCAGCGTGCGGTTCGGCAGCAGGCGGACGACCACCGGTTCTGGTTCCGGCTCAGGTACGGGCTCAGGCTCTTCGAGCACCGGACGCTCCTCGACGGGCGACGCCGGCGCCGGCTGTTCCGCCACAACCACAGGCTGCGCGGCCGGTGTCTCCACCGCTGCGGATTTCTCCACGGGTGCGGCCGCCTCTTCCCTCGGCTCAACTTCGCCTTCCGCCAGGACTGCTTGCGCCGGCTCCTCCACAGGTATCTCCCGCGGTTCCGGCGACTCTGGTGGCGGCCCTACGACCCGTGCCACGTTCTCCCGTTGCAGCCGGCGCGCCCGCTGCTCGGCACGACGCTGCGCCCGTCGCTGGGCCCTGGTGATCGCGCGTGCGGAGCCGGCGCTTGCCGCTGTCGTCGCCACGCCGACGCTCGAATAGCCGACGTTCATCGGCGCCCAGAAGGGGCCCGTGCGCTGGCGCGACGTGAACCCGACCTCCGGCCGCTTTCCGTCCTCCAGCCTCAGGTAGGAGCTCACGATCATGAATCCCTCGCGCCGCAGTTCAACCTGCCACTCGCCTGCCGACAGGCCGCTGACTTCCGCCACGCCGGATGCGTCGGTCAGCAGCGGCGGCGGTCCGCCGGAGCGATCGGACTCGGCCAGAAACGCCATGACCGTGACCCCCGGCAGCGGCTGCCCGGCGTCATCCGTGACCAGCACCTGAAACCCGTTGCTGCCGCTCCACTCCTGGGCCGCCGCGACCGCGGGAACGGCCGCGAGGATCACCGCCAGGGTCGGGAGGAGCCGGCTCTTCGTCATCCAGTCGCCCCCGGCGGCGTCACGTTCTTCTCCGGAGGCTTGTCCGGCGGACGTCGACGATCGCGCCAGGTGCCGGTCATCAGCGTGAGCAGCCCCAGGATCAACTCGTCGACGAAGGGGAGCACGTCGGGGACGAACAGGTCGATGAGGAAGACGACCGCCAGAACGACGAACAACTGCGGGAAGCGCAGGCCGCCCAGGAAGGAGAACAGCGACGAGTTGCTGGAGCCGCGGCTCGGCGTCGTCTGATCGGCCATCAGTCCGGAGTCTACCTTCGGCGCGCTAGGCTGACGCACCGTGAACGAGCCGGCGATCGTCTACCCCGCGCTCGCGCTGGCCGGCTGCGTCGCCGGCGCCCTGAATGTGGTCGCGGGAGGCGGCTCGTTCCTCACGCTGCCGATCCTGATCTTCTTCGGTCTCCCTCCCGGCGTCGCCAACGGCACGAACCGGGTCGCCATCCTGCTGCAGAACGTCGTCGCCTCGTGGGGCTTCCACCGCCACGGCGTTCTCGACGGGCGGGCGATCCTTTGGGCGGCGCTGCCGGCCACCGCCGGCGCCGGGCTGGGCTCGTGGGCCGCGCTCGTCATCAGCGACGACGCCTTTCGCCGGGTGCTGGCCGCGCTGATGGTCGTCGTGACCCTCTGGACCCTGATCGCGCGGCGAGCGGAACCCGAAGAGCAGCCAGCGAAGCTCCAGATCGGCCTCCTGGCGCTCGGCTTCTTCGGCGTCGGCGTCTACGGCGGCTTCGTGCAGGCCGGAGTCGGCTTCTTCATTCTCGCGGCGACCTCGCTGGCCGGTCTGGACCTCGTCCGCGGCAACGCGGTGAAGGTGCTCAGCATCCTCTGCTTCACCGGCCTGTCGCTGCTGCTCTTCGCGCTTTCCGGACGCGTCGACTGGGCCTTCGGCCTGGCGCTCGCGGTCGGGAACATGGCCGGCGGCTGGCTGGGCGTGCGGCTCACCGTACTCAAGGGTCACGCCTGGGTCCAGCGGGTGGTGACGGTGACGGTGATCGTGTTCGCGGTGCGCCTCTGGTTCGGCTGAGCGCCAAGCCCCGAAAACCGACGCCGTTGCTCTGGGTCCGCGGGTCTGTTGCCGCGGGTCTCCTGACCCGCGGTGAACACGCGCCGAAGGCTGCCGGAAAGACGTGCCGGCCGTCAGGCCGGCTCCTAGAAGCAGGCGTAGCCGCCGTCGATCACGAACTCGTCGCCGGTGTGGTACGACGACGCTCTGCTCGCCAGGTAGACGGCGATGCCGCTGAAGTCCTCGCCCACGCCCCAGCGGCGCACCGGAACCCGCCGCAGGACCTTCGTCTGGAACGCTTCCGTGTTGATCGCCCGCTCGGTCATGGCGGTGGCGATCCAGCCGGGCAGCACCGAGTTGACGCGGATGCCGTGGCGCGCGTGCTCGACCGCCAGGCCGCGCACCATCGCGTTGAGCCCCGCCTTGGTCGAAGCGTAGTGCTCACTGCGCGGCGCGCCGAACACCGCGGACAGGCTGCTCGTCGCAACCAGGGAGCCGCCGTCGCCGCGCTCGACCATGTGCCGAATCGCCTGCTGGAACGTCTGGAAGACGCCCTCCATGTTGACCTGGAAGATCCGGCGCCACTCCTCCATCGACATGTCGACGAAGGGCGTGCCGCGGCCGCCGATGCCCGCGTTGGCGAAGCAGGAATCGACTTTGCCCAGCAGTTCGACCGTGCGCGCGAACGAGGCCGCCACGGCGTCGGCCTCGCCGACGTCGCATCGCAGGGCCTCCACCCGCGTCCCGTGGCGCGCCAACTGCTCCCGCGCGTTCGCGTTCTTCTCTTCGTTGGTGCCCCAGATGCAGACATCGGCGCCCGCCTGGGCCAGTCCTTCGGCAAAGCCGAGGCCGATGCCGGAGTTGCCGCCGGTCACCAACCCCACGGTGCCGGTCAGGTCGAAAGCGTCGTAAGCCATGGTGATCTCCTCGGTTCCTTCAGCGTGCGGCGCGGAGCATAGCCGCCAGGCTTGCGAAGCGGAGGCGGCCTGACGGCCGGCACCTCTTTCCGGCCGCCTTCGGCGGCAGCCGGCGGGGACGCCGGCGTACCCAGTTGGCGCCTGCTTCTAGGAGTCCATGGAGCGGAAGATCGGCACGACGACTTCCGGCATCCGGCAGTGGTTGCCGGAGGCCTTGTCGACCCAGACGTGGTCCGTCCGGCCCTCGACCAGCACCCGCTCACCGACCTCCACCCTGTAGCCGAAACTCATCGCGCGGCTCTTCAGTCGATCGAGCCAGCAGACGACGCGAACCCTGTCGCCGTAGCGGGCGCCGCCCCGATACTTCAACTGGACCCCGGTGACCATCAGCCAGTAGCCCTCGTCCTCGATCTTCCGGTAAGCCATGCCGGCGACGCGGCAGTGATGAGTCCGGGCCAACTCGAACCACACGAGGTAGTTCGAGTGGTGGACCACTCCCATCTGGTCCGTTTCCTTGTACCGGACCTCGATCTCGACTTCGCTGGCCGGCACCTCGAGGCCGGCGGCGTTCACGGCGGTACCCGTCATCCCGGTCATGTCGGCCCGCGACTGTAGCGAAACACGGTGATGACGATCTTCCAGCCGGCGCGGACGGTTCCCGAGACCGTACCGGTGATCTTCGAGACGCCGGTCCGGCGACGGTAGCTGACCGGCGCCTCCACGACCCGCAGACCCCTCCGCAGCGCCTTGACCTGCATCTCCGCCGTCCAGCCGAAGTTCGGATCCCGCATGCCGAGCGACTCGAGCACTCGCCACGAGACGGCGCGAAACGGTCCCAGATCGGTGTAGCGGTGGCCGTAGAGGAGGCGCACGAGCAGGCATGCGAACCGGTTCCCCCATCGAGCCTGCGGCAGCAGGGCGCCCGGTTCGGCCTCTCCCAGCACCCGCGAGCCGATGACCAGGTCCGCCTCGCCCCGCACGATCGGCTCCACCAGCAGCGGCATCTCGTCGGGATGGTCGGAGTAGTCCGCGTCCAGGAAGACGACCACCTCGGGCGGTCCGCTCCGCCGCAGGTGGTCGAGCCCGGCCAGACAGGCGCTGCCGTAGCCCTGGACCGGCGCCGGCACGACCTCCGCCCCGGCTTCACGCGCACGGGCCGCCGTCGCGTCCCTCGAGTTGTTGTCGGCGACGACGACACGTCGCACCAGGTCGGCCGGCACGTCCGCCAGCACCAGACCGATCGACTTCTCCTCGTTGTAGGCGGGGATGACGACGTCGATCGACGGCGCGGTCACAAGGTGACGCCGAAGCGGTTCCGCAACGCGAACGCGAATGCGAGGGAGAGGATGAAGAAAGCGATCAGCCAGTGGACGTCGAACAGGCCGAAGAAGGAGATCGAGGCAGTGGCGTACTGCACGTCGATCCGTTCGATCGGGCCGCCGCGCGGCAGCGAAGGCTCCGCCGGGTAGAGCAACTGGTCGAGAATCGCGGCCCGGCGCCTGGTCGGCGAGCGGCGTACCCACAGCGCGCCGGCGTCCGGATCGGCGACGAAGAGACTCTTCGTGAACGCCGCACCGTCCGCGCGCACGACGAGTTCGTGTCGCCCCGGCTCGTCCGCCCGCAGGCGCCACACGACCTGCCGAAGGCTCGGCACCCAGACGTCGGCCGTCTCCACGGCGACGCCGGGCGGCGCCTCCAGCTCGATCGGCGGCCGCGGCGCGGCCTCCTCCCCGCCTGCGACCGCCGGGTCTGCCGCCGCCAGGTCGACGATGAGCAGCGTGCGCTCGCCGACCTCGAGCCCGTCGTAGCCGTAGTGGAACTGCAACTGGGCGATCAGCAGCATGAAAGGCACGATCATCCACAGGAGCGGCACCAGGTTCAGCCGCAGGTAGGTCAGGTTCTCGCGCAGCAGCCGAAGCTGGGCCGCCAGCACGGCCCGCAGGTCGTCGTTGAACAGCCGCACCTCGAGCAGGTGCCCGAACAGCCGCCGCTTGACCGCGGCGATCGCCGGCTGGTTCGACGTCCAGCGGTAGACGAGCAGCGCGAAGATGCCCGAGACCAGCGCCACGACCGTTACCGGCACGATCGGCGGCAGGGCCGCGAAGGGCCGGAGCGCCACGTCGAAGACGGCGCGGAGTGCGGCGTTCAGGAGGGACATCGGCGCGTCCTGGCGACGCTAGGAGATGTATCCCAGGCCGCGGAGCCGCTTCTCGATCTCCTCCCTCGACTCGGCGCCCTCGAGCTTGGCCAGCTCCTTCTCCAGGGCGTGGGTGATGAACTCCTCGACGGACGAGTAGCCGGCGATGTCGCTGTACCGCTTCACCCTGGCGATCAGTTCCTTGTCGAGCTTTACCTTGCCACCGCCGAACATGCGTCTTCTCCTTCGCTAGCGGGGTCGTCCGACCCGGTTCAGGGCGAGCCCGTCGCCGCGCCGCCCGCAAGGGATGGGAACTCTCCCACGCCGTACTCGGCCAGGATCGAGCCCGGCAGGTCGACAATGCTCCGAGCGGGGCGGCCAAGCGGACGGCTGAGCAGAAGCACCCCCGGCACCAGGCGGTGGTCCATCATGTGATCGCCACTCCAGGGGCTGTCGTTGTCGCTGAAGACCTCGCCCACGACCTCGCCCGACGCCGACTCCGTCGCCCCGCGATAACCCTGGCCGTAGCCGACGATCAGGTCGGGTCCGATCGCGGCCCCTTCCTGAAAGGCGTAGTCCTCGCGAAGGTGGACCTCCGTGATCGCCCGTTGGCCCGTCTCCGGGTCGACGACCGCCAGCAGTTCCCGCTTCAGCTCCCGGACCAGGTCGAGGCGCTCCGCCGCCGTTACCGTGCCGTCGCGCTCACGGCCGCGCAGGTTGACGTAGAGGCCCGAGAAGCCGATCCCGTAGGCCCGGGTGTTGTCCCAGTCGATGTTCAGGAGAAAGCCCTCGTCCGCGTAGGGATCCGGGCTTCGCGCCGTCAGGTAGCCCCGCTCGAACAGCCAGGCGTTCAGGTGGAAGGCGCGGCGCCAAGAGGCGAAGCCGTGGTCCGACATGGCGATCAGCAGCGGCTCGTCCGCGCCGCCGTCGCCGAGGCCGGCTTCGGCTTCAAGCCGGTCCAGCGTCTGCCCGACGATCGCGTCGAGCCCTTCGTAGAGGGTTGGGATCAGGTCGGCGTGGGCCGCATCGGATTCCGGGTCGTAGGCGGGATGCTCCGGATCGCGTGACCGCCAGCGGACGTGGCCGATCTGATCCACGTTGCCGAAGTAGTAGAAGAGGAAGCCTCCCCGCTGTTCGAGGAAGCGGTCCAGGACGTAGCCGTACTGCTCGGCGACCTCGTCGCCGGCGATCTTGGCCTGGGCCAGGAACTCGTCCGGGGTGAAGACGCCCTCGGTAAGGGTCTTCGTGTCCTCAGGCATTCCCTCCGTGTAGAAGCGGTCGACCGCCTCCGCGAGCTCGGCCGCGAAATCGGGCGGCGTCGAGATCGGCGCCGCGGGCGAAATCGGATCGTGGTCGATCGGGCTCACGTAGAGCTCGAACTCCGGCTCGATCGCACGCAGGTACATCCGGCAGATGCCGCGCAGGTGCTGGGTCGGCATCATCTCGAAGTCGACCTCCAGCCAGTCGCTCCACTCCCCGACCTCCAGCACGATCTCCTGGTCGCCGAGTTCGATCTTGGCGCTCTCCGTCTCCGGATCGAGGTACAGGGTGAACGGCAC
This sequence comes from Acidobacteriota bacterium, assembly GCA_026707325.1. Classification (GTDB taxonomy): domain Bacteria; phylum Acidobacteriota; class Thermoanaerobaculia; order Multivoradales; family Multivoraceae; genus Multivorans. The sequence goes on along the minus strand of JAPOXA010000075.1, from coordinate 20,531 downwards.
GGTCAGTTGCTCGGGCTCGCGCAGCAGCGGGTTGGGGGGTCCTAGCAACTCAGCCTCGACCACGTTGTCGTAGATGTCGAGTTCGACGATGTCGCCGCCGCTGATGTCCCGGTCGGCAAACAACTCCGACGTGTAGAAGGTGAAGGTGCCGTCCGTGCCCAGCACGTCGCTCGTGCCCATGCCCGAGAGTTCCCGGCTCGCCGTGCCCGAGACCGGGAAGTTCGCCGGCATGCGGATGACCGTCGTGCGCACTCCGTGCTCCTCCAGCACGTCCCAGAACGGGGTACCGTGCCGGAACCGCTCGTAGTCGCCGCCAGTGAGCGGGAACTGCCAGGGACCGACGTCCAGGTAAAGGCCGCCGGAGGAGGCGGCGGCGGTAGACGGATACGGGATCATCGTCTCCGGGTCCCTGTGCAGGAAGTCGAAGATGCCGTGGCCGCCCGGGTCCATGCCGGTGATGAAGCTCGACCAGGCAACGGGGCTGTGCGGCGGAATCGTCGTCTCCAGTTCCGTGAAGCCGCCCATGGTCTCGAGCCGGGCGAAGTTCGGCAGCCTCCCTTCGTCGATCAACTGCCGGGTGAGCGCGGGGTCCAGGCCATCGAAGCCCAGCACGATGACCTTCGGCCCCTCGGACGGGCCGACGCCGACGCCGACGCCGCCGCACGTGACCGCCAAGCCGGCCAGGAGCATCGTCGCCGCAAGGGAAACCAGCCGCTTCACGCCGCCGCTCCGGCCGCCCTGCTCTTCAGAGTCACGCGGTCGAGAGCCGCCGGGTCGAAGACCGGCTCGCCCTCCATGTAATCCGGCTTGTCGATCCCGAACAGGGCCAGTGCGGTGGGCGCCATGTCGAGCAGTGACAGGTCGTCGCCGCGGTCGACCGGACGGCTGCTGAAGAAGACGCCGGGAACCAGCCGCGGGTCGACGCAGTGGTCGCCGCTCCAGGCCTTCGTGTTGTCGGAGAAGACCGGGCCCGCGACGACGCCGACCGCGCAGTCCCAGGACACGCGGTAGCCGTCGTTGTAGCCCACGATCAGGTCGGGGGCATTGCCCTTGTAGGGGCCGGTGTACAGGTCCTCGGCGTCGAAGGCGTCGTTGATGCCGACCACGTCCCGCTCCTTGTCGCGCAGGCCCTTCCAGGTCGAGATGAGTTCGCGCTTGAGGCCGCGCGCTTCGTCGCCCGGCTCCACGATGCCGGAGGCCTCGCGGCCCTTGAGATTCAGGAACACGCCCGCCAGGCCGAGCGCGTAGGCCCTGGTCCGCGACCAGTCCACGCCCTCCAGCCACTCCTCGCTGCCGTCGGCGTCCTCTCTCAGCACGAGGTAGCCGTGGTCGAGCAGCCAGCGGTTCAGGTTCACGCCGCGACGGAACGAGGCAAAGCCGTGGTCCGAGAGCACGATCAGCAGGTCGTCGTCGTCCAGCTTCTCCATCACCCGGCCGACCAGGGCGTCGTTGTGCCGGTAGTGGTCTTCGATCGTCCGCCGCTGCCTGCCCGTCTTTCGACCCTTGGCCGCCGGGTGGCCGTCCTCCATGTAGCGCCAGAACATGTGCTGGACGCGGTCGGTCGCGTCGAAGACGCAGGTCAGGGAACCGCGGCGCAGGCGCTCGAGCGCGGCGAAGAACATCTCCTCGCGCTCACGGTCGATGTCGTAGGACTGCCGCAGAAAGGTCGCGTCGTCCGTCACGCCCTCGTTGAGCGCTGTGGTGTCTTCGGCCAGACCCAGAGTGGCGAAGTCGCCGACCCGCTTCGCCAGGTAAGGCGCGTAGTACGAGGGATGGGAAATCGGCATCGCCGGCTTCTCGGGATCGATGTGGATGGCCGTCAGGTAGAGCGACGTGTGCTCGCCGACCTCGGTCAGCATCATCCGGGTCAGGCCGTGGACCTTGACGCCGGGCGCCGCGCGGAACTCGAGACGCACCCAGTCAGAGAGCTCTCCCTTCTCGAGTTCGACCGTCTCCCCCGCCACTGTCACCGTCGCGGCCTCGGCCTCGCGGTCGACCTCGACCGTCATCGGCACGCGGAGCGGCGGCGGCGGATCGCGCAAAAGAAAGCTGTTCTCGGGTCCCTCGACCACGCAGTCGAAGTGGTCGGGGCCGGCGCCGTTCGAGGCCAGCGGCACCCGCACACCGCCCTCCCGGATCGTCTCCGTCGCCGGGCGCGTCGTGTAGTAGAGGAACGTGCCCTGGCTGCCCACCAGGTCCGGCACGCACATCGCCGCCAGTTGCGCGCCGTAGAACCGGTCCGGCGGGAAGGTGATCGGCACCCGCAGCACCGTGCTCCAGACGTTCCGCTCGCCCAGCACGGTCCAGAAGGGCTTCGACCGCCGGAGCATGCGGATCTCCGGCTTCTGCAACGGGATCTTCCACTTGCCGAGCTTCAGGAAGCGCTCGACCCGGCCGATGTGGGCAGAGGACAGCTTCGGCAGGTAGCTCCGCAGGTCGCGGTCGAGGAAGTCGAAGATGTTGTGCTTGCCCGGATTGGCCCCGGTCGCGAACGTCGACCAGGCGACGGGAGACAGCGCCGGATAGGTGCTGGCGATTCGCCGGTAGCTGCCTTGCTCGCTGAGCCGCTTGAAGTTGGGGAGCTTCCCCTCCTTCATCATCCGCTCCGTCAGCCGGGGATCCTGGCCGTCGAGACCGACGAACACGAGCCGCTTGACGTGGGCCTTCGGCGGCTTCTTCCGCCGCACGACCCGCCACAGGGTCCGCACTGGCCACGCCAGAAGCGAGACGAAGGCCAGCGCCACCGTCGCCAGCAGCACGAGGAACGACGACATCAGCGCGAACCCCGCCCCGGGGCCGATGTAGGCAGCCGCCGGCGCCGCGGCCAGGAGCGCCGCACAAAGCGCCAGCGCGACGGTTACGAGACGCTGAGCTGGCAACGGTTTTCTCCGGGGAGTGCGCGGCCGGAAGCTCAAGAAGCGACGACGCGCGAAACGCTGCGGAGCATACCAATGCAGGGGTAGCATCGCCGTCGCTGTGAAGGGCACGTCATTCTGGCGCAGACTCCGCTACGGCCGGCCGATCGTCGTCGTCTCCGGCCTGCCTCGCTCCGGGACCTCGATGGCGATGAAGATGCTCGAGGCCGGGGGCATGGAGATCGTGACCGACGGCGAGCGCGAAGCCGACGAGGACAACCCGCGCGGCTACTACGAGGACGAGCGGGTCAAGGACCTGGCGAACGCACCGGACAAGTCCTGGCTCCGTGCCTCACGCGGCCGCGCCGTCAAGGTCATCTCCTTCCTGCTCAAGGACCTGCCGCCGAGCCTGAACTACGAGGTCATCCTGATGCGCCGCGACCTGACCGAGGTGCTGGCCTCGCAGCGCAAGATGCTCGACCGCCGCGGCGAGACGGACGAAACGCCGGACGAACGGATGATGGAGCTGTGGAAGGACCAGCTCTGGCGCGTGAACTACCTGCTGCGGAAAGCGCCGCAGTTCGAGTGGGTCGAGATCGAGTACGGCGAGGCGCTCCGGGACCCCGCTGCGGCCGCGACGCGAATCGCCGGTCTGGTCGAGGGGCTCGACGAGAAAGCGATGGCCGAAGTGGTCGACCCGGCGCTCTACCGGAACCGGGCCGAGCCGGCCACGGACTGAGTCCGCCTCAAGCGGATGCCGGCGGGGGCGCCGGCGCACGCAGTCGGAATCAGGCCGAGGCTTAGTACACCCCGACTGTCGTCGCCGACGCCAGCCTCGCGAACGGCCGCACGCCGCTGACGCCGTCCCAGGGATAGTCGACGTAGGGCTGCTCCCGCTCGCCTTCGTCCCTCTCCAGGAAGCCGGGGACGAAGAACTCACGGGTAAGCGTCGTGAGCCGCACGCGGCCGGTGGCGCCGTAGTCGACGACCTGGTCGGGGTCGTCGGGGTCGACGACTTCGAGCACGGCCCGGGGCTGGGGTGCGTAGTAGGCGATCGTGTAGCCCTCCGCCGCGGTCACGGGCCGCGAGGCGGCGAGACCCATCAGGGTGTTGCCGTAGGTCGGCGTCATGTACACGCCGTCGAGCAGCTCTTCGACAGCGAAGCGGGTCCACTGCGGCGTGAACTCGGTGCCGCCGGAGAAGATGCCCTTGATCCCGGTGTCGGCGAGAGTCTGACCCCGGTCCTCCAGCGCCAGGCACAGGGACTCGAGCAGCTTGGGCGTCGCGAACATCGCCTGGATGTCGTGCCCGGCCGACAGGACGGACAGCGCCTGGTCGATCACGTGGTCCTTGTACGCCTCGAGGTGCTCCATCCAGCCCTTCTTGATCAGCTTGATGACCCAGCGCGGGTCGAGGTCCACGCAGAAACAGATGCCGCCGCGGTACTGGCAGAGGTGCTCCACCGCCAGGCGCAGGCGGCGCGGACCCGAGGGGCCGAGCATCAGCCAGTTGGATCCCGGCGGGAAGTGCTCGTCGGGCAGGCTGGCGCTGAACAGCTCGTAGTCCGTGCGGAAGTCGTTCAGCGCCACGCGGCTCTTCGGAATGCCCGTCGTACCGCCGGTCTCGAAGACGTAGATCGGGTCGTCGGCCATCGCCTTGGGCACCCAGCGCCGCACCGGGCCGCCGCGGAGCCACTCGTCCTCGAAGGGCGGGAACTTGCGCAGGTCCGCGTAGCCGGCGACGTCGCTGCGCGGGTCGAAGTCGAGCTTCTTCGCGAAGTCGAGCCAGAACGGCGTGCCGGTCGCCGGGCTGAAGTGCCACTCCATCATGTCCCGGACGTGGGCATCGAGTCGTTCCCCGGCCTGTGCCTGGGCGTCTGCGCTGGCGACTTCCATCTGCGAACTCCAATCGGGTCGGTCCTGCGGTGAGCGGCGGCTTGCCGTGATCCCGGGCTTGGGGGGCGGCAGACTACAGCACCAGCCGCCGCGGCGATTCCTCCGGGCAGAGCCGCTAGTCGGGCAACGCGAAGACCCAGAGCACGCCGCCCTGCGGCACGTAGGTCCGGGTGCCGATCGCACCGTCCAGGTGGTTCGTGCCACGCTGCGCGTCGACGCCCCAGCCCGACTGGACGGCGATGTACTGCACGCCGTCGACTTCGAAGGCCGTCGGCACGCCGGTGACGCCGGAGTTCGTCCGCTGGCGCCACAGGAGCTCGCCGGTCGCCGCATCGAAGGCGCGGAAGTAGCGGTCGCTCGTGCCGCCGACGAAGACGAGACCGCCGCCGGTCGTCAGGACCGGCCCCCACAACTTGCGCTCGAACTCGACGGTCCAGACCTTCTCCCGGGTGTCGAGGTTCCAGGCCTGGAGCTCGCCGTAGTGGTCGGCGCCCTCCCGCGACACGAAGCCTCCCTCCATGCCCATGAAGGTACGCCCCGGCCGGTACTCCGCCTCGACCCCTTCGAGGTACGAACAGGTGTTCTCGTTGGCCGGGATGTAGAGCAACCTCGTGTCCGGGTTCCAGGCGGCCGGCGGCCAGTTCTTGGCGCCGGACCAGGACGGACAGAACACCGCCCGCTCGCCGGTGCCCGGGGTCTTCGCCGGGTCGTACTCGGGGCGGCCGGTGTCCGGGTCGATCGACGTGAACACGTCCTGGTACACGAAACGCGTCGCGTCCAGGAAGTCGATCGAGTCGGCGCTCCGTTCCAGCACCCAGAGGTAGGCGTTGCGCCCGGGATGTACCAGCGCCTTGCGGGTCGAACCGCCGCGCTCGACGTCGATCAGCAGCGGCGGATCGACCTCGTCCCAGTCCCAACTGTCGTTCCAGTGGTACTGGTGATGCGCCTTCAACTCGCCGGTGTCGACGTCGAGCGCCAGCACCGAGGTGGCGTACAGGTTGTCGCCCGGCCGGGCGTCGCCCATCCAGGGACCGCCGTTACCGGTACCCCAGTAGCTCAGTCTCAGTTCCGGGTCGTAGGTGCCGGTGACCCAGACCGGCACGCCGCCGGTCCGCCAGGTGTCGCCGGACCAACTGTCATGGCCGGGCTCGCCTGGACCGGGAATCGTGTAGGTCTTCCAGAGTTCGTCCCCACTGTCGGCGTCGTAGGCGGCGACGAAACCGCGGATGCCCCACTCGCCTCCGGACACGCCGACCATCACCTTGCCCTCGACGGCCAGGGGCGCGAGCGTCATGTAGTAGCCGCGGGCGTAGTTCTCGACCGCCGTTTCCCAGGCCACCCTTCCCGTCCGCGCGTCGAGCGCGAAGAGGCGGGCGTCGACGGTGGCGACGTAGACCCGGTCGCCCCACAGCGCGACACCGCGGTTGGTCGGGTGCATCTGCTGCAGATCCTCGGGGAGCTCCGGAACGAAGCGCCACAGCAGCTCGCCTGTCCGGGCGTCGAGCGCGAGGACGCGGCTGCCCGGCGTGGTGATGAACAGTGTGCCGTCGTTGACGATCGGCGGCGCCTGGTGGCCCTCGTTGATGCTCGTCGAGAAGGTCCATGCCGGCGCCAGCGAGGCGACGTTCGAGGTGTCGATCCGGTCGAGCGGGCTGTAGCCCCAGCCATCGTAAGTGCGCCGGTACATCAGCCAGTTCTCGGGCTCGGGGGCGAGCAGCCGCTCCTGGGTGACCGCGCGGTAGGGCTGCTCTTGGCCGATCGCCGGCGCCACCACGGCGCCGAGAACGAGGAGAGTGACCGTCCGTCGAAGCACTGCTTGCCGATCCGCCATCGTCAGAACTCCTTCTCGAAACGGATCGTCGCGCTGAAGCCGCCGGCTGCAACGAGCACGCCCCCTTCCGAGCGAAGCGGCAGCGACGGCAGCCGGCGCGGGGCCGGGCCCGAGATGACTTCGGCGCCGTCCCGAGGGTCGAACTCCGAGTCGTGACAGGAACAGACCAGGAACTCCGCCTCGTCGGACCAGTCCTCGATGTCGCAGCCGGTGTGGGTGCAGATGCCCGAGTAGGCGACGACGCCGTCCGCGGACGCTTCCCGCGTCTCCGGGGTCAGCGAATCGGGCTCGAAGCGCAACAGCAGCACCTGGTTCAGGCGCGAGCCGTCACGCACGGCGCCGGACGACGGGTCCATCGCGTAGCAGATGAGCTGCTCGCTCGCCAGGGGAACGTCGTCGACCCGGACCGTCTCGCCCTGGCGCGGCCCGAAGGCGAAGACAAAGCGGTCGCCTTCCTGCGGCCGGGCCTTTCGCGGATCGTCTACCTGCGCCTGGAGCACGTTCAGGCCACGCACACCCAAACCCAGCGCCAGGGCCGATTTCAGAACGGTGCGACGGTCCTCCATGGCCGGCGAAGGCTAGCAGTAGAGTCGCGGCGTCCGCGCCGCGCTGATGCACAGGGAAAAGGCCTTTTCCATACAGCCCGGTGCTACCATTCCGCCGCTTCCGAACGCTCGATTCATCCTTCGGCCACCCGGCCGGCCGCCTACAGGTAACCAGCATGATCGACATCCCCGCCATCCGTTGGGGCAAGCCCTACGAGTCGCTCGAGAAGGCGACGATCGTCCACTTCGAAACCGGCGAGGAGCTGGCCACGCTGCACCAGACCAACCCCGGCCTGGTCCAGCGCGACATGCGCCGCGCCCAGCGCGCCCGCGACATCCTGCGCGAGATCCCGTCCAGCGAACTGATCTCGATGGTGATCGAGGCCGCCGACCTCTACCTGAACGCGGACCTGCCCCTCGGCAGCGGCACGCAGAGTCCGCAGGACTTCGTCCACTACCAGTCGGCGACGACCGGCCTGCCCGAGCACATGTGCCGGGCGAACATGGACAAGAATCACTTCGTCCTGACGAACATGGGCGAAGTGCTGGAGGCCCTGACCCGCGGTCTCGATCTCGACATTCTCGCCAGGGGCCACGGCGTCGAGGAGCGCGGCGTGCCCGTCAGCTACCAGGCCCAGGCGCCGGTGATCGGCCTGGTGCTGCCGTCCAACTCGCCGGGCGTGCACACGCTGTGGATGCCGGTCATTCCGCTCCAGATCGGCCTCGTGTTCAAGCCCGGGCCGCAGGAACCCTGGACCCCGTACCGGATGACCGAGGCCTTCGCCCAGGCCGGCGTGCCCCGCGAGGCGATCTCGATCTACCCGGGGGAAGGCGACATCGGCGCCGCCGTACTCGCCTCCTGCTCCCGGAGCATGATCTTCGGTGGCGCCGACACCGTCGCCCGCTACCAGAACGATCCCCGAGTGCAGCCGCACGGCCCCGGCTTCAGCAAGATCCTGCTCGGCGACGACGTCGTCGACGACTGGGAGCAGTACCTCGACGTGATGGTCGACAGTGTGCTGGTCAACAGCGGCCGGAGCTGCATCTCCTGCTCAGGCGTCTGGGCTTCGCGCCACACGGAGGAGATCGCCCAAGCCCTCGCCGAGCGGCTGGCGCCCGTGCTGCCCAAGCCGGCCGACGACCCCGAGTCTCCGCTCGCAGCCTTCACCGTTCCGGGGATGGCGAAGGCGATCGACGGCATGATCGAGCGGCAGGTCGACGTACCTGGCGTGCGCGACCTGACTTCCGAGATTCGCGGCAACGGTCGGCTCGACGAACGCGAACGCTGCGACTACCTGCTGCCTACCGTCCTCCACTGCGCCGACGCGGACATCGAGGCGGCGAACGTCGAGTACATGTTCCCCTTCGTCTCCGTCGTCGAGTGCCCGCAGCAGAAGATGCTGAGCGCGATCGACGACACCCTGGTGTGCAGCGCGATCACGAACGACGAAGGCTGGCGGCGGCAACTGATCGACGCCACCCACGTCGACCGCCTGAACCTCGGCCCGGTGCCGACGATTCAGCTCAACTGGCTGCAACCGCACGAAGGGAACATCATCGACTTCCTGTTCCGGGCGAGGGCCTTCCAGGAAGCCGGGGTGGCGTAGCTCAGGCGGTCAACTCGCCCTGCGGCTGCTCTCCGGCACTGACGACCCTCAACTCGTCGTACCAGGCTTTGACCCGTTCCGGCGACCAGAGCGTCACCGCACAGTCAGCCACGAAGTAGACCTGGTCCGCGATCTCCTCGACGAGTTCGAGGCGATGGGACGACAGCAGCACTCCCCGGCCGTTGGCGGCGAAGTTCCGGAGCATCCGGCACAGGCGCGCTACCGCGACCGGGTCGAGACCGTTGAACGGCTCGTCGAGGATCAGCAGTTCCGGCTCGTGCAGCAGCGCCGCGGCCAGGGCCAGTTGCCGGCGGTTGCCCGTCGAGAGTTGATGGCAGAGACGATCCGACCCGGGCACTTCCATAGCCTCCAGGAGATCGACGGCGCGCGTACGGGCCTTGCCAGCGTCCAGACCGTACAACGCGGCGCAGTAGTCCAGGAACTCGAGCGGCCGCAGGAAGTCGAACAGCTCGTCCTCCTCGAGCAGGATGCCGACGCGGGCCATGACCTCCGGATGAAGTCGCGGGTCGTAGCCGAACATCCGCACCGTGCCCGCTCTCGGCTCGGTCAGGCCCAGCCCGAGTCGCATCAACGTCGTCTTGCCGGCGCCGTTCCGGCCCACCAGGCATTGGACCCCCGCCCCGATCTCGAGGTTCACGGAGCGCAGGACCTCGAGATCGCCGTAGGACTTGTCGACCGAGTCGAGCCACAGCATCGTCGTCACACCGTCACCGCCCATTCACGCAACCGTCGTCGCAGCCAGTCGCCCTTGGCCAGCGCGGCCACCAGAAACCCGCAGCCTGTCGCCGCCAGGAGCAGCAACACCGTCATCGCGGTTACCGCAGCCGTCGAACCGCCCAAGCTCCGCGCCGCGGCCAAGACGCTCCCGACGACCGCCATCTGGATAAACCAAGCGGCCACCAGCACGACCAGGCCCAGGATGCTGCAGAAGAAATCCCTCTGTTCGTGCAGTTCCGGCTTCCTTGGGAACAGGATGGAAACGACCGTCCCGGCACCGGCCAAGCCGACAAGGGAGATAGCGCCAACAAGGAACGGAAGCGCCCGGTCGGCGGCCGGAATCCGATCGGCAAGCAGCACGGTCAGGACCGTCGTCTGGGCCAGCACCAGGCCCCCGACGACAGAGACAACCCCCAGCACTTTGCCGGGCAGGCAGTCAAGTAGCGCGTTCTCCGCCGACATCGCGAGTCGTCTGGCCCCATCCGCAGTGAAGCCCAGGAGATTGGCGAAGAACGCGACCCAAACCACGCCGAGAAAGGCCGCGACTGAGGCTGCCATCCACAGGGCGAACTGACCTCCGCCGCCCGGAAGCTCCTCGCCCCAGAACACAAAGACCATGACGACGGGCATGGCCCAACTGAACACCAGGTTCAGGCGCACCTGGCGAAAGCGAAGCATCATCCGCGTCTCCGCCAACGCAACGACAAACGTGGGCCTCGACCAGAAACCGGATGGTGAGCGGGCGTCGGCGCGGGCGCCCCGACCGGCAGCGGGCCATCGACGAACTGTCTCCACCTTTCCCGCCAAGGCCGGCCGGCGCCCACCCTTCGTCGCCCGGCCCCCACCGTCGTCAGGACTCCTCTGTTCGAGCGGGAAGGCCACCGCCAGAAGCGCCGCTAAGAGAGTCAGACGTCCAGTATGGATGAATGCCCCGGCCCACAATGAACTTCCCGCCCAAAGCGGCTCCACCGTACTCGCCCCGAGCACAGCAAGAAGCGCGAGGCCCAGGCCCGCGCCGAGCCAACGTCTGCCGCCCTGACCTCCAAGAATCACGGCGCCGAGCGGACCCGCGGCCACCATGGCGATCACGGCACTCACAACATCCATGCCCTCGAAAGCCCACTCCAGGCCTCGAGGCCGGCCCGCGCCAGTGAACACGCGGGCCAGCAGAGCGTTCAGTACCACGAGAAGCATGGTCAGCCCCACCAGATTCGTACCGACGGTCAGCGCCGCCCGGCGGCCCGCCGTCAAGCCGAACCGCGCCCCTTCACGCCGGCTGAACCACTGCCCGAGCGGTGCCCACTGGAACAGTGTCAGCAGCACGAAGAAGGTAATCAACCCGAACAGGATGTCTACGGGGATCTCCCGGCCGGGCGCCTCCTCCATGGCGCGCACGCTGAACGTGTAGTTGGTCACCAGGAGCACGCCAACGATCACGCCGAAGAGGAGCTTCCCCTTCTCGGACAACGCCTTGCGCCGGCCGGCACGAAGACGAAAGCCAACCACGGCCGCTACCGCTCGCAGGCCACCCGCAAGCCCCAGCCGCGAGGCGCCAACCCGCTCGCTTCCTCTCATCACCGCCTCACCGGCGCGATCAGTAGCGACGGCCTTCCCCGATCAGCTCGCGAATCGCGAGTCCACCCAGGCTGTGCGACTCGCGGAACTCCCTCAGACTTTCGATCGCGGTGCGGACCTGATCCCGGTCGACGCCTCGGTAGGGAATCAGTTCGGCGACCGGCCGCTCGTGCCGGGTGATGACGAACCTCTCGCCGGCCTCCACCCGCTTTAGTAGCTGCGGCAGGCGGGCCCTGGCCTCGCGCACACCGATCTCTGACATAGGACTACTCCTTCCCGACTCGCGCGAGTCTAATCCCGCCTCAGCATGGACCGCGTTGAGAGCGCCACGCCGATGGCAACCAACACACAGGCGCCCCAGAACACCGAGTCGAAGTCCCTCGCGCAGAATCGAAGGCCAATCTGGACACCGTTGACCGCCGCCAACAGCGTTCCGGCTACTCCCTGCAGAACCAACCTGCGTTCGGTCCGAGTGGCTCCAAACCGTACCCGTCTTCGTTCCATCGAACAAGCTCCTCTATATGCCTCTGTCTTCTCTACTCCTTCAAGGGAAACCAACGCCCCTCGAGCCCAACGGAGAATAGAGGAGGAGTGCAAGCCTCATCCTGGCTTCCACTCCTCCTCCGGTCAGGTCGCGCAAGCTACGGCCTTCGCACCCCAGGCTCTCGAGGCAAGGACCTCCGGCGCGGCGGAACAGTCAGCCTGTCGCGGCGCCTCCTGCAGCTAGAAGCACGCAAAGAGCGCACTGTGAAACGAGAGCGACCAACCCACCGCGACGAGCATGCCGGGGCCGAGCGTAGCCGTGGCGACAACGAGACCAGCCACGGCCAGCCCACAACCGAACTGCCGCTCAGTCAGCCCGCCCTCAACGACTTCGAGGTCAAGGTCAGCTAGAGCCTCTACTCCCGTCGCGGGATGGCTACCAAGGGCGGGAGCGGCCCACAGGCTCAGAAGCAAGGCGACGATTCCAAACAAGCTAGGGACGGTTCTCTTCATCTCCAAGGTTCCTTTCTTTCTGCGTTCAACGATTCTGCCGTTCACGCCAGCAGAGCTTCCCTGAGGGACGGAATCCTGAACACGGTCAGCGCCGTCCCTCACTGACCAAGACGCAAACGGTCCTCCGATCTCGTGCGCATGCCGGGCGCTCACGAACCTCCAGGCACCCACTGCTCCCGGCAGCCGTCGCGCGCGGGGCGCGGGCTTGTACGATCGCCCACCATGCGCAAACGGCTGGCTTCCGGCATCGCACTCCGGAACGCGAGTTCCGAGGAGGACTACGCGGCGATCGTCGATCTCCAGCGGCAGACCTGGGGTGACAGCTTCGACGACGCTGTGCCGCCGCCGATGCTGAAGATCTCCCAGAAGATGGGCGGCGTGGTCGCCGGCGCCTACGACGGAGCCGGCCGGATGCTGGGCTTCATCTACGGCATGAGCGGCTTCCGCTTCGGGGAGCGGGCCCACTGGTCCCACATGCTGGCGGTGACGCGGGAGGCCCGCGGCCTCGGACTCGGTCGCGAGCTCAAGGCGTTCCAGCGCGAACTCCTGCTGGAACTCGAAGTCGAGACGGTGTACTGGACCTACGACCCGCTGGTCGCCCGGAACGCGAATCTCAACCTGAACCGGCTCGGCGCGCTGCCGGTCGAGTATGTCGAGGACATGTACGGCGAGGACACGGGCAGCATCCTGCACAGTGGACTGGGGACCGACCGCTTCATCGTCGCCTGGCCGATCGGGAGCGAGCGGGTCGAACGCCTGATGGAGGGCGGCCCGACCGCGGGGCCAACCCGGGACACGCCGCCCTTTCCTGTCGACGAGACGCTGCCCAGGACCGGCTGGGTCGAGGTGCCGCCGAACATCGGTTCCATCCTGCGCTCCGCGCCCGAAGACGCCTCCGCCTGGCGGCGGCGCACCCGGGCGCAGTTCCAGGAGCACCTCGGTAACGGCTACGCCGTGACCGGGTTCACCTGGCGTCCCGACGACGGCGCCCACACGTTGCTGAACCGCCGGTACTACTACCGGCTCGAGAAGCTCGAAGGAACGGAGACGCGATGAGTTTGCAAATCGAGGCGATCACCCTGCGCGAGATCCGGCTGCCCCTGGTCGAGCCGTTCCGCATCTCGTCGGGCGTCACGACGACCCGCCGCATCCTGCTGCTGGAGCTGGTCGACGCGGACGGCGTCTCGACATGGTCCGAGTGCGTCGCCGGCGACTTCCCGAACTACTCGCCCGAGAGCATCGACACCGCGACTCTCGCGATCCGTGAATGGCTCGCGCCGCGGGTGCTCGGCCGACGCTTCGAGACGCCCGAGGACGTGTCGGCCGCCCTGGCCGAGGACCTCCGCGGCCACGAGATGGCCCGGGCCGCGATAGAGATGGGCGCCTGGGTGCTGGCGGCGACGAAGGCGGGTCAGAGCCTGTCCTCGCTGCTGGGTGGCACGCGGAAACGGATCGGCACCGGCATCTCGATCGGCATCCAGAACTCGCCCGAAGAACTGGCCCACAAGGCCGAAAAGGCGCTGGGCGAGGGCTACCGGAAGATCAAGCTGAAGATCAAGCCGGGTCAGGACCTGCCGTACCTGCATGCCGTCCGGGACCGGCTCGGCCCCGACGCGCCGCTGATGGCAGACGCGAACAACGCCTACACCCTGGACGACGCGGACCACCTGGTCCGGCTCGACGATCTCGACCTCGTGATGGTCGAGCAGCCTCTGGCCTGGGATGACGTCGCCCGCCACGCCGAACTCCAGCGCCGCATGCGCACGCCCATCTGCCTCGACGAATCGATCACGAACATCGCCCGCGCCGAGGACATGATCCGCCTCCGAAGCGGGCGGATCATCAACATCAAGCCGGGCCGGGTCGGCGGTTTCACCGCTTCGAAGGCGATCCACGACCTCTGCGAGGCGAACGACATCCCGGTCTGGTGCGGCGGCATGCTGGAGAGCGGCATCGGCCGCGCCTGCAACGTCGCCCTGGCGTCGCTGCCGAACTTCACGATCCCGGGCGACGTCAGCCCCAGCAGCCGCTACTGGGCGCGCGACGTCGTCTCGCCGGAGTGGACGATGGACGGCGACGGTTGGGTCGACGTGCCCGAGGGGCCCGGTCTCGGCGTCGAGGTCGACCGCGAGCGGATCGAGGCGCTGACGGTGCAGCGGGAGACGCTGCGGGTGAGCTAGAGGCTCCAGCCGCCGTCGACGGTCACGGTGTGGCCGGTCACGAAGACGTTGCGCTCGATCAGGGCGAGGATCGCATCCGCGCAGGTTTCGGGAGTCGCCACGCCCTGGAGCGGCGCTCCCGCGCTCACACGCTCCTGAGCCCTGTCGTAGTTCTCGTCGCCGAGCCCTCCGCGCAGCCAGCGCCCCTCGATGAAGCCGGGAGCGATCGTGTTGACCCGGATCTCCGGCCCGAGCACCCGCGCCAGCGACTTCGTCATCACGATGACCGCGGCCTTCGACGCGGCGTACGGGATGCTGCTGCCGCCGCCGCCGATCCCGGCGATCGAGGCGACGTTGACCACCGCGCCCTCGCCCGCCGCCCTCATGTGCGGCGCGGCCGCGCGCGTGCAGTTGAAGACGCCGCGCAGGTTGGCGCCGAGGATGTCGTCCCAGACGTCGTCAGTGACGCCTTCCAGGTCGTCGTGCGCGATGAAGTGTGTCATCCCCGCGTTGTTGACGAGGATGTGGAGCGCGCCGAACGCCTCCACCGCCGAGTCGACGAGCCGCCGGCAATCGGCGTCCTTTCGCATGTCCGCCTGGACGGCGACGGCCTTTCCGCCGCTCTCGCGAATGCCGCCGACGATCCGCTCGGCGGCCTCGGCGCCGCTGTGGTGGTTGACGACCACCGACGCGCCGAGGCTCGCCAGCAGTTCGGCCGTGGCCTCGCCGACACCCGAGGACGAGCCCGTGACGACGGCGACCTTGCCTTCGATCTCCATCGGACCCCTCCCGGCGCGGCCTACCGGCCCTTCCAGTTCGGCGGCCGCTTCTCGGCGAAGGCCCTCGGGCCCTCGATCAGGTCCTCCGACTGATTCATCTGCGCCGTCCACGGGAAGATGGAGCCCGCCGCCTGCTCGAGCGCCATGCCGAGGCCCTTGTTCGCGGCCTCCTTGCTGGCGCGCACGGACAGCGGCGCGCACTCCAGGATCTGCGCCGCCCAGGCCCGGGCCCGGTCGAGGAGTTCGTCATGGGCGCAGACCTCGTTGACGATCCCCAGTTCCTTCGCCTCCTGCGGCGTGATGTGGCGGCCTGTCAGCAACATTCCCATGGCCTGGTGATACGGGATCTGCCGCGGCAGGCGGTGAACTCCCAGAGCGCCGGCCATCAGGCCGACCCGGGGCTCGGGCAGCCCGAAAGTCGCCTTCTCGGAGGCGATGATGATGTCACAGGCCAGTACCAGCTCGAAGCCGCCGCCAAGGGCAAAGCCGTTGACCGCAGCGATCATTGGCTTGTGCAGGTCGAAGCGGGCCGTGATGCCGCCGAATCCGCCCCGGACTCCTTTCATCCCGGCCCGGACCGTCTTGCTGCCGTGCTCGGCCTGGTACTTGAGGTCGTTGCCGGCCGAGAAGGCGCGGTCGCCCGCGCCGGTGAGGATCGTCACCCAGGCGGCGTCGTCGGCCGCGAAGTCGTTGAACACCGAGTCGAGCTCCTGGCTCGTCGGCGGGTGGATCGCGTTCATGCGTTCCGGCCGGTTGAGGGTCACTTCCCAGACGTGATCGTTCTTCTCGACCTGGAGAAACTCGTAGCTCACTTGCCTGCTCCTGTTCGCTTGCGGGGCCGTTCACTGGCCGTTGTTGGAAGGCCGAGAGAGTAGCAGCAGGCCCGGCCGGAGGTGGCCTGGTAGCGGGCGCGCGACCGCCCGCTACTTGCTAGCGTTCCACCCGACATGGCACTCCTGCCCCTACCCGCCGGCTCCGGCCCGGAAGGCGACCCGTACCGAAGCGGCGACTGGTCGTACGACCCCGACCCGAACGAGGTCGCGGCACGGGCGGCCGCGTGGCGAAGCCGCCACGATCTCACTCCGGCGACGGAGGACGAGACCCGCCGCGTCCTCCTGCTGGTCGACGAGCAGCGGGACTTCTGCCTGCGCGAGGGCGCGCTCTACGTCGGCGGCCGTTCGGGCCGCGGCGCGATCGAGGACACCGACCGCGTCGTCCGCTTCATTTACCGCAACCTCGGCAACTTGACCGAGATCGCCTCCAGCCTCGACAGCCACACACCGCAGCAGATCTTCTTCTCTTCGTTTTGGGTCGACGGCTCGGGCAGGCAGCTCGACGGCTACCGCGAAGTACTGGCATCGGAGATCGAAGCCGGCTCGGCGGTGCCCAATCCTGCTCTGGCTGGCTGGTTCGGGGACGGCACCGCGGAGTGGCTGAGGCGCCAGACCCTGGACTACTGCCGCCGACTCGAGGCGACCGGGAAGTACCGCCTCTACCTGTGGCCGCCGCACTGTTTCCTCGGCAGCGAGGGCCACGGCCTGGTCGGCGCCGTGCAGGAAGCGCGACTGTTCTTCGGCTACGCGCGCGGCGCCGAGACGCCGATCCTGATCAAGGGCACGAACCCTCTCACCGAGTACTACTCCGTGCTCGCGCCCGAAGTGCTGGTCCGACACGATGGTGAGGAACTCGATCGGCGCAATCAGGCGCTGATCGACTGGCTGCTCGGCGCCGACGCCGTGATCGTCGCCGGTCAGGCCGCGAGCCACTGCGTCCGCTACACGGTCGACGATCTGCTGGCCGAAATGCAGTCCCGCGACATCCCGGCAAGCAGGCTGCATGTGCTGGCCGATTGCATGTCGGCGGTCGCCGTGCCGGACACCGCGACGCCCGGCGAGTTACTGGTCGACTTCACTCCCGAGGTCGAAGCGGCGATGACGGGCTGGCAGGAAGCCGGCGTCCACATTGCAAGTTCCGAAGACGACGCCTCGGACTGGGTCTGACCGCCTACGGCACGTTACGCCGCAGCTCCTCCACCCAGACCGCCGGTCCGCCGTCCGACGGCGCCCGCCAGTCACCTCGCGGCGACAGCGACCCGCCCGAACCCACCTTGGGTCCGTTCGGCAGCGCCGAGCGCTTGAACTGGCTGGTGCCGAAGAAACGGACGAGGAACACCTCCAGCCAGTGCCTGATCTCGGCCAGCGAGTACTCGCCGCGCTCGGCTTCGGGAATCGTGTCGAGCCAGGCGCCCCGGGTCCGCTCTCCCCAGGCCTGGTGGGCCAGGTAGGCGACCCGGCTCGGCCGGTAGCCGTACCGGCTCAGGTAGTAGAGGTGGAAGTCCTGCAGCTCGAACGGCCCGATCGCTTCCTCCGTCGACTGCGCGGGTTCCCCGTTGCCGGCCTCTCCACCCGCCGCGGGCGGCACCAGCTCCGGTGAGATCTCCGTGTCGACGATCGACTGCAATGTCTCGCTGGCAGCGGCGCCGAACTCTCCGCGCTCTACCTCCCAGCGGATCAGGTGCTGGATCAGGGTCTTCGGCACGGACGAGTTCACGCTGTAGTGCGCCATCTGATCGCCGACACCGTATGTGCACCAGCCCAGCGCCAGTTCCGAGAGGTCACCGGTGCCGATGACCAGGCCCCGGTGCAGGTTCGCGAGCCGGAACAGGTGCGCCGTGCGCTCGCCGGCCTGGACGTTCTCGAAGGTGGAGTCGTACACGCGGTCGCCGCGCTCGCCGCGCCCGTACGGATGGTCGATCGCCTTCAGCATCTCCTCGCTCGGCGGCCGGATGTCGATCTCGGACGCGGTGACGCCCAACGCTTCCATCAGCCGGTTCGCGTTCTCGTACGTTCGCGTCGAGGTGCCGAAGCCCGGCAGCGTGTAGGCGAGGATGTTCGACGCCGGCAGCCCAAGCCGGGCGAAGGCCCGGACGCAGACGATCAGCGCGTGGCTCGAGTCAAGTCCGCCGGAGACGCCGATCACGACCTTCTCGAGACCGGTGGCGCGCAGCCGCTGGACCAGGCCGGAGACCTGGATGTCGAAGGCCTCCGCACAGCGTTCGTCCCGCTCCGCGGTGTCCGCCGGCACGTAGGGGAAGCGCGGGATCTCGCGCCGCAGCGCCACCGCGCCCGGGGGCCGCTCCACGGCCATCGAGATCGTCCGGAACTCGCCGGCCCATGATTCCCGGCGCGCAGCGTCGCGGAACGTCGACATGCGGAGCCGCTCCTGCGAGAGCCGTTCCAGGTCGAGGTCGGCGGCGATCATCTGGGGCTCCTGGCTGAAGCGCTCGGACTCCGCCAGCCGCTCTCCGTTCTCACAGATCAGGCCGTGGCTGTCCCAGGCCAGGTCCGTCGTCGACTCTCCGGCGCCCGCGCCGGCGTAGACGTAGGCCGCGATCGACCGGCCCGACTGCGACGCGCAGAGAAGCCTGCGATAGTCCGCCTTGCCGATCGTCACGTTGCTGGCCGACAGGTTGAACAGCACCGATGCCCCGGCAAGCGCGCCCCGCGTGCTCGGCGGCAGCGGCGACCACAGGTCCTCGCAGATCTCGACGTGGAAGCGGAAGCCCGGGACGGGGCCCACGTCGAACAGCAGATCCTCGCCGAACGGCACCTCCTCGTCACCCAGGGACACGACCTCCGACCGCCGCGACTCGGCAGCGGCGAAGTAGCGCTTCTCGTAGTACTCGCGGTAGTTCGGCAGGTAGACCTTGGGTACCACGCCGGCGATCCGGCCGCCATGCACCACCGCCGCGACGTTGAACACCGCGCCGTCGACCTCGAGCGGCAGGCCGACGATGAGCACCGGACGCAGGTCCCGTGACGCGGCCGCCAACTCCACGAGCGCGGCACGAGAGCCGTCGAGCACGGCGGACTGATGGAACAAGTCGTCGAGCGAGTAGCCGCTCAGGTTGAGTTCCGGGTAGACGGCGGCGACCGCGCCGTCCCGGTCCGCCATCCCCGCCAGGTCGATCGTGCGCGCCAGGTTCTTCGCCGGATCGGCGATCTCGACCCGTGGCAGACACGCCGCGACCCGGGCGAATCCGTGCTCGTAGAGGTCGTCGAAACGCCGAACTGCTGACCTGTCTAACCTTGCGGCCATGCCAGATTATGAACGACCGGCGTCCCAGGCGCTGTTTCGGTGGACGACAGCCCGGCCAAACCCGCTAGTCGATCACGCCGACCGGGCGGTCGCCGAGTGCGACGCCGCCAGGCGGTCGCACTGTTCCAGGAGGCTCGCCGTGACCTCGACCGGCGCCGGCCCGTGAGCCTCGAGGTCCAGCAGCGCCGGCGGCAGGGAGGCCACCTCGCGCCCCGCCGCCTCCCGGGCGGCGTCGAGCGACGGCAGCTGCTCGAGGAGCTGGCCGTCTTCGAGCACCGGCACGAGCAGATCGCGGCCGTCCGGATCGTCCAGACCCAGCGCCTCCCCCGACCCGTCGAGCGCGTGGATCACGTCCCGCTCCAGGGCGCCGCCGGCCCCTCGATAGCGGCGGACCTGCAGGCGCCCCGGCAGGGACGCCTTGCCGACTCCCGCGCCGAACTTGAACACCGGTCGCCAGCGCTCCTCGCCGGTCCGCCGGATCGCCGACAGCTTGTAGACGCCGCCGAGCGCACCCGCGCCGGCCGCGGTCACCAGTGACGTGCCGACACCCCAGATATCGATCGCCGCGCCCGCCCGCCGCAGCGCCAGGATCTTCTTCTCGTCCAGGTTGTCGCTGACGACGATGGCAACGTCCTCGAGCCCCGCCTCGCTCAGCCGCTGCCGCGCGGCGCGGCTCTGCAGCAACAGGTCGCCGGAGTCGAGCCGAATGCCAAGCAACCGCTGTCCGCGACGCTGCAGCACTCGCGCGGTGGCGATCGCGTGCTCGATCCCCTGCTCCACGTCGTAGGTGTCGACCAGCAGGACACAGTTGTTCGGCATCGTCTCGGAAAAGGCGTCGAACGCCTCGGGTTCCGAGTCGAAGGCCTGGACCCAACTGTGCGCGTGGGTGCCTCGCACCGGAATCCCGAAGCGTTGGCCCGCCTCCACGTTCGACGTCGCGATGCAACCGCCCAGGTAGGCGGCGCGGCTGGCGCTCAGGCCTCCGTCGAAGCCCTGCGCCCGGCGTAGCCCGAACTCCAGCACCGGCTGGCCCGGCGCGGCGACGTGGCAAAGCCGGGCCGCCTTCGTCGCCACCAGCGTCTGGAAGTTGAAGATGTTGAGAACGGGCGTCTCGATCAACTGGCCGACCAGCAGGGGCGCCTCGATCCGGAGCAGCGGTTCCCTCGCGAACACGGCCGTGCCCTCCGGGACGGCCGCGAGCGAGACGGAAAGATCGAGCATCGGCAGCGCGTCCAGGAAGTCCCGAGCGAACAGGGGCCTGCCGTCGTTTCCTTCGAGGCCTCGCAGATACTCGATGTCCTCGGGCTCGAAGCGAAGACCGAGCAGGAACTCCACGACCTGCTCCAGGCCGGCCGCGACGGCGAAGCCGCCGTCGAACGGAGTGTGGCGAATCGACAGGTAGAAGCTGGCCCGGTCCAGGTGACGACCGTGCTGCCAGTAGCCCTGGGCCATC
>JAPOXA010000008.1 GCA_026707325.1 Acidobacteriota bacterium | reverse complement strand
AGCGGTCCGCGGGCGAATCCGCCGCGAGGGCGATGCCCGGAAGGGCGAGGCAGACTGATGTCAGCAGGGCGGGAAAGCGCATTGCGCCCCGATCATACGGATGGCGACGGCATAGAGCGGTGGCCGCGGGACTCAGTTCGCGTTCAGTCCAACTTGACAACTTGACAGGATGGCTGCCAGAGTCGGTCCATGAAGGCGCTTCCGGTGGCCGAGTTGAAGGCCGAGTTCTCGAAGGTCCTCGCCGACGTGCGTCGCGGCGAGCGCATCGGCGTCCTGTATGGGAGGTCGAAGACACTGGTCGCCATGATCGTCCCGTATGAACCGGCGCCAGCGGGTCGGCGCGAACTCGGTTTCCTCGACGGCGAGGTCACGATCGAGTTCACCGACAGCTTCGAGATGACCGAGGAGGAGTTCCTCGGCAGCGCGTGACGTACCTGCTGGACACCCACGTCCTGCTGTGGACCATCGGCAGATCGACCGAGCTGTCCGTACCAGCACGCGAGATCATTGAAGACTCGCGCAACCGGGTATTGGTGAGCACCGTGTCCTTGTGGGAAGCCTCGCTGAAGTACGGGTTGGGAAAGCTGAAGCTCGACCCGCTGGTTCCCGACGAACTACCAGACCACTGCCGCCGGCTCGGCTTCGAGATCCTCCCGCTGGAAAGCGGCGACGCGTCGAGCTACCACGTCCTGCCGCGTGTGGACGCGCACCGCGACCCGTTCGATCGGATGCTCGTTCATCAGTGCATTCGCGGCGACCTGATTCTGGTTAGCCGCGACGGTCGGATGAATCGCTACCGTGCCCACGGGTTGCGGCATGTCTGGTAGCCCCGGCTTCGCGTACGGGCCCCTCAGGGAATGGGGAAGCCTGGACGGCATTCTGATTCGAGTGGTCGGTAAGGACGACACTGTGTCGGTTCATCTGCGTGACGGCGACGAGGTCTACATCTGCAACGCGAACCGCGAGGTAGCGCGTCTTCTAGCGCCGAACCTCCTCGGCGCTATCCTTCGGGTACACGGCGAGGGGCGCTGGGTGCGTGACGAGAAGGGCAGCTGGAACCTGTTGCGATTCGACATCTGCGGCTTCCAGTTGCTTGACGACGTACCGCTCGGCGAGGCCGTCCGGCGCTTGCGGGCGGTGAAGGGGAGCGGTTGGCGGCGAATCTCGGAGCCGGCCCACGAGCTTCGTCGACTGCGCGGCGGTCAAGGAGTGAACCACTGAAATGGCTGTTTTCGGGGCCTTGAGACTGCAGAGACTTCGTGAACAGGCGGCCAGACGAGGAACCGCGATGTTCGCTCTGGTCGAGGCCGGGCTGCGACGCGTGCGCGCGCCGGGAGCCACTGCGAGCGAGCCCAATGAACTGCCGCCGCTGCCGACGTGGGACGGCGGAGGCCATCTGGTCGACATCGACGACCGCGACGCCCTGTATCGGGCGATGGAAGAGGACGGATGAGTGCCGTCGTCGGCCGACGTCCGGGCCGGCGAGATGAAGTTGTCTGTCATGCACGCCTTGATCGAGTCCCACCGAACCGAGATCCGAGGCCTCGCGGAGCGACACGGTCTCCGCGATGTCCGCATCTTCGGCTCGATGGCTCGCGGAGACGCGGATGAAGCGAGTGACGTTGACCTGCTTGTCACCTTGCCGCCAGGGAGAACCGGTCTGGCGCTTGGCGCGCTCCTGATGGACGTGCAGGATCTTCTGGGCCGGCGTGTTCACGTAGTGACGGACCACGGTCTCCACCCGGGAGTCCGGGACCGAGTGCTTGAGGAAGCGCGGATGCTCTGAGAGAGCGAGCGTCGCCTAGTCGGCTCGGGCGCTGTGTGCGGGCACCGGCTCTTCCGGCGTATGCAGGTCGCCGTGACCCCTCCAACGCTTCGCGTGGGCGATAAGACGCTGCTCGATAGCGGTATCCGGGTTCAACACAAAGAACGTGCGGCTACTCCACCGGCGCCAGTACCAAGCCCATCGGCAGCCTGGCAATCGCTGCATCCAGTACTGAATCTCGTTGGGGTGACCGCCAGGGCGCCGTGTGTTGTGGTGGTAGATCACGGCTGGCCGCCCTACGGCAAGCCGGGCGACTTCGGCGACCGGGATTCTCTTCGCACTCACCTGCTGAGTGGGCCTGAATCTCTCGTCCGGGTAGAGGCCGTTGTCCGGGTCGGCGAAGACCAGATCGCAGTCTGCCAGCCTGTTCGTGACACTTTCGAACCACCGCTCTCGCCAAGTCGGTCTGCCGGCGATGGGAACACCTCGGATATCGAGAGGTTCACCCGCGAATCTGGCGTCACCCAGCAGGCCGGAGTCCTCGACTCCCCTCACGTTGCGGTGCCCGCCCCTCACGAGTCCCCGGAGCGTGTCAAACAGCTGGGGGTCGAGGTCCCGCCAGTTGTTGCGGTCGGACAGATACTTCGTGTGACGCACGTCGCCGGCGTGCTGTCCGGTCGTCTGCTCCGGGCTGGGGTGCAGGTACCACGCCACGCCCAAACGCCTGTCGCCGCAGATTGCGCGGAGCAGGCCGTACTTGGCGAAGTCGCCGATGTCACCTACGTAGGTGTTCTGCATCGGATGGAATCTGGCACGTCGGGACCACCCTGCAGGTGCCGAAGTTCCCGGTGGCCCCGACTGTCAGGGCCGGTTTACTCCCCCCGCTGTAACACCGGATAAAACTGCGTGAACACATTGTCCGTCGCAGCATGCTCCGAATGGCAGTCGTAGCACCGTTCCTTCGGGAACGCTGACGCCGACTCCCTCAACCCTCCGGACCGGTCGCGGAAGCTGAGGTAGGCCCAGCCTTCGGGGTACCGCCCGCTGTCCTTCACCGCGACCTCCATGCCCAGAAAGTCCTTCTCGAAGTACCCGGCCTGGTTGATGGACTCGCGGGAGCCTGGGCGGAAGACGTCCATGGGGAGCATGGTTCCCTCGGGGAACTCGCCGGTCGCCATGAAGTAGCGGTAGGCCTCCGGCTGGATGTAGACGTTGGTGAAGGTGCCCGGGCCTTCGCGCTCGGCGGCGTCTTCGTCGTAGCTGAGGCCGAGCGAGGCTCCGACGAAGATCCAGGTGCGGTAGCCGTCGGGGCGGATGAGGTCCCCGTCGGCCGTGTAGGTGGGGACGGCCATGCCGTCTAGCGACGGCTTGGCATCGTCCGACTGTTGGGCGACGGCGACGTAGGCCGCGATCAGAAGGATGAGGGAAGCTGCGACGGCGATGTTGCGCACAGGCGGTCAGGCCCAGCTCAGGTCGTGCCTCGAGATCGGC
>JAPOXA010000009.1 GCA_026707325.1 Acidobacteriota bacterium | reverse complement strand
CGGTACTCTGCCGGGTACCGAGGTCTTGATCTTGGCATCGTGGGTACCTCCTCCTCCAAGGATGAAGTGTCCACGAAACCGGGGCAAGCTCAACCTGGCTACGGCCTACAGCGTGTCGGACGGCCGGATCGGTCGTGGCGTTCTGACGAACGGTCGCGTCTGGAGGCTCTACGATCACCAGGCCCGCCCGCGTGCCAGCGGCTACTTCGAGGCGGACCTGGGCGCGATCCTGGAGAGTGGGGACGAGGACGACCTGAGGACCTTTCTCCTGCTCTTCCGGCGTGGTGCCTTCGTTCTCCCGAAAGGCGCGAGGGCGAGCTTCATCGATACGGCGATCGCGGAAGGAAAGCGATACGAGGAGAGCGCGGCCGAAGACCTTTCGCAGGTTGTCTTCGGCGATGCGTTTCCCCGCCTTCTGAACGCCCTTGCGGCGCAAGCTCCGGAAGCTGACCTTGAGGAGGTCCGGGGAGCTGCCCTGATCTTCCTCTATCGGCTGTTGTTCGTGCTCTACGCCGAAGATCGCGGGCTGCTGCCGGTGAACGACCTGAAGTACGACGACTACGGACTGCGCCCCGTGCGCGACGACATCGCAACGAGGTCTCGTGCCCGCGACACGTTCTCGAGCACGGCAGGCAACTACTACAACCGCCTCATGGAGCTGTTCCGGCAGATCGATGGCGGCGACCGGTCGATCGGGCTTCCGCCATACAACGGCGGCCTGTTCGCGGAAGAGGCCGCGCCGTTGCTGACGAAGGTCCGCTTGCCGGACAGCGAGATGGCGCCGGTTGTCTTCGGACTCAGCCATGTGGGGCAGGCCAACGGCGGTCGAGCCCGGTTCGTCAACTACCGCGACATGACCGTCCAGCAGCTCGGTTCTCTCTACGAGCGGCTCCTGGAGCGCGAACCTGTCCGCGATTCCGCAGGCAACGTCAGCGTCCAGCTCAACCGTTTCGCCCGGAAGGACAGCGGCAGCTTCTACACCAGCCAGGAGCTGGTCGACCTGATCGTCGAGCGGACGTTGAAGCCGCTGGCGGAGGAACGACTGAGGGTCTTCGAGGCGACTGCCGAGAACCTGAAGAGTGACCGCAGACCCAGGGACGATCGGTTAGCCGAGCTGGTACGGATGGATCCGGCGGAGGCTGTGCTGGATCTCAAGGTGCTCGATCCGGCCATGGGAAGCGGCCACTTCCTGGTCACGGCAGTGGACTTCCTCTCCGACTACGTGGCGGAACTCATCGAGTACGTGTCGGCCGTGGCGGACTGGCTTGAGGAGCCGTACGAGTCCCCCCTGGTGGGTCGGATCGGGCAGATCCGACAGGGCATTCTCGAGCGTGCCGCGGAGTCGGAATGGGTGATCGACGAGGCGCAGCTCACGGATCAGGCGATCATCCGGCGAATGGTGCTCAAGCGCTGTATCTACGGCGTTGACAAGAACCGCCTCACGGTGGAACTGGCGAAGGTGTCGCTGTGGCTTCACAGCTTCACCGTCGGCGCGCCGCTGTCGTTCCTGGACCATCACCTGCGGTGCGGTGACTCGCTGGTCGGGCTCAGGGTTGGCGACGGAACGGATGAACTGCGTCGCCTCGGTGGACTCATCGCGTCCAGCGCCATCCAGGGCGCCGAGAACGCGGTCGCCGGGATGGAGTTGATCGAGGAGATGTCCGACGCGGATGTGGCCGAAGTGCGTGAGTCAGCGAGGCTCTTTGAGGGCGTGGACCAGGCCACCGCGGAGCTGCGCCGCGTGCTCGACTTCCTGCAGAGCCTTCGCTGGCTGACCGCGGGCATGAAAAGGAGACAGCGCGCCGAATTCGAGACGCGCGGACTGCTTGAATTGATCGGCGCCTACCCGGCCAAGGCGTACTCGCTCCTTGCGGATGGGCCGGAGGCCATCGATGCGACCTCCGCCCGATCGGATGACGCCGGCCTGTCGAGGTTCGCCGAGATTTGGCGCGACGCCCGCTCCCTGGCCGAGCGCGAGGGCTTCCTGCATTGGGAGGTGGCGTTCCCAGGCGTGTGGCGGCACTGGCAACGGCACCGCCCGGCGGGTGGGTTCGACGCGGTCATCGGCAACCCGCCCTGGGATCGGATCAAGCTGCAGGAAGTGGAGTGGTTCGCGACGCGTGATCGGGAGTTGGCGCGCGCTTCGACGGCGGCACTACGACGGGAAGGCATCCAGAAGCTCCGGGACCGCGGTGTGCCGCTAGCCGCGGCGTTCGACGAGGCGAAGGAGCGCGCCGACAGCCTCCTGGCCATGTTTCGGGAATCGGATCAGTATCCGTTGCTTGGCAGGGGCGACATCAATCTCTACTCACTGTTCGTCGAGCGGGCGCTGGACGTGCTCAAGCCTGGCGGTTTGGTCGGGTTGCTGGTGCCCTCCGGCATCTGCGCGGACAGGACCGCGGCGCCCTTCTTCCGGTCGATGTCCACAGGTGGTCGGGTTGCGGGGCTGTTCGACTTCGAGAATCGGCGGTTGGCTACCGGACTGCCGCCGTTCTTCCCCGATGTGGACACACGGTTCAAGTTCTGTGCGCTCATCGTCGGCGGCACCGATCGGACGTTTGAGGAGACACCGTGTGGCTTCTTCCTCGAGAGTTCGGCGGATCTGAGCGACTCGGAACGCTGCTTCCCGTTGAGCCCAGCCGACTTCGGGCGGGTGAATCCGAACACCGGCACGGCGCCGGTGTTCCGTACGCGCCGGGACGCCGAGATCACGAAAGGCATCTACGAGCGTCATCCCGTGCTGGTGGACCGGTCGGACGGTTCCGAGCGTCGCGCATGGCCGGTCCGCTACAAGACGATGTTCCACATGACGAACGACTCCCACTTGTTCACGACGGCTGCTGAGCTTCAGGCGGTCGGTTGCTATCCGGTGGCGGGCAATCGGTGGAAGCGAGGCGAGGAAGAGTGGCTTCCGCTGTACGAGGGGAAGATGGTCCAGGCCTTCGACCATCGGGCGGCGAGCGTGGTCGTGAACCCGGAGAATCTGAACCGGCCCGCGCAGCCGCGCGAGGCTACGTTGGCGGAGCATGAAGACCCAGGGTGGTCGCCTGATCCGCAGTTCTGGGTTTCTGCCGGTCATGTGGAGTGGCCTGGAGGCCTCGAGTGGGCACTGGCCTTCAAGGACGTTACGGCACCGACGAACGTGCGCACCATGATCGCGGCTCTCTTGCCTCGTTCCGGCGTGGGCAACACGCTTCCCTTGCTTCTGGCCGACGATGCTGGTTCAACTGAGGGCGGTGCAGAGGCGCTGTGGCTGCTCGCCGCCAACTTCAACTCACTCGCGTTCGACTTCGTTGCGAGCTACTGCCAGAAGTTGTGGATCCGATGATGTAGATCAGGCGGCGTATCCTCC
>JAPOXA010000017.1:2212-3646 GCA_026707325.1 Acidobacteriota bacterium | reverse complement strand
ACCCCGAATCACCTCGCCCTTCACCAGCTCTCTCGGCTGGTCCAGGTGATTCAGGATCTCCATCGCCGGATCGATTCCCAGCGTGTAGTAGACGGTGGCCAGCAAGTCGTTCGGGTGGACCGGCTTCTCGCGGGGAGCGGAGCCGGTCTCGTCGGACTCGCCGTAGAGCTGGCCGCGGGAGACGCCGGCGCCGGCGACCATGGCCGTGTAGCAGTAGGGCCAGTGGTCGCGGCCGTCCGGGGAGTTGCTGTTGCCGGAGGTGCTGACGCCGAGGCGCGGTGAGCGGCCGAACTCGCCGACGGCGACGACGAGGGTCTCGTCGAGCAGGCCGCGCTCGTCCATGTCGGAGAGCAGCGCCGACAGCGCGCGGTCGAGGACGGGGCAGTGCAGGTTCTTGAGCGGGGCGAAGTTGGCGGCGTGGGTGTCCCAGGAATCGACTTCGGGATTGCCGTTGGCGACCGCGGGCCAGTTGAGCTGAACGAAACGGGTGCCGGCTTCGATCAGCCGCCGGGCCATCAGCGCGCCCTGGCCGAAGGTGTTCTTGCCGTAGCGCTCGCGCATCTCGTCGCTCTCGTTCGAGAGGTCGAAGGCCTGGCGCGCCTTGCCGGAGAGGACGAGATCGTAGGCCTTCTCGTAGTACTCGTCGAGGGCGGAGTCGGCGACCGCCTTTTCGAGCTCGGGCAGCGAGGCGTTCAGGCCCTTGCGGAGTTCGAAGCGGCCGGCGAGGCGTTCGGGGGAGGTCTCTTCGCGGAGTTCCAGGTCGCTGAGTTCGATCGGCTGGTTCGGGTCCTGGTAGAGGCGGTACGGGTCGTAGGCCTTGCCGAGGAAGCCGGCGGCGCCGCCCTTGCCGATCACGTTCGATTCCTGGAGCGGCCGCGGCATCTCGACGAAGGGGAGCATCGCGTCGTCGAGCGGCTTGAGCCTGGAGATGTGGGAGCCGGCGGTCGGGAAGTCGGCCGGGGTCGGCGGTTCGAGCTGGCCGGAGGGCGAGACGCGGTCGGGCGGGTAGCCGGTCAGCATCTGGTAGATCGCGGCGGTGTGGTTGAACAGCCCCTTCGGGGTGTAGCTCATCGAGCGGATCAGGGTGCACTTGTCGACCTGCTCGGCGAGCATCGGCATCGTTTCGGAGAGCCGGATGCCGTCGACCTTCGTGTCGATGGCGCCGAACTCGCCGCGGATGTTGGACGGCGCGTCCGGTTTCGGATCCCAGATGTCGATGTGGCTGGGGCCGCCCTGCAGGAAGAGCAGGATGACGGACTTCGCGCTGCCGAAGCCCTTGCCGCCAGCGAAGGTGTCCACCGCCGCGGTCGCAGCGTGGGCGTCACGGAGCGCCAGGGTCTGGCTGAGGGAGATGCCGAAGATGCCGAGCGAGCCGACGCGGAGGAACTCGCGCCGGGTCGGGCCGTCGCAGGTGTGGCCGGACTGTCCTGGGAT
>JAPOXA010000017.1:0-1940 GCA_026707325.1 Acidobacteriota bacterium | reverse complement strand
GCGATGACGGAGCCGTTCAGCAGGCTCAGCGCCTGCGGCAGGCTCATCTCCGTCTTGCGCTCGCACTCGCAGGCGGTCTCGCGGTCCGGCTTGCCGAACAGGTCGAGGAAGCCCTCGATTCCCATGCTCGCCGTCATCACGTGCGGATCCGGGAGCGCCGTGGCGTCGAAATCCTCGGGAAGGGTGTCGATCTCGAAGCGGGAACCGGTGGCGCGGGCGACGGCGTCGGCCAGTTGCTCGGCGCTCAGGCGCCTCGGTTCGTGGCGGGAGAAGTTGATCCGGTCGTCCTGGTTCCACTCGTTCGTCTGGAAGGACGACTGGTAGGCCCGCGAGGTGGCGATCGTCCGCATCAGGTGGCGGAGGTCGAAGTCGTTCTCGATCAGGTCGGCGGTCAGCGCGTTCAGGAGGGCCGCGTTCACCGGCTGGTTCGACGCGCGGATGTCGTCGACCGGGTCGATGATCCCGCGGCCCATGAAGTAGCTCCAGACGCGGTTCGCGATCGCTGGGGCGAAGTAGGGATTGTTCGGCGACGTCAGCCAGTCGGCCAGGGCGGCCCGGCGTCCTAGACCCTCGCCGAGGTCCGGCGCGCCCTCGACCGGCACCAGGTACTTCGGCGGCACGACCGCGTTCGTCTTCGGGTGCAGCTGCTCGTTGTCGCGTCGCTTGTCGAAGACGATC
Source organism: Acidobacteriota bacterium (assembly GCA_026707325.1). GTDB lineage: Bacteria > Acidobacteriota > Thermoanaerobaculia > Multivoradales > Multivoraceae > Multivorans. The sequence goes on along the minus strand of JAPOXA010000017.1, from coordinate 1,262 downwards.
TCTTCGCCGGTGCGGAAGCCGGGACGAACGCCCAGGCCGGCGAAGAAGGCGGTCATCTCGAAGTACTGGTTCTGGGTCCAGCGTTCGAACGGGTGGTCGTGGCACTGGGCGCAGACCATCCGCACGCCCATGAAGAGCTGGGTGGTGGTCTCCATCGCCTCCTTCGGATCGCGGGCCGCGCGGAAGTAACTGGCGGCCGGCTGATCGAGGGTGCTGCCGGAAGCCGTGACCAGTTCGTGGACGAGTTCGTCGTAGGGCCGGTTCTCCTCGATCGCCTCGCGCAGCCAGCCGCGGAAGGTCAGCATGCCCTTGTAGCTCATGAACTTCCGGTTGCTGCGCAACAGGTCGCCCCACTTGAGCGTCCAGTGGTCAATGTAGGCGTCGCTTGCGATCAGTTCGTCGACCAGGCGGTTCCTCTTCTCCTGGGACGGCGCGTCGTCGGCGAGGAACGCGCGCACCCGGTTCGGGGTCGGGATCTGGCCGGTCAGGTCGAGCGAGGCGCGGCGGAGGAAGGCGGCGTCGTCGACCGGCGCCGAGGGCAGAACCTCGATCCGCTGCAGCTTCTTGTCGATCAGCTCGTCGATGTAGTTGGCTTGAGGCAGGGCCGTCCACTGGAAGCCCTCGCGGCCGCTGAGCACGGTGGCGGGTGCGGTGGTGAACTGGCCCTCGTAGCGCACGAGCAGCGTACTCTCGCCGCGTCGCAGTCCCTCGGCGACGGGGCCGGACGGCGTCTCCTCGATCGCCATCGCTTCCGTGTTGCTGCTGGTGACGTGGGCCTCGCGGGTGACGTCGCGGCTCCGGCCGTCGCCGTAGTGCGCGATGACGGTCGTCTGCTGCCGCATCCCCGGCCGGTTCATGAAGACCTCGGCCGGGTGGATCTCGAGGCGTTCGACCCGATCGCGCGCGAGATCCCCGTAGGGCACGCCCGCTCTGATCCAGTCGAGGATGAGGTTGTAGTAGCGGCCGCCGAGATCGAGGCGCAGGCCGCCTTCGTGGGGGACCTGCATCGTCGGCTTGGCGAGCATCAGGGAGCGCTCCGGGTCGGCGCGGTTGAACCGCCGGCCGGACATGTCGTAGAGCAGCGACTGGTAGTCGAACTCGGGGTCGTAGCCGCGCAGCGACAGCTTGAAACCGTTCTTGCCCTTGGCTGCGCCGTGGCAGGTGCCGTTGGAGCAGCCGACCTTGTTCATGGCGGGCAGGACGTCGCGGATGAAGGTGACGGGTTCGGCGGCGTCGGTCGCGGCGTTGGCGGCGGCGCCGGG
>JAPOXA010000105.1 GCA_026707325.1 Acidobacteriota bacterium | reverse complement strand
CGTTGCTCGATGGACCTCCTCCCGAGGAGGGGCGGGATCTCGACCCGCTGCTCGAGACCGTGGTTCGAGACGTGATGCCGCTCGCGGCCCGGATCGACCACCCGCGCTTTCTCGCCTTCGTGCCCGCCAGCCCCTCCTGGGCCTCCGTGCTGGCCAGTTTCCTGATCAGCGGCTACAACGTCTTCCAGGGGACCTGGCTGGCGTCCGCCGGACCTTCCCAGATCGAGCTCACGGTCACCGACTGGTTTCGCGATTGGCTGGGCTACCCGGAAGGCGCCGGCGGCCTCTTCACGAGTGGTGGATCGGCCGCCAATCTCCTCGCCGTCGTGGCGGCGCGCGAGGCCGCCGGAAACCCCCGGCGCGGCGTGGTCTACCTCTCCGATCAGGCCCACGGCTCGGTGGGACGCGCCGCGCGGATAGCCGGAGTCGACCCGGCCCGGATACGGGTCCTGGCCACCGACGAGGAGTTCCGGATCGTTCCGGCGACCCTCCTGGAAACTGTGCATCGTGACCGCGAGGCGGGTCTGGAGCCGTTCTGCCTCGTGGTGAATGCCGGCACGACGAACACCGGCGCCATCGATCCCCTGGTGGAGCTGGCGGAGATCGCGCGGGCGGAAGGGCTCTGGAACCACGTCGACGCCGCGTACGGCGGCTTCGCCGTCCTAGATCCGGAGGCCCGACCTCTGCTCCAGGGCCTCGAACTCGCCGACAGCGTGACTCTCGACCCGCACAAGTGGCTCATGCAGCCCTACGAGACGGGCTGCCTCATGGCCCGCGACGTCACCCGCCTCGATTCCGCCTTTCGCATCCTCCCCGACTACATGCAGGACACCGATCTCGGCAGCGAGCAGGTGAACTTCTGCAACCGCGGGCTCCAGCTCACCCGCGCATTTCGGGCCCTTCGGGTCTGGCTGTCGGTCCAGCGCTACGGCCTGGCAGCGCACCGGCAAGCCATTGCCGGCGCGATCGGCATCGCCGCAAAGGCGGCGGATCGCATTGCGCGCGAGGACGAACTGGAGCTTCTCGCGCCACCGAGTCTGGGCGTGGTCTGTTTTCGCTACCGGGGCCCTGGCGCGGAACTGCCCGTCTCGAGTGAACGCCTCAACGACCTGAACCGCCAGATCCAGGACCGCATCGTCCAGTCGGGATTCGCGATGATCGCCTCGACGCGGCTCGACGACCGGTTCTCACTCAGGTTCTGCGTGCTGAACACCCGCACCACCGAGGATGACGTCATGCAGGTCCTGGACCGCGTCCTGGAAGTCGGCAGGGAACTGCTCTGACCCATCAGGGCTGGGCGCTCGCCCGTCCTACTGCGACGGAGCCTGGTAGAGCTCGATCTCGTAGCCGTCGGGGTCGCGGAAGAAGATGATCGTCGGCGGATTCTCGCCGGGGATCGTGACGTGGCGAAGCGTCGAGCCGGCGGCCTCGGCCCGCTTGGCCAGCACCTTGGCGTTCGCGGTGTTGACGATGATCCGGCCGTACCGACCCTTGCCCTCCGGCAGCGGATCGTCGTTCAGATGCGCCAGAGCAAGGCCCGCACCGCCGCCGGGCGCCACCAGACCGATCTCGATCGGTTCGTCCGAGTCCGGCGGGTACTGCCAGGCGCGAGTGAACCCCAGCACCTCGGCGTAGTACTTCTCGGACCGCTCCAGATCCGCCACGTTGATGGCCACCAGCCCCAACTCGGCGTCCGACTCGTCGTCTCCGGCCGCCAGCGGGGCCGCCAGACACACGAACATCGACACCACCAAGGCCCGAACGGTCCACTTCGACATCACAAGCTCCTTTCCGAGCATCGAACCCACTGTCAAGACAAGGGCGCGAGCATAGCGCGCTCGGCGGGGATGCCGGCGCACCCAGTGGGCAACCCGTTCAGCTAGCCTGCGCCGATACGGCGCCAGTACCACTTCATGCCCGACGAGGACGGCCAGAAGGCATGGGACGTCAACCGGCTCATCGAACTGAGCGCCGACCTGCCTGTTGAAGAGGTGCCACTGGCCGACATTGCCGAGATCGACCAGATCTACTGGTTCGATCGCGACCACTTCCGGCCGACGGTCCGGTCCGTCGTCGAGCACATGGCGCTGATCGAGGCGACGGACCTCGCACACCCGATCATCCTGGGAATGGACGGCCGTGTGATGGACGGGATGCACCGCGTGGCCAAGGCGCTTGTCCAGGGCCGCGCGACGATCGCCGCGAAGCGCTTCCCCATCGATCCGCCGCCCGACCACCGAAACTGCCGGCCGGCCGATCTCGACTACTCGGCTTCCGACCGCTAGCGTCACGCACCGCTGACCCGGCGGATCGAGAGCCTCTCGGACGGCGTGGCGGCGCTCGCAGGCCGCCGGCGACCTACTCCACCGGGTTCGCGGCGATGAACTCGTTGATGATCCGGGCGAGCTCTTCGCCGTGGCTCTCCTGGATGAAGTGCCCCGCGCCTTCGACCGAGACATGGGCTTGGCCTTGGGCGCCGGGGACTCGCCTCTGGAACGGCACCTCGCCGCCGCGCGTGATCGGGTCGCTGTCGCCGTAGGCCGTCAGGAAGGGCTTCTCCCAGCGTTCGAAGACTTCCCACGCCTTGCGGTTCGCCTCGTTCGCCGGATCGTCGGCGAAGACCGGCACACGCTGCGGCATGATGAGCGCCCCGGCCTTGTAGGCCGGCTCGGGGAAGGGCGCATCGTAGGCGGCCGCGATCGACGGATCGCCCGTGTTGGTCGCCAGCATGCGGCCGGTGGGAATGTCGCCACGATCGATCATCGCCTGGTTCCTCTGCTTCCAGCGGATGAAGGCGCTGTTTTCGGGAAAGTCCTCCGGGCCGGCCGCTCCGCCAACCGGCAGACCGGCGTTGGAGAGGACGACCCGTGCGAAGCGCTCCTCGTTCTCGGCCACCACCCGCAAGCCGATCAGACTCCCCCAATCCTGGCCGAAGAAGGTGGCCTGCTGCAGGTCGAGCGCCACGACCAGCTCGGTCATCGCGTCGACGTGGAACTTGTAGGTGTGGGTGTCCATGCTCGCCGGCTTGTCCGACCGCCCGAAGCCGATCAGGTCGGGAACGATGCAGCGATGGCCCGCTTCGACGAGAACGGGGATCATCTTCCGGAACAGGTACGCCCAGGTTGGCTCGCCGTGGATCAGCAGAATCACTTCGCCGTCCGCAGGTCCCTCGTCAAGGTAGTGAACGCGATAACCATCGATCTCCAGGTAGTGCGGCTCGAAGTCGAAGTCCGGCAGGTTCTCGAACCGGGCGTCCGGAGTGCGGTACACACCGGGGCGGATCTCCTCGGCAAGGGCTGGTGTCGCAGTCGCCACAAGGGCCAAAGCCATGGCGACCAGGCTAGCCGTCGCGACGAGGTCTCGCCGTGATCTCTTCATCTCGCGTCCTCCGTTTCGTCTTGTAAGCCGGGAAATGTGGCGCCCGACTCTATCTGGCCAGCGCGATGGACTATCCTCTCCGCGCCCCCACGAACGGAGTAGGCCCGCATGACTCAGAACGGAACCGTTGTACGCCTCTCAGGCGTGCGAAAGACGTTCGGCGCCCACACCGCGGTCGACGACTTCGACCTCGAGATCGAGCCCGGCACGATCTACGGCCTGCTGGGGCCCAACGGCTCGGGCAAGACGACCACGATCCGCATGATGATGGGCATCCTGCTGC
>JAPOXA010000101.1 GCA_026707325.1 Acidobacteriota bacterium | reverse complement strand
CTGGTGGCCGACGATCTGTACAACTACGACTACCCGGAGGAGTTCATCCGCACGATGCCGCAGGTGCTGAGCGAAGGCGACAACTAGGCAGGTTCGGGCTTGCCCCGGATCCGGCCTTTCTGCTAACGTTCGCGCCCTTGTGCGGTTCGCGCGGGGCGAGCCGGCAGTACACCAGGTTTTTGGCAGTCCCAACTTCACTCAGCGAGTCAGGCTCTGAACCGGGTGTTCGCCCGGTGCCGCGCGCTTCCGGCGCCTAACGCGGTCGGCTGGCCTGTTCGTTTTCGGTCGCCTCGGGTTGGCCCGGGTCGGCTCAGACTGGCCCGCGCCGTGCGTGGCGGCGGGCCTTGGAACGCCGGGGTCCCGGCACAAGGCAAGAGAGTCTGCTGGAGCAAAGAGCACTGATGCCCACCATCCGTCAACTGGTCCGAAAGGGCCGCCAACGCCAGGTCGCGAAGACCAAGAGCCCGGCGCTCCAGGCCTCGCCGCAGAGGCGGGGAGTGTGCGTTCGCGTGTACACGCAGACGCCGAAGAAGCCGAATTCGGCGTTGCGCAAGGTAGCGCGCGTGCGCCTCACGAACGGCATCGAGGTCACGACCTACATTCCGGGTGTCGGGCACAACCTCCAGGAGCACTCCATCGTGCTCATTCGCGGAGGCCGGGTGAAGGACCTGCCCGGCGTCCGTTACCACGTCATTCGCGGCACCCTGGACGCGGTCGGCGTCGACGAACGTCGGCGGGGACGCTCCAAGTACGGCGCCAAGCGCCCCAAGGCCTGATACACCGGAGCCTGCTCATGCCTCGACGCCGCGAAGTCCCGAAGCGCCAGATACTCCCCGACCCGCTGTACCACTCCCAGCTGGTCAGCAAGTTCGTCAACGTCCTGATGAAGGACGGCAAGAAGTCGGTCGCCGAACGCATCCTCTACGACGCCCTGACCACGATCAAGGAGCGGACGGGGGAGGAGGATCCGGTCACGGTCTTCCAGAAGGCGATCGACAACGTGAAGCCCGCGGTCGAGGTCAAGTCGCGGCGTGTCGGCGGTTCGACGTACCAGGTGCCGATGGAAGTGCGGCCCGCGCGCAAACTCGCCTTGGCCATGCGGTGGCTGATTCAGGCGGCGAAGGGCCGGGGTGAGAAGACGATGAGGCTGCGGCTGGCCGGCGAACTGCTCGACGCCGCCGAGAACCGCGGAGTAGCGATCAAGAGGAAAGAGGACACCCACCGGATGGCAGAAGCGAACAGGGCTTTCTCCCACTACCGCTGGTAGCGAACGGCGCGAGACCCGCCCCGTGCGGGTCCCGATCGCGTTTCCGGCCGCCGGTTGTCCACGGCCCGTCCCGTTGCGTCGCCGCCTTCTCGCAGGGCGGCGACTCCCGCGTTGAACCCTTACAGACCCGTCACGAATCCGCCCGTCAAACCTGCTTTCCAGCGAACCGTCCGCTCACTACGCCATGTCCGCCGCCATTTCCACCGTCGCCTCCAGAAATGTCCCGTTGGAGAAGACCCGGAACATCGGGATCATGGCGCACATCGACGCGGGCAAGACGACCACGACCGAGCGCGTCCTCTACTACACCGGCGTGAACTACAAGATCGGCGAGGTGCACGAAGGCACCGCGACGATGGACTGGATGGAGCAGGAGCAGGAGCGCGGGATCACGATCACGTCGGCCGCCACGAGCTGCACCTGGCAGGACCACCGGATCAACATCATCGACACCCCGGGCCACGTCGACTTCACCGCCGAGGTCGAGCGTTCGCTGCGCGTGCTCGACGGCGCCGTGGCGGTGTTCGATGCCGTCGCCGGCGTCGAGCCGCAGAGCGAGACGGTGTGGCGGCAGGCGGATCGTTACGGTGTGCCGCGGATTGCCTTCGTCAACAAGATGGATCGGGTCGGCGCCGACTTCGACCGATGCGTCCGGATGATGCGCGAACGGCTCGGCGCTTCGCCCGTCGTTCTGCAGTTGCCTCTCGGCCGCGAGGACGCCTTTGCCGGGGTCATCGACCTGGTCGAGATGTCGTCCTGCATCTACGAGGACGAGAGCCTGGGAGCGCAGGTCACGATCACCGGGATTCCCGAGGAGTACGCCGACCTTGCGCTGGCGGCTCGCGAGGCGATGGTCGAGGCCGTGGCGGAGACCGACGAGGAACTGCTCGAGAAGTACCTCTCCGGCGCCGAAGTCACGAGCGACGAACTGCGGGCGGCCCTGCGCCGGGCGACGGTGGCCAACAGCCTGCAGCCGGTGTTCTGCGGTTCCGCGTTTCGCAACAAGGGCGTGCAGCCGCTGCTCGACGCGGTCCTCGACTACCTGCCGTCGCCGCTCGACGTGCCGATGATCGAAGGGATCGTCGAGGGCGACGGGAGCGCCGTTCGCATGCCGTCGGACGACGCGCCGTTCAGTGCGCTCGTGTTCAAGATCATGACCGACCCGTTCGTCGGCCAGCTCGCCTACCTGCGCGTCTACTCCGGCCGGATCGAGACGGGGCAGTCGGTGCTGAACGCGAACCGCGGCGGCAAGGAGCGCGTGGGCCGGCTGCTCAAGATGCACGCGAACAAGCGCGAGGAGGTCAAGCGGGTCTGGTGCGGCGACATCGTTGCCGCGGTCGGTCTCCGCAACGTGACCACTGGCGACACGATCTGCGAGCCCTCGGCGCCCATCGTGCTCGAGTCGATGGACTTTCCCGAGCCGGTCCTGTCCGTCTCGATCGAGCCGAAGACGAAGGCGGACCAGGAGAAGCTGGGTCTCGCGCTCGAGAAGCTGATGCGCGAGGATCCGACGTTCCGGGTCCATACGGATCCGGACACTGCCCAGACGCTGATCTCGGGAATGGGCGAACTCCACCTGGACATCATCACGGACCGGCTGATCCGGGAGTTCCGCGTCGGCGCGAACGTCGGCCGTCCCCAGGTGGCCTATCGCGAGACGATCACCCTGGAGTCCGCCGGCGAAGGGCGCTTCGTGCGCCAGTCCGGCGGCCGGGGTCAGTACGGTCACTGCCTGTTGCGGGTGCGGCCGATCGAAGGCGAGGGGATGGAGTTCGAGGACGTGAGCAAGGGCGGCGTGATTCCCAGGGAGTTCATCCGGTCGATCGAACGGGGCATCTCCGAGGCGCTCGAGTCGGGTCCCCTCGCCGGCTATCCGGTCACGGGGGTCGCCGTCGAGGTCTACGACGGCAGCTCCCACGAGGTCGATTCATCCGAGGTCGCGTTCAAGATCGCCGGTTCGATGGCCTGGCGCGACGCCGCCAGGGACGCCGGTCCGGTGCTGCTGGAGCCGGTCATGGCGGTCGAGATCACGACGCCCGAGGAGTACATGGGCGATGTGATCGGGGACATCAGTTCGCGCCGGGGCAAGGTGCTCGGCATGGAGATGCACGGCAGGACGCAGATCGTCAACGCCCGCGTGCCCCTCGCGGAGATGTTCGGCTACGCCACCGACCTGCGTTCGGCGACCCAGGGCCGGGCGAACTACTCGATGCAGTTCGAGTCCTACGAACCGACGCCGCGCACCGTGAGCGAGGAAGTCGTGGCGCGGGCGACCGGCTGAGACGAATGCGGGAAGTCAACGAGCCCCAAAGAGATCAAGCGAGATAGCGAGGAGATCGAGGCATGGCGAAGGAGAAGTTCGAGCGTACGAAGCCGCACGTGAACGTGGGGACGATC
>JAPOXA010000094.1 GCA_026707325.1 Acidobacteriota bacterium | reverse complement strand
TGCCAAGTGCCATCTACTACTCCTCCTTCATGCCTCGACCCGACTCGCCCTAAACCAACCCCGCACCGAGACTTTTGCCACGGGCTGCTAGACCGCGCTGGCCGTAGTAGTTGTCGGGGTCGTTCGGCTGCAGCACTCTGAGCCGGTCCCGGATGGTGAGCCCGGGGGTTACCACCAGAAAGCCGCGGGTGAAGTACGGACTGTTCGGCCGGCGAACGGCGTTGATCGTCTGCCAGGCGATCAACATGGCCATGACCATTGTCTTGCCGGCACCCGTGGCGAGCTTGAGAGCCAATCGCGGCAACTCTCCATGAGCCGCGTTGACTTCTTCGAGTCGCCGAAGGAACCGTCGGCCGGCCCGGTCCCGCCTCTTCGGAGCTACCTCGGTCAGCCAGATCACGGTCTCTACGGCCTCGACCTGGCAGAAGAACGGCCTGATTCCCGGCCAGTCGCTTCTTCGCCAGTGCTGCAGAAGACGCGCCGTCTCAGGCGTCACCTGCCACTGGCTAGGGTTCGGCAGCTGCCGCCAACGGGCGACTTCTCCGCGCAGTTCCTGAATCACGCGGGCCAGGTCGAACTTCGCCTCCTCGGCTTCGTCCAGCGTGGGCGCCAGTTCCAACTGGGACGTGCCGCGTTGCTTCTTCGGCACGGGAATCGGCGACAGGAACCGCACCTGACGGCGCGCTTCGACGATCCGGTGCGTCGGCTGGCCGTTCTCGTCCAGTTCCCAGTGGCGCGACGGCGCCTCGTAGGGCGAGTTCAGGATCGGCTGTTCGAAGAACTTCGGGTTCATTCGCCCTCTACGGCGCCAGCGCGCGGATCGTCTCCCGCAGATCGTCCCCGGGATGCATGATCTGGATCGCCGGCGTGTGGACGCCCGCCTCGATGTACTCCTGGATCCTCTCACGGCACTTTCCCGGCGAGCCGATGATCAGGATCTCACGCAACGCCTCCTCGGGGATGACCTCCAGCGCCTTCTTCCTGTCGCCGGCGGCCCAGGCGTCCCACATCGGGCCGAGAACGTCGCGGCGGCCCAGCCAGTCGTGGAAGGCGGCGTAGACCGGGACGTTCAGGTAGGCGGCCATGGAGCGCTTGCCGACGAAGTCGATCACGCCCTGGTCTTCGGTGGCGATGACGAAGATCCGGGCCGCGATCTCCTTGCCGGGGCCGGCCTCGTGGACGTAGGGGACGACCGTCTTCACGTCGTCGGGCGACAGCCAGTTCAGGATCGCACCGTCGCCTTCGCGGCCGGCCATCCGCAGCATGCCCTGGCGCAGCGCCGCCACCAGGATCGGCGGAGACTCCTTCAGCGGCCTGCCCATGCGGAAGCCGCGGACGCGGAAGGTCTCGAACTCCTCGTCGATCCGGTCGCCGGTGAGCGCCTTCTTGAGGAAGCGCACCATGTCCCGGGTCCTGTAGTACGGCCGCTCGAAGGGGATGTCGTTCCACTGCTCGACGATCACGTTGGACGAAGTGCCGATGCCCATGACGAAGCGCCCAGGCGCCGCCTCGGCCATGGCGCCGACGGTCTGCGCCATCAGCGCCGGCCCACGGGTGTAGGCGGGGATGATCGCGATGCCCAGCCTGGCGGTCGGCGCCCAGATCGAAGCCTGGACGAGAGGAGTGAAGCCGTCGGAGCCGTTCGACTCGGAGGACCAGAAGTCGGTGTACCCCAGGTCCACCATCTCCTTGATCAGGTCTTCCTGCTCCGCCAGGGGCAGGCCGAATGGGATCGTCATTCCGTATCGCTGCATGGTCTCGGGCTCCCCTGGCGCGACCCGGAAGTCGCGGTCCGGCTGAATCTGCGGTTGCGGAGGCGAACGGGATTGTACGGCAGACGTCTCCTATACTGACCGGCCTCGATTCCGCAGCAACGTTCCACTTGGAGATACGGATCATGGGACCACTCGACGGCTACCGCATTCTCGAGATCGCCGGCATCGGACCGGGGCCGTTCTGCGCAATGGTGCTCTCGGACCTGGGCGCCGAGGTCGTTCGCATCGACCGGAAGGCCTACGCGGGCCGGGGCTCGAAGTTCGATGTGCTGAACCGCGGCCGCCGCTCCCTGGGATTGGACCTCAAGCGTCCGGAGGCGGTCGAAGCAGTGCTCGACATGGTCGAGAAGGCCGACGGCCTGATCGAAGGCTTTCGCCCGGGCGTCATGGAGCGGCTCGGACTCGGCCCCGACGTCTGCCTCGAGCGGAATCCGAAGCTCGTCTTCGGCCGCATGACGGGCTGGGGGCAGAACGGCACGATCGCGCACGCGGCCGGCCACGACATCAACTACATCGCGCTCTCCGGCGTCCTGCACTCGATCGGCAACAACGGCGGCAGGCCGGTGCCGCCCCTCAACCTGGTCGGCGACTTCGGCGGCGGCGGCATGCTGCTCGCCCTGGGCGTCGTCGCCGGCCTGCTGGAGGCGCAGAAGTCGGGCAAGGGCCAGGTCGTCGACGCCGCGATGACCGACGGTTCGGCGTTGCTGCTGGCCGCCGTCGTCGGCATGCACAGCGCCGGCGTCTGGAAGGACGACCGCGGCTCGAACATGCTGGACAGCGGCTCCCACTTCTACGACACCTACGAGTGCTCCGACGGCGAGTACGTCTCGATCGGCTCGATCGAGCCGCAGTTCTACGCCCTGCTGCTCGAGAAGACCGGCCTCGACGGCGCCGAGTGGGAAGGCCACCTCCAGAACCGGGACCGCTGGCCGGAGCTCAAGGCGAAGCTGGCGGAGGTGTTCCGCACGAAGACGCGCGACGAGTGGTGCGAGATCATGGAGGGCAGCGACATCTGCTTCGCACCGGTGCTCCGCATCGGCGAGGCGATCGAGCATCCGCACAACCGCTCCCGCGAGACGTTCGTGGAGGTCGACGGAGTGGCGCAGCCGGCGCCGGCGCCGCGCTTCAGCCGCACCCCCGTTTCGGTACAGGGTCCGCCGCCGAAGGCCGGCGAGCACAGCGACGCCGTGCTGGCGGACTGGGGGTTCAGCGGTGAACGGATCGACGCGATGCGGGCCGCTGGCGCGATCTGATCCTGCCGCACCCGTCCGGCGCCGAGTCGGCTGGCCGACATCGATTCAGAGGAGGAATGGAACCATGAGAGTCGTTCGCGACAGCTTCACCCTGATCGTCATCGCGCTACTGCTGCTGGGTTGCGCGGGGGGCGTCGATTCCACGGCCAGCGAGCCCGAAACCGCCGCCGAACCGGATTCGCGCGACATCCTCAAGCAGTATGTCGACACCCCCGACCCGGCCTACGGCTGGACCCTCGTGAGCAGCGAGCCCGGCGAGGGCTACACGCTCCACACGATCGAGATGACTAGCCAGACCTGGCTCACCGAGGCCGAGGTCGACCGTCCGCTCTGGACCCACTGGCTGATGGTGGTCGAGCCCGACGAGGTCAGGAGCGACCACGGGTTCCTCTACATCTCGGGCGGCCGGAACGGCGGCGACCCGCCGGATCAGGCCAACCCGCTGACGCTCCAGCCGGCTCTCGCGACCGGTTCCTTCACGGCCGAGCTGCGGATGGTGCCGAACCAGCCGCTCAACTTCGTCGGCGACGACTACGGAGAGCGGGTCGAGGACGAGCTGATCGCCTACGGCTGGGACAAGTTCCTGCGGGGCGAGGACCCGATCTGGCTGGCGCGGCTGCCGATGACGAAGGCCGCGGTGCGGGCGATGGATACGATGACCGCGTTCGCAGCGTCCGGGGACGGCGGCGGAAACGACGTGAGCCGGTTCGTCGTCGCCGGCGGCTCGAAGCGGGGCTGGACCACCTGGACCACCGGAATGGTCGACGACCGGGTCGTGGCGATCGCTCCGATCGTGATCGATCTGCTGAACGTCGAACGCTCCTTCGAGCACCACTGGCAGGTCTACGGCTTCTGGGCCCCGGCAGTCGGCGACTACGAGCGGGAAGGGATCATGGACTGGTTCGGCGACCCGCGATACCTGGAGCTGCAGCACATCGTCGAGCCCTACAACCACCTTGAAAAGCTCACGATGCCGAAGTATCTGATCAACGCGACCGGCGACCAGTTCTTCCTGCCCGATTCGGCCCAGTTCTACTTCGACGACCTGCTGGGCGAGAAGCACCTGCGCTACGTGCCGAACACCGAGCACTCCCTCGGCGGCAGCGACGCGGCGGTCGGCTTCCTCGCCTTCTACCAGGCCATCCTCGACGGCGTGGAGCGCCCCGACGTCGACTGGTCGATCGAGGCGGGCGGCGCGATCACCGCCTGGGTGGCGAACGGCATGGAACCGAGCCAGGTCCTGCTCTGGCAGGCCTCGAACGAGGAGACGCGCGACTTCCGGGTCGACACGATCGGCCGGTCCTGGACCAGCACCGCGGTCGAGCCCGGCGAGGACGGCAAGTGGGTCGGCGCCGTGGCGGCGCCGGAGAGGGGCTGGACCGCCTTCTACCTCGAGTTCGCGTTCCCGGGTCCCGGCGAGGCGCCGTTCCAGTTCTCGACCGAGGTCAAGGTGGTGCCCGAGGATCTGCCCTTCGGCTGGCCGCCGGAGACGCCGAGCGAATAGCAGCCGTCAGTTCAGTGGGTCGGAAGATCGAGGGCAATCGCCTCGAGGAGCCGGGGCACGTAGTTGCGGAAGCGGCGGTCAAGGCCTTCGACTTCGCTCGGCAGGCCAGTCAGCCGGTTGCGCCAGTCCTGCGCGTCCGGCCCCCCGAAGACTTCCGGCTGCAGGTAGTCGAGGGCGTTCAGGGCCAGCAGGGCGTCGAAGAAGTCGTTATCCGTGATCGAGGCTGAGGCCAGGAGCAGTTCCACCGCGGGCGCAAGGTCCGTGTCCCCGCCGAAGCGCCCCAGAGCTTCGGCAACAAAGATACGGACCGGCCGCGAAGGATCGTTCAGTGCGGCCCGCAGCTCCGGACGCGCCGCTCGCACCGCCGCCTCGCCTCGAGTGCGCAACCCGACGGCCGCCCACGCCCGAACTGCGGAGTCTGGATCGCCAAGCAGCCGCGTCAACCGCTCGATGTCCCGGCTCCCCCACCGCGACCGATCGGTAGCGAGTTCGGCCGCCGGCAGCACCCGCTCGATCTGGTAGCCGCCCTGGCCGTAGGTCCAGGGCACGCCACCCATCTCCGCCGCCCGGCGGTGCATCTCGCCTTCCGGCAGGAAACTGAGATCGCGAATCGTCAGGAGCTGCCGCCGCAACGTCGCGGCCAGCCGTTCCCGCTCAGGTTCGTGTTCGGCTGAACCGGCAAGGTTGTTCACCAGATCCGGATCGTTCGCCAGGTCGTACAGCTCCTCGCTCGGCTTCTCCCGCCAGAAAGCCGACTGGGCCTCGTTGAGTTCCCCCGCCTGGAACAGACGCAGCCAGACCCGGGTCGTCGGCGTCTCCATCTGGTAGGAGAGACGCTGGCCGTAGGGTCGGTCGACCAGGAAGTTCCGGGCATAGAGATACCGCTTGTCGCGGACGCTCCGCACCAGATCGTAACGCTCGTCCATGCGGTCGGAGAAGCCGAACAGGAACTCGTTCGGCTCCGCCTCGTGCGCGCCCAGGAAGGCCCGCCCCTGGAGGTGCGGCGGCGGTTGGATCCCGGCCAGGCTGAGCATCGTCGGCGCGAAGTCGATGAAGCCGACCAGACGGTCGGTGTCGCCGCCCGGTTCGTAGTCCGCCGGCGCAAGGTGCCGGTACTTCCCGGGTATCGAGACGATGAGCGGCACGTGCAGGCCGGTCTGGAGCGCGGCGCGCTTGCCCCGCGGCAGGCCGGGTCCGTGGTCACCCCAGTAGAAGACGATCGTGTCGTCGGCCAGTCCCGCCGCCTCGAGCTCGGCGAGGCGCTCCCCGACGAGCGCGTCCATCTCGGTCAGCTTGTCGTAGTACTGCGCCCAGTCCTGCCGGACCTCGGGCGTGTCCGGGTGGTATGCCGGCAGGCGGACGCCGGCCGGGTCGTGGACCTGCGTGTGCGGCCGGCGCCGGATCTGGCTCTCGTGGGTCACGGTGAAGTTGAAGACGGCGAAGAAGGGCGCTCCGTCGGGGCGGTTCCGCCAGTGCGCCTGCCGCGACGACTCGTGCCACACGGATCCCTGGCCGCCGGGCTTCTCGAGGTTGTAGTCCTCCTTCGAGTTGTTCGTCACGTAGTAGCCCGCCTCGCGCAGGACCTGCGGGAAGAAGCGGAAGCCGTCCGGCAGCCTGGAGCGGCTACGCATGTGCTGGGCGCCGGTGGACGCCGGGTACAGGCCGCTGATGATCGTCGTGCGCGCCGGCGCGCACACGGGAACGGTCGACCAGGCGTTGCGGTAGATCAGGCCGCGGGCCGCGAGCGCGTCCAGGTTGGGAGTGGTGGCGTAGTCGTCGCCGTAGGCGCCAAGGTGCGGGCCGTTGTCCTCGCTGGAGACCCAGAGGATGTTGGGGGGTGGGAAGTCCGCGGGGGGCTGGGCAAAGGCTGGGGCAACCGGTACGGCGAGGAAGAGAACCAGACCGGCGCTGCGCGCCGGATGCCGGCGAAGGCGCCGGCGCACCCAGTGGCGGATGGCCCGACGCACCGACACCCGGCTACACCACACGATGCGTCCTGAACGCGGCAATCTCGTCGCTGTTGTAGCCGAGAGCGCCCAGGATCTCGTCCGTGTGCTCGCCCAGCGTCGGCGCACGGCGACGGATCGTCGCCGGAGTTTCGGTCAGCCGTACGGAAGGCTGCGCCACCGGCGCCGGCCGCGCCATGCCCGGATAGTCGAGTTCGGCGAAGGAACCGATCTCCGCGATGTGCGGATCATCCAGCGCCTGCTGCATCGAGTACACCGGCCCCGAAGGGATCATCGCCGCGTTCAGCGTGCCCACGGCTTCCTCGGTCGAGCGGGAGGCGCACCAGGCAGCCATCCGCTCGCCGATCACGTCGCCGTGGTCCCCCCGCGAAAGGTCGTCTGCGAAGCGCGGATCGTTCAGCCAGTCAATCTCTTCGCCTTCGCCTCCGGCGCCGTTGTCCTCGGACATCAGGTCGACCCAGCGCCTGAACAGCGGCTCGCCGATCACCGAACACAGCACCCAGCCATCGGCCGTGCGAAAGATGTCCCCCGGGCCGGAGGTCTGCGAGCGGTTCCCGGTCGGCTGTCGGTCCCGCTCGATCACCGCCTGCTCGATCAGGTTCGCGTTGCCCATCATCAAGGCCGTCCGCAGCAACGCACCTTCGACCATCTGCCCCTTGCCGGTCTGCTGGCGCGCCATCAGGGCGGCCAGCGTGCCGTAGGCGCAGGAAAGCGCGGTGCCGAAGTCGACGAAGGGAGCGGCCGCGCGCCGCGGTTTGTCCGCGTCGCCGGTCATGTAGGCGATGCCGGACATGACCTGACCGATGCCGTCGAAGCCGACCCGGTCGCTGTAGCGGCCGCCGCGGCCATACGCGGACACGGTCGTCAGGATGATGTCCTCCTTCACGTCGCGCAGGCTCTCCAGGTCGAGGCCCATCGCCTCCAGAGTCTTCGGCGGCAGGTTCGCCACGACGACATCGGCGGTCGCCACCAGGCGCTTCACGATCTCGCGCCCGGCCGGCTTCATCGGGTTCAGTGTCAGCGAACGCTTGTTCCGGTTCATCTGCAGGAACATGCCGCCCTCCCCGCTCGGCGCCACCGGAGCGATGAACCGGTCCTCGCTGCCGCGGACCTTCTCGACGCGGATCACCTCGGCGCCGAGATCGCCGAGCAGAGCGGCGCAGAACGGTCCGGCGATGTAGCGGCCGAAGTCCAGAACGCGAACGCCGGCGAGCACCTGGTGCATGGGAACTCCGTAGGGTGGAAACGCGGTCTTCTCGGGCGAGAGCGCCGGGATCGTAGCAAGCCCGTCCGCTCCTCTATACTCGCGCGCCACCCTCGGAGAACAGGCGCACCAGGCCAGGAGAACGACATGAAGGTTGACGGCGGACTGCCCACCGATCTGTACGAGGTTCCGACCCGCATTCGGGAACTGGAGGATGCCGGCTTCGCGGCCGCGATGACCGCCGAAACGGCCCACGATCCGTTCTTCCCTCTGCTCCTCGCCGCGGAGCACAGCGAGCGGATCGAACTGATGACCTCGATCACGGTCGCCTTCGCCCGCAGCCCAATGACGCTGGCCAACGTCGGTCACGACCTGAACGCCTACTCGAAGGGCCGCTTCATCCTCGGTCTGGGCTCACAGATCCGGCCGCACATCACGAAGCGCTTCAGCATGCCCTGGTCCCACCCCGCCCGGCGGATGCGGGAGTTCATCCTGGCGATGCGGGCGATCTGGTCGAACTGGTACGAGGGCCAGCGGCTGCGCTTCCAGGGGGAGTTCTACTCCCACACCCTGATGACGCCGATGTTCACGCCGACCGACACGGAGCACGGCGCCCCGAAGGTCTTCCTGGCCGCGGTCGGGCCGCTGATGACCGAGGTCGCCGGCGAGGTCGCGGACGGGCTGATCGTCCATCCGTTCACGACGCAGTCGTACATGCGCGACACCACCCTGCCGGCCATCGAGCGCGGGCTGGCCACCGCCGGCCGAGACCGCTCGGACTTCGAGATCGCCTACCCCGGCTTCATTGTCTCCGGCCAGGACGAGAAGACCTTCGAGGCGACGAAGCGGGCGGTCAAGAAGCAGATCTCGTTCTACGGTTCGACGCCCGCCTACCGGCCGGTGCTCGAGTCCGAAGGCTGGGGCGACCTGCAGCTCGAACTGAACCGCATGTCGAAGCAGGGCCAGTGGGACGAGATGGGCACGCTCATCACCGACGAGATGCTCGACGCCTTCGCCGTGGTCGGCGAGCCCGGCGACCTGGCCCGCGGCGTCCTCGACCGCTACGGCGAGGTCGTCGACCGCATGAGCCCCAATCTCCGCTTTCTCGACGAGGCGACGCAACGCGACGTGATCGCCTCCCTGTCCGCCAACTGAAGGAGTTCCCCTGAAGATGAAGGAACTGATCTTCCACCGGCTCTTCGTCCCCGCCATGAACTACCTGGCGGACAAGGAGTCCATCATCGACGGCGCCTACAGTGCCACTTTCGGCGAGCACGCCGACCGGACGCTGCGCCTGTGCTCGGCCCTGAGCGAGGAACTGGGAGTCGGCCGCAGCGACCGCTTCGCGGTGATGGCGCTCACGTCCCACGAGTACGTCGAGCTGTACCACGCCGCCTACCTCGGCGCTGGCGTGATCAATCCGCTCAACCTGCGCCTGGCCGGCAAGGAACTCGACTACATCGTGCGCGACTCGGGCACCGAGGTCGCCTTCGTCGACAAGACGTTCGCGCCGCTGTTCGCCGAGGCGATGGCGCTCGCCGGCGACGACTGCACGGTCCGGCGCACGGTGCTGATCGGCGGCCCCGGCGACGACACGAACGCCCCCTACGATGTCCGCTACGAGGACCTGATCGCCGGCAGCGACCCGGTGCTCCCGGACGAACCGGAGGAGACCGACCCGGTCGTCCTGATGTACACCGGCGGCACTACCGGGCTACCGAAGGGCGTCCTCTGCAACCAGCGCGCCGAGATCCTGAACACCTACCACGGGGTCATGCGCTTCCCGCAGCTCTCCGACGGCGTCGCGCTGCTGCAGACGCCGATCTTCCACGCCGCCTCCATGGTCGGCGTCATCGCGACCCAGACCTTCGGCGGCAAGTTCGTCCTCATGCCGATGTTCGACCCTGGCGCGGCCATCGCGCTGATCGAGAAGTACCAGGTGACGACCACCACCATGGTGCCGACCATGATCCACATGATGATGAGCCACCCGGACTTCGCGCCGGAGAAGCTCGCCTCGCTGCGCAACCTGGGTTATGGCGCGTCGCCGATGCCTGCGGCCCTGCTCGACCGGCTGCTCAGCCTCTTCCCCGAGATGGAGATCGGCCAAGGCTACGGCATGACCGAGAGTTCCTCGCTGCTGACCGTCCTGGACGCCGAGGACCACAAGGCGGGCGGCGACCGCCTGCGCTCGGTGGGCCGCGCCGTGCCCGGCGTCGTGCTGTCGATCCAGGACGAGGACGGCAACATCCTGCCCTCGGGCGAGGTCGGCGAGGTGTGCGCCAAGGGCGGCAACTACATGACCGAGTACTGGAACAAGCCCGAAGCCACCGAGGAAGCCTTCCAGGGCGGCTGGTACCACACCGGCGACGCCGGTTACCTGGACGAGGAGGGCTACCTTTTTCTGGTCGACCGGGTCAAGGACATGATCGTCTCGGGCGGCGAGAACGTCTATTCGGCCGAGGTCGAGAGCGCGATCTCGACTCACCCGGTCGTCGGCCAGGTGGCCGTGATCGGCATCCCCCACGAGGTCTGGGGCGAGCAGGTCCACGCGATCGTCGTGCCGAAGGAGGGCGCCGCCGTCGACGAGGGCACGGAGTCCTCGATCATCAGCCATGCCCGCGAGTCGATCGCCGGCTACAAGGTCCCCAAGTCCGTCGAGTTCCGGGCGGAGCCGCTACCCCTCTCCGGCGCGATGAAGGTCCTGAAGCGCGAGCTGCGCGCCCCCTACTGGGAAGGCAAGGAGCGCGGCATCAACTGAACCGGGCGATCCTCTCTCGCTTGGCAGGACGGAGCTAGGTGCCTTTCTCGGCTAGAACGAAGGAGCTCGTTCGGAAGCGGGCGTGGTTCGCCTGCTGCCTGTGCAAGCGGATCAGCATGAGCCTTGAAGTGCATCACGTCGTTCCCGAGGAGAACGGCGGCCCGGACTCGGAAGAGAACGCCGCGCCGCTTTGCGCCTCGTGCCACAGGTCGTTCGGCGGAAACCGTGAACTCCAGGCACGCCTGCGGGAGATGCGAGACCACTGGTACGAGGAGTGCGCGAGGCTGTTCGACGAGGAGTCAACGACCGGCGACGTGTTCCACTGGATTCACGAACAGTCTTCGACCGAAGAGCTGGAACGGTTGACGATTCACAACCCGTCCTACCTGTCGGGGCGGGATGCTCGCGGCGGTCTCGGAGACACACGGTTCTCGTTCTGCGACCGGGAGTACGTGCATCCGCTCATTGTGAAGGAACTCCTTGGTTGGCTGTCGGACACCAGGGCCACGATCGTCGGTGTCGATCTGGAAGCGGCAAACAGAAGCAATCGGTTCTTCGGCAACTTCTCGGTGACGGAGCGTGCGGAAAGGGAAGTCGTGAGATGGGAAGGGGATCGCGAGTCGTTCGGCTACCGGCATGTGGCGACCACGCCGTCCGGCGTCGAGATCGTCGAGTGCCACGACTGGGGCGGCGGAAGCAGCGTGTTCGGCACGGTGGCGTTGTTCAGCCTCGAAGAAGATCGTGCCCTGGGATCGAACCGGCAAGTTCTGAAGGCGCATCGCCGGTCGGTGCTCAAGACGCGGGGCCAGTTCGCGCTCGGCGACAGGTACGGAGGCAACGTGCGCTACCGCAATGGCGTGCTGGAAGTCGGCGCGGACGAAGGTTGGTTCCGGAGGGGTGAAGCGGCGGCATGGAAGCTCCCCGTCCTGTAGGTCCCGCGGTTGGGAGTCTGGTAGGACTCAGATCGGTGCAAGCGAACGTAGCCCGCAGGCCCACCGAACCTGCGCCGCCTGCGGAGCTACGTCAGGCGTGCCGGCCGCTCTACGTGCCGGGGATCTTCTGCCGGGCCTGAGAGCGCCAAGCCGCCGCAGCAGCATCAAGCCACGGAATCCACCTCAGCCTTCACGCCCACGCCGTCGCGATCGACTCCGCGGCCGGGGCCCGAGCCCTGGTCTTGTCGAGCGTGGCGACTTCGGGGCCAAGTCGCTTCGCGGTCTCCAAGTAGGCAGCATCGTAGCCGCTGAGGTTCCGGCGGCGAGCCAAGGTGAGAGTGGCCGGATAGTCCAGTGCGGCGTCGTTGACGAGGCCGAGATCACCGAAGCCATCACGCACGACCATCATCGCGTGCCTCGCGGACTTCGGCCGCGGTCATCGTCCGTTCGGGCGCCAGATCCCGCTCCCGGAAGATCCGCTGACTGACGACACTCACGACGAGATGACGGAAGGTGGCGAAGTCGGAGTGGAACTCGGATCGATCAACACGCAGGTACTTCCAGGCCTCGCCGTCGGCGGCGCTCATTCGGCGGCACCACTCGCTCATGGCAGCATCCTTCTCCTCCGTGCCTCCCCTGACGCGGCCCTTCGTCTCGACGACCCAGTTCACCTCTCCCGAATGGTCTCGCTGGACCACGACCCAATCCGGGCAGTAGACGCCGATGGCACCCGATGGCTGCACGCAGTCGCCCGGGAGGGCAGCGCCTCGGTCGCCCTGTTCCGTCGTTCCGAGGGCCGCGAACCGGAGCACGTCGGGAGCGCGGCCGAGGAAGCGAGCGAACTCACGCTCGAAGTCGTTGACGGTGGCCACGAAGGTTGCCGAGAGCGGCGCCCTGGTCAGACCAGAGCCAGTTGTTTCTGTCGGTCCGGCGCAAGCACCGCGTCGTAAGCCTCGTCGATCGCTTCGGCATCCTCTCCGGCTATGAAGAGCAGCTCCTTGTTCCGCAGGTGGCTGACTCGGCCGACCTTGCGGCCCTGCAAGTCGTGAATGCCGATCTGAGCGCCCACATAGCGTTTGTGGTCGACCGGCGCACAGCGCACGTACCAGCCCCGGGCCTGAAGCATCGACTCCAGATCGGCCCTGTCGAGATAGCCCTCGTTGTTGAACGAGACGATGACGAACCGAACCACTAGAGGTTCAAGCACGCTCTGCATCGCATTCTTGGCTTCCCGTTTGCGGTTGAACGGACTCCTGTATTCGCGGCAGTCGATTCGCTTGCAGGCGATTCCGTAGTGCTCCGGCGCGTCCCAACGCACCAGAGTCTCCCAGACGTGGTAGTTCCCCATGTAGCTGTGCTGGTTGTAGGGAGGGTCGAGGTACGCCACGTCGGCACGAAAGCGCCCCGCGGCCTCACGCGCCTCCATCTGCGAGGCCGACGCGGAACCCGGCAGTATCTCGGGCATTCGGAGTTCAAGGTCGTTGTGCGCCCTCGGCGCCCACTGCTTCAAGTAGGCCATCTGGAGGCCGGTCGTGGAATCCACGCGGTCCGCCGCTTCCATCAGCGCCGTAAGCGCAATCGCCTTCAGCGGGGGCTCCACGTCCAGACGTTCGATCTCATCGCGGATCCATCGATGCGTCGGCCGTTCCTGGGATGGAAGTACCTCGCCTGACGGCAGAAGACGTCGGTCACGTAGCCGTCGATCGGCCCCGCGCGTGAAAGCTCGCGAAGCAGTCTCTCGGCCGGTCCGAGCCATCGTCGGCGGTCTGCTTCGACATAGCACCGCGCCAGCGTGTAAGCGAACGTAAGGTGGTCGTTCGCGTGAACCCGATAGCCCCGGCCCTTCAGGCCATGGCCAACGCGGGAAGTCCCGGAGAAGAGGTCAAGGCAGCTTCGAACGTCGGGAAGCGCATCCACGGCGGCCACGATGCGCGGAACCAGGACGCGCTTCGAGCCGATGTACTTGATCACGCCCGGCTCCCGGCGCTGACCCAGTCGATGAGTCGCTGAGCGGCCCGGGCGTACTCGTGGACGCCGCAGCAATGGTCCATCTTGAACCACGAGAAGACCGAGAGGCGCTCAGCCTGAACCCGGAAACTCACGTGATACTTGTTCTTGTAGCGAGCGAACGCACCGTTCGCGAACACGAGAAAGAAGCATGACGGGTACTTCGTCGCGACCTCCAGGTACTGGAGGGCCTGGAAGGACAGCCGTTCGTGCGCGTTGCCCTCGAGTGCAACCCCCTTGCCGCCGATCGATTTCGCCGTCTTGTACTCGACGAGTACCTTCTCGACCAGAACGCCCTCATCCTCGAGGACAACGGTGTCGTCGAAAGTGGTCCTCCTACCGCCTTACATCTGGGGATAGCTGTCGCCAGCGTACTCTCCGTCGGTTGGCGCCCAGCGACGAATCGCCTCCCCCGTACCTGGATGACGATCGACCAAATCGGCTGTGTCGAACTTCAGTGAGAGCCAACTTCGCCGTCGTTCGTCGGGGCTCGCGGCTGCCGTCCCGGCCACCCGACCACTGGGAAGATAGAGCGTTCTCCCTTCCGACCGGAAGCGTCTGAAGCGGTCGTAAGGCGTCAACTCGGTGGTCGCACCCAGACTCCCCAGATGGTCACCGAGCCCGTCCCAGAACTGCCTTGCCACGGACTCGAACACCGCGCCTTCCCGCCGGCCCCCCGCCCCAGTGTTCGCACGGCTCGGCGCTGCCTCGAAGGCCTCCATCATCTCTGCGATATCGAGCAGGAGAGGAGTCGGCAGCCGGTGGGGCGAGTCCCCGCCCACGCCTACTTGACCCCCGCGCAGAGCCACTTGATCGGCTTGAACAGCACCAGGAACACGACGCCCGCCACGGCAACGATCAGCGCCACGGTCCGGAACAGCTCGGCCGGCGGCAGCGCCTCGATGTAACCGGCCACCCGGCCGGCGATCAGGTTGCCGAGGGCGGCGCCCATGAACCAGGTGCCCATCATCTGGGACACCAGGCGGTCCGGCGCCAGCTTCGTCATGCTCGAGAGGCCCACCGGACTCAGGCAGAGTTCGCCGACCGTGTGGAAGAAGTAGGTCACGACCAGCCAGGCCATCGCAGCCTGCTCGGCGCCGGCCTCGGCCATCGAAGCGCCCCAGGACAGGACGGCGAACCCAACGCCGAGCAGCACCAGGCCAAGACCGAACTTGACGGGAATCGACGGGCTCCGGTCCCCCAACTTCACCCAGAGGGCGCCCATGACCGGCGCCAGCACGATGATGAAGAACGGGTTCACCGACTGCAGCGAGCCGATCGGCACCTCCATCAAGCCCCATAGGTCGCGGTTCACGTGGTCCCTCGTGAACAGGTTGAGCGACGAGCCGGCCTGCTCGAAGCCCGACCAGAACAGGGCCGCGCCCACGAACAGCACGGCGCAGGCGCCGACTCTTCGCCTCTCCGTCGCGTCGTTGCAGACGAAGCCGATGACGTAGGCGAAGTACACCGCCGCCAGGACAACGACGATGAGCCCCGTGGCGTCGGCAAAGCCCACCAGGGTGATCGGCGCGATGCCGCTCGCTCCCAACCACCACAGGATGCCCGTCAGCACGACGATGCAGGCGGTGCCGGCGATCAGGCTGCGCTTCGCGTTCGCCAACTGGACCGGGTCGGCGGCCGGGCCGCGCGGGTCGCCGGCGCCTTCCAGGTGCCTCTGTCCGCGGACGTAGGCGACGATCGCCGCGGTCATGCCGACCCCGGCGGCGCCGAAGCCCAGGTGCCAGTCGATGTTCTCACCCAGGTACGAGCAGACGAGCGGCCCGGCGAGGGCGCCGATGTTGATCCCGGAGTAGAAGATCGAGAATCCGGCGTCGCGCCTGGCGGCGGTGTCGCTCACGTAGAGATCGCCGACCACCGCCGAGACGTTCGGCTTGAGCAGCCCGGTGCCTACGACGACCAGGAACAGGCCCAGGAAGAACGTTGTGAGACTCGGCACGGCGAGGGCGTAGTGCCCGAGCGCGATGATGATCCCGCCCCACAGCACGGCCTTCTTCTGGCCCAGAATGCGGTCCGCCACCCAGCCGCCCGGCAGCGCCAGGGCGTACACCCCGAAGGTGTAGAGGCCGTAGATCGCCGAACTCCTCTCGGTGCCCAGGTCGAGCCCGCCGGTGGCGACGTCGGTCATGTACAGGAGCAGCAGGGCCCGCATGCCGTAGTAGCTGAAGCGCTCCCAGAGCTCCGTGAAGAACAGCGTCGAGAGTCCCCGCGGGTGGCCGAACCACTGTGCCGTCGATGTCGTCATGGCCGGGGATTGTGTCACTTCGGCTTCGCCCTCCCCGCCGCCGCCACGATCCGCAGCAGGGCCGCGCCATAGCGCTTGACCGTCGTCGGGCCGATGCCGGGGATCCTGAGCAGTTGGTCGCGGTCGCCCGGCTTCGCGGCAGCGACGGCGACGATCGTCCGGTTGTGCAGCACCGTGTACGCCGGCAGCCTTTTCTCGCGCGCGACGTTCCCCCGCCACTCGCGCAACTGCTCGACGAGTGCCGGGTCCGCGTCGGCCTCGGAGATCTCGATCGGCCCCGCCGCGGACCGGCGCCGGCGACCCGCCCGCGGGGCATCGGGCGGGTCGTCCGGCAGCAGGACCTGCTCCGCCAGGTCCACACTCCGGCGGCGCCCGCTCGGGGTCAGGCCGGCGCGCTGGTAGTGGATCGTCTCGCCCGCCTTCTCGAAGGAGGCGTCCTCCACGAACACCACACGAGCCTGCCCCAGCGCGCCGAGCAGATCCTCGAACGCTCCCCGATCGTAGGAACCGTGAACCGCGTGGAACTCCCTGAACAGCCTGCCCGTGCTCAGGCCGTCACGACGCCGAAGCATCGACACGACCGTCTGCATCGCCTGCACCTCCTCGGCCAGGGGCGTCCGGAAGCGCCGCACGAGACACGTTTCGGGCGCGCAGACATCGCAGACGGTACAGCGCTTCCCGCTGTCGGCCCGGTCGCCGAAGTGGCGCACCAGGCGGAGCATCCGGCAGCCCCGGTGGTCGGCGAAGCGGGTCATCTCGTCGATCTGATCCAGCCGGAGCTGCCGCTGAACGCGGTACGACCGGATCCACGAGTCGTCGCCCCGGCGCACGCGATAGCCGCCGCCGACGACGGCGCCGCCGTGAATGCGCAACTGGTCGAGCGCCGCCTCGAACGTCTCTTCCGCGAGTCCGAGCCGGCGCCGCAGATCGGCCTGCTCGCGAGGCTCGTCGCCAAGCGCCCCGAAGAGGCCCGAGACGACCTGGACTTCCGGGTAGGAGAGCTTGTGCAGGAACTCCTGGGTCCGGCGGTCCGCCCAGGAGTACAGCAGCAGCGCGCGCGCGGATTCGCCGTCGCGTCCGGCACGGCCGATCTCCTGGTAGTACCCCTCGACGGTCGCCGGCAACGCGGTGTGGATGACCGTGCGGATGTCCGGCTTGTCGATCCCCATGCCGAAGGCCGTCGTCGCGACGACGACGTCGATCTCGCCACCCAGGAACGCGGCTTGCACCTCGTCCCGCTGGGCCGTCGGCAGCCCGGCGTGGTAGGCCGCAGTCGGAAAGTCCTCGTCGAGGCGGGTCGCGAGCGCCTCCGTCTCCTTGCGTGTCGGCGCGTAGACGAGCGCCGGTCGCCGGTCCTCCTCTACCAGCACCTGCCTGACCACCGCGGCGCGCGCTCCCGGCCGCTTCTGGACCACCTCGACCGCCAGGTTCTCGCGCCGGAAGCCGTAGATGTAGCGCTGGTCGCCTTCGAGGTCGAGCTGCGCGGCGATGTCGTCCTGGATGCGCGGCGTGGCGGTCGCGGTCAGCGCCAGCACCGGCGCCGGACGCAGCCGCGGCAGGCGCCGGCCGAGAAGGCGGTAGTCGGGCCTGAAGTCGTGCCCCCACTGGGAGATGCAGTGCGCCTCGTCGACCGCGATCAGGGCCGGCCGGCAGCGCTGGAGGAACTCGATGAAGCCGGGCACGCCGAGGCGCTCGGGAGCGATGAACAGGAAGTCCACCTCGCCGTCGCGGTAGAGCCGGCATGCCTGCCTCGACTCGTGTCGCGGCCGGCCGGAGTGGATGCGTTCGGCGCGCAACCCGAGTTCTCGCAGCTTGGCCGTCTGGTCCTCCATCAGGGCGATGAGCGGCGAAAAGACGAGGGTCGGGCCGCCGCGCATCAGGCCCGGAAGCTGGTAGCAGAGCGACTTTCCGGCGCCCGTCGGCATGACGACCAGGCCATCGGCGCCCTCCGCCGTCCGCCGGCACACTTCTTCCTGGTGCGGACGGAATGCGGAGTGGCCGAAGACGCTCCGCAGACGCTGTTCCAGATCGGGAGCCTTCAGATCGGGAGTCGCCGTCACGCCGTCGTCAGTCCTTCCAGGGTCGCCGGTTCACCAGCAGGCTGCGCGCGACAACTTCGTTGCGTTCTGAGGCGCAGCCTCCTAGCATTCGCCTCCACCGTCTGACAACGACTCCCCTCCAGGAGGCTTCTGCCAATGGCCCGACCCTACCGAATCTTCGGCGGAGATCTCTCCCCCTACTCCATCAAGGTCCGCTCCTACTTCCGCTACAAGCAGATCCCCCACGAGTGGATCCACCGGAGCCCCGCCAACCAGGACGAGTTCCGACGCTACGCCAGGCTGCCCCTGGTGCCCCTCGTCGTCACGCCGGACGACCGCGGCATGCAGGACTCGACGCCGATCATCGAGGCGATGGAGGCGGAGTACCCGGAGCCCTCGATCCACCCGCCCGACCCGACCGCGGCCTTCGTCTCCGTGCTGCTCGAGGAGTTCGGCGACGAGTGGGGCAACAAGTGGATGTTCCACTACCGCTGGGCCCGGCCCGCGGACCAGGAGTCGGGCGCGCGGCGCATCGCTCAGGGCATGAACCCCGCCGCCGACGAGGAAACGCTCCAGGCGATGACCGCCCAGGTGCGGGAGCGGATGGTGCCGCGGGTCTGGTTCGTCGGTTCGAACGAGCAGACCGCGCCCCAGATCGAGCAGTCGTTCCTCGACGCCGTCGACCTGATCGAGGCCCACCTGGACGGTCGCGACTATCTGTTCGGCGACCGGCCCGCGTTCGGCGACTTCGGCATCGGATTCCAGATGCACCAGGCCTGGACCGATCCGACCCCCAAATCGCTGCTCGAGGAGCGGGCGCCCCGCACCGTCGCCTGGGTGAAGCGCCTGGTCGATCCGACAGCGAACGGCGAGTTCGAGGACTGGGCGGCCCTGGCGCCGACCCTGGGGCCTCTGCTCGAGCAGCAGGTGGGCGCGATCTTCCTGCCCTGGAGCGTCGCCAACGCCGGGGCGATCGCCGGCGGCCAGGACGAGTTCTCGGTCGGCCTCGGCAGCGGCGAGTGGACCCAGAAGCCGCAGAAGTACCACGCCCGGTCCCTGGCGGCACTGCGCAGCAAGTACGGCGAGCTCTCCGAGCGCGGGGAGATCGACGCGGTGCTGGAATCGACCGGCTGCCTGCGGTGGCTGGCCGCCTGATTCAGGCCCGGCGACGCCGCCAGAACTTCTCCATCTCCCTCTTCGGCCCGTCCGTGCCATAGGCGGCCCGGAACGCGGAGACCCCCGCCTCCACCGCCTGGTCCAGGGGCAGGTTGAGCCAGCGGCCGATCAGGCGCTTCTGCAGCACGAGAGCCTCGGGGCTGAGCCGCAGCAGCCGCTCGACCTTGGCGTTCACCGCCGTCTCCAGGTCCGCGGCCGGAACGGCCTGGCCGACCAGCCCGATCCGCGCCGCTTCGGTGGCGGCGATCGGATCGCCCAGGAACAAAAGCTCCCTGGCCCGGCCCAAGCCCACGAGGCCCGGCAGCAGGGCCGCCTCGATGACCGAAGGCAGACCGACATGGGGTTCCGGCATCCCGAAGATCGCGTCGTCGGCGGCGACCGACAGGTCACAGGACACGAGGAGTTCCAGGCCCGCGCCGAGAGCCGCTCCCCGGACCTCGGCAACGACCGGCGCCGGGTGCTCGCGGACGGCCAGGAAGGCCCGGTGAAGGCCGCGGATGAAGTGCTCAGCGCCGACCGCATCGAGGTCCTCCATCTCGCGGATGTCGGCGCCGCCGCAGAACACGCCGTCGCCGGAGATGACCAGCACCCGTGGACTCGCCGCGGCCGACTCCCGGACCGCTTGGCGCAGCGACGCCGTTGTCGCGGAATCGAGCGCGTTCGCCTTCGAGCGCCGGATCAGAACGATCCGCGCCACGTCGCCATCGAAGTCGAGCCGGACGTTGGACATCGGTCCGGGATCGTACCCGGATCGGCCGGATAGGCTCCGCGGCCATGTCGATGGCCTCCCGCCCGTTGCGCCTGGCGGCGGCGCTCTTCTTTCTCTGTGCGGCGCCCGGGATGACTCAGGAGGACAGCCCGGCACCGGCTGACGAACACGACCACGGCGAGGCGACCGGGGCCGACCACGACCACGAGCACCACACTCACGAGTTCGAGACCTTCAGCCACACGGTCACCGTCACCGGTTCGTGGATTCCCGGCACTCCCGAGGACGCGGCGCAGCCGGTTTCCGTTCTTTCGCGCGACGACCTGGAGGCGGAAGGCTCGCCCAGCGTGCTCGATCTCATCCGGAATCTCCCGATCAGTCTCGGCGCGGACCTCGGCTCCGAACAGTTCGGCGTGCGCGCCGGCGCGGACCGCTCGAGCCTGAACCTGCGCGGTCTCGGCGCGAGCCGCACCCTCGTGCTCCTGAACGGCGACCGTTTGACCTGGTCTCCGGGCGCCATCCCCGACCAGGCGCAGCTCATGGTCGACACGAGCGTCCTGCCCATGGTCGCCGTCGAGCGGGTCGAGTTCCTGCGCGACGGCGGCGCGGCGACCTACGGCTCGGACGCGATCGCCGGCGTGATGAACGTGATCACCCGCAGCCACTTCGACGGCTTCTCGTTCGAGGGCAAGCACAGCGTGATCGACGGCTCGAACGGCGACAGCGAGATGGGCCTGATCGCCGGCCGGCCTTTCGCCGCCGGCCGGGGCCACGCAGTCAGTTCGCTCGGCCTCGCGCGGCGCAGCCCCATCCGCTTCCTCGACCGGCACTGGGCGCTCACCCCCTATGCCGACAACCCACGCGGCGGCTGGTCGGGAACCGGCCGGCCGGCGACGTTCCATCCGCTATCCGGCGACCCCGGGATCCGGGACCCGAACTGCGAGCGCGTCGGCGGCGCGGTCAGCAATCCCGACAGTCCGCTCTGCCGCTACCAGTACACGGCATTCGACAACCTGGTGCAGGACACGCGCCGCGGGCAGTGGTTCACCGAAGCCTCCTGGGACACTGAGGGCGGCTGGCACCTGGGCGCCGAGATCCTGCTCGCCCGCAGCGACGTGCCGTCGTGGTTCACGTCGCCGTCCTATCCGCCGAGCAAGGTGATGGACACCAGCCGCTCGGTGCGGGCGAACAACCCGGGCCTGATCGACATGGCCAGGCTGTACCCGACCCTCTACGGGCCCTACGCCTTCTGCGACGCGCCCTACTGCCTGTGGAGCGGCGACGGCGACACCCAGGATGCCGCCGGCATCGACCCCGGCTGGCAGGAGGTGGCCTGGATTCGCGGCCGGACGTTCGGCCAGGAGGGACCTTTGCGCAGCTACCTCCGCGAGTCGGAAACCCAGCGGGTCGCCTTCGACTTCGAGGGAGTGACTGGCGAAACCCTGTGGGCGTTCCGGGCGTCCTGGTCGGCCGCGGAGCGGAAACTCGAGGACGGCGACGTCCTGGACTACCGCCTGCGACGCGCGCTGGCGGGGCTCGGCGGCCTTGCCTGCGAGGATCAGGCGCCGAACGAGTATGACGGCGACGGCAACCTGAGCTTCTCGCTCGAAACGCTGCGCAGGCACGCCGGCCAGGGCGATTGCCGCTACTGGATCCCCTTCTCCAACTCGATCAGGCCCCATTCCGCCGTGCCTGGCGTCACCAACCCCGACTACGACCCGGCGTTCGACAACGGCCATCTGTTCGACTACCTGACGACGACCCTGGGGACTCGCGGCGAAACGACCCTGTTCGTTCTGGAGGCCGTGGCCAGCGGTCTGCTGGGATGGAACCTCCCCGGAGGCGCGGCGGAGTATGCGGTCGGCGCCCAGTGGCGCGGTGAAACCTACGAACTGACGCCCTACTCGATTGGCGGCGTGTCGCCCCGCGGCGGTGCGCTTCACGACCTCGAGATCTACCCCTGTCCCGGAGGTCCGGAGATCACTTCCTGCGACAGTCCGGAGGGCCTGTTCGTCTACCTGCCGCCCGCTTTCTCGACCGAAGACGACCGAGGCATCGGCTCCGTGTTCGGCGAACTGTCGCTTCCTCTGCATTCCTCGTTCGACAGCCAGCTTTCGCTGCGTTTCGAGGACTACGGCGGGGACGTCGGATCGAGCCTCGATCCGAAGGTCGCGCTGCGCTGGCAGGCGACCGAAGCGTTGGCGCTGCGCGGTTCGCTGGGGACCACCTTCCGCGGTCCGACGCTCAACCAGACGGTCTCCGGCATCGCCGAGACTTCGCGCGAAGACATCGGTCCCATCGGCACGGCGAAGCCGGTCCGCATCCACGGCGATCCCGCGCTCGACCCGGAGTCGGCGACGACATTCAATGCGGGGCTCGTGGTCGAGCGGAGCGGTCTGGCCGGCGCTGGCAGCAGACTCTTCGTCACGCTGGACTACTGGCGCTACGACTTCAGCGATCCACTGGTCATCCAGCCCTTCGCCACCCTGATCGGTCTCGCCTGCCCGCCCGCCGACCATCCCCTGTGCGACCCGGGCTCACCCTGGTTCGACGCCCTGACGATCAGCGGCAACGTACCGACGATCGAGAATCTGGACTCCGTGTCGGTGCGGATCGTCAACGGGCCGGACATCGAAACCGACGGCATCGACTTCCGGGCCGACTTCGAGGCTGATGCGGGCCGGGGCCGCCTCCGCGTCGGTACTGCCGCCACGTACGCCCTGTCCTGGCGAATCGATGGCTGGGAACTCGGCGAGGCGTACGACGCGAGGGGCCGGCTCAACTTCGACACCTCCCTCGCCCGGCCGCTCCCGGAGCTCAAGGGCCGCTTCTTTGCCGGTTACTCGCGCGGTCCGCTCACGGGCCGCTGGAACCTGAACTACACTGGCTCCTTCCTCCAGGACGCGCCGCTGCCGTGGGGCGACGACTACCCGGTCGACGCCCACGCCACCCACGACGTCCATGTCTCCTGGTCGCTGACCGGCAACCGCGCCACGCTCTTCGGCTCGATCCTCAACCTCGCCGACGAGGATCCGCCACTGATCTTCCGCCCGGCGAACTACGATGCCTCGACGCACGATCCCCTGGGCCGGGTCCTCTGCATCGGCGTGCGATTCGAGCTCTAGGTGTTTCCGTGAAGCTCACGAGCGAATCGACAGCGAGCGATACACCGCCGGTAGACCGGCCCGCTGCTGCCCGGGCCCGAGCCGTGATTCTGGTTCTCTCCGTTCTCGGTGGACCGGCCGCGTCGGCGCAGAGCAACGGAAACGCGCCTTCCATTCCCGCGCATCTCCGGCCAACCGTCGACAGCGTCGCGACCCTGATCTACGACGCCTCGCCGGGTGGCCCAGTGCGGCTTACAGTCGTTCCTCATTCAGCAGGCCCGGCGCCCAGGACGCTGACCCTGGAGACGACTGCGGAGGAACTGAGATCTCTGGTCGCAGAGTTCCGTGAGCTCGCGCTGCTCCGCCCACCTGCTTCTCTTGGTCGCATCGTCCGCCTGGGAGATCGACTGGGCGAACTTCTGCTCGCACCGGTCGCCGACCAACTCAGGAGTGTCTCCCGGCTCGGCCTTTCCGCCAACGGACCGTTGAGCGACCTTGCGTTCGGCGTGATCCGGGCACCGCGATCGCTCGATCCTCAGGGCCGCTACCTGATCGAAGCGCGGACTCTCTGCTGGATCGACCCGGCCCTGGGCGACGGCAACGCCGCCGACCGCCCGGCGAGCGACAGGCCGGTTGCGCTAGCGATCGCCGACGCCGTCTACCGCCCACCGGCACGACCGCTCGGCGCCTCCATGAGCGACGGCGGTATCTCCTGGCGCCGACACGCAGCACGCCGCAATCAGGCGAACACACTCAGCGCCCTGGACCTGCCGGTGGTTTCCCGCTTCGGTCACGCAGCCTCGCCGGCCCTCTTCTGGCAATCGACCGAGAGCTACGCCGTCCGGTATCTGCACCTGGCCGTCGAGGCGCGGATCGACCCGGGCGACCCCAGCGGTTCAGCTCTGCTGCTCTCTCCCGAGAGGTACGACGAGGAGGCCGTTCCCGTAGGCATAGGCCAACTGGCTTCGAGACTCGCGCTCGAACGCGAATCGCTGGTCGTCCTCTCCGGTCTGGACACGGGAGACCACGAAGTCGGTCCCGGCCCGTTCGTCGGAGCCTTCGGCGCCGCAGGCGCGGGCTCGGTCGTCGCGTCACTCTGGCCGGTCGTCGACGAATCCGCCACGCACCTGTTTGCCGCGTTCTACGAGAAGCTCGCCCACCGAACGATCCCCGCCGACGCGCTCCGGGAAGCGCAGCTCCAACTGCTAGCCCATCCCCTTGTCTTTGATCAGGGTGAGGATCGAGCGCCAGTGGAGTTCGACGCCTCGCATCCGTACTTCTGGTCCGGCTACCGGATGTACCGGGAATCGGCGAACGCCTGTCGTTGAGAGAACGCCACGGCGGCCATCCAGGACGCGTAACCTTCGATCCCAGGAATTGACATGATGACATCATGAGTACATAGTCGTGCTGTCATGCCTTCAACTCAACTGACCATTCGCAATGTAGACGCTGATCTGGCTTCCCGGCTACGCGCCATCAGCGCCGAGCGAGGCGAGAGCCTGAACACCACGGTGCTGCAGGTCCTGCGTGAGGCAGTCGGTCCGAACGCCCGGCGAGCCCGCCTGCTCCGATATGCCACCTGGACCGACGAAGACGCCATCGAGTTCGACGCGGCGCTGGCGGAACAGCGCGTGATCGACCGGCAGTACTGGGAATGAAGACGATCGATCGACTCGTCCTCGACACCAGCGCCTACTCACACCTCCGCAAGGGACACCCGCAAGTACTCGCAAGTCTCGCGGACGCCGTGCGCGTGTCAGTGCCTGTCGTCGTCCTCGGAGAACTGGAAGCAGCCTTCGAACGAGGAAGTCGAACCGCCGAGAACAGGCGGGTGCTCGCGGAGCTGCTGGCCGAACCGTTCGTCAACGTGTTGAACGTGACGTCCGCGACTGTTCGCCACTACGCCCGTGTCTTCGTGTCGCTCCGAGCTGCCGGTACGCCCATCCCGTTGAATGACGTCTGGATCGCTGCGTGCACGCTCGAGTGTCACGGCCACCTCCTGACTTTCGACCGGGACTACCTTCGCGTACCTTTGCTCGAGTGTACGGTGCTTGAAACGCCCTGAGGACGCTCCCGCGCCGAAGAATCAGGGGTGCCTCGCATCGTCGGCGCGCGGATAGGATTCGCACCATGACTCGCCGCACCGACCGTCTCCGTCTTCGTGCCACCATCACAGTCCCCCTTTTCGCCGCGTTGACGCTCTGGGGCTGCGGCAACCCGTCGCCGACACTCACGCCGGCGGCCGGCGACGACCCCATCGCCGCGCTCCTTGCCCTTCCGATGGAGCGGCTGATCGCGTACGACGCGGAGATCGATCTGACCGCCGAGCAAGAGGAGATCAAGCGCGCCGCTCTGACCCCGATTCCAGCACCCTGCTGCAGCGACCGCTCGGCCTACACGTGTTGCTGCCAGTGCAACCTGGGTCGGGCCTGGTGGGGCCTGTCGAAGGTGCTCATCACCGAGCACGGCCAGAGCGCGGCCGAGGTTCAGGCGAACGTCGAACGCTGGATTCGGAACGTGCGCCCGCAGGGTTTCGCCGGCGACTCCTGCTACACGGGGCGCTGCTCCACCGCGGCAAGGCACGACGGCTGCTCGGGCATGAACCCGCGTCGCATCGTCAGTTGAGAAGGCTCCGGCGGCGACGCTTCACGGCGCCGTTCATCGTTCTCTGTCTCCACTGCGCCGCTCCCGGAGAGGCGCAGGAGGATCGGCCGACTCCCGCCGAGGAGAACGAGCGCGAACACGCGGGCGCGGAGGAGACCGGGCACGCTCACGAACAACACACGCACGAAGTCGAGACCTTCAGCCACACGGTCACGGTCACCGGCTCCTGGATCCCGGGAACGCCCGAGGACGCCGCCCAGCCGGTGTCGGTCCTGTCGCGCGAGGATCTCGAGGCGGAAGGCTCGCCATCGATGCTGGGCGTCATCCGCAACCTCTCCTTCAGTCTCGGTGCCGACCTCGAGTCCGACCAGTTCGGCGCGCGCACGAACGAGGACCGCTCGACGCTCAACCTGCGCGGTCTTGGCCCGAGCCGCTCCCTGGTTCTCCTGAACGGCGACCGCCTGACGTGGTCCCCAGGCGCCATCCCGGACCAGGCACAACTCATCGTCGACACGAACGTCCTGCCCATGGTCGCGGTCGAGCAGGTCGAGTTCCTGCGTGACGGCGGCGCCGCGACCTACGGCTCCGATGCAATCGCCGGGGTGATGAACGTGATCACGCGAAGCCACTTCAACGGTCTGTCCTTCGAGGGCAAGCACAGCGTGATCGACGGTTCGAACGGAGACGGCGAGGTCGGCATCATCGGCGGCGGACCGTTCGGCGGAGGACGGGGTCATGCGGCCAGTTCCCTCGGTCTCTCGCGGCGGAGTCCGATCCGCCTCCGCGACCGCAACTGGGCCGTTCGGCCCTACGCGGACAACCCCCGGGGCGGCTGGTCGGGGACCGGACGGCCGGCTGTCTTCTACCCGCTCTCGGGCGCGCCGGCGGTCCGCGACCCGAACTGCGAGCGCGTCGGGGGAGCGGTCAGCAGCGCCGACAGCCCGCTCTGCCGGGTCCAGTACACGCCGTTCGACAACCTGGTGCAGGACACGCGCCGTGGTCAGTGGTTCACGGAAGCCTCGTGGGACACGGAGAGCGGCTGGCACATTGGCGCCGAGGTCCTGTTCTCCAGGGGTGACGTGCCTTCCTGGCAGACGTCCCCGGGCTATCCGCCGAACAAGGTCGTCGACCTGACCCGCTCCGTACGGGCGAACAACCCGGGCCTGGTCGACATGGCCCGGCTCTACCCGGAGCTGTACGCCGCCTACGCTTTCTGCGACGCCCCCTGGTGCGGCTGGCAGGGAGACGGAGGCGCCCAGGACGCGGCGGGAATCCACCCGGCCTGGCAGGAAGTGGCGTGGATTCGAGGCCGGATGTTCGGACAGGAGGGCCCCCTCCGTAGCCACATCCGCGAATCCGACACGGAACGGTTCGCGTTCGACCTCGAGGGGGTGACCGGCGAGACCCTCTGGGCGTTCCGCGCCTCCTGGTCGAGCGCCGATCGCAGGTTCGAGGACGGCGACGCCCTGCACTACCGCGCCCGGCGCGCGCTGGCCGGTCTCGGCGGTCTTGCCTGCGAGGCGCAGGCGCCGAACGAGTACGACGCGGGCGGCAACCTCAGCTTTTCCCTCGACACGCTGCGCCGGCACGCGGGCCAGGGCGACTGCCGCTACTGGATCCCCTTCTCCAACTCGATCAGCCCCCATCCCCTGGTGCCGAACGCCACGAACCCCGACTACGACCCGGCCTTCGACAACGGCCCGCTGCACAACTACCTGACGACGATCCTCGGCAACCGGGGCGAGACCTCGCTGCTCGTCGTGGAAGCGGTGGCCAGCGGTCTGCTGGACTGGAGCCTTCCCGGCGGCGCGGCGGAGTACGCGGCCGGCGTGCAGTGGCGCGGCGAGACCTACGAGCTGAATCCATACACGATCGGTGCGCCGACGCCGCGGGGCGGCGCCCTGCACGACATCGCGATCTACCCGTGCCCGGGGGGCCCGGACATCACGACGTGCGAGAAGCGCGAAGGCGTGTTCGCCTACCTGCCGCCAGCCTTCCCGATCGAGGACGATCGCGGGATCGGATCCGTGTTCGGCGAACTCTCGTTGCCGCTCGCTCCCTCGGTCGAAAGCCAGGTCTCGGTCCGCTTCGAGGACTACGGCGGAGACGTCGGCTCGAGCCTCGACCCCAAGTTCGCTCTGCGCTGGCAGGCAAGCGAGGCCTTGGCGCTCCGCGGCTCTTTCGGAACGACCTTCCGGGGCCCGACGCTGAACCAGACGATCGATGGAATCGCCGATACGTCGCGGTTCTTCATCGGCCGCATCGGCACCTTCAAGCCGATCCACATCCACGGCGACCCGGCACTCGACCCGGAGTCGGCCACGACGCTCAACACGGGCCTCGTGTTCGAGCGCAGCGGCCTTGGCGGCGGCAGCGGTCGGGTCTTCGCCACCGTCGACTACTGGCGCTACGACTTCACCGACCCGCTCGTCATCCAGCCCTTCAACTCCATCCTCGGCCTCGCCTGCCCGCCCGCGAACCACCCGCTGTGCGACGAGGCCTCGCCCTGGTTCGACGGACTGACCATCAGCGGTGGCGTCCCCAGCCTCGAGAACCTCGACGCACTCGCGGTGCGGATCGTCAACGGACCGGACATCGACACCGCCGGCATCGATTTCCGCGCCGACTTCCAGACGAACGCGGGCCCGGGACGTCTGACTATGGGGGTCTCAGGCACGACCACACTGTCCTGGCACATCGACGGCTGGGACCTGGGCGAGCCGTACGACGCGAAGGGCCGGCTGAACTACGACACGTCCCTCGCCCGCGCGCTGCCGGAGTTCAAGGGCCGTCTCTTCGCCGGCTACACGTTTGGTTCGTTCACCGGCCGGTGGCATCTGAACTACACGGACTCCTACGTCCACGACGCCCCTGCCCCCTGGGGCGACAACTACCCCATCGACGCTTTCGCGACCCACGACCTCCACGTCTCCTGGACCATCCCGGGCGACAGGGTGACGCTCTTCGCGTCCATCCTCAACGTCGCAGATGAAGATCCCCCTCGCGTCTTCCGTCAACTGAACTACGACCCGTCGACCCACAACCCCCTGGGCCGGATCCTCAGCATCGGCCTGCGGTTCGAACTGTGAATCCCAGCCCACCGCCGTGTGAAGCGTCTGCCCGACGCCACCCAGTCCGACGGGACCAGGGTCTACCTCCAGGACAGTCGGAGAGGCCGCGTTTCCGGCTGGCCCGCGTGTGGAGCTCCGCCATGGCGCGCCGACGGATTCCTGGCGTCAGGGTATCCTTGCGAGCAGAGAAACCACGATTGAGAATCGGGACGTTTGCTTTGCTGTGCCTGGGGTCGATGCCGCTGCTGGCGCAGGAGACCCTGGAGGCGCCGATGGCGCCGGAACCGTCCGTCCGGCTGATCTTCGAGGCCGGCCTGGTGGGCGGCAACAGCGTTGCGTGCCCCGGAGAGTACGTCGGCATCGAGGGGAGAGTCGCGGGGCCAGTGTCCGTCTACGGCATGGTCGAGACCTATCGCTGCGCCGACTTCGCCGGCTCGGCCAACCGGATCGGGGCTTCGGTTCGGCTCGGGTCATCGGATTGGCTCGTTCGCCCGGCGCTGCGGGCGGGCGTCGAGTACGACGGAGGAGACACATCGCCGACGGCCGGGCTGAGTCTCACGTTCGGTCGGCGCCACGGCGCCCGCCTTATGGCGCACCACGGCGAGGTCTCGGGCGGCAAGGACATCCTCCTGTTCCAGATGGGCGCCTACTTCTCCTTCGGAGGGCACCGCAAGCAAGGCGCGACCGGACGCTGAACTCCCAGGACGTGCCGGGATCTGGCCGGTCTTGCGCAGATCTGGCCGGAATCCGCTAACCAGTGTCCTTTCCCTGTTCGATTTTCTGCCTCAGAATTTCGGGGTGGAGGTCGCGGCGCGCGGGGCAGCTGCAAAGGACCAAGGTGGTCCGACGTCTCGCTCATGCTCTCCCTCCGAAATCAGGAGCCTGAAGAAAGCAGCCGGCTCGTCGTCGCGGCGTCCTCCACCAATCGCATCAACCGAGCACCATAGGGCGGCGGGCGACGCCGCCGCAAGGGAGGCAGCATGAACCCCTATTCCCGCTCGCTCGACGTGGCGCGACTCCAGCGTGAGGCGCGCCGCGCCAGGCGTTTCCGCAAGATCGTTCGAGCACGGTCGCGGTGGGGCGATCCGCTGCTCGCCGGCGTGCTGCTGGCGTTGGCCATGTGGGCGATCGCGGAAGTCCACGCGGCGGCGCCGGCCGGCGGCATGGTCACGCTGGCGGAGTCGGTTCCGGTTCCCGAGCGAGGAGGCGAGTAACGGTAGCAAGCGCGCTCTCCAAGCCGGAGATACGAACTGGCTCTGAAAGCGGGCACCGATCAGAAGCCGCGCAGGCGAGCGAAGCGCTGGCGGTGGAAGGCTGCGTCACCGAAGGCGAACTCGAGCGCCCGGGCCCGCTTCATGAACAGGCCGATGTCATGCTCATCGGTCATGCCGATGCCGCCATGCATCTGCAGGGCCTCGTTCGTGACCAGGATCAGGGCGTCCGAGCAGCGCGCCTTCGCGTTCGAGACCTGGAGTTCCGCGTCGTCGCTGCCCTCGTCGAGCGCCCGGGCCGCGGCCATGACGGTGGAACGCGAGAGCTCGATCTCGACGAACATCCTCGCGGCCCGGTGCTTGAGCGCCTGGAAGGTGCCGATCAGGACGCCGAACTGGCTGCGAGACTTGAGGTACTCGATCGTCCGCTCGAAGGCCTCCGTCATCAGCCCGAGCATCTCGCCGCAGACGGCCACCGTGGCCCGGTCCACGGCCCGGCCGAGCGGTTCCAGGCCGCCGCCGACGGCGCCCAGGACGGCGCCGGCCGCCACGTGAACGGCGCTCAGCCGGACAATCGCCGAGTTGCGAGAGTCGACCCGGCCTTGAGCCACCACCTCGAGACCGTTCGCCTCCGCCGGCACGAGGAAGAGCGTCAGACCGTTGTCGCCGTACTCCGTTCGGGCGGCGATCAGGAAGCCGTCGGCGCCGACGCCGCCGACTACCTGGACCTTCTCGCCCGAGAGGGACCAGCCGTCGCCGTTCGTCCGCGCCTGCGTCTCGACCCGGTCGAGTCCGTACCTGCTTCCCGCCTCAAGCAGCGCCGGCGCCAGGCGCTTCTCCCCGTCGATCAAGGGCGGCAGCCACGCGGCCCGCTGCTCCGCGCTGCCGGCGTCCGCCAGCAGCCCGCCGGCGAAGACGACCGCCGACACGAACGGTTCGGGCGCCAGACCGCGGCCCATCGCCTCCGTGATGAGCACGGTCTCGGCCATGCCCATGCCGAGGCCACCGTGCTCCTCCGACAGGGGAATGCCGAGCCAGCCGAGATCCGCCATCTCGGCCCAGACCTCGGGGCTGTAACCGAGTTCGGCGCCCTCGTCGCGGAGCCGGCGCTGGCGGTCGACTCCGCCGTGCTTCGAAACGAGCTCGGCCGCGGTCCGGGCCAGCATCTCCTGGGGAGCGGTGAGGACCAGCGAAGCCATCAGTCCGGCAACCCCAGCACGCGCTTGGCGATGATGTTCAACTGGATCTCCGACGTCCCGCCCTCGATGCTGTTCGCCCGCGACCGAAGCCAGGTGCGGGTCTGGTTGAGTTCCGCCGGCTCGAAGCCCTCACCTTCCCAGCCCAGCGCCTGGGGGCCCCGGATCGAGAGCATCAACTCCTCGCGGCGCATGTTGAGCTCCGTCCCGTAGTACTTGAACATCGAGCTCTCGGGGCCGGGCTTGTGGCCCGCCTCCAGCCCGTCGCCGTGCCGTTTGATCGTCAACCCGTAGGACATCGCGTCCATCTCGCACTGGGTCACGCGTTCCCGAATCGCGGGGTCGTCGATCCGGCCGTTCTCGTCGACGCCGACGTAGTCGCGCGCAAGACCTGGCAGCGAAGCTCTGGCGCCGCCGCGCCCCATGCCGCCGATCGAGGTGCGCTCGTGGCCGAGCAGCGCCTTGGCCACCGTCCAGCCGCTGTTCACCTCACCGATGACCTGGTGCACCGGCGTCCGCACGTTGTGGAAGAAGGTCTCGCAGAACGGCGAAGCGCCGCTGATCAGCCGGATCGGCCTCACTTCCACGCCGGGCGACTCCATGTCGACCAGGATGAAGGTGATCCCGCGCTGCTTCTTGACGTCCGGGTTCGTGCGCACCAGCATGAAGATCCAGTCGGCCTGGTCCGCGCCGGACGTCCAGATCTTCTGGCCGTTGATCACGTAGAAGTCCCCGTCCCGCACCGCCGATGTGGCGAGCGACGCCAGGTCGGAGCCGGCGTTCGGCTCGGAGTAGCCCTGGCACCAGCGGATCTCGCCGCGCGCGATCTTCGGCAGGTGTTCCGCCCGCTGCGCCTCCGTGCCGTGATCGAGAAGCGTCGGCCCGATCATGCTGTAGCCGAAGCCCGTGAGCGGCATCGGCAGCGCGAGGCGGCCAATCTCCTCGTGCAGCACGAGCGCCTCGTCCCGGGAGAGGCCGGCGCCGCCGTACTCCGTGGGCCAGGTCGGCACCGAGAATCCCCGATCGGCCGCGGCGAGCAGCCAGTCGCGGCTCTCCGGATAGATGAAGGGCGCCTTGCGGCCGCCGGCGGCCCAGGCGTTCGGGTCCGAGGCCTTGCCGCGCAGGAACTCCGGCGCGTTCGCCTCCACCCAGGTTCGGGCCTCTTCTCGAAATGCTGACAGATCACTCATGCGGTTACCTCGGGAGACCGGTATCTGGACCAGACGGAACGGCCGCGCATTCTTGCACGGCGCCCGACTATAGACTCCCGCGCCGCCAGGGACTCCCGCCATGACCAACCTCGCCGAAGCGGTCGCCCGCCGCCGCACCTTCGCCATCATCTCCCATCCGGACGCGGGCAAGACGACCCTCACCGAGAAGCTGCTGCTCTATTCGGGCGCGATCCAGCTCGCCGGCGCGGTGAAGGCCCGGGGCGAGGCTCGCCGGGCCCGCTCGGACTGGATGAAGGTGGAGCGCGAGCGCGGCATTTCCGTCAGCGCTTCCGTCATGACCTTCGAGTACGAGGGCAACACGTTCAACCTGCTGGACACGCCCGGCCACGAAGACTTCAGCGAAGACACCTACCGGACCCTCACCGCGGTCGACTCGGCGGTCATGGTCCTCGACGCGGCGAAGGGCATCGAGACGCAGACGCGAAAGCTGTTCGAGGTCTGCCGCCTGCGCGACATGCCGATCACGAGCTTCATCAACAAGCTGGACCGCGACGTGCGCGACCCGTTCGATCTGCTCGACGAGATCGCCGACACCCTGCAACTGGAGGTCGCTCCGATGACCTGGCCGGTGGGCATGGGCCGCGGCTTCAAGGGCTGCTACGACCTCGTCGACGACCGGCTCGTCCTGGTCGAGCAGCGGGACAGGGAGCGGCGCGGCGAGGAACGGATCGTCGCCGGCCTGGACTCCCCCGCCATCGACGAGGCAATCGGCGGCGGACCGGCGGCGAAGCTGCGCGAGGAAGTCGAGATGGTGCGCGAGCTCTGTCCGCCGTTCGAGGCCGCCGCCTATCTCGAGGGCAATCGGACGTCGGTCTATTTCGGTAGCGCGCTGCGCAGCTTCGGCGTCGGATCGCTGCTCGACGGCCTCGCCCGCCACGCGCCGGCGCCACAGCCCCAGCAGGCGGCCGAGCGAACGGTCGCACCGGGCGAAGGGACGGTCACCGGCTTCGTGTTCAAGATCCAGGCGAACATGGACCCGAAGCACCGTGACCGGATCGCCTTCGTACGGCTGTGCTCGGGGCGCTTCCATCGCGGCATCCGGCTGTTCCATCCGCGCAGCGGACGCACGCTGAACATCCACAACCCGGTCCTGTTCCTGGCCCGGGACCGGGAACTCGCCGAGGAGGCCTGGCCCGGCGACATCATCGGCATCCCGAACCACGGCAACCTGCGCATCGGCGACGCCCTGTCGAGCGGCGAGCCGATCCACTTCGTCGGCGTTCCCAGTTTCGCCCCCGATCTCCTGCGCCGGGTCAGGCCCGAGGATCCGCTACGGGCCAAGCATCTCGGCCGCGCCCTGCTCCAGCTCGCGGAAGAGGGCGTGGCGCAGGTGTTCCGCACCCGGGAGGGAAACGACTGGATCGTCGGCGTCGCCGGCACCCTCCAGTTCGACGTGCTGGCCGACCGCATACGCACCGAGTACGAGGTGCCGGTGCGCTTCGAATCGACGGCGATGTCCC
This sequence comes from Acidobacteriota bacterium, assembly GCA_026707325.1. Classification (GTDB taxonomy): domain Bacteria; phylum Acidobacteriota; class Thermoanaerobaculia; order Multivoradales; family Multivoraceae; genus Multivorans. The sequence continues at coordinate 6,791 of JAPOXA010000094.1, read as the reverse complement.
TGGCGCGCTGGATCGAGGCGGACGATGACCGCATAGTGCGCGACTTCGTCCGCCGCAACGAGGCGAAGGTCGCCCACGACCACAACGGCGACCCGCTGTTCCTGGCCGCGAACCGCTACTGGCTCGACCGCGCCGCCGAGAACGCGCCGGGAATCCGGTTCCTCTCGACCAGGGAGCAGGCCGCGTAGGAGGTTGCGCGGCGGCGGCCGGCCTCGGCGGCGTCCCCGCCGGCCTCCGGTCTTGCCTTGCCAGGGGCGGGGCTGCATACTCTGATCGTTTGCGGTTCGCACCGGATTCCCGGTTCCGTGAGCCCCGCAACGAGCGGGGACGAGCGCTCCCCGGTGTCGGAGCGGGTTCACGGCCGGCGGCTACGCGCCCTTTCCGGGCGGTAGCGGCCGGCTCCGGCACACCTCCGGAGGGCAGGCCGCGCCCCTGAGGGAACGCCGACACGTCGTTTCGGGGACGCAGTCGAACTCCATTCGACCAGAGACACTCATGCGGAACGGTTCGCGCGGCTCGCGAAGCGAGAGCGGACGGCGGAGACCCTCCTTCCCCGGCAGCACCGCGTCCCCTGCAATCGCCGCAGCCCTCCTGACCGGCTTCGTTCCGGCGGAGTTGCTCGGCCAATTCCTCGTCCGATTCCAGGATTCTCTCGCCAGCCGCCGCGCGGCGGCGGCAACGACGTCGGATGTCCCGGAAGCGTTCGGGCGACGGTTCGACGTAGTGGTCGACCTCGACCTTCTTCGTAGCGGTCCGCCTTCGCTGGAGCTTCCGACGCCGGACGGCCGCGTCCTGGAGGCGGAGCGCTCGGTGTTCGAGGATCGCGGCCGCGGCGACGCGCTCTGGGCCGGCCGCATCGCGGGCGAGACCCATGAGACCGTCCTGTTCACGCTCCATGACGACCAACTGATCGGCGTCTACGGCGAATCGGGCCGTTTCAAGTTCGAGCTGACCGCCCGCGGGGAGGCCGGAACGGTCACCGAAGGCGGCCCTCAAGCCCAGGTCGCCGCGTTGCGGGAGTGCGAAGCGCGGGCACCGCCCCGGGAACCCGGCGCGCGAGGCCCGCCACCGGCCGAAGAGGGGCGCCCCTCGAACGACCGCGCTCCCGCCGGCATCGCGGTCCGGCAGACCTCCGATCCGACACACCGGCTCGATGTGCTCGTCCTGTACAACGCGGACGCTTCGAACTACTGGACCGTCTCGGACGCCGCCGCCGTTCAGGCCGCCGTCGACTACACGAACTCCGTCTATCGGAACGGCAACCTGGGCGCGACGCTTCATCTCGCTCACGCGGCCCCGGCGCCGCCGGAGCTGTCCACCGCGGCAAGGAGCGGCAGGGACTGGCTCGACCCCATCAACGAGCACGCGGCGGTCAAGCTGCTTCGCGAGACGCACGAGGCGGACGTGGTGATTCTCTTCACCTACGACAATTCGAACTGGGCCCGCTGCGGCGCCGCCTACCTCCGGTCCAAGGATCACACCGCCGAGACGATGTCGCCGTGGGCCTTCGGGTTCGCGAACCTCGCCTGCGACGACTCCAACCGCAGCGCGAACTCCGTTTTCGCGCACGAGATCGGCCACGTTCTCGGAGGCAACCACGACCCCGAAGGGGGGGGCGCCCTGACGGCCGCCCAGGCCGTGTATCCCTACGCCTTCGGCCACACCGACACCGGCCCGAACCCGGACATCGCGACGATCATGAGCTACGGCACGAACAACTACGTCCGCGAACCCTGGTTCTCCACCGTGCGGGTGACGCCGAACGGTTGGAACCTCGGCATCCAGGACCAGCGGGAGAACGAACGCGCGCTCCGGCAGACCGTGGGCTCCGCCGCCCAAATGAGCGACTACCTGCCTCCCGCCCCGCCGTCCGAACTCACCGGCGCCGCCGCGCTCGACGGCGCCACCGTCGAGATCAGCCTGACCTGGAAGGACAACTCGTCGGCGGAAGACTCGTTCGAGGTGCAGTACCGGACTTGGCTGGAGTCCTGGGCCGACGACGCGAAGATCGGGGCCACGCTCGCGGCGAATACGACCTCCACGACCCTCATCGGCCTCCCGAAGGCGACGCGCCTCGCGTTTCGCGTCGCCGCGAAGAACGCGCACGGCGCCAACGTCAGCAACGTGTGGTCCGCGCGGACCCCGGGGGACGGACCGCCCACCGCGCCGAGCGGCCTCGCCGGCGCCGCCCTGGACTCCAACCGGGTCCGCCTGACGTGGACCGACAACGCCATCGTCGAGACCGGCTACGAGGTTCAGCACCGAGCGGGCGCCGGCGCATGGTCGAGCACCGGCCTGCCGGCGAACGCGGAGACCGCCACCATCACGGGGCTGACGGCCGGCACGGCCTACACGTTCCGCGTCGGCGCGACCAACGCCCACGGCACGGCCCGGAGCGACCCGCTAACCGTCTCCACCAAGGTCCCCGCGGCCCCGAGCGGGTTGAAGGTGACCGTCTCGAGCGCAACCAGCGTGGACCTGTCCTGGGCGGACAACTCCTCCGACGAGACGGGCTTTCTCGTCCAGTACCGCGTCGTCGGCGAGCAGTCGTGGACGAACTGGCCGACCGAACCCGCCGCCAACGCCACCTCGGCCACGGTGACCGGCCTGACCAGCGGCGTCGACTACGAGTTCAGGGTGTTCGCGAAGAACGGAGCGGCCCTCTCGGCCTCCAGCAACGTCGCGTCGCTCTCGTCGCTCGGCGCGCCGACCGCTCCCTCCGGCCTGACGACGACGAGCGCGAACTCGACCGGCGTGGGCCTCTCGTGGACCGACAACTCGAACGACGAGACGGGCTTCGACGTCGAGTACCGCGAGAGCGGAGGATCCTGGGCCGCCGTCGCGACGACCGAGGCCGGCTGGACCTCCTGGACCGTGGGCAACCTCGCCAGCAGCACCGATTACGACTTCCGGGTCGTGGCCCGGAACCCGAGCGGGTCGGCCGCGAGCAACGTGGCGAGTCGACGGACCGGCCCGGCGGCGCCGTCGAACCTGACCGCACGGAGAAGCTCCGGGAAGTGGCTTCTGGAGTGGCAAGACAACTCGGACGACGAGGTCGAGTTCGACGTCTACTACCAGGAAACCGGCGACGCCGACGGCGACACCTGGTCCTACCTGAAGAGCCCGCCCCAAAACGCCACCTCGACGGACACGGGACTCACCGGCCAGAACTACTTCTTCGCGGTGTACGCCTTCATCAGCTCCACCAGAAGCTCGAGCCCCAGCAACATCGCGACCGTTGGCTCCTTTCCGCGACCCGCCATACCCCAGAACGTCGCCGCGAGCGGCGCCGGGTCCACGAGCGCCAACGTGAGCTGGAGGGACAACTCGGCCAACGAAGGCGGCTTCCGCGTGGAACGCCGGAGACGAACCGCTGGCCAGTCCCCGGGCGCCTGGTCGTCTTCCGACGTCGCCGCCGACGCGACGTCTACGGTCGTGACCGGGCTGACGCCGAGCGCGATCTATGAGTTCCGGGTCACGTCCTTCCTCCAGTCGACCGACACGGACGCCTCCCGACTCTCCCGCGGCGGCACGGTCATCATGCGGATGCCACCGGCCGCGCCGACCGGCCTCTCGGTCGCCATGCCTTCCACGACGAGCGCGGCCCTTTCCTGGACCGACAACGCCTCCCACGAAACGGGCTTCAAGGTGCAGTACCGCGCGGGATCGTCGGCGACCTGGACCGCAGTCTCGCCCGCGCCGTCCGACGCGACCTCGGCGACGGTGAGCGGACTCGCGGCCGGAACCGCCTACGAGTTCCGCGTCATCGCCACCAACGCCAACGGCGACTCGACGCCCTCCAACATCGTCTCGACTGGAGGAACCAGCGACCCGCCGGCAGCGCCCTCCGGCGTCTCCGTCACTCCGACCGGGTCCACCACCGCGACCGTGACCTGGACCGACAACTCCACCGACGAGACCGGCTTCGATCTCCAGTACCGGACCCTCTCGACCGCGTGGGCGACGGCGACCGCGCCGAGGAACGCCCGGTCCGCGACCGTCACCGGCCTGACGGCGAGCACGACGTACCAGTTCCGGGTGGCGGCCAGAAACTCCAACGGCTCGACCCCCAGTTCGACCGTGTCGCGAACGATGCCTCCTCCTCCGCCGACCGGGCTGACGGCCACCGCCGCCAGCGCCACCAGCGTCGCTCTTTCCTGGAAGGACGAGTCGTCGGACGAGACCGGCTTCGTGATCCAGTACAAGCTGGCGACGGCAAGCGCCTGGACGACGTTCGGCGACGAAGCCGCGGCGGACGCCACGTCCACGACGGTCACCGGATTGGCGGCCGCAACGGACTACGCCTTCCGCGTTCTCGCGAAGCACTCGTCGAACGGCCTGTCGTCGCCGGGCAACGTGGCCACGGCCAGCACTCCCGGTCCGCCCAGGGCGCCGTCCGGGCTGACGACGACGAGCGCGAACTCGACCAGCGTGGGCCTCTCGTGGACCGACAACTCGGACGACGAGACCGGCTTCGACATCGAGTATCGCGAGAGCGGAGGATCCTGGGCCGCCGTCGCGACGACCGAGGTCGGCTGGACTTCCTGGACCGTGGGCAACCTGGCCGGCAGCACCGACTACGATTTCCGGGTCCTCGCCCGGAACGCGAACGGGTCGGCCGCGAGCGACGCGGCGAGTCGACGAACGGGCCCGTCGGCCCCGTCGAACCTGACCGCCCGGAGAAGTTCCGGGAGCTGGCTTCTCGAATGGCAAGACAACTCGGACGACGAGGTCGAGTTCGACGTCTACTACCAGGAAACCGGCGACGCCGACGGCGACACCTGGTCCTACCTGAAGAGCCCGCCCCAAAACGCCACCTCGACGGACACGGGACTCACCGGCCAGAACTACTTCTTCGCGGTGTACGCCTTCATCAGCTCCACCAGAAGCTCGAGCCCCAGCAACATCGCGACCGTTGGCTCCTTTCCGCGACCCGCCATACCCCAGAACGTCGCCGCGAGCGGCGCCGGGTCCACGAGCGCCAACGTGAGCTGGAGGGACAACTCGGCCAACGAAGGCGGCTTCCGCGTGGAACGCCGGAGACGAACCGCTGGCCAGTCCCCGGGCGCCTGGTCGTCTTCCGACGTCGCCGCCGACGCGACGTCTACGGTCGTGACCGGGCTGACGCCGAGCGCGATCTATGAGTTCCGGGTCACGTCCTTCCTCCAGTCGACCGACACGGACGCCTCCCGACTCTCCCGCGGCGGCACGGTCATCATGCGGATGCCACCGGCCGCGCCGACCGGCCTCTCGGTCGCCATGCCTTCCACGACGAGCGCGGCCCTTTCCTGGACCGACAACGCCTCCCACGAAACGGGCTTCAAGGTGCAGTACCGCGAGGATACGGCCTCTGCCTGGACGACCTTCGCCACGACGCCCGCCGACGCGGTTTCGGCCACCGTGAGCGGTCTCACCGCCGGAACCCAGTACGAGTTCCGGGTTCTCGCCACCAACGCCAACGGCGACTCCACGCCCGTCACGCTCGCCGTCACGGACGTGGCGGAGTCGCTGACCGTCTCCGGCCTCGCCGACGCTTCCGTGGCGGAGAACGCGGCCTGGACCTCCCCCACGCCCGCCACCACCGGCCACACCGGCGCGGTGACCTGGACGAAGTCCGGCGACGACGCCGCGGACTTCACGATCGCCAGCGGCACCGGCGTGCTGAAGATGGTGGCCCGCGACCACGAGGACCCGCAGGACGCCGACGAGGACAACGCCTACGAGGTCACCGTCACCGCCGCCGACGAGGACGGCATAGAGGGCGAGGTGTCCATCACGGTCACCGTCACCAACGTCAACGAGGCGCCCGCCTTCACGTCCGCCGCGGCGCTCGCCCTCAGCGTGCCCGAGGGGACGACCGGCGACATTGGCTCGCCCGTCACCGCGACCGACCCCGAGGGCGCGGCGCTGACCTACTCGCTCACCGGCGCCGACGCCTCGGCGTTCGAGATCAGCTCGGCGGGCCAGATCTCCCTCGCCGCCGGCACGGTGCTCAACCACGAGCAGAAGACCAGCTACGCCTTCAACGTCGTCGCCTCCGAGCCCGGCGACGCCCCGCTCACCGCGACCAGGGCCGTCACGCTCGCCGTCACGGACGTGGCGGAGTCGCTGACCGTCTCCGGCCTCGCCGACGCTTCCGTGGCGGAGAACGCGGCCTGGACCTCCCCCACGCCCGCCACCACCGGCCACACCGGCGCGGTGACCTGGACGAAGTCCGGCGACGACGCCGCGGACTTCACGATCGCCAGCGGCACCGGCGTGCTGAAGATGGTGGCCCGCGACCACGAGGACCCGCAGGACGCCGACGAGGACAACGCCTACGAGGTCACCGTCACCGCCGCCGACGAGGACGGCATAGAGGGCGAGGTGTCCATCACGGTCACCGTCACCAACGTCAACGAGGCGCCCGCCTTCACGTCCGCCGCGGCGCTCGCCCTCAGCGTGCCCGAGGGGACGACCGGCGACATTGGCTCGCCCGTCACCGCGACCGACCCCGAGGGCGCGGCGCTGACCTACTCGCTCACCGGCGCCGACGCCTCGGCGTTCGAGATCAGCTCGGCGGGCCAGATCTCCCTCGCCGCCGGCACGGTGCTCAACCACGAGCAGAAGACCAGCTACGCCTTCAACGTCGTCGCCTCCGAGCCCGGCGACGCCCCGCTCACCGCGACCAGGGCCGTCACGCTCAGCGTGACGGAAGTTCCGGCGAACCCGCCGCCGGCGGCGCCGACGGGGGTTGCGGTTTCGGCCACGGGTTCGACGTCGGTCGAGTTGACGTGGACGGACGCTTCGAC
>JAPOXA010000151.1 GCA_026707325.1 Acidobacteriota bacterium | reverse complement strand
AGGCCGATAGGCGGCCACCCACGACGCCCTTGCCCACACAACAACCTGAAGACCCCTTGAAGAGAACGCCAGAAGAAGTGGAACGCACGCTCGGTGAGGACTGGTGCATCGAGACGACAGCGGACCTGAGCGTGGCGGTCGCGGTCTCGGTGATCAAGTCGGCGCACCTGACTCTCTTCGCGCTCTTGGGGTACTCGTACGCTCTCTCGTGCAGTGGGCATCTTGTTGGTGACGGAGTTCTCGGACGGATCTTCCGTGAGACAGTCGGCTCCTCGCAGCGGGAGGCGGAGGAGCTCGCCCGGCCCATTCTGAGCGAGTGGGTTCACGCCGTGCGGCCATTGGAGGGCGGCGCTTGGGGTGTAGGCGGCACGATAGCGGACGGGTCCCTGCTGTTCGCCTGGACGGGCTCGGGGCAGCCGTGGGCGGCAATCGTGCGAGTGCCGCTTGGAGATGACAACGACTTCGCGGTCATGCTGCCGTGTTCCTCCAGACCCGACGACCTAGTGACCTACCTGGACTTCCTGCGGAGCGGGAGTCAGGAGATTCGGGTCAAGTTGGCGGAGCTTGAGCCGGAAGCTGGGAAGTGCGGAGTCAGTGAGCGTGAGTTCCCGGTGCGATGGCCGAAGTCCGATGACACCTGTGACCTAAGCGACCGCTTGTGAGCGAGGTGGCCTGAAGTGACCCAAGCTCTCACGCCTGAACTCCGCAAACAGTTAGAGAATGCCGTTCGCGCCGCGCGCGTCCAAGGCGAAGCCGGCGCGCGGGCTGCGCTTGGGGCGCTGGCGGTGGACGCGGCGCGGCCGCACGAGTCGATGTCAGCGGACGAGCGCGGACTGAGGCGGCGCCTTCGCGCCCACGGCCGACAATTGGGCGACGCACGGGACCGGGAAAGCGGAGCGCAGGAGGTCGGGTGGCTAGCTCACGAGGTTGCCTACGAACACTGGCACCGGATGCTCTTCGCGCGGTTCCTGGCGGAGACCGGGTTGCTGGTGGAGTCGGGGTCCCGGGTCTCGGTGTCGCTCGACGAGTGTGCGGAACTGGCGCGGGAAACGGGCGCAATGAACGGCTGGCAGGTTGCCGAGGGGTTCGCGGCCGAGATGCTTCCACGGATCTTCCGGCCCGATGATCCAGCGCTGGCGGTGACACTGGCACCGGAGACGCGGCAGAGGTTGGAGCGGCTCGTGGAGGACCTGCCGACAGAGGTGTTCATGGCGGGCGACGCCCTCGGCTGGACCTACCAGTTCTGGCAGGCGGATCGGAAGGACGAGGTGAATCGCTCCGGCGTGAAGATCGGTGCGGATGAACTGCCGGCGGTGACCCAGTTGTTCACCGAGAACTACATGGGGCGGTTCCTCTTCCACAACACGATCGGCGCCTGGCGGGCCAGCAAGCTGCTGGCGGAGCGGCCCGAACTGGCCGAGTGTGCCGCGAGCGAAGCGGAACTCGCGGAAGCGGTGCGCATTGCACCGCGGAATGGCCTCGACGGCTACGACTTCGAGTACCTACGGTTCGTCCGCGAACCGTCCGGCGACGACGGCGAGGATGCAGTCGAGGACTCGACTGGCCCTTGGCGGCCGGCGGCGGGTGCCTACCGCCGTTGGCCCCGCCGGGCGCTCGACCTTCGCGTGCTGGACCCGTGCTGCGGAAGCGGCCACTTTCTCGTGGAGGGTCTCGAGCTGCTGGTGCGGCTGCGCATGGAAGAGGAGGGGCTCGGGGTCGAGGATGCAGCCCGTGCCGTGTTGCGGGACAACCTGTTCGGACTCGAGATCGACCAGCGCTGCACCCAGATCGCTGCCTTCAACCTGGCGCTGGCGGCGTGGAGGATGGTGGGCTACCCCGTCGAGCTACCGCCGCTTCAGGTGGCTTGCACCGGGCTTTCAGTGGGCGCGTCGAAGGGCGAGTGGCTGAAGCTCGCGGAAAGGGAGCAGGCCCTGGAGGGCGCTCTCGACCGCCTCCACGACCTCTTCGGGCAAGCCTCGGTTCTGGGTTCCTTGATCGACCCGGAGAGTGTCGAGAAGGGCCTGTACCAAGCCGACTATGCGACCGCGGAGAGCGCGCTGAGCCGGGCGATCGCCCGAGAGGACTCTGACGACGAACTGCGTGAGCGGGCAGTTGCGGCGCAGGGGATTTCGCGCGCGGCCGGGTTGCTGGCTGGCGAGTACGACCTAGTGGTCACGAACGTGCCCTACCTGGCGCGCGGCAAGCAGGCCGCGAACTTGCGGGACTTTGCGCTCAAGAGCCATCCGGACGCCAGAGCCGACTTGGCGACGATGTTCGTGTCGAGAATCCTCCAGTGGCTCGGTGCCGGCGGCGTTCAGGCGGTCGTTGCACCTCAGAACTGGCTGTTCCTGACCAGCTACAGGAAGTTGCGGGAGCTGCTGCTCGCCGAGCGGACGTGGCGATGCGTGGCGCGGCTGGGACCCGGCGCGTTTGAAACGATCGGCGGGCATGTAGTGAACGTCGCGATGGCCGTGTTGTCTGCCGAGAGGCCCGAAGCCGACTGGCGCATGGCCGGCATCGACGTCTCGGCGCTGGGCGGCGAGAAGCCGATTCCGTCGCGTCGGAAGGCGGAGTTGCTGCGCACTTGTGGGGGAATGCCAGTCTCGCAGATTCCGCAGGCGCAGCAGCGACGCAATCCCGATGCCGTGATCAGGCTGCTCGATTACGGGGAGGCCGCTCAGGTTCTTCTGTCCGAGCATGCCCATGGTCTGGCCGGCATACTGAACGGAGATTCGCCCCGTTTTCGTCGCATGGTGTGGGAGCTCCATCCCATCTCGCCGGAGTGGGTTTTGCAGCAAACGAGTGTCGACGAGCCGAGTTTCTTTGGTGGGCATTCGGGAGTGATCTACTTCGATGAGGAGAACGGCCATCTCCGCGAGGATGCTCTCGTTCGACGAGAGAGGCTTCACGATTCGGACCGCCGTGGCAACGCAGCGTGGGGTCGAGTGGGAATCGGCATCAGCCAGATGACGACGTTGCCTGCGACCTTGTACTCAGGGGCCAAGTTCGACTCCAACGTGGCGGTGATTCTCCCGAAAGAGGATGCTCCCCTTGAGTCAGTATGGTGTTACTGCTCCGCGCCTGAGTACGCGCGCGCCGTGCGGGAGATCGACCAGAAGCTGAACGTAACCAACGCCACTCTGGTGAAGGTCCCATTCGATCTAGGTCACTGGACTAAGGTAGCTGCCGAACAGTACCCGAACGGCCTCCCCGAGCCCTACTCCGACGATCCGACCCAGTGGCTCTTCCACGGCCACCCGTGCGGCTCGGTCGTTTGGGACGAAGACACGAAGTGGACCGCCAACGGCGCGCCCAGGCTGGACGCTTCGGTGCTCCACGTCGCGGTTGCCCGCCTGCTCGGCTACCGCTGGCCTGCCGAACTCGACTCGGAGATGCGACTGGCGGCGGAATCCCGAGAATGGGTCGAGCGATGCCGAAAACTACACGATTTCGCCGACGTGGACGGCATCGTTTGCCTCCAGGCCGTAGCCGGAGAACTTCCGGCGGCGGACCGGCTGCGTGCCTTGCTCTCAGCCGCCTATGCCGAAGCGTGGTCTGACGGGAAAGAGCGGCAGCTCCTTGCCGCCGCCGCCAATGGCCAGAAGGCACCGAGGTCCCTAAGCGAGTGGCTCCGCGACCGGTTCTTCGCCGAGCACTGCAGGCTGTTCCGCAACCGGCCCTTCGTCTGGCACGTCTGGGACGGCCGCAAGGACGGCTTCCACGCCCTCGTCAACTGCCACCGCCTGTGTGGGCCGGCCGACGAGGGCCGGCGCACACTCGGAGCGCTCGCCTACCGCCATCTCGGCGAGTGGATAGGCCTTCAGCGGGCAGCGCAGAGCCAAGGCGAGGAAGGTGCCGACGCCCGGCTCGCTGCCGCGCTCGACCTCCAGCACCAGTTGGAACTTATCCTGAAGGGTGAGCCGCCACACGACCTCTTCATCCGCTGGCGGCCGCTTCGCGAACAACCCGCCGGCTGGGCGCCGAACCTCGACGACGGCGTGAGACTCAACATCCGCCCCTTCATGCGCGCCGAACTCCAGTCCGGCGGCCGCAAGGGCGCCGGAATCCTCCGCGTCAGACCCAACATCAAATGGGGTAAGGATCGCGGCACGGAGCCTGAGCGTCTGCGGCCGAGGGATGACTTCCCCTGGTTCTACTCATGCTCCGGCCAGGGCACGGGGGCCGACCGCACCGACTACAAGGCGTCGCCGGAAGCCGAGTACGATGGTGGTCGCTGGAACGACCTGCACTATACGCGGGCTGCGAAGAAGGCTGCGCTAGGGCGTCCGCGAAACGACGAGGCTGCGGTGCCGGCTGTACCTTCGAACGGAGGAGACCGTGGCTTGGGATGATGGTCTGGAGGGACCGGCGTACGACATCGCTGCGTCGAAGGCCCGGCGACTCCGCGTCCGCGCAGGGCCTGGAACGGGGAAGACGTTCGCCCTTATGCGTCGGATCGCGCGGCTTCTTGAGGAAGGCGTGTCGCCCGCGAGGATTCTCGTTTCCACGTTCACCAGAGTTGCGGCTGAAGACCTCAAGCGCGAGCTGAATGAACTGGACGCGCCGCGTGTGGCTGCAGTGCGGGCCACGACGATCCACAGCCTGTGCTTCAGCATGCTGAAGCGAGCGGACGTCCTTGCCGCCACGGGCCGGACCGCCAGGCCACTGCTGGACTATGAAACCCGCTTTCTTCTCGAAGACGTCGGTCCTGCGTTCGGCAAGCTGGGCGAGCGGAGGAAGCTCCTCAAGGCCTACGAAGCCGCTTGGGCGCGACGGCAGACGGATCTCCCGGGGTTCCCGGACGAGGCCCGGGACGGGGCCTTTCAGGCTGCTCTGCTGGATTGGCTTCGGTTTCACGACGCGATGTTGATCGGTGAGTTGGTGCCCGAGGCATTGCGCTACCTGGAGCACAACCCGCTTGCGGCCGAGCGTTTCCGGTTCCGTCATGTCGTCGTGGACGAGTACCAGGATCTCAATGTGGCGGAGCAATCCGTGATCGATGTCCTTGCCGAGGACGCCGAGCTGACGATAGTCGGTGACGAGAATCAGTCCATCTACTCATTCAAGCATGCGCACCCGGAAGGGCTCAGGGACTTCGGTTCGAGGCATCCGCAGGCTGAGGATGCAGGTCTTGCGACCTGTTGGCGCTGTCCTCACCAGGTGCTCTCGATGGCGAACTCCCTGATCGGCCACAATGAGGTTCGAAGCGACCGCGAGTTGTTGCCCTACCGGAAGGCGAGGAAAGCGTGGGTGCGTGTCGTGCAGTGGCAGACCGTCCCCCAGGAAGCGGCCGGCCTCGCCGAAGTCGTCCGCGCGTCTATAGCCGCGGGAGAGGTGGAGGCCGGAAAGGTCCTCGTGCTCGCGCCGAACCGCGTCTTTGCCAACCCCGTAAGGGACGCTCTGCAGGAGGCCGGCGTTCCGGCGGAAAGCCTGTTCCGGGAGAAGGAACTGGACGGCAGCAGAGGGGAGAACGGCAACCCGAGGGCGGAGGAGGCGCTGACCCTCTTGACGCTGGCTGCCGACCCGGAGGATGTCGTCGCGCTCAGATGCTGGTGTGGACTGTCGGCGGCGACGTCTTTCGGCTGCGCCGCATGGCAGCGAGTGCGGGAACACTGCGACAGCACCGGCTCCTCGGTCGTCGACGTCCTGGCGGGCGTGCGGGAGGGAGAAGTCACATGGCCTCAGTCCTGGCGTCTTCGGGATCGTCTGCAGCAGTTGCACGCGAGGCTTGGCGCCTTGAAGGGGGTCTCGGGCAGGGCCTTGGTTGACGCTGTCTTCCCAAGTGGGGACGCCGACTTCGAGGCTCTTCGGACGACGGCGGAGGATGTGTTGCGGAGCCTCTCGGTGGAGGAGGGCGAGGCAGTGTGCGCTGAGCGACTCGCCGAGCAAGTTCGGACTCGAGTAGGTCGGCCGGAAGTTCCGACCGACGTCGACTACGTCCGAGTGATGAGTCTGCACAAGTCGAAGGGGTTGACCGCCGACATGGTCGTGGTCGCTGGCTTTGTGGCGGGTGTCATGCCGCGTATCGATAGAGACGATGGGGATGGCGTTTCCTGGCGCGACAGCCTGGAAGAGCAGCGCCGCCTGCTCTACGTTGGGCTCACGCGGACAAGGAAGATCCTGATTCTCTCCAGCGTCGTTCGTCTTCGCGGTGAGGATGCCCACAGGCTGCAGATGCCCGGGGGGCGCCCTGGAAGAGTCCGCTCCGTGGGAACGTCGCAGTTTCTGCGCGAGCTTGGTCAGGCAGCGCCGACACCGATCACGGGCGAGGTGCTCCTGAGAGAGTGGCCGGGTTGCCGTTCCAAGGGGGCAGCGTGATGACCGCTGCCGGCGTTTCCGGGTGGGGCGCCGCGCTGGGACCCCCGGAGGATTTCGGGGCTTTGCTTCGCGCCACGGTTACTCCGACCGGACTCAGGCCGGGTTTCGTCCCCGCTGCGGGTGTGGAGGCTCTCGATCTCGATGCCCTTCGCCACCTCATGGTCGCTCAGGGCGGCGACCTCGGTATGCGCCGTCGGAGGCGGGAGTTCAACGGGGCCGAACCGGAACTCGTCAGCGAAGCGGGGACGGAAGGCCCCTTCACGCGAGTGATGTTCGGCCTGGACAGGGTTTGAGAACCGGAGAGAGCGTTGACGATGCCCACCGCATCAGTCGCCTCCGAGGCCGTACACCAGGCCGAAACCGTCCTCGGCCGCCTGATCGCCGCCCTCCGTGACAAGGGCGGCCCACTGGATGGTCAGGAACGGCCAGCCGCGGTGCTCTGGCCGGACCCGGACGGGGAGTGGCGTTGTCTGGTCGGTGCGCTTCGGGAACGGCTGCCCGAGTTCCTGGTTCTGGACGGCTACGACCAAGCGGCGCGGATGGGCCCGGCGATCTGGCTGCGGGCAGTCGTGGACGACGAGTCTGGGGCTTCCGCGCCGGCGGCCGGACGAACGCCCGTCCTGTATCTGCCCGGGGTTTCGCGCCAGCAGCTTCGAGCCGGCGATGACTGCCCGGACCACCTGAAGCCCCTGGTCGAGTTGCTCTACCGCGGCGCGGTCTGGGCGCACCCGAACGGGCGTGAGTGGACGGTGCGGGCGTTTCTGAGTTCTCCGAAAGCCCTCGGCCTGGACGTCGCGGCCGACACCGGCACGAGGCGGGCCATGCTCCAGGCCCTGCCGGAGGTTGCGGTGGCGCCGCTAGACCGGCTGGAACGCAGGCGTCTCGATGCGGACTACTTCTACCGGGTGCTGAGCCCCGACCCGCTACGCGACGTGCTTCAGTGGCTTGGCAAAGGCGATGCGATGCGGTCCCGTCTCGGTCCAGAGCGGTGGAGCGCCTTCCGCAGCCGCTGCCGGGAGGAACTCGACTTCGACCCGCAGATGGACCCGGACGTCGCTGCCGGAGAACGGCTGGGTATCGGCGAGGGCGAATGGGCGCGGGTATGGGAGCGGTTCCTCGAGGCGCCCGCAAGTTCCCCGCATGTGGTCGATGTGCTGTTGCGGAGCCGGCCGTCGGGTGTGCTGCGTTTCGAGCCGGAACGCTGGCCCGACCTGAACGACGCGGAGGAAGACCGCCTCCGCCTTGCCCTGGCGGAGGTTCGTGGCCTCGAACACGCTGAGGCGTGCCGGCGGGTCGATGGACTGGAGGCGGAACACGGCGTCCGCCGCGGCTGGGTCTGGGCGCGCCTCGACCGTGCGCCGCTGGCGGATGCGCTGGCGCCGCTAGCGCGTCTGGCCGCAGAAGCGCGGACGACTCTGGCCGGCGCCACTCCCGGCGACATCGCCGGGGGCTACGTCGAGCACGGGTGGGAGGCCGATGCCGCGGCTCGCGATGCCCTGGCACTCGTTCGCGCCGCGGATCGGGAACTCGTAGCGGGGGTCGTCCGGCGCCTGTTCCTGCCCTGGCTCGAAGACGGCGCTCAGGCCTTCCAGGATGCGGTCGAGCGGGAGGCTCTGCCCGGGCGGGGCGGGCAGCCGCCGGTCGAAGCCCGCGAGGACATGTGCCTGCTGTTCGTCGACGGTCTGCGCTACGAACTGGCTCGCGCGCTGGCCGGATTGCTCGAGGCGCGCGGCTTCAGCACGGATTTGCGGCATCGCTGGGCGGCGCTGCCCACGCTTACCGCCACGGGCAAGCCGGCGGCGACGCCGGTGGCGGCCGACATCATCGGGGCGGAGCTCGGCGGCGACTTCGCACCGAGGTTCGAGGTGACGGGACGGCGAGTCGAAGCCGAGGCGCTCCGGGCGGCGATGGAGGAGCGCGGCTACCAGGTGCTGGTCGCCGGAACGCTCGACGCGCCGCTCGGCAGTCCCGCGCGCGGCTGGGCGGAAGCGGGCGCCATCGACAAGCTCGGGCACGAGCTCGATGCGGCCGACTTCGCTCGCAAGCTACGGGACGAACTGACGGCTCTGAGGGATCGCATCGCCCGGCTACTGGATGTCGGCTGGAAAGCCGTGCGGGTGGTGGCCGATCACGGCTGGCTGCTGATGCCCGGCGGCCTGCCCAAGGTCGACCTGCCGCAGCATCTCACCGTTAGCCGGGGCGCGCGCTGCGCTGTTGTTGCGGGCGGCGCCCGTCCCGATGCGCTGATCGCTCCGTGGCACTGGAATGCGAACGAGTCGTTCGCGGCGGCGCGAGGGGTCGGGGCGTTTCGCCGGTCGGAGGACTATGCGCACGGGGGCCTGAGCATCCAGGAGTGCCTCGTTCCCGACCTCACGGTCCAGGCCGCCCTGCGGCGCGAAGCGGCGGCACGGGTACGGAGGATCGTCTGGCGCCGATTCCGCTGTCTTGTTGTGGCGGTTGCGGAGGCGGGAGGGGTATCGGCGGACCTTCGCCTCAAGAACGACCCGCGGCGGTCGGTCGCGACCGCCGTCAGGCCGCTCGACGCTGACGGTTCGGCGAGCCTGCTGCTCGCCGATGACGATCACGAACAATCGCGGCTCGTTCTCGTCTTGGTCGATGACGAGGGTCGGATCCTCGACCGCCGCGAAACCGCTGTGGGAGAGGACTCGTGAACTCGCTGAATCTCGAGATGGACCGCCTCGACGAACTCGCCGCGGAGGCATTCCCCGGCTACTTGGTGCGCAAGGACCTGGTGCGTCGCTACGCGCGGCAGTATCCGGTGCCGACGTACGTCGTGGAGTTCCTGCTCGGGCGCTACTGCGCGAGCGTTGACGCGGAGGAGATCGAGGAAGGCCTCGTCGTCGTGCAGCAGCAGCTCGAAGGGCGAACGGTGCGGCCGAGCGAGCAGGAGGTCTTCAAGTCGCGCGCTCGGGAGGACGGTTCGGTCAAGTTGATCGACATCGTCCGCGCCCGCCTGGACGCGAAGAACGACCGCTACGTGGCCGAACTGCCGAGTCTGGGACTGCGCGATGTGGATGTCGCGGACTCCATCGTCAAGGAGAACCAGCGGATGCTGACGGACGGCTTCTACGCTGAGGCCACGCTGGAGTACGACGCGGTTGTCGCGGCAGACGGACGCGGGAACCCGTTCCGGATCGAGTCCCTGCGCCCGATTCAGATGGCCGATGCGCGAGTTCTCGAGGCGTTCGCCCGAGGCCGCCGGAGCTTCACGACTGACGAATGGCGCGACTTCCTGATCCGCTCCGTCGGACTCGAACCGGCGGCGCTGGACGAACGAGCGAAGCGTGTCGCGCTTCTTCGGATGGTCCCTTTCGTCGAGCGGAACTACGATCTCGTGGAACTCGGCCCGCGGGGCACGGGGAAGAGTCATATCTACCAGCAGATCTCTCCCTACTCCCACCTGCTCTCGGGCGGCAAGGCGACCGTCGCCAAGATGTTCGTCAACATGGCGAACGGCCAGCGCGGGCTCGTCTGCCAGTACGACGTGGTCTGCTTCGACGAGGTCTCCGGCGTGTCGTTCGATCAGAAGGACGGCGTGAACATCATGAAGGGCTACATGGCCTCCGGCGAGTTCAGCCGGGGCAAGGAGAGCATTCGTGCCGACGGCGGCATCGTCATGGTGGGCAACTTCGATGTCGACGTCGAGCAGCAGCAGCGGATCGGCCACCTGCTTTCGCCCCTGCCGAAGGAGATGAGGGACGACACCGCGTTTCACGACCGGATTCACGGCTACGCGCCGGGCTGGGACTTCCCGAAGCTGAGTCCCGACGATCACCTGACGGACCACTTCGGCTTGGTCACCGACTTCCTGAGCGAGTGCTGGAACCAGTCGCGGCAGTCGAGCCGGTTGACGGCTTTGCAGAACCGGGTCTTCTGGGGCGGCGCGCTCAGCGGCCGGGACATCGAGGCCGTGAACAAGACCTGTTCCGGCCTCCTGAAGCTCCTGCACCCCGACCCCGAGATGCCCGTCGAAGACGACGACATGGAGTGGATCGTGCGGCTCGCCCTGGAGTCGCGCCGGCGCGTGAAGGAGCAGCAGAAGCGCTGTCTCAGGAGCGAGTTCGGCAACACCCACTTCTCCTTCACGCTGGGTGTGGATGGGGTGGAGCAGTTCGTTGCCACGCCGGAACTCCACAGCGACGAGGCGATCGACAGCGACCCGCTGCCGCCCGGGCAGGTCTGGGCGATCGGTCCCGGCGCCGGTGAGACTGGCGCCGGGCTGTACCGGATCGAAGTCGCCTTGGGGCCGGGCAGCGGAGCGAAGATCCTGAACTACCCCGTGCCCCCGGCCTTTCGCGAGAGCGTCAAGGTCGGTGAGCAGAACCTCTACCGGGCGGCGAAGGAACTGGTCGGCCAACGGGACCCGCGCGGCTTCGAGTACTCGATTCAACTGCGATCCTTCGACGCCGACAAGTCGGGCCTCGGCCTCGGCATGCCGGTGCTCGCCGCCTTGGTCGGAGCGCTTCTGGACCGCGGAACCCGCGGCGGCGCGATTGTCGTCGGCCCGCTGAACCTCGGCGGCAGCCTGGACATGCTGACGCACCCCGTCTCGATCGCGGAGTTGGCCGTCGACAAGCGTGCCGCGACCCTGCTCATGCCGGTCAGCGCAAGGAAAGCGTTGAACGAACTGCCGGACGAGCTGTGGACCAAGGTCAACATTGAGTACTACAGCGATCCGGCGGACGGCGTGTTCAAGGCGTTGTTGGCGTGACGCGGCTGGCCTGGACTGGCACGTCTTGAACTACGACGGTGGGCGGGCGCTGGACCTGCTCCGGCGCGGCGCAGCGCTGCCGGAGGCAGCGTTCCGGAGCGGCCAGGAGGAAGCGATCCGGCACATCGTCGAGGGCCGCGGCCGGCTGCTGGTCGTTCAGCGGACCGGCTGGGGCAAGAGCTCCGTCTACTTCATTGCGACGAAGTTGCTGCGCGAGGCGGGCATGGGGCCGACCTTGCTGGTGTCGCCGCTGCTCGCGCTGATGAGGAATCAGATCGCAGCGGCCGAGCGGATGGGCGTCCGGGCGGCGACGATCAACTCCGACAACAGGGAAGTCTGGGAACGGGTCGAGGCGGCAGTGCAGCGCGACGAGGTCGATATCCTTCTCATCTCGCCGGAGCGGCTCGGGAACGAGCGCTTCGTCTCACGTGTTCTGGCCACGGTGGCGTCGCTTATCTCCCTGCTCGTCGTCGACGAGGCTCACTGCATCTCCGACTGGGGGCACGACTTTCGGCCGGACTACCGGCGGGTCGGCAGGATCCTGCGCGAGCTGCCGCCCAATCTGCGCCTGCTGGCGACGACGGCGACGGCCAACGACCGCGTCGTCGGAGACCTGGACGCGGTGCTCGGACCGGATCTCGCGGTCCGTCGGGGCGGTCTGCATCGACCATCGCTGAATCTGCAGACGATCCGACTGCGCAGCCAGGCTGAACGGCTCGCGTGGTTGGCGGAGCAGGTTCCGCGGATGCCGGGAAGCGGCATCGTCTACACATTGACGATCCGCGACGCTGAGGTGGTTGCGGACTGGCTTCGCACCAGGAAGATCGAGGCCCAGGCCTACACGGGCCGCACCGGTCCGGAGCGGCCGGCCTTGGAACAGGCGCTGCTCGACAACCACGTGAAGGCGCTGGTCGCCACTTCGGCCTTGGGCATGGGCTTCGACAAGCCGGATCTCGGTTTCGTCATCCACTATCAGGCCCCTGGGTCCGTCATCGCCTACTATCAGCAGGTTGGGCGGGCCGGGCGCGCGCTTCGGTCGGCTTGGGGCGTTCTGCTCGGCGGCCAGGAAGATCTGGACATCACGAACCACTTCATTGACACGGCGTTTCCGAGCCGCGATCAGGCACGAAAGATCCTCTCCGCGCTGGAGCAGGCGTCGGAAGGGTTGTCGAGGTCCGACCTCTTGCGCCAGGTCAACATTCGAGTCGGCCGTCTGGATCAGGCGTTGAAGATCCTGTCGCTGGAGTCGCCGGCGCCGATCGTCAAGGAAGGACGCCGTTGGCAACTGACGGCCGCGGAACTCGGCGAGGAGTTCTGGGAGCGGGTGGATCGACTGACCGCCCTCCGTCGCCGGGAACAGGTGCAACTCCAGAAGTACCTCGACCTGGAGCCGGGCCACATGGCCTTCCTGATCCGCGCCCTGGACGGAGACCCCAACGAGGTCGGCGAGGCGACCGCCCCCGCCGCGCCGCTTCCAACGGATCCCGGCCAAGACACGGTACGCGAGGCCGTGAGGTTCCTCAAGGGGGCGTTCTCCGTGATCGAACCCCGCAAGAAAGGACCCAGGAAGCTCATTCGGCCCGAGCACAGGGCGGAAGTTGGCCGTGCGCTCTGCCACTGGAACGACGCGGGGTGGGGACGGCTGGTTAGAAGCGGAAAGTACGAGTCGGGGCGGTTTGCTGATGAGCTCGTTGAGGCCTGCGCGACAATGGTGCGCAACTGGCCCCGGGCGCCCGAACCGGAGTGGGTCACGTGCGTGCCGTCGCTCCGTCATCCGGACCTCGTGCCGGACTTCGCGACCCGGCTTGCCTCCGCACTGGAGCTGCCCTTCAAGCCGGTTCTGCTGAAGACGGAGAACCGGCCCGAACAGAAGACCATGGAGAACTCGGCCCAGCAGGCGGCGAATGTCTGGGGTTCGTTTGCCGTGGAAGCACCGCCTTCGCCGGCGCCGGTGCTCCTTGTGGACGACATCGTTGATTCCGGCTGGACGTTCACCGTCGCCGCGTGGCTGCTGAGGAAGCGCGGCAGCGGAGAGGTCTGGCCGCTGGCGCTGGCGCAGGGTTGAGGGAGCGGATGAGCGAGTCGTTATCAGCGAACACGAAGGCCATCCTGCTGCTGACGGCGCCGCTGATCGTGGGCCGCCGCGCTCCTGGCGACCGGTCGGTGAAGCCCCTCTCGCTGAACCGCGAGTACAACCTGTTGGCGAAGCGGCTGCGGGAGATCGAACGGGCGCCGGCCGACCTGCTGGGCGCAGACGCGGGGTCGGTGCTGTCCGAGTGTCTGGGCGCGGCCGATCCGGCGGTTGAGAGCCTGGACCCAGGGAGGATCGAGGCCTTACTCGGACGGGGAATGCAGTTGAGCCTGGCAGTGGAGAACTGGCAGGCCCGGGCGATCTGGGTCCTGAGTCGAGCCGATGACGGATACCCCAGCCGGCTGAAACGGCGCCTCGGCAGCGGCGCGCCGGCCGTTCTCTATGGTTGCGGTGAGCGGTCGTTCCTCGACTGCGGCGGTCTTGCGGTGGTCGGCCCGCGGGCGGCTGCCAAGGACCTGCTCGCGTACGCGCGCGACGTCGGCGAACTGGCGGCCGAAGCCGGTCGTACCGTCGTCTCCGGCGGCGCGCGGGGCGTCGACCGTGCGGCCATGAGCGGAGCGCTCGCCGCCGGTGGCCGTGCGAGTGGGGTGCTGGCAAGCGACCTCGCTCGGGCTGCGACGCACCGGGACAATCGGGATGCCCTGCTTGACGGGAGACTGATCCTGGTTTCGGCGTACGACCCGGCGGCACGGTTCCTGCCCGGTCACGCTATGGAGAGGAACCACTCGGTTTACGGTCTCGCCGACGCGGCGCTCGTCGTCGACGCCCTGACGGACGGTGGCGGCACCCGCGCCGGTGCCGTCGCGCATCTGGGCGACTCGAAGCGGAGTACCGCCTGTCCTGTCTACGTGAGATCGACCCTGGGCGCTTCGGAAGGACTCGCCGCGTTGGAGACTCTTGGCGCCATCCCGTGGCTGAATCCGAAGAACCCTGACGAACTTGCGGAGGTTCTCGAACAACGTGGCGTCAAGGCCGCGACAACCGGCGGCCGAGAAGCCCAAGTCTCGGCGACGGAAGCGCCGAGCCGCATAGAGACCGCTCGGCAGCAGTTGATGTTGCCGGTCGGGAAGCCACCCTGAGATGCCGGTCAAGGCGCCAGGCGACGCGGAAACGCTCCGGGAGCACTTTGCGTGGGTCTACGGGAATCTGGCCATGACACACGCCGCCCTTACGGAGGGCGCAAGCAGCTACGGCCGGCTGCACTACATGATCCGCGGACGGTTCCGTAAGGGCTACCTGACTGGAACGATGAGCATGCGCCCGCTCACGGACGACGAGAGAACGAAGATCGAGCACGGTTCGTCCTGTTGCTACTGTGGCGCCCGAGGCCCGCTGACGCTCGACCACGTCCTTCCGAAGCTGACCGGCGGAGCGGACGCGGCGGAGAACATCAGCTACGCCTGCAAGAGCTGTAACAGCTCCAAGGGGCCACGCGACATGGTCCTGTGGCTCGTGAACAGGGGTCGGTTCCCCTCGGTTCTCGTCTTCCGCCGCTACCTGAAGCTCGCTGCACAGGCGGCGTCATCCGCAGGTCTTCTGGACACGCCCTGGAGCGAGGTGCCGGGCGATGCGCTCCCGTTCGACAAGCGGTCCCTGCGAGTCGAATGGCCGGCTCTGGCCGAATTCGAGATGTGGCCTAGTGCGTCCGGCGGCGGGCCCCACGTCTAGCGGAACGGCCGCGCTCACTCCACGCCGACCCGCTCCAGGTACACCGCCTCCAGCAGGTCGAGCTTGTCCTTGAGCACACCGGGCGTTGCCTTGGGCTTCGGGGCGTCGAGCACCAGCCAAGTGTCGCTCTCCGCCTCGTACTCCGGCCACTCCGGGGCGCCGTCGCCGTTCGGGTCGCCGGTGGCGGCGAAACGGGTCCAGTAGCCGGCCATCGCGTCGGCCAGGGCGGCGCCGTCGTCGCCGCGGTAGTTCTCCGATCCGGGCTCGCCTGGATCACCGAAGACGTACGCGACCTCCGAGCCGTGGGGGGCGCCGGGGAACGTCTCGCGTTGCGCTTCGGGGACGAACTGGAAGTAGTACGTGCGCGCCGGCGAGGAGACGGTCTTCATCTGCTCCGCGAGGTAGCGGGCGGAGATGACGTAGCGCTGGTCGCCGAACAGGGTGGCGGCGGCGATGCGCTCGGCGTCGGCATCGGCCTTTGCGTCCGCTCCGTAGAGGGCTCGGGCCTGTCCTTCGCGCTCACCGAAGGTGGCGAAGTGGTCGCCAGGAGTCATCCGGAAGGCGCGAAAGATCGTCCCCTCGAAGCTGTTGCCGCCGGTGATGTAGGGCACGTCGTGCTGCTCGCCGCGTGCGAACACGATGCCGGGCTCGTCAGGGAGCATGGTGCCGGTGATCGGCACCCAGAAGCCGGTGCCGAGGGTGTTGAGCTCCTCGAACGCGAGGGCGCGCAGGTCGGCGGCCGAGGGTTCGTCGCCGAGGTCGAGGCCGGCCTCGGCGATCAGCGCCGCACCCATGTCGCGCGCCGAGGGCAGCCCCCACCGGGGCTCACTGAGGTGAGGCAACCGCCAGGTGCCGTAGCCGCTCTGGGCGATCGCGCGGTGGAAGAGGCCGGCGGCTATCGGCACGCTCATCAGGGTGTTGACCGCCATGCCGCCGGCCGAGACGCCGAAGATCGTCACGCGTTCCGGATCGCCGCCGAAGGCAGCGGCGTTCCGTTGCACCCAGTCGAGGGCGGCGATCATGTCGGTCACGCCGTGGCTGCCCTCGGGCTGGCCGGTGAGCGCCGCTTCCGCGGCCAGGGCGGGGTGGGCGAAGAAGCCGAGTGCGCCCAGCCGGTACTGGATACTGACCACGACCACGCCGCGCCGCGCCAGACCGGCGCCGCGGCCGGTCACGGGGGCTTCGCCGAGCCGGCCGTTGCCGGCGCGGAAGCCGCCGCCGTGGATCCAGACCATGACTGGCATGGCTTCCGTGCCGGAGCGGTCGGCCGACGTCCAGACGTTCAGGTAGAGGCAGTCCTCGCTCTGGGGTAGCTGGGCGCGGCCTTGCGGGCAGATGGATCCGTACTCGTTGGCTTCGAGGGGCTCCGTCCAGGGCTCGACCGTCTGGGGCGAGCGCCAGCGCAGGTCGCCTTCGGGGGCCTGCGCGAAGGGGATGCCGAGGAAGGCGGCGACGTCGTCGCTGCCTTCGGGGGCGAAGCCCTGGACGGGGCCGGCGTCGGTCTCGACGAGGAAGGGGTCCGCGGACTCTCCGGCGGCGCAGGCGAGGAGGAGAGGGAGGATGAGGGCGGAGTTGATGGGAATCCTCATCGTGGCGAAACCTCCTTAGTCCTGGCCGCCGGCGGTCGGGGTGAAGTCCGCCGGCGCCACGCGGCGTTTGGGGGCGACGGCGATCATCTCCAGGAGATCCAGCATCGTCCGCCAGCCGCGTTCGACGTTCTGGACGGAGATCCGTTCGTTGTTGCCGTGGACGCCTCCCTGATCGCTGCCCGGGATGACGGCCGGCGAGAAGCCGTAGGCGACGATTCCGAGGTCGCGGAAGAAGTGGCTGTCGGTGAAGCCGGCGGTGACCGCCGGCATGACGGTGGAGCCGGGAAAGCGGCGGGTGGTGACGGCCTCGATGGCGCGGTAGAGGTCCGTGTCGGTCGAGGAGATGGCCGCCTTGAAAGACAGCAGGACTTCGATCGAGATGGACGGCTGATCGAGTCGTTTCCTGAGTTCCCGGATGAAGGCGCGCGGCTCCTGGTCGGGCAGCAGCCGGCAGTCCAGCTCGGCGGTCGCCGCGGGGGCGACAACGTTGATCTTGCTCGACGCCTGAAGCCGGGTGACGGCGCAGGTGTTGCGAGTGAGGGCGTGGAGCGACGGGTTCGTCCGGTGCAGCGCGGCGAGGCGATCGGGTTCCGCGATCAGGCCTTCCGGGTCGGCGAGTTCGGCGGCCGCGGACTCGAGTTCCGCCAGGTGGCGAAAGAAGTCGCCGACCGCGGGCACGATGCGGGGGGCGAACGGGTCCTGGCGGAGGCGCTCGAGAGCCTCGATCAGGTCGGTCACCGCGCTGCGGGTCGTGGGGCTTGATCCGTGGCCGGCGGGTCCGACCGCATTCAGCCTTAGCCACATCGGCACCTTCTGCGTTACCTCGACACTGAAGACGACCCGGTTGCCCAGGACCCGCCCGCTGCCGCCCTCGTTGAGCACGAGACCGACACCTTCCAGCAGGTCCGGCCGATTCCGCACGATCCAGCCCGCACCGTGGCGGCCGCCCGCCTCCTCGTCCGCCGTGGCCAGGAAGATGACGTCGCGTTCGAGGGGCTCCCCGGAACGGGCGAGGGCGAGAAAAGCCTCGAAGTGCATGATGCCCAGGCCCTTCGTGTCGAGAGCGCCACGGCCGTTGAGGTAGCCGTTCTCGTAGGTTCCGG
This sequence comes from Acidobacteriota bacterium, assembly GCA_026707325.1. Lineage (GTDB taxonomy): Bacteria > Acidobacteriota > Thermoanaerobaculia > Multivoradales > Multivoraceae > Multivorans. Next base: position 22,809 of record JAPOXA010000151.1, on the reverse strand, counting down.
ACATCGGATCGTGCTTCCAGAAGCGCGGGTCCGCCGGCACGACGTCGATGTGGTGGAGCAGGATGATGCCCGGCGCAGGGCCCCCTTCGAGTCGTGCCCAGATGCTGCCGCGTCCAGGTTCAGGCTCGACGGTCTCGTAGGCAATGCCCTCGCGCTCGAGGATCTCCGCGAAGAACGCGACGGCCTCGCTCTCGTTGCCCGGTGGGTTCGTCGTGTCGATGCGGAGATACTGCTGGAGCCGCCGCGAGGCCTCCGGCAGCCGCGGATCGCTAGTCGCGGCGTCCTGACTCACGCCCGGTGCCGGCGCCAGAGTCAGGAGCGCGGTCATCGCCGGGGCGAGCACGGTTGCGGTGCGCATCGGATTGGTCGTGGAAGCGTCCGAACGGTCGGTCGGTGAAGGGGCAAGCATATGGCACGAACTTGCGGCGTTGGTTGCCGTACAGAAGAGGGGCGGCCGTTGTGTGGCTTGCCGCCGGTATGATCGCGCGGCCGCGGAGCGACCGAAGACTGCAGGCGGAGGCCGGCCAGAAGGCCGGCGCACCGGCACTGGGACATACGAGCCGATACCGAGGACGACGGAAGGACTGAAGGAGAGACCCTTTGACCAGATCACAACGAAGACTCGTGACATCGACGCTGATGCCGGCGTTGCTGGTCGTCGGGTCGGTAACGGCCTGGGCCCAGCACGGCGTCGGCGCCGGCGACTGGCCGTCCTACGGCGGCGACCACGGCAGCACGAAGTACACCGCGCTCGACCAGATCGACCGGGACAACGTCGCCGAACTCGAGGTCGTCTGGGGCTGGGATTCCCCGGACAACGCCGAGGCCGCCGAGCGGCACCGGATGCTCCGGCCGGGCGCCTACAAGGTGACCCCGCTCATGGTCGGCGGTGTGCTTTACGCGTCGACGTCGTTCGGCCAGGTGGCCGCGATCGACGGGGAGACCGGCGAACAGAAGTGGGTGTTCGACACGGAGGACTGGAGGCAGAGCCGGCCCACGAACCTCGGCTACAACCACCGCGGCGTCGGCTACTGGACGGACGGCGAGCAGGCGCGGATCCTCATGCCGACGAACCAGGCGTACCTCTGGGCCATCGACGCCCACACGGGCGAGCCGGTCGGGGACTTCGGCGAAGGAGGCAAGGTCGACCTGACGGTTGGGCTCGGGCGGCCGGTGCAGCGCCGGATCTACTCGGTCATTTCGGCGCCGATGATCGTCGGCGACACGGTCGTCGTCGGTTCCTCGATCTTCGATGGCCCGACCCGGAAGGAGATGCCGCCGGGGCACGTCCGCGGATTCGACGTCCGTACCGGCAAACAGAAGTGGATCTTCCACACGATTCCCCAGGGGGACGAACCGGGGGTAGAGACGTGGGAGGACGAATCCTGGACGTACAGTGGCAACACGAACGTCTGGACCGTGATGAGCGGCGACCCGGAACTCGGCTACGTCTACCTGCCCACCGGCACGCCGACGAACGACTGGTACGGCGGCCACCGCCTCGGCGACAACCTCTACGCCGAGAGCCTGGTCTGCCTCGACGCGGCGACCGGCGAGAAGGTGTGGCACTTCCAGTTCGTCCACCACGGGCTGTGGGACTACGACGTGCCGGCGGCGCCGAACCTGGTCGACGTAACCGTCGACGGCGAACAGATCAAGGCAGTCGCCCAAACGACGAAGCAGGGCTTCATCTACGTCTTCGACCGCGCGACCGGCGAGCCCGTCTGGCCGATCGAGGAGCGGCCGGTGCCGCAGACCGACGTTCCGGGCGAGCGGACGTCGCCGACCCAGCCGTTCCCGACGAAGCCGGCGCCCTACGAGCATCAGGGCTTCGAGAGCGACGACATGCTGATCTCCTTCACGCCGGAACTCCACGAAGCGGCCAAGAAGATCCGGGACCAGTACGTTTCCGGTCCGCTGTTCACGCCGCCGTCGCTCCAGGGGACCCTGCTGCTGCCCGGCTGGGGCGGCGGCGCGAACTGGTACGGCGCCGCGGTCGATCCCGAGACGGCGACGATCTACATCCCCTCCTTCACCATGCCGATGGTCGTCAGGCTGGTCGAGCCGGACGGCGCCCGTTCCAACTTCCGGTACGTACGCGGCATGGCGAGCATTGACGACTTCGCCCTGCAGGGACCGGAGGGCCTGCCGCTGACAAGGCCGCCCTACGGCCGGCTCACGGCGATCGACCTGAACACCGGCGAGCACGCCTGGATGCAGCCGCTTGGCGACGGCCCGCGGAAGCAGGTCGCGGAGTTGGCCGGCGAGGATCCGGGTCCGCTCGGCGGTCCGCCCGCGGCCGGACCGCTGCTGACGAAGACGCTGCTCTTCCAGGCCCAGGGCGGCGCGCCGGGGTTGACCGGCGGCCCGGGGGGCGGGGAAGTCTCCGTCCTGCGGGCGCACGACAAGAAGAGCGGCGATGTGATCCACGAGATCGAGCTCTCCGCGTCGCCGAGCGGGACGCCGATGTCCTACGCGATCGGCGGGCGCCAGTACATCGCGCTTGCGGTTACCGGCACGGACGAAGCTGAGGGCGAAGCAGGGATCATCGCCTTCGCGTTGCCGCAGAGCTCTCTGAAGGAGACCGGCCCGTGAAGCTCCTTTCGCTGCTGCCTGACGGCCGTTCCGCGATCGGCGTGCTCGCGGACGAGGAAACGGTCGTCGATCTGAGCGTCGCGGCGCCCGACCTGCCGCGGGGCATGTGCCGGTTCCTGGCCGCCGGTGAGGCGGCGATGGAGGCGGCCCGCCGCGCCGTCGACTCCGGCGACGGACGGGTCGCACTGGCCGAGCAGACGCTCCTGGCGCCGGTGCCCAAGCCGCGCAAGTTCTTCGCCATCGGCCTGAACTACGCCGATCACGCTGCCGAGACGGGCCAGGAACTCCCTGCGTTCCCGACCGTCTTCAACAAGCAGGTCACCTGCGTCAACCGGCCGGGAGGGGACATCCACATCCCGCGCGCGTCCTCCGCAGTCGACTATGAGGGCGAGTTCGCCTTCGTCATCGGGCGGCGTTGCCGGGGCGTCGCTGCGGCTGATGCCGGGTCCGTGATCGCGGGCTACACGATCGTCAACGACGTCTCCGTTCGCGACTGGCAGCGACGTTCGCCGACGATGATCCTCGGCAAGGGCTGGGACACCCACGGTCCGATGGGGCCTTGCCTCGTGACCGCCGACGAGGTCGACGATCCGAACGCTCTCGGCATCCGTACCTGGGTCAACGGCGAGCTGCGCCAGGATTCGAACACGCGCGAACTCGTCTTCGACTGCCCGAAGCTGGTCGAGACGATCTCGACCATGTGCACGCTCGAACCGGGCGACGTGGTGAGCACTGGGACGCCGGCGGGCGTGGGCCTCGCCTTCAAGCCGCCGAAGTTCCTGGTCGCCGGCGACACGGTACGGATCGAGATCGACGGCTTGGGAGTGCTCGAGAACCCGGTGATCGCCGAGCCCTAGCCGCGGCCGCGGCCGACGGTCATCCGTACTTCCCGATCCTGCCGCTTGTCCCGCAGTTCCACCTTGATGGACTGCACCTCGCGGGAAGTCAGCGGCTCGCTCGTGGCGTAGCCGAGCATGTACTGACTGCGCAGTTCCTCGCCGATGTGCCCGTAGGCCCAGAACACGGCGTCCATGCTGGCGACGTAGTACACGCGGCCGCCGCTCGCCTTGGTGATCGCTTCCAGGTCCAGCTTGCGGGGACCGCGTCCCCAACGGTCTTCGCCCTGGCTCATCGAGATGACGTAGATCGGCACGCCGGTGTTCCCGGCCGTCCTGAACGTCCGGCGGTAGCTGCTCTGGCTGCCGTAGTCGTCGCCGTCCGTCAACACGACCAGAGCGCGCCGTCCCTGGTCGCGGGCGAGATGGACCAAGCAGAACTGCATCGCGTCGTACAGGGCGGTCTGCCCGTCCGCCTGGATCCGTCCCAGGGTATTGATCAGTTCGCCGACGTCGGCGGTGGTGTCCGAGAGCAGGCGCGGCCGGGTGTCGAAGTCGACCAGGAACGCCTGGTCGATCCGGGTCAGGGTGTTGCCGAGAAAGCGGGCCGCCGCCCGACGGGTGTCCGGCATCAGGGCGAACATGCTCTGGGAACTGTCGACGGCCAGGCCGAGCACGAGCGGCACGTCCTCGGCGACCGCGAAGCGCTCGATGGGGATCTCCCGTCGACCGGCCCGCAGTACGAAGTCGTCGGTATCGAGGGTCGTGATCGGCTTGCCCTCCTCATCGTTGACGACGACGTAGACCTCGACCAGGTTGACCACCGTTTCGGCCATGGGCGTATCGGAGGAGAGGAACTCCACGTCCTCGATCATCGTGCCGTCGTCCAGATGGACGGCAATGCGGGCGAAGTCGGCGCCCGGAATGGCTGGTCCGGGCAGGACGGTGCGGAACGGAGGTCGAGTCAAGGTAGCCGAGAGGCGGTCGTTGCGGTAGAACTCGACCCGGTCGAGAGCGCGGCCGCGGGTCAGCTCGACCTGCGCCTCAACGGTGTAGCGGCCCCCTGGCCGCGCTTCCACTGCGGTGATACCGACTCCGACCCGTCTCTGGCTCTCGTTGATCGTCAGTTCGTCCTCGCTCAGCCAGCGGTCCGAGCGGTCGTAGGCGACGATCCGGATCGTGTGGGGCCGCGCTTCCGGTCCCAGGTCGATGGTGGTCTGGAACGGCTTGCGTCGATCGTCGAAGACCTGTTCGCCGTCGAGGTAGAACTCCACCCGGCGCACGACGTCGCTCGTGGTCACCGTACTGAACGACTTCCTGCCGCTGAGTCCCGACCGCTCGCCGCGGGGCGGGATCAGGCGCACGAGGCTGGAGCCGGATGCGGGGTCGAGGACGTTCGCCCGCCGGCCGCCTGCCCAGCCGGCCCGGCGGGCAGCGGCCCTGGCCGCCGCGAGGATCTCGGCCTCGGTCGGGGCGGCCGCTAGCGAACCGCCGCCTGGCTCCGGCACCAGCAGCTCGATGTCGCTGCGGTCATCGATGGGGCTTGACGCCGTTTCGAGAAACTCGACCTGCCAGCGGTCGTTGCGCAGGTCTTCGACCATCAGGACGAGTTCGTCGATCGCCACCGGCAGGTCGAAGAGAGTGCGGAAGCGCCACGCTCCAATCCCGAGGTCGGCTCCGGTTCCCGCGCGGTGAAGCAGGAAGGCCGGCGCGTCCAGGCCGCGGCCGTAGACGGTGAGGCGGAGGGCGTCGCTGGAGGGTGGGGGATTGGCGCCGATGGTGGCGAGTCCGTCGAGCGTGACGAACTCGGCAGGCGCGCCTTCCGTGGCCGACTGGATGCCCTGGGGCAGCAGGACGCCCCGGACGGCGAGTTCGCCGCTGCCATCGGTGGCACCGTCGCCATCCCGGCTCAGGGCGTCGAGTGCGCGGCTGGCGCGGAGGGCGACCAGGTCCGCCGGCGCCGCGACGGTGGCCCAGCGGCGCGCCAGGACGTCCGGCGGAGGTCCGCCGGACGCAGTGGTCGAGGCGATGCGGACGTCGATCGGATGGGTGGCGCCGTCGCGGGGGCCGGACGAGCGGTAGCGAACCCGCCAGGACGCCTGCAGCCGCTCGAGCGCAGGCGCGATCCCTCCGTTCTCGGTGAGCGCCTCGCCGCCGCTGGCCGCTACGAACTCCCGGGCCGACTGAAGTCTTCCGGGCAGGAAACCGTCGACCTCTGCGGCTGCCGGCGCGAGCTGAAGGGCATGGACGCGCCAGCCGAGCGCCGCGACGGTTCGAGCCAGGCTGCGTTGCTGTTGCTGTTCGCTCAGGGCCGCGCGTTCGAACGCGGGAATGGGTTCGCCCAGCAGCTCCTGAGCGAACGCGTCCGCGTCCAGGTCGGTCGCGTCGCGCACGAGGAACAGCACCCGCGGTGGCCCACCGGTCCAGGAGCCACCACCGAGCGATTCGAGCGACTCGAGCAGGTTCGCCCGCTGCCAGCGCAGCGTGTCGAGTTCCAGCAGGAATCCCTCGAGCAGGTCGGCGGTGCGCAACGCGTCCGCTTCCGGGTCGCCCGAGCGTTCGTCGGCGGCCGCCCGCATCTCCCGGCGCTGCTCGAACAGGGCGCCCGCCGCGCCGGCCCGGGCGCCGACCGCCGCGGCGGCCGCCCGCACCAGCCCGGCGTTCGCGGTCGGTGAAAGTTCGACTTCGGCGATCCGGTCGGCGGTGATCATCTCGACGTCGCCGAGCGTCACCAGAGCATCGGCCGCGTTTCCCACCGCGGCGGCCGCCGCCTCGATCCCCTCGGGTGTCGAGCCCGGCAGGTCGAAGTAGACGACGACTCGCCAGCGCTCCTCGATCGGTTCGACCGCCAGGACTTCCCTGGGTTGGCCGTTCTCCAGGATCTCGACGCTTCGCCTGTCGAGCTGGCGTGGAGGGGCCGAGGATTCGACCTGGACGATGATCTCAGCGTCGCGGTTCAGCACCTGCGCCGCGCCAACGGCGGGGGAGAGAACGGCGAGTAGCACAGCGGCGGCCGGCAGTAGACCGCTCCGCGAGCAGGCGGAGATCATCTCTTTTCTACCTTACCTCCCGCCCCTCGATCGTCCGGGCCACGACGCCGCTACGGTCCAGTTCCACGCTGACCTCCCGCCAGTTGGGACCGCCCGGCTCCTCTTTCGGGTAGTAGGTCAGGAGATAGTGGCTGCGGAGTTCCCGGCTGATCGAGTCGAAGATCGGCTCCAGGTCCTGGTCGTGGCGGACGTAGTAGACGCGGCCGCCTCCCGCCTTCGCCATCCGCTCGAGCTTGCTGACGAAGGTGCGGGTGCTGAAGCTCCGGCCGTCGGTGCGCGCGGCCTCGTCGTTCATCAGTACGAGGTAGACCGGTACCCGGGCGCGGCGAGCCTGCTCGAGGCTCTGCCGGAAGGCGGCGTCGGAGTCCTCGTCGTCGCCGTCGTAGAAGACGACGAGCGCCTTGCGGCCACGCAGGCCCTCGAGCTGGTCCAGGGCCAGCGACAGCGCGCCCCAGACGGCGGTGCGGCCGCGCGGCCTGAGCGCTCCGATACCGCCCCGCACCGCGTTCAGGTTGTAGGTGGCGGCCCGGACCAGGCGTGGTTCGGTGCCGAAGCCGACCAGGAAGGCGCGGTCGCGCCTTGGCTCGAGCGACTCGAGGAACTCGACGGCCGCCCGCTTCACGTCGGGCATGCGGAGGAACAGACTGCTCGAGGTGTCGATCGCCAGCCCGAGGGTGAGCGGCAGGTCGAACGCGATCCGGAAGGACTCGAGCTCCTGGGCGCGGTCGTCCTCGAAAACGGCGAAGTCGGCGGCCGTCAGATCCCTTACCGGTTGCCCGGAACGGTCGGTGGCGACGACGTAGAGCTGGACGAGTTCGACCCCGATGCGGGCGGAGAGGCCCGGACGGCTCAGAAACAGGACGTCCTCGGCGATCCGCCCGTCCGTCAACTGTGCCTCGACCCGCAGGTAGGACTCGGGATCGCCCACCGGCACCAGCACCTCACGGCGGAACGGCGCCTCGGTCGCCGTCCCCGCCAGCCGGTCCTTGACGAAGAAGCGCATCTCCATCAGGCGGCCGCCGCGCGGCAGCTTGAGTTCGGCGGCGACTTCCACCGGACCGGCGAGCAGCCCTTCCCCGGGCTCGGTGATGCGGATCCAGAACGCGTGCGGAGGCTGGTTGACCAGGAGTTCGTGGCGGTCGAGCTCCCTGTCCTCGGCGTTGAAGGCGACGGCCTCGACCCGGCCGAGGCGGTCGCCACGGCCGAGGTCGATCCGCGCCCGGTACGGCGCGCGATTCCGGGCCGCGACCCGTCGGCCGTCGAAGTAGAAGACGACCCGCTCGACCTGATCGGTGAACGGTTCCAGAACCTCGGCCACGAACGTCGCGCGACCACGCCGGTTGGTGGGGTCCTCCGGCTTGAGGCTGATCGCCCGCGCCCGTGTCGTCGCGCCGGAGTCGACGGCCTGTTCCACGAGGTCGAGGAAGTCGACCACGGCGTAGCCCCAGCGTCCGTCACGGAGATTCTCGGCCAGGACGATCGCCGAATCCGTGCCGGCCGGAAGCTGGAGCGGTCGCTCGAAGGTCAGGGTTTCCGCTCCGGGAGCGCCGAACGGAACGCCGTGGCTGGTGACGACGCTGCCGTCCTCGCGGTGGAGTCCGGTGCTGACTCTCCATGTCGAAGCGTCAGCCGGCGGTGAGCCGGCGGGCGGCACGATGGTGCTTGTCAGCCGGCCGACAACCCGCTCGGGCGAGGCCGACTCGATCCGGATCGCGGCCACGACCTCGACTCCGGCGTCGCCCCCTTCGAACTCGCTGTCGAGTTCGCCCTCGAAGGCGCGCCGCAGTCGCACCTCGGCGACCTCGTCGGGCGAACCCGCTCCGGGAGTGACGGTCGGCGCGTTGATCTCACGCTCGCCCGCGCCGTCGCTCAGGTCGAACACGCCGGCGGTCGCGGTCCCGCTCGGCAGGGCGAAGCTCGCCTCGAACCGCTGGGGGAGCCGCTCAAGCCAGTCCGCGATGGCGACCTCGTTCAGGAGCACCTCGCCGCCCGTGGCGTCGGCGGCCACCGTCCAGTCGCCGGGCTGCACGAAGAGCCCCAGTTCCTCCTCGACCGTCTGCGCGTCGCCCGAGCGCGGCCGGTTGAATCGCAGCGTGAAGCCGACGGTCACGTCGTTCGACCGGATGTTCAGACCATCGCCGTCCTCGCCCGTGCCGAAGGCCACGGGCGCGGCGGTCCAGCCGAAGGCCGCCGCGGTCTGGGCGACCGGACGGAGGCTGGGCATGGTCGCCGCCTCGACGGCGAGCGCGCCGGCCGTCGGCACGAGTTCGAGGTAGTAGCTCAAGGAATCCGTCACGAGTCCGTCGGCCAGCAGGACGAGGTGTCGGCGGGAGGCAGGCGTCTCTTCCTCGGAGACGGTTTCCGGGCCGCGCTGAGCTTCGGGTCTCAGGTCCTCCCGCGCCGCCAGGAACGAGACGATCTCGTCGATCTGGCTTCGACGCATCGCGGCTTCGTCGCGGATCGCGTCCGTCGCCATCTGCTGCAGCACGGCTTCGAGTTCGGACTCCAGGTCACCGCCCGCCGCCGTCTGCCGACGAGCCCTCGAGAGCTCGATCTCCCGTTCGCTCGCGAACAGACGGCGCCTGTCGACCAGCGCGCTGGCCGCTTCTTCACCCGTGGCGAGGCGGTCCAGCGCCGCTTCCGCCAGATCGCGATCCCGAGTCGGCGGCAGAATCGTCCTCGCCAGCGGATCCGCCACCACGATTTCCAGGCTTCCGGTCGCGAGCAGGAGGTCCAACTGCGCGTGCAACGTCTCAGCAAGCTGAAACACCGGTCCCGGAGTCGTCAGCGCCATGTCGACATAGACCAGCGTCTGCCAGCCGCTCTCCGCCCGGGCGACGCCCTCGATCTCGACGTTCTCCCCGTCGATCCGAAGCTCCAGTTCTCCACGCAGGTCCCGCTCCGAAGCGCCCTCGGCCTCGAACGTCACCGTCTGCTGGCCAAGCGCCGCGGTCGCTGCGCAGACCCACAAGGCGACCGCCGCGGTCCAACGCACAGGCAAAGGCCGTCAGGCGACGATCTGGTGGATCGGTTCCGCGCCTTCGACGCCCACCAGCTTCTGGTCGAGGCCGGCGTGGAAGTACGAGAGGGCGTTCGGGTCCAGGCCCAACTGCTGGAGGATCGTCGCGTGGAGGTTCTTGACGTGGAAGCGGTCGACCTCGGCCCGGTTGCCGAGTTCGTCCGTCTCGCCGACACTGGTTCCGCCCTTGATCCCGCCGCCGGCCATCCACATCGTGAAGCCGTAGGCGTTGTGGTCCCGACCGGTGCCCTCGGCGTACTCGGCGGTCGGCTGGCGCCCGAATTCGCCGCCCCAGATGACCAGCGTGCTGTCGAGAAGGCCGCGCTGCTTGAGGTCCCGCAGCAGCCCGGCTACGGGCAAGTCCGTCGCGCCGGCGTGGTACTCGTGGTTCTTGACCAGGTCGCCGTGGGCGTCCCAGTTGTTGTCGTTGTGGTTGCCGCCGGAGTAGACCTGGATGAAGCGGACGCCGCGCTCGACCAGCCGGCGCGCCAGCAGGCAGCGACGTCCGAAGTCCTTCGTTCGATCCTGGTCGAGACCGTAGAGGCTGCGGATCTCCTCCGACTCGCCGGACAGGTCGACCGCTTCCGGCGCGTGCTGCTGCATCCGGTACGCGAGTTCGTAGCTCGCGATGCGGGCGGCCAGCTCGCTGTTCTCGGCGCGCGGCGCGGCATGCTCCTCGTTGTACTCGCGCAGGCGGTCGAGGAGGCGGCGCTGCGCTTCGCGCGACATGCCCGGCGGCGGGTCGAGGGCCAGGATGGGCGTGCCGCTCGACCGGATCACCGTGCCCTGGTAGCTGGCCGGCATGTAGCCGCTCGACCAGTTCTTGGCGCCGCTGATCGGCCCGCCGGTGGGGTCGAGCATGACGACGAAGCCGGGCAGGTTCTCGTTCTCGGTGCCGAGGCCGTAGTTCACCCAGGAGCCGAGAGCGGGACTGCCGGAGAGGATGCGGCCGCTGTTCATCTGCAGCATCGCCGAGCCGTGAAGCGGCGCGTCCGCGGTCATCGAGTGGATGAAGGCGATGTCGTCGACGCAGCCGCCGACGTTCGGGAACAGGTCGGAGACCCACTTGCCGCATTCGCCGTACTGCTTGAACTGCCACTTCGGCCCGACCACCCGGCCCTGGTTGCGCGTGCCGCCGCGGCCCTTCGTGTTGATCTCGATCGTCTTGCCGTCCAGGGGATAGAGGTCCGGCTTGTAGTCGAACGTGTCGACCTGGCTCGGGCCGCCGTACATGAAGAGGAAGATGACCGCCTTCGCCGGGCCGTCGAAGTGGGGCGGCCGGGCGGCGAGGGGGTTCTTCCACTCGGTCGTCCCGTCGGCCGCCACGGTCTGCGCCGCGAGGAAGTTGTCGGTCGAGAACATGCCCGCCAGAGCCACGGACGTGAAGGCGCCGCCGGCCTCCCAGAGAAACTCGCGCCGGGTCTGACCACAGAAGGTGTTGCGGGGGCGGTCTGGATCTTGGGTCATCGTTCTGCTCCTCGGTCGAGCCGTGTCTCGGTCAAGCCAATTCTCAGTCGAGATACACGAACTCGTTCAGATTCAACAACAGAAGGGAGTAGCTGGCAAACGCGGACTCCGGATCGAAGCCCTCCTCCCGCTGCAGCTCCTCGATCAGCCCGAGGCCTCGGGCCACTTCGACCGGATGGGCCCGTCTCGCCAGCACCGCCTCGAGCGCCTCGGTCACGCGCTCTTCGACCGTACCGTCGCCGCCGTCGATCCGCGCCCCGAGCGCCCTGGCCTGGTCGCTCATGAACTCGCCGTTCAGCATCATCAGGGCCTGCGTCGGCTGGGTCGTCGTGAAGCGGACCGGGCAGGTCGAGTCCGTGTCGGCCATGTCGAGGCTCTCGAGCAGCGGATGCAGGAGCGAGCGCTTCACATGGATGTAGACGCTCCGCCGTGACGCCTGTTCGAGGGTCGCCTCGCCCCAGGCCGCGTCCGGACGGGAGGCCGTGGCCAGGACCTCGGCCGGCATCGGCGGGTAGACGCTGGGTCCGCCGAGTTCCAGGTTGAGGCGACCGGTCGCGGCCAGGACGGAGTCGCGGATCTCCTCGGCGGTCAACCGCCTCATGTTGAAGCGACTGAACAGGTCGTTGCCCGGGTCGGCTTCGAGAGCCCCGGCGGGTGGCCGCGAGGACATCCGGTAGGCGCGGCTGGTCATGATCAGTCGGTGCATCGCCTTGAGGCTCCAGTCCCTCGCTGTGAACTCCGTCGCCAGCCAGTCGAGGAGTTCCGGGTGCGTCGCGGGCTCGCCGAAACGGCCCAGATCGTTGGGAGTGGGCGACAGGCCGCGGCCGAAGTGGTATTGCCACAGGCGGTTCGCCATCACTCGGGAGGTGCGCAGGTTGCCGTCGTCCGCGATCCACCGCGCCAGGGCGCGACGGCGGCCGGTCGTCGGGGAGTCCGCCGCGCGCTCTCCAAGCCCCGGATCGGCGTCGCCGAGGATGAGTGGGAAGCCGGGTTCGACTCGCTCGGCCGGCGCATGCGGGTTGCCGCGGATGAGGACGTGGGTCGGCGGCGCCTCGGGGCCGATCTCCTTCACTCGCAGGACCTCGATCAAGTGAGGCGGCCCCTCGACAACGGGACGTTCGCCTTCCGTCGTTCCCAGGTCCGGCGGGATCCAGTCGGTGTAGTTCTCGGGCGTGGGCTGGTTGCCGCCGCCGACCTTGTAGGGCGCGATGCCGCGGAAGAACGACAGCATGCGGTAGTAGTCCGTCTGCGGAATCGGGTCGCCGCGGTGGTTGTGGCAGCGGGCGCAGCCGATCGACATGCCGAGCATCACCCGGGAGGTCACATCGAGAACCGAGTCCAGATCGTCGTACTGGGCGAGCGCCGTGTCCGTCGGCTCGTCGTCCCAGATCCCGAGCCGCAGGTAGCCGGTGGCGATGACCGATGCCGCGGTCGGCTTGTCGAGTTCGTCGCCGGCGAGCTGATGGGTCAGAAACTCGTTGTACGGCATGTCCGCGTTGAGCGCGTCGATCACCCAGTCGCGGTAGCGCCAGGCGGAGGGCTTCTTGCGGTCGCGTTCGTAGCCGTCCGTCTCCGCGTAGCGGACGAGATCGAGCCAGTGCCGTCCCCAGCGCTCGCCGTAGTGGGGCGATGCCAGCAGGCGGTCGATCAGGCGTTCCCAGGCGTCGGGACGCTGGTCGTGCTCGAAGGCCTCGACCTCCTCGAGCGTCGGCGGCAGCCCGGTCAGGTCGTAACTCGCCCGCCGGATGAGTGCCCGGCGGTCGGCGGCCGGCGGCGGCTCGAGGCCGGCCGCCTCGATCTTCGCGAGCAGGAAGTGGTCGACCGGGTTGAGCGGCCAGTCCGTGTCGGCGACGGCCGGGACGTCCGGCCGCTCGAGCGGCCGCACGGACCACCATTCCCGGTCGGCGTCCGTGATCTCGAAGGCGTCCTCGGCCGGCGCGACCTCCGAGAGTCGGTCCTCGTCGCCCCCGAACGGGGCGCCAAGTTGCACCCACTGGCGGATCGCGTCGAGGTCCCCGTCGGCCAGCCGGCCCGAAGGCGGCATCTGCAACTGCTCGTCCTCGTAGCCGACCGCGTGGAGGAGCAGGCTCAGGGCGGGCTCGGAGGTGGAGATCGCCGGTCCCCGTTCGCCTCCGCGCAGGAGTCCGGCCCTGGTGGTCAGCAGGAGGCCGTTCTCGGCCCGTTCCGGGTCCGAGTGGCACATGAAGCAGTTCCGCTCCAGGACGGGCTGGACGTTCTCTTCGAACAGCTTGATGCCGTCGGCCGGCGTTTGCGCGGTCTGGGCACCGCCGTGGCCCGCCGACAGGAGGGCAAGCAGGATCGCCGGAGCGGCGACGCTCGCCGATCCGGTTCGCTGCGCGCGGCCTGTCATGGTGCCGGCGATCATACCGCGTCGCCCATTGGAACGGGCTGCGACGGGGGAGGCCGGAGATGTCCCTGCCGCGGTCACCTGTAGACTCGTCCGCGGTTTGACGACGCACAGGCACGGCGACTTGCCGGCGCCGCACGACGTGACGGCGACCCTCCTGCTGAGTTGCGACGATGCGATCGGCATCATCGCGACGGTCACGGGTTTCGTGAACGATCACGGAGGGATCATCCGCTCGTCCGAGACCCATCGGGACGAGGAACTCGGCAAGTTCTTCCAGCGCCTCGAGTTCGAGATCGACCACTTCGACCTGGACCGGGAGACGATCAAGCCGTTGCTCGAGTGGGAGATCGGCGACCATTTCTCGGTCAGGAGCCGCATCGCGTTCTCGGACCAGGAACAGCGCGTGGGCGTGCTGGCGTCGAAACCGGCGCACTGCCTGCATGACCTGCTGTCCCGCTGGCGGCTGGGCGAGCTGCCCGGGCGTCCCGTCTGCATCATCAGCAACCATCCCGATCACACGGCGGAGGCGGAGTACAACGGGCTGCCGTACCACCACCTGCCGGTGACGGCAGAGACGCGCAGCGAGCAGGAAGAACAGATGATCGGGATCCTCGAGGAGGCCCGGGTCGATCTCGTCGTTCTCGCTCGCTACATGCAGATCCTCACTCCCCGCTTTCTCGAGTGCTTCCCGAACCGGGTGATCAACATTCACCACTCGTTCCTGCCGGCCTTTCCCGGCGGCAGTCCCTACCGTCAGGCCTACCTGCGCGGCGTCAAGGTCGTCGGCGCTACCGCTCACTACGCTACGGTGGAACTCGACCAGGGACCGATCATCGAACAGGACGTGACGCGGGTCAGCCACCGCGACTCGGTGACCACTCTGGTTCGCCGCGGCAGGGACCTCGAACGCGTCGTCCTCGCCCGCGCCGTCCAGGCTCACCTCGAGCACCGCGTCCTCGTCGTCGACAACCGCGCGATCGTCTTCGGCTAGCGCGTTTGACCCGCCAGCACCGGGCCGGAGGGGAGGGTCGCGGGGGCCGCTCACCCCCTCTCGGTGGATGGAAGACTGGGGGTTCGCTGCGGTCGGCTGCGCTCCGCTACGGGTTGGCCGTTGGGATGGCATGGGCAGTCGCTGGCCTCTAGCCCCCTGCGACCCTCCCCTCCGGCCCGGCGATGGCTGGACGATTCCACTTGGGCGTTGCACACTGGGTGCGGTGACCTACTGCTCTGTGCAGGCAGCCCGCAGTTGCTGCGATGCCTGGGCGAAGACAGGATCGTTCGTGGCGTAGCGACGACCATCGTCGAGGAGTGTGATGGCTTCGTCGCAGCGGTCGGTCTGGGCCAGGATGGCGGCGAGACGGAGGCGGGCCAGGGTGAGGTCGGGACGGACGGAGAGGGCGGCGGCGAAGGCGCGGGCGGCTTCCTCGGGGCGGCGCAGGTCGAGGAGGACCATGCCGAGGACGAAGCTGGTCTGGGGTTCCGTCGGGTCGAGCTGTTGCGCCGTTCGGAGTTCCCGGGCGGCGTCCCGCAGGCGGCCCTCGATGGCCAGGATGCCGCCGAGTTCGGTGCGCAGCCGGGTCTCGTCGGCGGCGGCGAACTCCGCTGAGCGGAGGCTTCGTTCCAGGGCGGTGCGGGCCTCTTGCAGGCGGTTCTGCTGTCGCAGCACGACGCTCAACGCCTGCACGGCGGCTGCGTCCGAGGGGGCTCGGACGACTCGCGCAGTGAGGATCTCGAGCGCTTCCGCCGGCCGGCCCGAGGCGGCGAGGGCGGCGGCGCGCCGTGTCCCTGCCTCGGCGTAGTCGGGGTCGAGCGCCAGTACGCGGTCGTAGCCTTCCAGCGCTTCCGCGGGACGGCCCGCCCGGTCGAGGAGCAGGGCGAGTTGGTAGTGCGCTTGCTTGTAGTCCGGGGCCAACCCGATCGCCCGGGTCAGGTGCGTGATCGCCTCGGTCGCCTGGCCGCGGTTGGCCTGGAGCTGGGCGAGTTCGAAGTGCGCCGAGGCCTGGTCGGGGTCCAGCGCCAGGAGTTCTTCGTAGGCGGTTTCGGCCTGCTCGAGCTGACCGGCGTCGACGTGGGCCAGCGCCAGGTGCTTGCGCGCCTCCAGGTTCGTCGGATCCGCTTCGATGGCGCGGGCGAAGACGGCCGCCGCGGCGGTGAACTCGCCGGCCTGCACCGCGATCAGGCCCTGCTGGACCAGAGCGGCGCTGCCGGCCGGCAGGTAGGCGAGTTCCCCGATCAGGGGGTCGTCGAACGGGAAGTCGGTGTGGCTGGCCTGTGCGAAGTGCCGGGCCGCACGGTCTTCATCGCCGAGGCGGCGCCGGGCCATGGCGAGCGAGTAGTGGCCGCGGCCGGCGCCCGGTTCCGCGGCGATGGCGCGCTCGAGGTAGTCGGCGGCGGTTTCGGCGTCGCCGCCTTCGAGCGCGAGACTCCCGAGTCCGTAGAGCGCGGGCGGGAACCCGGGCCGGAGTTCCAGCGCGCGGTTCCACAGCGCGGAGGCTTCGTCGGGCCGGCCGCGTTCGACCTCCGCCTGGGCCAGGCGCTGGATCGCCGGCACCAGCTCGGGCTCGATCGCCAGTGCGGCGTGGTAGGAGGCGGCCGCCGCTTCGTGGTCGCCACGGGTTTCCGCCGCGAATCCCAGGAGGTAAGGCCAGCGATGGTCAGTCGGATCGAGCCGCTGTGCCACCACATAGCACGCTTCGGCGGCCTCGAGCGCGGTGAAGGCATGGCTGTCGAGAAGTTGCACGCCGTGGTAGAGCCGCCCGAGCTCCCCGATCGCCGCGCCGAGCTCCGCGTCGCTCGCGTTGCCGTCTTCGAGTGCGCGGATCTGCCGTTCGAGGATTTCGACCTGGCCGCGCACTGCGGGGTCGTGGGCCTGGTGGACCGCGGGGAGCGTCACCCGCTCGGGGGTTCCGCAGCCGAGGAGGGCCAGCAGGGCGGCCGCGAGGCAGGGTCGGCTCATCGCCGGCCCTTGCCCTGCCGAAGCTCGTGGTAGGTGCGCGGCGCAAGCGGTCCGAAGGACTCCTCCTTGCCGCCGAGCCAGGCCACGCGGACATCCTCGACGCCGGCGTCGCCGAGTCCGACCAGCACCCGCGGGTCGCTCGAGGAGGCGTAGCTCATGGCGGCACGCACGCGGCGCATGAGGACGCGGCCGTCGTCCAGCGCGACGTGGACCACGCTGCCGAGCGCATCGCGCTTGCCGTCCGCGGTCACGAGCCGGAGTCCCATCCAGCCGCCGTCCTGGCCGACCAGGTTCATCAGCAGCCGGGCAGGTCCGTCGTTGTTCGTGACGAGAACGTCCGTGTCGCCGTCGTTGTCCACGTCGCCGAAGGCGGCTCCACGCGTGACTTCATAGGCCGTGAAGGCCGGTCCTCCGAGCGGGGACGCGTCCTCGAAGCGGCCGTCGCCCAGGTTGCGGAAGAGCTGGTTCGGCTGTCCGAAGCGACGCTCGTGGTCGGTAGCCGCGGACGCGCGCGCCATGGCCTCTTCGCCGCTACGGGTGCGGTCGAGGCGCCGCACGGCGCCGTTCACCGCCAGGAGGTCGAGGTCGCCGTCGTTGTCGAAGTCGAGCCAGCCGGTGCCGAAACCGGTCATCGGCCGGCTGGGAGGGTCCAGGCCGGCGGGCATGCCGGCATCGGTGAAGTGGCCGTGGCCGTCATTCAGGTAGAGGGTGCTCGTCTCTCCCGTGATGTGGGTCACGTAGAGATCCTCGTCGCCGTCTCCGTCCATGTCGCCTGCGCCTATGCCCATGCCCGCCTCGGCTTCGCCCCGGCGATTGACCGCCGAGCCGCCGAACAGCGCCCGGTTCTCGAAGCTGCCGCCACCGCGGTTCATCCACATCTGGTTCGGCGTGCCGTCGTTGGCGACGTAGAGGTCGAGGCGCCCGTCCAGGTCGAGGTCGGCCGGTACCGCGCCGAGGCCGTTGCCGAACTCAGTGGCGAGGCCGGCGCGCTCCGTCGTCTGTGCGAACCGTCCGTCGCCGAGGTTGCGGAACAGGCGGTCCGGCTCGGCGCGGTAGGTCTTCGGGCTGCAGTAGTCCGGCTCGCCGCTGCCGAAGGTGCAGAGCGTGTGGCTGCCGAGGTTGAAGTCGACGTAGTTGGCGACGAACAGGTCGAGCATGCCGTCGCCGTCGTAGTCGAAGAACGTGGCGGGCACGCTCCATCTGGGATCGTCGGCTCCGGCAGCCGCCGCCACGTCCTCGAAGCGGCCGTTGCCGAGATTCCGCCAGAGCCGGTTGGAGCCCAGGTTCGTCACGTAGAGGTCGACGCGGCCGTCCCCGTCGAAGTCCCCGGCGGCGACGCCCATGCCATAGCCCGTCCCTTCGATGCCGGAGTCGTCCGTGGCGTCGACGAAGCGCAGTTCGCCGGTTTCGAGCAGTTCGTTGCGAAACAGGCGGTCACGGGCGGGAGGGCCGGCCGCGCCGGCGCCCGGCTCCAGCTCGCCTCCCTGGACCAGGTACGCGTCGAGATCGCCGTCGCCGTCGGCGTCGAAGAGCGCCGCGCCCGAGCCCATGATCTCGGGCAGGAGGTAGCGGCCACGGGCGCCGTTCCGGTGCTGGGAGTCGAGGCCGACATCGGCGGCTCGTTCGTCGAAGACGGCGGGTTCCGTCGGGGCCGCAGGCGTGTCCGAAGTGACCGGCTCCTCGACGCGGCCGATGCGTGGATCTCCGGCGCAGTTGAACACTCCGGCGGTACAGATGAGGACTGTGACGAGCACGCGGGGTGTGAGCGGCATTGTCACGAGTGTATGGAGCGGGAACGGGAAAGGGGAGAGAGCCGAAAGCCTTCTCCCCTTTGATCCCTTGACCAGGGCCGGAAGCCCCGGGCTGTGAACCGGGCCGAGCTAGAAGGAGATCTTGAAGTTGGCCCGGATCTGCCGCGGACGCTGGAAGAACCGGCGCACCGGCAGGACCTCGCCGGCGCTGTTCCAGGAGCGACGGCGCTGCTGGTTCGTCGCGTTCAGCACCTCGACCCGGAGTTCGCCGCGGGTGTCGCGGAAGCCCAGGGGGAAGCCCCAGGCGCCGCTCAGGTTGACCGTGTACTCGTCCGTGGTCCGCCGACCTTCCGTTCCCAACGGGTGGAGAGGGAAGCCGGCGCCCGTGTTCGCCGTGCCGGGGCGTTGATCCGCGTTCGCGTCCGTCACGTCAACCGGCAGGCAGATCGGGATTGAGTCGGGGATGCCGGGAGGCCGCGGACCGCAGGGCCGCTCGTAGCCGGCGCCTGAGGACGTGGCCCACGGTGTCCCGGTCTGGTACGTCAGGTGCCCGCCCAGCGTCAGGTCCTGGTTGCCCAGACGCCAGGTCTTGAACCCGAACGAGTTCCAGATCCACTCGCGGTCGTAGACGCCGTTGGCGCCGCGCTTGTTGATCATGCTCGCCGGGAAGCCCAGCCAGTCCGTCAACCGGGCGACGCAGTCTTCCGGATAGAGCGGCGTCCTGCCGGTACGGCGGTCGGGTCTCGTTTGGGCCGCCTGACAACTGTCGATGTTCTGCTGGTTCAGCACGACATGAGCCGCTTCGAGGTAGCTGCTGTTCGTGTTGTTCCACCAGGCGCCGGAGCCGGTCGTGTCCGTGCTGGCCCAGGCAAGGTTGTTGTAGAGGGCCCAACCATCCGCGAAGCGCCGGTTCAACTGGACCTGAACTCCCTGGAACGAGTTCTTGGCGGGATCCGCCATCTCCAGGGCCTCCCGGTTGAGTTGCGCGGGACGCTCGGCCGGGTCGTAGCCCTGGGCGGCCCAGGTTGCGGCCCGCGCGTCATCGAAGGCGACCAGGATGTCGTAAAGGTCGTGGTAGTTCTCGGTGACCCCGATGTTCCGGCCCCTGTGGTCGAGCTGGTTGTTGGAGAACATCATGTCCTGCAATTGCCAGTCGATGTACTTGACGTCGAGGGCCCAGTTCGGCCGGAACTGCCACTCGAGGCCGATGATTGCCTCCTGCTTGTAGTACGTCTGGACGTCGTAGTCGAGCATGCCGGCCTGGATCGCATCCCACATGAGGCCCGGCGTCGTCAACTGCCAGGGAAGGTTGTAGCCCGGGATCGCGGCGCCGACCGTTCCGGCGTGGAGCGAGTCCCGTCGCGACGGAACCCGGCAGCCGTAGTTCGTCAGTCCGACGGCCTGCAGGAAGTCGAACGTCCCGATGTCCACCGGGTCGCAGAAGAGGAAGAGCTCGTGCCCTTCGTAGCCGTTCCACAGGTCATGCAGGCTGGGAACGTCCGAGTCTCCGCCGGAGATCCAGGCCTGGTTGAGCATCGCGTGGTACTGACCCCAGCTCGCGTTGAGCAGCAGGGCGCCGTCCCCCTTGATGTCGTACCCGATGCTGATCCGCGGGTCGACGTAGGTGTCGTCGATGACTTGGCGGCGAACGTCGTTCCAGGCTTCCTGGGTTTCGGCCCGAAGGCCCATGTTGACCGTCCAGTGATCGCCGATCGTGAAGCGGTCGCGGACGTAGTAACCGATGTTGCGCACCTCGCTGTCGCCGCTGCCGCGACCGATGCAGGTACCCGGCGTGCGGACGACCTCGCCGTTCACGTGCTCGATCTTGGTCGGCCGGTGGGGCATGCCGTCCGCGGCGTTGCCCTCGCACGTGAGAATGGGCGTGTTGTGGTCGACGAAGTAACAGGTCCGGCCGCGGATGGCCGAGGTCTCGGTCCGCGTGAACGGAGTCGCGCAGGTGTCGTCGGCGATCGTGCCGGCGCCCAGGAACCCGAATGGGTTCGTCGGGTCGAAGCCCCAGCCCTGGAGCAGGGGCACGCGGGCGTTCTCGCCTTCCCACTTCGTGTCCTGGTAGTCGATGCCGTACTTCAGCTCGTGGTTGGCACCCGCGAACTGGGTCAGGCCGAGGTTGGCCTGCTCGCGCGGGAAAGCGTTGAAACCAAAGCCGTCCGACAGGATCCAGCCGTTGTGCCACGAGGAGAGGTTCTCGGCGTCCCGGTAGACGTTGTAGTTGTTGCCCGGGTAGAAGATGCCCTTGCTCGCGTCGAACGGGAAGCGCAGTGGATAGCTGGTGTCGCCGCCCGAAGTGTTCGTCGCCGTGTGGCCGGCGATCGGCCCCCGGTCGAGCGACTTCGCCTGCAGGCAGGTCTCGACCATGCGCGCGGGCGTCTCCGGGTAATTGTCCTGCGACAGCCACTCGAGGATGGGGATGCCGTCCACCGCCTGGGCGGCCGGGTTCTCCTGCTCCAGGAGGTCGTGGCAGGCGAGGAACTTGTTCTCCTGCGTCTCCTGGTCGGCAATCTTCGCCTCCAGGAACCAGTTGCTCGAGATCGCGTAGTTCCAACTGATCGTGGAGAGGATGCTGTCGTTCTCGTGCGGCGTCGGCGTCCAGTAGTCGTATGACTGCCAGTTGAAGTAGTTCCGGAACGCGGGCGTGTCGATCGCCGAAGCGGCGAACGAATGGCTCGCCGATGGCTGCATGTTCAGTTTGAAGATGCGGGCGTCGCTGTAGAGGCTGACGTCGTACGGGTCGCCGCCGATGAGGCGCTCGGAGTAGGCGTCGTCGAACTCGCTGACGCCCACGAAGAACCAGAACTTGTCCCGCCGCAGCGGACCGCCGGCCGAGAATTCGTAGCCGTCGCCGGCGCCCGCCCACTCGTCGGTGCCGGGCAGGCAGGCCTCGCGGTTGATCGTCGAGACCTCCTCGATGATGCTCGGCGGAATCTGGCCGCGGCCCCGGTCCCGTTCGTCGCCGTGGCAGCGCCGGAACCAGTCGACCGGGTAAGGCCGGGTGCGCCGCTCCGCCAGTGAGGGCTGGTCCTTGTAGTCCGCGCCCCAGTCCACCCGCTGGTGGTTCCAGAGCACGTCGGTATGCCAGCGGTTCGTGCCCGACTTGACGATCACGTTGGTCGAGGAGCCGATGTAGCGGCCGTACTCGGCGGAGGAGCCGCCGGCCTCCATCGACACTTCGGTGACCGCCGTGGTCGGCAGGAAGACGCGGCTGCCGCCGAACTTGGCGAACGTCGTGTCGACGCCGTCGACGTAGACGCCCTGGTCGGCGAAGTGGGTGCCGTTGACGGACGGCCGCGTCTGCTGGATGTCGTCGTTCTCCGCGTCGGCGGTGACGCCGGGCAGGGCGTTGATCACGCCGTAGTAGGTGCGCGTCGTGCCGGCCCCGTCTGCTCGCCGATCTCGGACGTGACGGTGCTGCCGGCGGTGACGTTGAACTTGTCGACCATCGGCGTCTGCGCCGTGACGTCCACGACGCCGCCTTCGACCGCGGCCTGCAGGGTCAGGTCGACGTCCCTTCGGTCGCCGGCCGCGGCGTGGAAGTTCGCCTGGGCCTCGCCCAGGCCCTCCAGTTCCGCTTTCAGGTCATAGGTGTCGGGAACGACACCGACGAACCGGTACTGGCCGTTCTCGTCCGTGATGGCGAACTTGTCGCCGCGGCCGCTGGACAGGGTGACACTGACGCCGGGCAGGGGCGAACCCCCCGGATCGACGACCGTGCCGCTGACCGTTGCGGTCTCCGGTGCGTCGCCGAAGGTGGCGACGGGGACCAGCAACACCAGGATCACTGCGAGTCGCTTCATGAGCTCCTCCTCGGATCAGGTTGTAGGGACTAAGTCTGTTGAGCACTATAGAACCGTCCGGGTGAATGTCAAAGAGGCGGTCCGGGATCCGGAGTGTTGGATCGCGGCCGCGCCCGGACAGTCTCTATGGTCCGTCCGTCGTGTCGCGTGACTCTTCAGCGCGGCGCAGGAAGTCGTCCGCATCCCGGCACTGCCACGCCAGACGGATCAGCGCGAGCGCGTCCAGTGCGGGGTCTGCTGCGTCCAGCCACGACTCCAGAGCCGGCGTGGTTGCGATGGAACGTGCGGTGAACGCGTCGCGAACCGCGCTTCGTATGATGTTGAGGCGCTCGGCGGCGCGGCCTTCGACTCGTTCCCGTCGCAGCAGGAGATCGTCGTCGGGCCCCGTCCCCTCCGGCGCCGCCAGCGCGTCGGCTACTCGTCGCAGCACTTCGACGGTGCTGGGCGACACGGCGGACTCGTTGAGCGCCCGGTGAATCTCCTCCGCCGTCCAGGTCGGGAACGCCCGGCTCGACGTGACTTCGCGATACCGGTCGCCTTCCAGCAGGTGAATCGTCACGCCGGGCCGGCGGTTCTTCGGACGGCGACGCCAGATCGCTTCCGGCACCTCGATCCAGACCTCCGGGAAGCCCCAGGACTCGTAGATGCCGAGCTTGCGCCGTCTCGCGTCGGTGCTGTAGTCGACTTCCAGGACGACATCCGGCAGGTGGTCGGCGCTCCGTTCGATCTCCTTGCCGCGGGGCCGAGTCGCGGCGGGATTGAGGAAGACGATCTGGTCCGCGGCCAGGAGGCGTTGGAGCTCACCGTCGGCGTCTCGCGCGGCGAGATCGGAAGCGCCGATCACGTCGATCGGCGAACCGCGCCTCATCGCGATCCTCTCGACCAGGCGGGCGAGGCGCTGGGCGCGGCTGGCATTTCGGCGGTGGTTCGGCTGCTGGACCTGAGCTGGGAT
>JAPOXA010000130.1 GCA_026707325.1 Acidobacteriota bacterium | reverse complement strand
TCGGTGGGCGTGGCCTCGATGAAGACGTCCGTGGGCACGATGTCGCCGCTCGCGATGTCGTGCTCGATCTTGAACGTGAACCGGTCGAGAAGCTCGCCGTTCAGCACCAGGCGTGCTCGCCGCCAGTCGACGCCGTCCTGGAACTCGAACCGTTCTTCCAGGGCCGGGTCGGGAGAGGAAGAGCTGGCCTCGACGTGGACTCGCCCGCCGACGCTGACCGAGAACCGGTCCTTCCCACCCTCGGCGTCTTGGGCGGCCCCGGCGGCGGCGATGGGGATCAAGGCGGCAGTCGTCAGGAGACGGAGCACTCGCAGTTCTCGCTGTGTCGGAATGAGTCTCGCAGGCTGCCCCACGGAGGCAGTCGCCGTGCGGCTGATCGACCGAGACGATGCTCAGCAAGCGTGAAGAGTTCGTGAAGACCGCGGGGCCATCCGGCTTTATCGCTTGTTCACGGAAGGCTCGCTAACCTCAAGTAGGGTCAACGGCAATTGGGGATCCACGACGTTCCATGAGCGCCACCAAGGTCGTCGTCATCGAAGACGAGCCGGACATCCTCGAACTGATCGAGTACAACCTCCGACGGGAGGGCTTCGAGGTCGCGACCGCGACCAGCGGTCGCAGCGGCCTGTCCGTGATCGGGCGCGAGAAGCCGGACATCGTCCTGCTGGATCTGCTGCTGCCTGGACTGGACGGGTTGGATGTCTGCCGGCGTCTTCGTGCGGTCGACGCGACCCGCCACCTGCCGATCATCATGGTGACCGCGCGCGGCGAGGAAAGCGACGTCGTGCTGGGCCTCGGACTCGGCGCGGACGACTACATCCACAAGCCGTTCAGCCCGCGGGAGCTGGTCGCGCGGGTGCGGGCGGTACTCCGGCGAGGCGGCGTGAGAGAGCGAGACCCCGAGCGCAGGATCGTACGGGGCCCGCTCGCGATCAACCCGGTCAAGCACCGGATCAAGGTCGACGGCCGGCGTCTGGAGCTCACGCCCACCGAGTTCCGCCTGCTGCACTTTCTGGCTTCGCATCCCGGCCGCGTGTTCACCCGTGGCCAACTGCTCGACCGGGCGGTCGGGGATCGGGCCGTGGTCATCGACCGGAACATCGACGTCCATGTCCGTGCGGTGCGCAAGAAACTCGGACCGCACCGCGGCCTGATCCAGACCGTGCGCGGCATCGGCTACAGCTTCCGCGACGAAGAAGGCTAGAGCCGCCAAACCTGTCGCAGGCTCCATGTTTGGCCCCAGCCCCCACCTCACTAGCAGCTTTCACCGCATCACTTGCTTCGCTGCGTTCTGCGGCGCAAGCTGCTAGCGGCGGATCGGCTTGGGTATAGGTTGTGAGGAGCTGGCTCGGTTGCTTCGCCGCCGCCCGGGAGTTTCCATGATTCGCTCAGCTCTGTTCTGGCGCCTCTTTCTGGGCGGGTTCGCGCTGTTGGCCTCCGGTCTCCTGCTTGGCGCGACGGTCGCCTCGGGCCGGGTCAGCGGAGTGCTTGTCTGGACCGTGGCGCTCCTGGCCGGTGCCGGTGTGGCCCTGGCCGCCGGACGGCTGGCGAAGCGGGCACGAAGTCTGCTGGCAAGGGCCGCGGCCCTCGGCTCCCCGCCGCAGGCAGGAGATGCCGTCGGCGGCGACGAGTTCGCCCGCCTCGAGGTTCTTCTCGAGGAAAACGAGGCACGCTTCGTGGAGCAGGTGGAACAGCTCAAGGCGGAACGCAACCGGCTGACGGCGGTGCTGGGCGGTATGGTCGAAGGAGTGGTGGCGATCGATCGCGACCGGCAGGTGCTGCACCTGAACGCGGTAGCCGCGAACTGGTTCGGACGCCCGGCGCCCGAGTTGGCTCTCGGGCGTCCGATCTACGAGCTGTCGCGGCAGCCGGAGATCTCGGGCGCCCTGATCGAGGCGATGGAGAAGCGGACGCAGGTGAGTCGCACCTTCGCTCTGGTGCGCTTAGCCGGCGAGGACGGCGGCCCGGACCGGTTCGAGTTGAACGCGTCTCCCCTGGTCTCGTCCCGCCGGGACGACGAGGTAGTCGAAGGGGCGGTGGCCGTGATCCACGACATCACGGAGCTGGAGCGCCTGGAGAGCGTGCGCCGCGACTTCGTGTCGAATGTCTCGCACGAGCTCAAGACGCCGCTTACGGCCATTCACGGCTATGTGGAAACGCTGCTGGAGGCCGATCCGATCGATGGGCCGACGCGGGGTCGCTTCCTCCGCAAGATCCGCAGGCAGAGCAACCGTCTGGGCGCGCTGGTTTCCGATCTGCTCACACTGTCGCGGATCGAGTGCTCGACCGAGCCTCCGGAGAAGGTCCTTGATCTGCGGTCGGCGGTCGGCGAAGTGTTGAATCTTCTCGGTCCGGCCAGCGAGGAGCGGGGTCTCGAGCTGGTGGCGGAGTTCCCCGACGAGGCGGTCGAGGTGGTGGGCGAAGAGGAAGCGATCCGGCAGGCGCTGTCGAACCTGGTCGACAACGCGGTCAAGTACTCATCGGCGGGCGGTAGCGTGCTGGTCCGCCTGCGGGCGCGGAACGGGCGCGCGGTTCTCGAGGTCGAAGACGAGGGACCGGGTATCGCCAGCGAGCACCTGGACCGGATCTTCGAGCGCTTCTACCGTGTCGACCGCGCCCGGTCCAGGGAGCTCGGCGGCACCGGCCTGGGGCTGGCGATCGTAAAGAACGTCGCCAGACGACACGGTGGGGGAGTGGAGGTCGAGAGCGAGCGGGGACAAGGCTCCACGTTCCGGCTCTGGTTACCTGCGGCAGAATAGGGCGTACTTCACGCGTTCTTCACACGGCTGCGCGACATTTCTGGGCGAGGGATCAAGGCTTTGGGAATCCATCTGCAGCGCGATCTGGACGAGGTGACGCGGTCGCTCCTTGAGGTGGCGGCGATGGTCGAGGACATGATCGCGAAGTCGCTGCGGGCACTCCGTGAGCGGAGCGTCGATCTGGCCCATGAGGTTCAGCGTCAGGACCGCGTCATCGATGCCCGGGAGATCGAGGTCGAGGAGGAGTGCCTCAAGATTCTCGCCCTGCACTCGCCGGTGGCGTCGGACCTCCGGATGGTCGTGACCTGGCTCAAGGTGAACAACGACCTCGAACGCGCGGGGGACCTGGCCCGGAACCTCGCCGAGCGGGCGGAGAGCCTTGCCGTGGCGGAACCGGTCGAGATCCCGCGGGAGATCTGGACCATGGCGGAGCGCATCCCGAAGATGTTGCGGGCGGCCCTGGACGCGGTCGTGGGAGGCGACACGGAACTCGCGCGCTCCGTCATTGCCGAGGACGAGGTCGTGGACCGAAGCCACGAGGCCATGTACGGCGTGGTGGCGGCGATGATCGAGGAAGAACCCGGGTCCGCGGCGGTCTGCATCCAGTTCCTGTCGATCTCGCGCTACCTGGAGCGGATGGCGGATCTGGCGACGAACATCGCCGAGGACGTCGTCTTCCTGGTCGACGGCGAGGTGGTGCGTCACCAGGCTGACTAGGCGCCCGCGGCGGGGCAACGCAGCGGCGCGAGATTCGCGCCGCGGGCGCCTGGCGAGGTGGGGGCTGGGGCCAAGCATGGAGCCTGCGACAGGATTGGCGGCGAGGGGGGTTTACGGCTGCCGCAGAAGCGGCTAGACTCCGCCCCTTCCCCGCGAAGCACCGCAGGAGTCGGCTCCGAGGTGCTGGTCGCATTGCGTGTCGAGGGTCGACCCGGGGAGCGGAAACGGGGGTCCCGAACACACCAGAGACTTGAAGGCGGGGAATCCTGAGACGGCTGCCCACGTGGCTCAGGGGTAGAGCACTTCCTTGGTA
>JAPOXA010000060.1 GCA_026707325.1 Acidobacteriota bacterium | reverse complement strand
CAGGCTGGGGGATCGTGTCGCCGTAGACCCGCTTGGCCTCTTCGGCGAACCACTCGACGTAGCTGGCCCCGTAGGTGATCTCCCCGCGGGCCTCGAACAGGGGCTTGCCCTGTTCGGCGGTCATCATCCGGGCCAGGTCTTCCTGGCTCTCCATCATCAGGTCGAACCAGCGCCGCAGCATCGCGGCGCGCTCCTTGGCCGTGGTGTGCCGCCACTTCTCGAAGGCCCTTCCGGCTGCCTCGATGGCGCGGCTCGTTTCGGTGCCGCCGCAGCAGGCGACCTCGGCCAGGACCTCGCCCGTGGCCGGGTTTTCGACGGCGAAGATCTCGCCGGAGTCCGCGTCGACCCACTGGCCGTCGATGTAGGCCTGGGCGCGGAGCAGACCGGGGTCGGCCAGGTCGATGCGGTCGGCCGGGACTGGGGTGGCTACGGAGGTGGCACTGCTCATGGACGTCACTCCCTGCTGGTCGGTGGCGTAGCCGGGTCAATTGGCGCTGTGGATCAGCCCTAAGATGTATCAGCCCCCCGGCGGGGTCGCAAGGAGATCGATGGTCCGCTTGTCCGACATGCCCGAGGTCGAAGCCGCGCACCTGATGGCGAAGGAGTGCGTGCCGTTCGCCACGCGGCCCTGGGTGGAAGGTCCGCCGCTGGCGGAGCGGCGGGTGGCGCTGGTGACCTCGGCCGGCCTGCACCGGGTGGGAGATCGCGCCTTCTCGACGGTCGACCTGAGCTACCGCGTGATTCCGGGCTCGATCTCGACGAGCGACCTGACGATGACGCACTCGTCCGTCCACTTCGACCGGACCGGTTTCCGGGAAGACGTGAACGTCGTGTTCCCGCTCGACCGGCTGCGCGAACTGGAGAGCGAGGGGGAGATCGGGTCGGTGGCCGACTTCCACTACTCGCTGATGGGCGCCGGCTGGCCGCCCGAGGCGATCGAACCGACGGTGCGCGAACTCGCCGCACGGCTCAGGGAGGACGAGGTGGAGGCTGTCTGCCTCTGTCCCGTGTGACCGAACTGCACCCGCGCCGTGGGCGCGGTGAGTCACTTCCTCGAAGACGAAGGCATCGCGACGACGGGCATCAGCCTGGTGCGGGTGAACACGGAGCGGATGGAACTGCCCCGCTTCCTGTGGGTGCCCTTCGAGCTGGGACGGCCGTTCGGCGCGCCTCACGAGCCGGACTTCCAGCGCCGCGTGCTGCGCGCGACGCTCGGGTTGCTGGAGCGGCGGGACGGCCCGGTCGTCCTGGAGGACTTTCCCGACGACGCACCCGCCGTCACCGACGGCGCGGTCGACGACGGCCCAGGCTGGTCCTGCCCGGTCTCGTTCGCCGGGGCCGCCGGCGACGATGCGTGGCTGACAGGCGAGGTCCTCGCGGAGCTGCGCCGCCTCGCTCCCTGGCAGGAGGCCTACGCGGCGCGACGCGGCCGATCCGCGCCGCCGGCGAGCGGCCTGAGCCACGAGCAGATCGTCCGCGGACTGGGCGAGCTGGCCGGCGGCGCGAACGACCCGTCGGTCGCCACGAACCTGCCTCTTCCGGAGTGGGTCCGACTCGGCTGCGACGACCTGCGCACCTGGTACATGGAGGCGGCCCAGGGCCGCCCCGGCCGGGCGACATCACTCGAACTCCGGGACTGGTTCTGGCGCGAGACGGCCCTGGCCCGGCTGATCGGCGCCGCCGCGGTGCGACTCGCCGGTTCGGAACACCGCGCGCTCGGCATGTTCGGCCGCCGCGCCATGGTCCCACGCGTCTACATGGACGATCTGATGCCCGGGGTCGAGCCGTACATCTGAGGGTAGGCGCCCCACACTGGGTGCGACGACTGATGAAGCGCTGCCAGGTGCTGGCGCGCGAGAGCTAGCTCTTCCTCAGTTCGGTACCGACCAGATGGGAGAGGAGTAGGCGCGCTCCTGAAGGGTGAGTGCGAGGCCGGGTCGAGGAGGCGTTCCCGCCCGTATCGCATCCCATGTCGACCAGCGGCAGGTCGGATTCTCCAGGGCTCGCAGGTAGTAGAAGGCGTGCTGGCTACGGTCGAAGTCGGGGTCGGTCCAGAGCGTCATGAGCTCTGTTGAACCGACGTCGGCGCTGAAGCTGCAGTCCGCGAGATCGACCTGAGCGCCGTTGTCGGGGCAGCGGTGGGTCTCGGAGTCGACCTCCAGACCGTCGGAGCAGGCGACATCGTAGACACGTTCCTGTGGCTGTCCGTCTTCGATCCAGCCCTTGATCACCTGCACGCGCTGGAGCTTCGCCGACTCGGGATCCTGCACCGCCCAGACCAGGAACCGCGGCACGCCGCTGTGCCGGGCAGGGAGGTCGCCGCCCATCGGTACTCCGTGCTCGTAGGCCTTCGCCACGAGTTCCACGTCCTGAAGCGGATCGTCGCCGAAGCCGTAGCTGGCGAAGAAACGCACCCGGATGCGGGGTCCGCTGGTCGCGAAGGTCTCCTTGCGACGGAAGGCGTCGTAGATCGACTCGCGGGTGTTCTCCTCGGCCCACACGCCCGCCAGGCCGGAAGCGCCCCAGGTCGAGAACATCTCCTGTGGTGGCCGTGAGGTCGCGTCGGATTCGGGGGCTTGCTCCACGTCCTTCCAACTGGTAGCTCCTTCGGGGGGTACGGATCCCCGCCCCACGGGCATCCCATCGAGAAACCCGACCTTGCCGATGTGGGACGACTCCTCGTACGAGGCTCCCGCATTGTGGCTGTCGCTCGCACCGATCATCCCGAACCGGTAGGGGTTGAAGCCCTCCCTCTCCTCGAACTCGAGACCGGCCAGGTAGGCGTCGCGCACGTAGCCTCCACGGACTCTGTCGAGGGTCGATTCTTCCGGGGTGAGAAGAATGATCTCGAAGTCGGCCCACTCGTCGTTGGGGGAAAGCAGCGGGTGTGTCTCCGAGGTGCCCTTGACCTGTGTCATCTCGACCAGTGGTTCATTGCGCATCCGGAGTCGGGCGTACGCCTCGTCGAATCGCTCCCCGGACAGCTTCTGGCGCGCGAATCGGTAGCCGTCGCTCTGGTTCGAGTTGTGGGGGATGGCGAGCGCCTCGATGCCCCGTGCTCGCAAACCTTCGAGCCAGTCCCAGAGATCCTCGGGGTTCGGCGAGTCGAGTCGACTGAAGGGCTGGTCGGGCACGTTCGCGCCGCGAAAGATGACGTTGCGGTGTTGATTGGCCCCCGGGGGGTATGACGACGTGAACTCGTAGGCGACGAAGGTGGTGAGCTTGCCCGGCTCGTAGTTGCGCTCCGCCGACTCGATGATCTCCCGCCATGCCGAACGTGAGGCCCCGGGGTCGGGATGCTCCCTTAGAAACGCACCGGCGGATCGGAAGGCCGCGCGTCTTTCGTCGACGTCTTTCGGATCGAAGAAGCGACGGCTTTCGGAAGCACCGTGGAGCGGATGGGCAGGATCGGTCATGGCCGAGAACGCCCCCAGGTACATCCCGTGATCGGTGACGGCGTAAAAATCGAGCGGGCGATCGAGCTGGATCCGGTAGCCGGCGGGATGTTCGATCGCCTCCCCGCGCGCATAGCTGTAGGCGTCGTCGGGCGAAGCGCGGGTGCCGAAAACGAACGCGTCGAAGGAGTAGCGGGTATGGATGTGCAGATCGCCGAAGTAGGCATTGCGCTGCCCGCTTGCGGCGCCGGCCGTGGCGCACGATACGCAGACCGTCAGCGCGGCGATGCGATGGGCTCTTCTCACCATCGTTCTCTCCTGTGTTCGTAGGCGGCCAAGGCTATACTCCGCCCGGTCCGGAACCCAGCACAGGCGAGCCGGGGACGCGGGACGGTGGAGGGAGACACTCTGAGTCAGCTCCTGCAGG
>JAPOXA010000205.1 GCA_026707325.1 Acidobacteriota bacterium | reverse complement strand
CGACGATCGGCCCGGCAGTCCAGGTGAAATCGCCGGCAAGCGGTCCCGGGAGGCGGAGGCTGACGCGTCCCTGGTCGCCGAAGTCCGCGTCGAGCTCGCCACTCGAGGCGTCGACCGAGTACAGGTAGTTGCCGCGTGCGAGGAACAGTCGTTCTTTCTCGCCGCCGGTCCAGAGGTCGACGCCCCGTGGGCTCAAGCCGCGCGCTTCCTCGATCGTCGGCTCGAACGGCGCCTGAGACCACAGGGTCTCGCCGCTCGCCGGGTCGACGGCGCGCAGCAGGCCGACGAGGTTGGTCAGGAAGAGGCGACCGTCGACCATGATGGGCGTCGATCGCAGGTTGTTGCCCGGACGCAGCTCGGGGAACTCCTCCTTGAGCTCCGGTTCCAGACCCGGCCGTCGCCACACGATGCTTAGATCGCCGACGTTCGAGCCGTCAATCTGGTCGAGCGGCGAGTAGCGCTTGAAGGTGCGGTCGCCGCCGAAGTACGGCCATTCGCCTTCCTGCGCCGCCAGGGTGGACCCGAGCATCAGCACCCAGGCCAACGCGAGCAGGGTTCGGCCCCTGGCGCGAGGCCGACCGTCCGAGTTCGCGATCACCTTCCGCCCTCGGCAACCATGGCTTTCCGAAAGCGGATGGCCAGGCTGATCACCGCGACGAGCAGCAGGGCCCCGATCGACGTGGAGTACGCGCCGATATCCGCCTGCGCGACGTTTCGCGTCAGCACACCCACGAAGAGGAGGTGGTACAGCAGGCCGTAGACGCCGAACGCGACGGCGGCGATTTTGGCGCTCAGTGTGAGTCGAAACAGCGGACGTGCGACCAGGAGACCAAAGACGGCGTACATCCAGAATCCCAGGTAGTCGAAGGACGTGAAGAGCGAGAAGGCAAGAGAGGGATTCAAGAGCTGGAACAGCTGCTCGGACACGCCGCTGTGGGAAGAGACCATTGCGGATTCCGAGACCATCTGAGGTATCGACCAGATGGCGATGAACTTGGGAATGATGAAGGCAACGAGCGAGATGAACAGCGCCGTCCCCGCGATGAAAGCCCGTAGCGGGTGCGAGCGTCGTAGCTGCCATGCGGCGCCTGCGAAGACACCAGTCAACGTCAACATCAGGATCATCTGAACGATCCATCCGAAGACGAAGGCTCCGAGGTTCGAACTGAACCAGATCAATCGATCCGCAACCGGCCCTTGCGGCGCATCGAGGGGGAGGAGCAGGGACGGCACGGTCGCCACCAGCAGGACCGCCGCCGAATAGAAGGCTGCCCGGTTGACCTGGCAGTCGAGATCGGCCGGCGGGTGGGCTTTCAGTGTCTCGTTCATCGTTCCTCCGTCGGCTTCGATCCGTCCTTCTCGCCGTACCGGGAAGCCAGGAGCGCCAGCACGGCATCGTGGACGGCGTCGGCGTCGTCCGCCCAGCGGCAACCGCTGCCGACGAACAAGGTGGTTCCTTCCAGCAGTGACATCAGGGCTAGCATGTCACCTGACATGTCCAACCCTGGAGGGCGCGATGTCCTTGCGCATCACACGGCGTGACTTCCTGAACGGTGTCGCCATCGGCGCCGGCACGAGCCTTGTGGCGCCGAGCCAGCTTGTCGCACAGGTCCGCTCGCAAGCGCCCGCCCCGGAAGGAGCAGCCTCGGTCCACTATCCGCCGGCACTGACCGGGATGCGGGGCAGCCACCCCGGTTCCTTCGAGGTGGCCCACGCCCTCGCCCGGGACGGGAACAGGCCGGCCGAGTACAGGGTGCTCGATGAGCACTACGACCTGATCGTAGTCGGCGCCGGCATCAGCGGCCTGGCGGCCGCATGGTTCTACCGCAAGAAGAAGGGCCCCGAAGCCCGCATCCTGCTCCTCGACAACCACGACGACTTTGGTGGGCACGCGAAGCGCAACGAGTTCCACCACGACGGGCGCATGGTGCTGGGCGTGGGCGGTGCTCAGAACCTGGAGGCGCCTGACAGCTACAGCCTGATCGTCAAGGGACTGCTCGCGGATCTGGGCATCGACACGAAGGCCATGGCCGCCAACACTTCGAAGGACTTCGCGATGGCGAACCTCGGGGCCAACAATCTGTTGGCGCTTCCAGCCGAAGGCGGCCACGAGATCGTGGGCAGCAACTGGGCGCTGGCCATGCACGGCGCGGGCGACTACACGAGCCTCGTTCGGGCGCTGCCGATCGCTGCGACGGAACAGGACAAGCTGCTCAGCCTGTTCGGCGGCGGCAAGGACTTTCTGGACGACCTCTCCCTGCGGGAGAAGTACGAGTACATCAACACGGTCAGCTACAGCCGCTTCCTTCTGGACCGGGTCGGACTTCAGAAGGAGACGCTCGAGGTCCTCGACGCGTTCCTCCGCGTGCTGAACGGCTTCACCGGCTGGAACCACTCGGTGATGGAGGCCCTGGCCGCGGCCGCGCCGGGTCTGCCCGGCATGGGGTGGCTCGCCGGCAAGGTGCACTCCCTGGCCAAGGTCGTCGTCGCCGGCGTCGCCTTCCAGGCGCAGTACTTCCCGGACGGCAACGCATCGGTCGCGAGACTGCTCGTGCACCGGCTGATTCCGGCTGCCGCACCCGACGCGACGGGCTTCGA
This sequence comes from Acidobacteriota bacterium, assembly GCA_026707325.1. Classification (GTDB taxonomy): domain Bacteria; phylum Acidobacteriota; class Thermoanaerobaculia; order Multivoradales; family Multivoraceae; genus Multivorans. Next base: position 38,648 of record JAPOXA010000205.1, on the reverse strand, counting down.
GGACATCGCGACCAGTCGCTTCGTCTACGAGGCTCTGGACCGGGACGACAGCGACACGCGGCTACGGCTGAGCAGCACCGTGGTCGGGGTAAGGCTCCAGGACGACGAGAAGGTGGAGGTCGACTACGTGCGCGCCGGCGAAGCGCTCCGCATTACCGGTGACCACTGCATCCTCGCCTGCTACAACCGCCTGATCCCCCACCTGTGCCCGGACCTGCCCAGCCGACAGAAGGAAGCGCTCCGGTACGGAGCCAAGGTGCCGTTGGTCTACGCCAACGTCCTGCTGAAGGACGGACACGCGTTCTCGAAGCTCGACGCGAACCTCGTGGCCTGCCCCCACGACCCCTTCACCATGGTGAGCTGCGCGCCGATCACGACGACGGGCGGCTACGAGCCACCCCGCGGGCCGGACGACCCGATGGTCGTCCTGATGATGGCCAGTCCGACCCCGGCACCTGAGGACGACGAGTCCCTCCGCGACCTGTTTCGCAAGGGGCGCATGAAGGTGTACACGACTTCCTTCGAAACCTACGAGAGACAGATTCGTGACCAACTCCAGTCTCTCCTGGCTCAGCACGGCTTCGATCACGAGAGAGACATCGGCGCAATCACGGTGAACCGTTGGCCCCACGGATACGCCTACTTCTACGTCTCGCTCGACGATCCCGACTGGCCCCAGGGGCAGGCGCCGCACGAGATAGGACGAGCGCAGTTCGGGCGCATCTCCATCGCCAACTCAGACGCCGAAGCAACACCTCTGATGGACGCCGCCATCGAAGCCGGCTGGCGAGCAGTGACAGAGCAGACTCTGTCGGGCTAGGTTCGACGGAGCCTGAGAGAACACGGCGGTCGCGATCGCCGCGATCCACGGCGACTCTCGGGTCAGTCGACGATCGCCTGCATCACGGCGTTCTGGAAGTCGACCCGGAGTGGACCGCCCGGCGTCTGCACCATGAGAACCGCGGTCAGGTCCTCCTGCGGATCGACCCAGTAGCGGGTGCCGAACGCGCCACCCCAGCCGAAGCTGCCGGTGGATCGGTGGTCACCGCGGGCCGCGACGCCGTCGAGCACGACGTCCACGGTCAGTCCGAATCCCTTCCCGGGGCCGCCGCCGACTCTCCCCGCCTTCTCGTACAGGTCGCCGACGTGATTCGACGCCATCAACTCCACGGTCCGCGAGCCCAGCAGGCGCGTGCCGTTCAGTTCCCCGCCGTTGACCAGCATCTGGGCGAACTGCAGGTAGTCTTCGGCCGTCGACCAGAGACCGCCGGCACCCCCGTGCAACGTCGTCGTGGCCAGCCACTCCGGCAGCTTCTGGCGGAGTTCGAGGCCGTCGGGGGTGCGAATGTACAGCGTCACGACGCGCTGCTTCTTGTCCTCCGCCACGTCGAAGGCGGTGTCCTTCATTCCCAGGGGCTCGAAGACCCGCAGCCGCAGGAACTCGTCGAACGTCAGACCCGAGGCGACCTCGACGATGCGCCCCAGCGTGTCGATCCCCGCCAGCGCGCTGTACGCCCAGCGGGTGCCCGGATGGAAGCCGAGGGGGGCCGCTCCGAGCGCAGCCGCCCAGTCCGCGACCGTGCCGGTCGGATCGCGAGGGGCGATGCGCGCCGTCGCCTCGCGTGCCGCGCCACGGCTGCCCAGACCCGACGTGTGGGTGATCAGATCGTGCACCGTGACCTCGCGCTTCGCCGGCACCGTGTAGATGTCGCCTTCCTCGCCTGCGGCATCCGATCGCGGCATCGCGACCTTCGTGTCCTTGAACTCCGGAATGAAGCGGGACACCGGATCCGACAGACGGACCTTCCCCTCTTCGACGAGGATCAGGATGGCGACGGCGGTTACCGGCTTCGTCATCGAGGCGATCGGGAAGATGGCGTCCTTGCGCATCGGAGCGTTCGCCTCGATGTTCATGAGGCCTCGCGCCTCGAAGTGGGCGACGCGGCCGCGCCGCGCGACGACGGTGACGGCGCCTGAGATCTGCTTCGCGTCGATGGCGCGTTGGATCATCTCGCCGATTCGCTCGAGACGTTCCGCGGACAACCCCACGTCCTCCGGCACCCCGGCGGGCACCTGGGCGCCGGCCGTCGTGACCGCGAGCAGGAAGACGAGGATGAACGTCGCCAGCCACCGCAGGCAGGCGCCGTCACGGGCATTCTTGGCGCGCATCGGCAACTCCTTCACTTAGAGGATCGATCAAACGCGCAGCTTAGCGCTGATCGAGATCCTGCCGGGGCCGACCTTGCGCCTTTGGCGCGATGACGCTTCGCGCTGAACGGGATTCGTTCGCACGCGTCCGCGCCGCCGAGATCCCGTTGGGGACTGGCATCGCGCCGTACGGCGCGATGGTGTCCCCAACGGGATTCGAACCCGTGTTGCCAGCTTGAAAGGCTGGAGTCCTGACCTGGCTAGACGATGGGGACGCGGATTCGGGCCGTGGCTGCGGTGCCGACCGCTGTCGAGCCGCGGAGTATACCGGTCAGAACCAGAATCGCGCCGACAGCGTGATGTCTCTCCCGGGCAGGGGCGCGAACGTCTTCAGGAACGACGTATGCACGCGTGCTTCCTCGTCGGTCAGGTTGCGGCCACGCAGCAGCACGTCGAGGATCTGGTTCCTCATCACGAACCGCCGTCCGACGTGGGCGTTGAGCATCGTGTAGCCGTCGGTCTCGGACTCCTGCTCCGCGATATCGTGCTGGTCGTCGACCCAGCGCCATTCGACGGCGCCGCGCCAGGCGTGGCCGTGGTAGTGCATCCCGGCGCCGAGACTCATGGGTGGAATCCGCGGCAGGTTGCCGCCGGCGTCGAGTTCGGCGTCGACCGTATCGCCGAGGATCTCCAGGTGGACGTGGTTCTCGTCCCACTCCGAGATCTCGATCCGGGCCCGGAACTCGGCGCCGGACATCATGGCGTCGGCCTGGCTGTAGCGGATGACCGCGACGTTCTCGATCTGGGTGCCGGTGAACGCTTGGTAGATGAAGTCCTGGAAGTCCTGCCGGAACAGCGTCAGCTCGCCCTGGAGGCGGCCTTCGTTCTTGCGCAGGGACAGGTCCAGACCGTTGCCGACTTCGGCCTCCAGGTTCGGGTCGCCGATCTCGTAGGTCAGCGTCGACGACATGGACGCCGTCGGCGAACAGTTCCTCGCCGGCGGGCAGTCGGACGGAGCGCGAGGCGGAGAGGCCGAGGGTCCACGTGTCGTTGGCCTTCCAGACCAGTCCGGCTGAGGCGGACACTCCATCGCCAGACCAGGTCGCGCCGCCATGGGGGTCGTGCTCGGCCTGCTCGAAGCGGCCGCCGAACTGCCAGCGAACCGAGCCCTTCTCGATCTCTTGGGACGTGAAGACCGCCCAGTTGTTCGACGCGGTCGGCGGCACGTAGGCCTCGGCCCCAACGGCGGCGAGATCGCGGTCCGAGTACTGAAGACCGACGCTGCCCCGACTGGCGCCGCGCACGCGCTGGAACATCTCGACCCGGGTCTCGAAGTAGTCGTTCGTGAACAGCGTGCCGGGCTCGTCGCCCTCGAACTCCACGTGCTCGTAGTCCGTTCCGGCCATCCGAACCTCAAGCTTCTCGAAGGCGCCGGAACGCAGGAAGACGTCGCTCCGCAGATCGACCCGCTGCTGCTTCATGTCGACGCGAACCGGGTGCTCCTCGTCGTCATGGTCGTCCTCGTCGTCATGGTCGTCCTCGTCGTCATGGTCGTCCTCGTCGTCGTGGTCGTCCTCGTCGTCGTGGTCGTCCTCGTCGTCGTGATCATCCTCGTCGTGGTGGTCGTCCTCGTCGTCGTGCTCATGCCCTTCGTGCTGGTGGGCGCCGGGCGGGATGCCATAGTCCGTGTTGAAGCCGCTGACTGACACGCCGAGGGAACCGCGGTCGCCGAAGAAGCGGGTCACGCCGAAGCGGCCGCTCTCGGTGCGCAGGTCCGTGTTCGGGACGACGCCGAACGGATTCTCGAGGTGCTCCTCGGTTTCCTCGTGGTCGTCGTCCTCGTCGTGGTGATCTTCGTCGTCGTGATCGTCCTCGTCGTCGTGGTCTTCGTCGTGATCGTCCTCGTCGTGGTGGTCGTCGTCCTCGTCGTGGGCATCGTCTAGGCGCGAGTGTCCGGGGATCTCGTAGGGGTCCGTCTCCCTGCTGACCGCGCCGATGGTCCAGGCCCATTCGCCGCTGCCGCCGTCGAGCTGGAGCGAGCCCATCCGTTCGTCGGCGACCGAACCCCCAACCAGATCGATCGTGCCGCTCAGGGTCGTGGGGGCGCGGCTGCTCGGAATGCGTCCGTCGATCACGTTCACGGCGCCGCCGATCGCGCCGGAGCCGTAGCGAAGCGTGGCCGGACCCCGGAGCACCTCGATCTGTTCCGCATGGGCCGGTTCGGAGGTCACCGCGTGATCGGCGCTCACCGCGGAGGCGTCTCCCGTCCCGAGCCCACCGGCAAGAACGCGGACGCGAGCGCCGGACAGCCCGCGGATGATCGGTCGCCCGGCACCGGGAACGAACGCCGTCGAAGACACGCCCGGTTCGGAGGCGAGGGTTTCCCCCAGGGTCGCTCCCATTCGTAGTTGCAGGTCTGCGCCGCTGAGGACCGAGACGGCGTTCGACAACTCGGACTCGCTGCGGAGATCGCCGGTCGCGGTGACCACGATCTCGTCGGAGTGGGCGACGTGGTCGATCTCGAGTTCGACGGCGGTCTCCTCACCGGCCGTGACGGTGACCGGCTCGCTGGTCAGGCCGACGGAAGGGATCTCGACCACCAGCAGATAGCTTCCTGGCGGTACGGCGGCGAAGGCGAAGGTCCCGTCCTCGGCCAGCGCGGTGCTCAGCGCGAGTTCCGGGAGTCTGGCGGTAGCCAGGGTGATCCTCTCGTCGCCGTGGGCATGCAACTCACCGGCGATCGAGCCGGTGTCCTGGGCGGTCGCGGCGGGGAGAAGAACCAGGGCGCCGAGCGCGACAGCGAGAAGCGCCGTCCGGACTGGCCGGGGCGTGACGGTCCTGGATCTGGAGCGAAGCGAGTCTGGTGGCAGGGTCCCGCGGTTGGCGGGAGCCAGGGCTGGGTGCATGAGGGGCGCTCCTCCGACCGATGAGCGTTCGTGTCACCCCAAACGGTGGGGTCCGTTCGGGCATGCTACATGGCCGGAGGGAGCATCAGAACCAGAATCGGGCCGACAGCGTGATGTCCCTCCCCGGCAGGGGCGCGAACGTCTTCAGGAGGGACGTATGCACCCGGGCTTCCTCGTCGGTCAGGTTCCGCCCCCGCAGGAGCACGTCGAAGATCTGGTTCCTCAACGTGAAGCGCCGGCCGACATGGGCGTTCAGCATCGTGTAGCCGTCGGTCGGCGTCTCCTGCTCCGCGACATCGTTCTGGTCGTCGACCCACCGCCATTCGACCGCTGCCCGCCAGTCGTGGCCGTGGTAATGGAGGCCGGCGCCCAGGCTCAGGGGTGGAATCCTCGGCAGGTTGCCGCCTTCGTCGAACTCGGCGTCGACCGTGTCGCCCAGGATCTCCATGTGCAGGTCATGCCCATTCCAGTCCGCCAGCTCGATCCGCGCGTGGAGCTCGGCACCGCTCATCGTCGCGTCGGCTTGACTGTAGACGGTGACCGGGAAGCCCGCGAGCTCCGTGCCGGTGAACGCGTGGTAGATGAAGTCCTGGAAGTCCTGCCGGAACAGCGTCAGCTTGCCCTGGATGACTCCTTCCTCCTTGCGCAGCGTCAGGTCGAGACCGGCGCCGACTTCCTGGTCCAGATCGGGATCGCCGATGTCGAAGGTCCGGGTGGGTATGTGAGCGCCGTACGAGAACAGCTCTCCCGGGCTGGGGAGACGAACTGAGCGGGTGGCGGACAGACCGAGGTTCCACGCCTCGCTGGCCGTCCAGACCAAGCCGGCAGACGCGGAAACGCCCTCGTCGTCGGCCCACTCGGGTTCGTTCATCGGAATGTGCTCGGCCTGCTCGACGCGGGCGCCGAACTGCCAGCGAACCGAGCCGCTTTCGATCTCCTGGGAGGTGAAGACGGCCCAGGTGTTCGATTGGGTCGGGGGAATGAAGGCCTCGGCGCCGACCGCGGCGAGTTCGCGGTTCACATGCTGGAACCCGAAGCTGCCCCGGCTTCCGCCCTGCTCGCGCCGGAACAACTCGACCCGCGTCTCCAGAAGATCGTTCGTGTACTGGACGCCGGTCTGGCCGCTCTCGAACTCGACGTGTTCGTAGTCCGTTCCTGAGATCTGCACTTCGAGCCTCTCCAAGGCGGGCCCGGACAGGTAGACGCTGGATCTGAGGTCGACGCGCTGCTGCTTCATGTCCAGGCGAATGTCACCGTCTTCATGGTGCTCTTCTTCCTCGCCGTGGTCGTCGTGGTCCTCGTCCTCGTGGCCGTGGTCGTCGTGGTCCTCGTCCTCGTGGCCATGGTCGTCGTGATCGTCATGGTCGCCGTGGTCATGGTGAGCATGGCTGTGAGCGCCAGGAGGAATGCCGTAGTCCGTGCGGAAGCCACTGAACGAGACGCCTAGGAAGCCGCGGTCGCCGAAGAAGCGGGTGAAGCCGAACCGGCCGCTCTCGGTCATGAGGTCCGTGTTCGGGACGATGCCGAAGCTGTTCTCTTCCTCGTGCTCTTCGTGGTCGTCGTGATCCTCGTCGTCGTGATCCTCGTCCTCGTGGTCGTCATGGTCGTCGTCGCCATGGTCGTCGTGTTCATCCTCGAGGCGGGCGTAGCCCGGGATCTCGTACGGATCGGTCTGCCGGCTGACGGCCCCGAGGTGCCACGCCCACTCGCCGCCGCCGCCGTTGAGCCGGAGCGCGCCCGTCCTCTCGCCGGCAACCGAGCCCCCGACCAGGTCGATCCTGCCGCCAAAGGTCTTTGCGGCCCGATTGGCCGGAATGCGACCGTCGACGACGTTCACGGCGCCGCCGATGGCGCCCGAGCCGTAGCGCAGCGTGGCCGGACCTCTCAGCACTTCGATCTGCTCGGCCAGGAGCGGGTCGGACGTGACCGCGTGATCGAGGCTCTCGACGGAGACGTCACCGGTGCCCATGCCGCCGTTGAGCACCCGAACGCGGGCGCTCGACAGGCCGCGGATGATCGGCCGCGCCGCCCCCGGCACGAACGCCGTCGAGGACAGGCCCGGTTCTCCCGCCAGGGCTTCGCCCAGCGTCGCCCCCATGCGCAGTTGCAAGTCGGCGCCGCCCAGCACGGAGATTGCGTTTGGTAGCTCGGACTCGTTCCGGAGACCGCCGGAGGCGGTGACGACGATCTCGTCGAAGTGGGTGAAGTGGTCGTACTCCAGCTCGACGGTCGTCTCGCGGCCGGCCGAGACGGTGACCGGCTCGCTGGTCACGCCGACGGACGGGATGTCGACGACCAGCAGATACGTGCCGGGAGGCACGGCGGCGAAACGAAACGTCCCGTCCGCGGCCACCGGGGCGCTGAGAGACAGCTCGGTGAGCCGGGCGACGGCGAGCGAGATGCCGGCCTCACCGGGGCTGCTGACCGTTCCGGCGATGGAACCGGTCGACTGACCGTTGGCTGTTGGCGGATTCAGAAGGAGGGCAAGGGCGCAGAGAGTGGCGCCCATCACCGCCCGGCGCCAGCGGGGCCGGCGTCGGAGATGGGAGTTGGAGAACATGGTGAAGGTGGCGAGCATGGTTTGGAGTTCCTGGGTGGTTCAGACCGAATCGAGGGGTGTTGTGGCGCTGGCTGCGGAATCCGCAGCGGTGACAGCAGGCCGAACTTGTCGGCTGCGCGATGCCGCGATTCCGTTGGGGTCAGCTACGGCTGACCGCCGGTGGCGTCGTCGCCATCGCCCCGAAGCGGGGTGGGTGACGCCTGGTTTGCTTTCTGAAGGCTCCGACGCTTCGCGTTACTGCGCGGATCGGGAGCCGCTGTCGACTCAGGCTGAGGGCGGACCGCGAGCGGCCTGCTGCCGGGGCGCGCCGCGCTTGGCGCTGCCGTCGTTCTCGGGCCTGATCGCGGCCGAAGCGGGGTCGAGCGGCCTGGAGACCGAGTTCCTGCCGATCTCGGCGGGCTTCGAGGATCCGATCCTGCAGGCGACGCAGGAGTGTTCGTGCGGCGCCGAGGCGCTGGCAAGGCTGGCGTGGTTCGTGACCCCGGTGGCCTCGGCTTGATTGCCGATCGCGGACCAGGCGCTGCTTGCCGCCTGCGCGTCGTGGTCGTGGCAGCCCGCGTCCCAGGCTCCTGTGACGAGCGTGGCGATCGTCAGCGCGAAGGCGTTGACGATAACGAGTCGCGAGTGGGACCGGCGCGGCACGGAGAGGTTCGTGGATTTACGGGTGCGTTGGCAGGGCTGTCCGGCGGTTGGGATGCCGGACAGCCCTCGGGCCTGCTTTGAATCCGCCTCTAGAACCAGAACCGGGCTGACAGGGTGACGTCCCTGCCGGGCAGCGGTCTGAAGTTCTTCAGGAACGACGTGTGCACGCGCGCTTCCTCGTCCGTCAGGTTGCGGCCCCGCAGCAGCACGTCGAGGATCTGGTTGCCGAGGATGAAGCGCCGCCCGACGTGGGCGTTGACCAGGGTGTAGCCCTCGGTTGGGGTTTCCAGTTCAGCGACGTCGTTCTGGTCGTCGAACCAGCGACCTTCCACGGCGGCGCGCCAGTGGTGGCCGTGGTAGTGGAGGCCGGCGCCGAAGCTCATCGGCGGAATCCGCGGCAGGTTGCCGCCCGCGTCGAGCTCCGCGTCGACCGTGTCCGCTATCGCCTGGATGTGCAGGTGATGGTCGTTCCGGTCGAGCAACTCCAGCCGGAGCCGGAGTTCGGCCCCTTCGGTGGAAGCGTCGGCCTGGGTGTAGCGGAGGACGGCGAATCCGTCCTCCTCTTCGCCGGTGAACCGCTGGTAGATGAAGTCGCTGAAGCTCTGGCTGAAGAGCGTCAGTTCGCCGGTCAGCAGCCCTTCCGTCTTGCGCAGCGACACGTCGAACCCGGTGCCGACCTCGTTCTCCAGGTTCGGGTCACCGACCTCGTAGCTCAGGGTGGCGACGTGCAGGCCGTCGGAATGGAGCTCCTCCGCCGCGGGCAGGCGGGCCGAGCGGGCGACCGAAACGCCTAGCGTCCAGTCGGAGCCGGCGTCCCAGACCAGGCCTGCTGAAGCGGACACGCCGTCGTGCGAGGTGTCCCGAGAACTCACCGGATTGTGGTCGAGCTGCTCGAAGCGAGCGCCGAACTGCCAGCGGACGGGACCGGCCTCGATCTCCTGCGAGGTAAAGAGGGCCCATCCCTGGGACTGTGTCGGCGGAACGAAGGCTTCCTCGCCGATGGCGGCGAGATCGCGGTCCGAGTACTGGAGGCCGACGGAGCCGCGGCTGCGGCCCCGCTCGCGCTGGAACATCTCGAGCCGTGTCTCGAAGTAGTCGTTGGAGAACGTCGTGCCGATGTCGGGGCCTTCGAGCTCGACGTGCTCGTAGTCGGTCCCCGTCATCCGGACCTCGATCTTCTGGAAGGCGCCCGCCATCGGCAGGGCCTCGGCCCGCAGGTCCACGCGGCGCTGGTTCATGTCGACGCGGATCGGGAGTTCCTCTTCTTCGTGCCCGTGTTCGTCCTCGTGGTCGTCGTGGTCTTCGTCCTCGTGGTCCTCGTCGTGATCCTCGTCGTCGTCGTGATCCTCGTCGTCGTCGTGATCCTCGTCGTCGTGGTCGTCGTCGTCGTCGTGGTCGTCGTCGTGGTCGTCGTCGTGGTCGTCGTCGTGGTCGTGCTCATCCTCGTGTTCGTGATGAGCGTGGGCGCCGGGCGGGAGCCCGTAGTTCGTGTCGAAACCACTGACCGAGATGCCGATCGAGCCACGGTCGCCGAAGAAGCGGGTGAAGCCGAAGCGCCCGCTCTCGGTCATCAGATCCGTGTTCGGGACGATCCCGAAGGGGTTCTCGTCTTCGTGCTCTTCGTGGTCGTGGTCGTCGTGATCCTCGTCTTCGTGGTCGTCGTGGTCCTCGTCCTCGTCGTCGTGATCCTCGTCTTCGTCGTGGTCGTCGTGATCCTCGTCGTGATCGTCGTGCTCCTCCTCGACCTGTGCGTGGCCGGGGATCTCATACGGATCGGTTTCCCGGCTCACGGCGCCCAGGTGCCAGGCCCATTCACCGCCGCCGCCGTTGAGATGGATCGCGCCCATTCGCTCGTCGGCCACGGACCCGCCGCGAAGGTCGATCGTGCCTCTCAGCGCGCTGACAGGCTTCTCGCTCGGGATCCGGCCGTCGACCATGTTGACCGCGCCGCCGATTGCCTCGGAACCGAAACGGAGCGTGGCGGGTCCGCGCAGCACCTCGATCTGTTCGGAGTGCGCCGGTTCGAAGGTCACGGCGTGGTCGGCGCTGACGACGGAGGCGTCGCCGGTGTCGAGTCCGTTTTCCATGACGCGGATCCGGGCGCCGCTCAGGCCGCGAATGATCGGCCGGCCGGCGCCGGGGACGAACGACGTCGAGTGCACGCCTGGTTCGCCCTCCAGCGTCTCGCCCAATGTGGCGCCAAGACGTAGTTGGAGGTCCGGGCCGGACAGCACGGAGACGGGATTCGCCAGCTCGGAGGCGCGGCGCTGGTCGCCGGTCGCGGTGACCACGACCTCGTCGAAGTGCGTCCCGTGACGCATTTCGAGCTGGACATCCACCTCGTCGCCGCCCGCAACGGTGACGGTCTCGCTCGCAGAGCCGAAGGCGGGAATCTCGACGACGACGAGATGGGTGCCAGCCGGCACTTCGTCGAATCGGAACGCGCCGTCCGCGGACACCGCGGTGCTGATGCCGAGCGCGGGGATGCGTGCCACGGCGAGAACGATTCTCTCGCCGTGCGTCTCTACGGAGCCGGCGACGGAACCGGTTTCCTGGGCGGCGACCGTCGATGGAATGAGGAGTAGGACGAGGGCGCAGAGAATGGCGCCCGTCACCGCCTGACGCCGGTGGGGCCGGTGCCGCGGCTGGGAGTTGAAGGCCTTGATGTGGCTAGCGAGCATGGTAGGGGAGTTCCTGGGTCGTTCAGTCCGAGTCGAAGGGTGTTGTAGCGCTGGCTGCGTTATCCGCTGCGATGGAAGCGGGCCGAAATCGTCGGCGACGTAATGCGGCGACTGCGTGGGATCAGCTAGCGGCTGATCGCGTCATGGCCGCCATTTTCCCTGGCGAGGGGTGGCTCCGATGCCTCGCGCACTGCGCGGATCGGAGACGTGTCGACTCAGCCTTGGGGCGGACCGCGCGCGGTTTGCCGCCAACCCTCGCCACTCCTTGGCCCGGGTCCGTGATCGGATCCTGACGCGGTGGAGGAGAGGTCGAGCGGCCCGGCGATCGAGGTCTTGCGATCCTCGACGGACTTGGTGCGGCCCGGTTTGCATGCGACGCAGGAGTGGTCGTGCGCCGCCGCGGCCTGGCCGAGCGTGGTGCCACCGGCGATGCCGGAGGTTTCCGCGTCGTGGTCGACCACGCAGTAGGCGGCGCTCGCCGTGATCACGTCGTGACCGTGGCCACTCAGATCCCAGGCTCCAGTGAGCAGGGTGGCGGTCGTCAGCGCGAGTGCATTGACGACAGCGAGTGGCGAACCGGCCCGGCGCAACATTGGCTGCGGAGGTTAGCAGAGCCGGCCCGGGTGTTAGCGCCGCCGCAGTACTACCTGATGGGCTCCTAGCCGTTCCTCGCCTTCGCCGGCCGCGGCGCTGAGCGCGAAGTCGCCGGCCGGGACCGGGACCTCTTCGAATGTCGCGGTCTGCTGGTCCGAGGCCAGGTCCTGGCTCAGTTCCCGGTCGCTAACGTCGAGGAGCACCGGACCGCTGGAGCCGGCGACCAGCCGCACCTCGATGTCGAACGTCGCGTCCTCCGAGGCGCTTAGCAGCCAACGGCCGCGTGAGGTCGGCCGCCAGCCCTGGTCGTCGGTGATCCGTCGCCAGTCCTGGCGGGTGAGGACGGTGACCGGCTCCTGATGTGTGCCGACGACGATCCGGGGCGGCGCGTAGTTGTCCGGCCGCGTCGAGCTCACATCCTCGAACCACGCCAGGTAGGCGTCGCGCATCTCTGCGGCCACGTCGGGCTGCTCGGCGATCAGGTTGCGGGTCTCGCCCGGATCGGTCTCGAGGTCGTAGAACTCGAGGGCCAGTTCGCCGTTCCAGTCCCCTTCGCCGCGTGGCGAGGGGTGGACCAGCTTGTAGCGCTGGCCGACCGCGGCGAAGGAGTGGAGCGGGATCGGTTCGTTCCCTCGGTGAAACTGCAGGTAGAGGGTCCGGTCGGGCCAGGTCGAGGTGTCGACGTGGCCGGCCAGCAGACCGAGCAGACTGCGGCCGTCGAGGTGCAGGCCGGCCGGGGCTTCAACGCCGGCGGCGTCGAGCAGGGTCGGGGCGATGTCGATGTGGGCAGCGATCCGGTCGGCCGGCTCGCCTCCGGTGGGCAACCGGCCGGGCCAGCGCGCAAGCAGGGGCGACCGGATGCCGCCCTCGAAGAGGGTTCCCTTGCGGCCCCGAAGCCCCGCGTTGTAGCGGTCACGATCCGGTCCGTTGTCGACCAGGAAGACGAGGAGCGTGTTGTCCGCTAGACCCAGCGCCTCGAGCCTCGCCGTCAGTCGTCCGACGTTGTCGTCGATGTTGCTGATCATCGCGAAGCTCCGGGCCAGCCGGTCGAGGACCTGATCGCTGGCCTGGCCGGGATCGGGGAGCGCCGCGGTCAGATCCGTCTGCCTGTAGTGCTCCAGCCAGTCCTCCGGCACGTCGTGGAACGGGCCGTGGGGGGCGTTCGTCGGCACGTAGGCGAAGAAGGGCCGTCCTTCCGCAGCGGCAAGTTCCATGAAGTCGAACGCGGCGTCGAAGTAGACGTCGGTGCAGTAGCCGGTCGTCTCCTCCCGCGTCCCGTTGCGGAACAGCACGGCATCCGTGTACTTGCCCTCGCCGCCGGGCGGGTCGGAGGGCTGGCCGATGCCGCCGCCCCGGTGAACCAGGCTTTCCTCGAAGCCCTGGTCCATGGCACGTAGCGGGTAGTTGTCCCCGAGGTGCCACTTGCCGAAGATGCCGGTGGCGTAGCCGGCATCCCGGAGCATCTCGGCGATCGTCACTTCCTCGGGCTCCATCATCGCGCGGCCGATGTAGGTGTCGATCGCGCGGGTGCGGTAGTTGTAGCGACCCGTCATCAGCGAGGCGCGCGTCGGCGTGCAGACCGGGCTGACGTAGAAGCGTTCGACCTGCGCGCTCTCGGCGGCCAGGGCGTCGAGATGCGGCGTCTGGACGACCGGGTTGCCGGCGAAGCCGAAATCGCCGTAGCCCTGGTCGTCCGTCATGACGAGGACGATGTTGGGACGCTCCGCGTCGCCGCCGGCGCCGCCTTCGGGCGATTGCTCGCCGGCGCAGCCGAGTCCCAGGGCGCACAGCAGAACTGCGTTGACCGGTGCGCTACGCTTCATCGGCTTCCCCCCACACGGGCTCCCTCCAGAAAGGCCGAGGACAGGATATGGCAGCAGAAGAGGTTCGCTACGAACGGCGCGGCCCGGTCGCGGTGCTGACGCTGGACCGCGCCCGTTACCACAACGCGCAGAGCTGGAAGCTGCTCGACGAACTGGACCGCCAGCTCGACCGGGCGATGGCCGACGAGGACGTCCGGGTCGTCGTGCTGAAGGGCGACGGCAAGCACTTCTCGTCCGGGCACGACCTCGGTACGCCGGAGCAACAGGCGGACATCGAGGCCCGGGGGCTGACCCAGTGGGTCGGCATGGACTGGTACGAGGCGTTCCGCTGGTACAACCTGGACAACACGGTCAAGTGGCGCAACCTGCCGAAGCCGACGATCGCGATGGTGCACGGCTACTGCATCTTCGGCGGCTGGATGATCGCGGCGGCGATGGACCTGATCTTCGCGGCGCCGAGCGCCCGCTTCCTGGCGAGCCTGTTCGAGACCTTCACCGTGCCCTGGGACATCCATCCGCGCAAGGCCAAGGAACTGCTGTTCGAGAGCCGCTTCATCGACGCCGAGGAGGCGCGCGAACTGGGTCTGGTCAACCGGGTCTACGCGGAGGACGAACTGGAACGCGAGACGATGGCCTATGCCGAACGGATCGCCGAGAACGACCCGGCGGTGCTGCGCCTCGGCAAGCTCGCCGTGAACAAGGCGCAGGACGCGATGGGCTACAGCGCGAACGTCGAGGCGGCGTTCGCCGATTACCTGGTGGTCCGGGAGATCCGCGGCAGTACCAGCCGCGTGGAGGGCGACCGGCGGCTGGTCGGCGTCGACCTGGCGCTGCGCGGTCAGCGCGGCGGCCGGGCCGGGCAGACGCCGGCGGAGACGGAAGACGCTTCGGAAGCGAGGGAGGACGCATGAGAACGAGAAGAACGGTTCGGCTTGCCATCGCGACCGCGGTCGGCCTGAGTCTCGCGCTGGCGGTTGCGCCGGCGGCGGCCCAGGACGACGGCGCGCGGATGTACAACACCGCCAAGCAGAAGCTGATGAACGGCGAGGGCGTCGTCGGCGTCAGCATCTCCTCGGCCGATCCCGAAAGCTACTGCGCGGCCGCCAACGCCGGTTTCGACTTCACCTGGATCGAGATGCAGCACAGCCCGCTGACCTACCAGGACGTGGCGAGGATGCTCTGGGCCTGCCGTGACGCGTCGGCCATCCCGTTCATCCGGGTGCCGGATGCGACCGAAGGCGACATCCAGAAGGCCGTCGATCTCGGCGCACTCGGCATCGTCGTGCCGATGGTGCGCACCGCCGAGAAGATGGAGCGCGCCGTCCGCTTCGCCAAGTTCCCGCCGGAAGGTCGGCGCAGCCTCGGCGGCGGCCAGTACGGCGCCTTGTGGGGCCGCGATTACCGGGCCACGGCGAACGAGAACATCCTGATCGTCGCGATGATCGAGTCGCCTGCCGGTGTCGACGCGGTGGAGGAGATTTCGGCCGTTCCCGGCGTCGATGTCGTGTTCGCGGCGTCCACCGACCTCTACAGCTTCTCGGGCAAGCGCCAGGGCGAACCGGAGTACGAGGCGATGGTCGACCGCATCCGCGACGCGGTGCTCGGCGCCGGCCTGAAGCTGGGCGGTCCGCTGGCCTGGCGGGACCGCGAGGGGTTCAGCTTCTTCCAGGCGCCCGGCGTCGGCAACCTGATCCGCCGCGGCGCGCAGGCGCTGCTCGAGGAGACGGCGTCAGGAATCGCCGAGATCGAGGGCTCGGAGAACCAGTAACCGGCTCAGATGTGCCGGCCCTGGCCGCCGTCGACGTCGATCACCGCGCCGTTGACGTACGAAGCCGCCTCCGAACACAGGAAGACGATCATGTTGGCGACCTCTTCGGAGGTGCCGTAGCGGCCGACCGGGACGCTCTTGCCGTTGTTCCGGATGATGTCCTCCCAGTCGCCGCCGCGGGCGTTCGCGATCTCCTTCGCGGCCCGTTCCCACATCGCGGTGTGGATCAGGCCGGGGAGGACGGAGTTGAACAGCACGTTGTCGCGGCCGTACTTGCCGGACAGGGCCTTGCCGGTGGCGACCATCGCCGCCTTCGAGGCGCCGTAGTCGATCAGCGCCGCGCCCGGGTACTTCGCGGCGCCGCTCGCGATCATCACGACCCGGCCCCACTTCTGCTTGCGCATGCCGGGCAGGCAAAGCCGCGTGCTGCGCACGGCCGAGAGCAGGTTGAGCCGGAACAGCTCTTCCCAGTCGTCGTCGCTCATGTAGAGGAAGTTGCGGGACGGCGAAGCGCCGACGTTGTTGACGAGGATGTCGACCGTGCCGCCGGCCAGCACGGATTCGAAGAAGGCGTCGATCGACTCGCGGTCCGCCATGTCGGCGACATGGCCGTGGGCGCTGCCCTCGCCCGATGGCGGTTCGTAGCCGTCGAGCTCGCTCACCGCCTCCTCGCTGCGGGCGCAGAAGGCGACTTCGGCGCCGTGGTCGGCGAGCAGGCGGACGGTGGCGGCGCCGATACCGAGGCTGGCGCCGGTGACGACGGCGCGACGGCCGGTCAGGTTCAGGTCGATCATCGCTGGGTCCCCCCAAGGCTGAATGGTGAGGGCCGAGTGTATTGCGCGATCGCCCGGACGGTGACGATTGCTATGCTCCACGTCCCTTCCGAGCCGGGACGAAATGACGATACGACGCCAACGGAACCGATGGCGGCGGGCGATATGGCTCGCCGGTTGCGTGCTGGCCTTGCCGGGGCTTGCCTGGGCGCAGGACGACGCGATCCCGCGCCACTACGACGGCAACCCCGACATCAACGGCGTCTGGCAGGCGATCAACTCGGCTCACTGGAACCTCGAGGACCACAACGCCGTCGGTGGGCCGGCGGAGTACGGCACCCTCACCACGATGCCGCCGGGGCAGGGCGTGGTCGTCGGTGGCGAGATTCCCTACCAGGACTGGGCTCGCGAGCAGCAGCGGGAGAACTTCGAGAACCGCTGGCGCGAAGACCCCGAGGCGAAGTGCTACTTGCCGGGGGTGCCGAGAGCGACCTACATGCCCTTCCCGTTCCAGATCCTCCAGGGGACGACTCACGTCATGATCGTCTACGGCTTCGCCGAAGCGAACCGGACGATCCACATGGACAAGGAGAATCCGGAACCGCCGCCGATCGACAGTTGGATGGGCCGTTCGCATGGCCGCTGGGACGGCGACGCCCTGGTCGTCGAGGCCTCCGGCTTCACCGGTCAGGCCTGGTTCGACCGTGCCGGGAACTTCGCCAGCGACACGCTGCTCGTTACCGAGCGCTACACGCCGACCGGCCCGAACACGATGACCTACGAGGCGACGCTCGAAGACCCCAACGTCTTCACCCGTCCCTGGACGATCCGCATGCCGCTCTACCGGCGCCTGGAGGAGAACGTCCGGGTGCTGGAGTACAAGTGTGTCGAGTTTTCCGAGGAGCTGCTCTATGGCCACCTACGCCGACGCGAAGAAACCACGACCGGCGACGATCCCTAGCGCTTCGGCCGTTGCGGCCGCTCTGCTGCTGGGACTGACCGCGGTCCCGGCGGCGGCCGGCGACGTCACAGTGCAACTGACCACGTCCGCCCGCAGCGAGGCGGTCAAGTGGTACGAACGCCACCTGGACTGCGAGCCGATCGAAGGCCGCGCCGAGGCGGTCGACTGCGGCAACGTCGTCATCGAGTTCAGGCAGGGCCCGATCATGGGCGCCAGCCAGGGTACCGGCATCGACCACATCGGCTTCTCTTTCGCCGACCTCGAGGAGAAGATGGCCGAGCTGGAAGCGGTCGGCGTACGGGGTTCCGGCGTTCGGCTCCAGCGCTACGACGACGGTTCGACTCTCCGCGAGAGACCCGGCCTGTTCAAGGTCGGACGCATCTTCGATCCCTGGGGGACGCGGATCGAAGTCGTCGAGGACCTGGAAACGCTGGGCTTCCACCACGTCCAACTGAGCGCGAGCGATCCGGAGCGGACGCTGGGCTGGTACCGGGAGACGTTCGGCGGGATGCCGGAGAGCCTGCGCGGAACGCAGGACGGCCTCCGCTTCGGCGAGGTCTGGCTGTTCGCCTCGAAGCACCCCGAGGGCGAGCCCGCGCCGAGCGCCGGCCGGGCGATCGACCACCTTGCCTTCGAGGTCGCGGATCTCGACACGGCGGCGGTGGGCCTGCGGGACCGTGGCGTCCGCTTTACGGCGGAACCCGAGCGGCCGGCGGGAGGCCGTTCCGAGGCGAAGCGCGGCTTCGTCTCCGCTCCCGACAACGTGCGGGTGGCGGTGCTTGAACCAGGCTGGCAGGGCGTCGACGCCGACTTCGGGTCGGACGCCGACGAGGTTGCCTCGGCCGAGCCGTACGTCGTGCCTCGCACGCCCTGGGGCACACCCGATCTGCAGGGGATGTGGTCCGGCAACAAGGCCCACGGCATTCCGCTCGAACGGCCGGAGGAGCTGGCCGATGTCGAGGAACTGACCGCCGAAGAGGCGGCCGCCCGCCGGGAGCGCGGCACCCTGGGGAGCATCTGGGGCTACGAGCGGGAATGGCGCGACACGACGCTCGGCTACGTCAAGTCGGCGCCGTCGCGCCAGGTGGCGATGATCATCGATCCGCCGGACGGGCGGATTCCGCCTCTGACCGAGGAGGCGCAGGAGCGCCGACGCAACGCGGCGGCGTCCTTCGGCGACTACGTGCGCCGGCGGCCCGCGGGCCCCGAAGACCTGAGCGCCTACGTCCGCTGCATCACGAGGGGCGTGCCGGGCATGATGATGCCCTCGATCTACAACAACGGTTTGCAGATCAGCCAGAGCCCTGGTTACGTCGCGATTCAGAAGGAGATGATCCACGAGACCCGGGTCGTGCCGACGGCCGAGCGGGAGCCGCTGGGCCCGGGGATCAGGCAGTGGCTCGGCGATCCCCAGGGCCGCTGGGAGGGCGACACCCTGGTGGTGGAGACCACTGGTTTCAATGGCCGCACCAACTACCGCGGCTCCAGCGAGAACATGAAGCTCACCGAGCGCTACACGCGCCTCGGGCCGAACCGGCTCGAGTACCGGTTCACCGTGGAAGACCCGACCGTGTGGACGAAACCCTGGACCGGCCGGTTCGAGTTCGAGCTCGACAACGAGCAGTACGAACTCGTCGAGTACGCCTGCCACGAAGGCAACTACGGGATGACGAACATTCTCTCCGGCGCCAGGGCGCGGGATCGCGAGGAGGCCGCGGCCGCGGCGGAGTCAGGGTCGGCGGCACAGTAGAGCCGTCGCCAAGCGTTCTCGCGACGTCCGACCGTCGGTGCGCCGGCCTTCTGGCCGGCATCCGCTGGGTACGCGGGTCTTCTGACCCGCTGCCGCCGGAGGCGGCCGGGAAGACGTGCCGGCCGTCAGGCCGGCTCCGCTCTGGCCTCCGGTTCCAGGTCCATTGTCGACCGTGAGAGCCAGTTCAGGCAACGCTTCACACTGTCTTGCGGCATCGAGACATCGAACGGCAGGCAGAGAAGCGTGAGATCGTCGTGGAAGACGAACCGTAGCGGTTCACCAAAGTCGTCCGTTCGGGGATAGACGAGTGCCACGGTCCGGCAGCCATGGCGCTTGCCGTAGGCGTACAACTGGTACATGTCGGCCTGCGAGACGCCGCGCTCCGTCGGGTCCGCGGCCCTTGACCTGAGCCGCTTCCACTTCGTGTCGAGAATGAACGCGGCCGTGCCGCTCTTCTGAAGCGTCATGTCCGGCTTCATCGTGAACGCTGGCGGTCGGCGAGTCAGCTTCTTGCGGGGGCCCTGTGCCCGAACCTCGTACTCGTCCTGGTGCCGCCTGAAGCAGTGGGTCACGAAGTCCTCGTAGATCTTCTCCATCGGAAACAGGAGGGACTGGTTCTCGTGCTTGCCGTGAAACGTGGCGAGGCCTTGGCCGAACAGGAACAGCCGGACCCAGGCCATGACCGGGCGGTAGTGCTGCATCGTTCGGTCGACCGAGTGCCGCCGCCAGTCGCCCTCCGGATCCCTTGTGGGCGGCACGTCGGCGAACGCATCGGTTAGCTCGCCAAGCAGTCGCCGGTTCTCCTCGTTACGGACGATTCGCTTGAGGCGGTCCAGGCTGCTGCGGATCATCCGATTCGCTGGCCGGTTCGGGTTGAACTCGTCGTGGGCGACGTAGAACCGCGCCCGGTCGGTCAGGTTCTCCCGCACATGCTGCTGGAACAGGAGACGGCCGCGGAGGTAGGGGAGGTTGTCTTCGACGCGTACGTACCGTCGAGCGAGGCCGTGGCGCGCGAGGTGGGAGAGATTCTGGAGGAAGAGGTGCGCGAACACCTCCAGCATTGGGTAGCGCCGGAGAGACCGGATACTGCTCGGCGGCAGCTCGGCGTGGCGTAGCCCTCGCCAGGTGCGGAGCATTGCCAGGAAGATCCCACGCGTGTCGTGGTCCCGGTCCTGATCGAGCGTGCCGGGAGCAAGGTCGACCTTCGGGAGGATCTCGATGGGTCTGCCGCGCCGCGTCGAGAGAACGCCCACGAAGTTCGTCGCCTTGAGTGTGCGGCTCTCCGCTCCGAAGGCGAGGACGGGATGGTAGTTGCCGCCCTTGTCGTGCTGGTTCTTCCGGGCGAAGGTCTCCAGGCCGGCCCACTCTCGGTGGTCTAGTCCGAATCGCTCGGCCCTGAACTCCTCGTACTCCCGGATAACCGTGCCGCTCAACGGAGTCGCTCGCCGTCCGGGTTCTCGTAGATTGTCTTGTACTCGCTGGCGTCTTCCCAGGCCGGGTCGTCCAGTCGCAAACGCTCGTAGACGACCATCTCGTCGTCCACGAGGTCGAACTCCTGGGCCAGGTTCCGCGTGTGTCCTTCGCCGATCTTGCGCTCCTTCACGAAAGCGTTGCCGCCGAGCACCGCACGGACCTTCCTCCAGTCGTCGTAGAAGTACTCTTGGAGCAGCGGGAAGACCCGGTTTCTGAACGTGTGTGCGAGTTGGTCCATCGTCTGCACATTCAGGAGGTATGTGTGGCCGATCTGGTGTTCCCGGTCCATGAGCAGGGCGATGCGTTCGTTCATCGCCCGCAGCATCTCCCGGCAGTTCACGCCTTCGACGTCTCTTGAGATGAGCTCGTGATCGGGATCGGGCATCATCTCGACGAACGTGAACCGCCGTCTCAAAGCCGTGTCGAGCTGCTGAATCGAACGATCTGCCGTGTTCATCGTGCCGATGAGGTGGAGATTCCCCGGCACGCCGAAATCGTCGTCCGAGTAGGGAAGCGTGAGGGTGGTCGCGTCGTCCTCCCCGAGCCGCCGGCTATCTTCGATCAGTGTAATCAGTTCGCCGAAGATCTTCGGGATGTTGCCGCGGTTGATCTCGTCAATGATGAGCACGAAGTTCCGGTCGGGAGTTTCCGAAGCAGCCTTGCAGATAGTCCTGAAGATCCCGGGGCGTAACTCGTAGCCGAGTTCCGCGGACGTTTCGCCCTGGTCCCCATCCGTCGTCGTGAGTGCGGGGCGAATGCCTTCCACGAAGTCCTCATAGGCGTAGTTCTGGTGGAAGGTCACCATGGCGATCTGGCCTTTGGCGGGTGCCGAACCGGTAGCACGCTTGAATCGGAGTAGCCGAAAGTGCTGCCTGTCTTGCTCAGTGATTTCGGCGTTGGGCTTCAGACCATCGACGATCGCCAGCGCATGGCGGACCGTGCTGTATGTCTTGCCGGTTCCCGGTGGCCCGTAGAGGATTTGGTTGGATGGGTGTTTCTCGCGGGTCGGAACGGTCCCGCTGTCGATGAACTCCACGGCAGACTTCAGCGCCGCGACCAAGTCCGCGTAGGGCGTGACATCGGTGAGCGTCTTGTTGACTAGTTGTTCGGCCACCCGCCTGCCCTTCGGGAAGTTCGACTCCCAGTTGACGTCCCGAAGATGCTTGTGTCGTTCCCTTGAAGGGACATGGCGGTACTGGGACTTCACAGTGCCGTGACCAACGACATCGTGCTGGCCGCGCTTCACGAAGATGACGTCACCCTGTTCCATCTCGTTGGAGAACTGCCAGAGGGCCAGACGGGTGTTACGTGGATCTACACCCGGTACTTCCTCCATCGCTTGACCGACCTCCTCCAAAGAGCTGTACTCGTGGAGGTCTCCAACCGGATGATCGTCGAAGCCGATCGACGCCGTGCCGCTTTCGTAGCATGTGGGCCAACGGCTGGATTGACGTCCGAGCGACATCAGCCAGTAGCGTCGGTCAGTGGCCGTTCGTTCCCAGAGCCTGCGGCTTATCTCCAGGACCCCACCGAGCCGCGAGTAGTGCTTGATCAGGGCCGCGTGCTGCTGGCTCGTAGTGCGTTCGCCCGCATCCGGGAACACCTCTTCGTAGCGTGTCCGCACACGTTGCTCGGAGTAGATCGCGAGGAGTTTAGGATCTTGTCGGTCCTGATAGAGGAACGCGACCTTCCACTTGATCGCAGGGGAGAAGTCGATCCCGTCAAGAGCCTCGAAATCACCTTCTCTGACCGCGTCGATCACCTTGGTCAGGCGGGACCGCACAGTGGTGAAGGCCTCTTCCGCCGTGTTTCCGTACTTGCGCATCCAGGCGTACTCGTCACCCCAGATTCGCCCTCCCTTGGGTGGCTTCGGGCTCGTCTCTTCGCGCCGGTAGATGCCGAACTTGAAGGCTGAGCCGCCCCAAACGCTCCCTAGAGCCTCGGTTCGCTTCTCCAGCCAGTAGACGAAGGCGTCATCCCGGTTGAGGTTCGTGTAGTCCTCCAGAGACATGTCTCGAACCCGGTTCGGTGGCCAGACCTCAAGAAACTCGGCCCAGAGTGCCAGCTCCTTGCTCGTCCCCTCCAGGACGTCCCACGTCGGTATGTACTCACTGCGCTGCCGGAAGGCGGCCATTTCGCTCTCCGATGCCTCAGCGAAGGCCTTCGCCCGAATCGGTTTCTCGAACTCGCAGGATCTCGTGTTTAGCCACAAGACGTGGATTCTTCCCTCTGGATTCCGCTGCTGGCCGTAGTCATTCCTGTACACGACACCGATTCCCCGGCCGTTGTCTCCGTAGCGGGCCAGCATGAGATGGCCTGGCTTGGGCCGTTCCACCGGATATGCAGAGCTGTTCTCGACACGCACCCAGTAGTTCTCGCGAAACTCGCTCCATTGGTCGCCTACCTGCGTCCCCCACGATGCGTTTGTTGTAGCGACCCAGCAGCGGTCAGGGCGAACTACCATGTTGCGCCCGCCCACGTTCTCACTTCTCTGCAGGCGCCCGAGCAGCTCAATTTCCCAAAGGTCGCATCCGGGAAAGGCGGTTCGTACAGCCTTGATCGCTGATGCATACTGCTCCCAAGGCATCCTCGGTGGAATCGAGGTCAGTCCGAGTATCTTGAGGTACGTCGGGTAGTCGACGAGTGGGAGGAAAGACCTCGGATTCACGAGGAACAGCATCGTGGAGAGGCTCTTCAGAGCGATACCGCTGATCTTGAGGGCTTCGCTGAACGCGTTCCGGTCGACCGAGCCACTTACGGCTTGACGGAAGATCGTCCAGGCTCGCCTCAGGTCTTGTTCCTGCGGCTTCAAGTGTGCCGTGAGGTGCCAATTGTCGGGAAGATCCCACGCGTCTGAGGTCTCTGCCAAGTGGTGATTCCGCAGTTCGAATGCGCGGCCCGCGCTGAGAAACGTGTTTCTGCGATGTGTTCCCTTACTGTGGCGGGCTAACAGAGCACCCAGGCCGAGCGGTTCGATCGGGTCGTCGCTCGAGAAGGGAGCTTCAGTTCCCCACTCGATCCGTGTCGCGCGCCTGCTCAAGGACTCCTGGTCCCCCTCGGCAATCTTCTCCGCTAGTTCGGAGAACCAG
This sequence comes from Acidobacteriota bacterium, assembly GCA_026707325.1. Taxonomy (GTDB): domain Bacteria; phylum Acidobacteriota; class Thermoanaerobaculia; order Multivoradales; family Multivoraceae; genus Multivorans. The sequence goes on along the minus strand of JAPOXA010000205.1, from coordinate 15,480 downwards.
GGGATCCAGGTGAACGTCTCTTTCATGGCAGTCGTGCCTCGGGTCATCCGTCGAAGCCGGGGAGTGTAGCGGCATGAGCTTCCTGTAGCGGAGTGGCGCGTGCACCGCGGCTCTGCTGGGGCCGCTGGTTCAGGCACTCCTCACTGTGGTGGGTGATGACACATGGTCCCGGAAGGCTGGGAGGCCTAGCTAGAGCAGCGAGAGGTCAAGCCTCACCTGGTCGTACGGAACCTGCGGGATCAGCCTGCCGCGCTGTCCCTTGTCCAGTTCCACGAGTCCGTAGCGCGACATCGTCTTCAGCGTGCGGGAGAGATTCGACTTGTTTCTTCCCGTGAGCAGCGCCAACTCGGTGAGCGAGTCCGGTTTCTCCTGCGCGATCAGCATGAGCAGTTCACGGTTCCGCTCAGAGAGCACCTTGGCGAAGCTCTCGATGGAGGTGAACCAGACGGTTGGCTCCCCCTTGGCCGGCCTGTAGTCGCCTCGGGCGATAGCCAGCGTGCGCTCCTTCATCTGGCCGTAGTCAGCAATACCGATCCTCAGTGTTCTCATGGGACTGATCCCCTTTCGCGTAGAACGTCGTCTACGTTCTTCCAGAAGTCCTCTAGGAGCGCGGCGGCGTCCTTGTAGTCGTAGGATCGGATTCTCTTGAGACGATGGCTGTGGTCGCTTGCTCGGCTCTTCCGCGCTCTGGTTCCTCGGCCCGGCCTCGGAGGATGCGCGTTGTCGAATCCGACCAGCCTGGCGCCATCTGGCGCGTGGAGCGTCAGGGAGTAGCTGAGTCCGTGAGGCCGTTCGGGGGTCACTTCGGTGCGTCTCACGATGAACTTGACCCAGTGGCCGACTTCGTCAACGAAGAGTGTTTGACCGTGGAGGTCCAGCAGCGTGTCGAGGCCTGGGTCGCGGTCGTCCGTCGTCACCACGGAAGGTTATCAGGAAATGATAACTCCGTTGCCACGGTAGCGCCAGGCAGTCGATCCCGGCGGATGAGGCTCCTGTCTGCCGGTGGTAGGGTCTGATTCTCCCGGAAACCGCCGACAGGAAGACGCCGATGAAGACGACGCGATTCTGCTCTCGCCTTGCCCTGCCAGTCCTTGGTCTCGCTGCTGCGCTGGTGTTGGGCCTGATGGCGTCGCCGGAACCGGCCGCCGCGCACCACGCCTTCGCCGCCGAGTTCGACGCCACGAAGCCGGTTCGGCTGCGCGGCAAGGTGACGAAGGTCGAGTGGGTGAACCCGCATGCCTGGATCCACATCGACGTCACGGACGACGAGGGAACGGTAACGGCTTGGATGGTCGAATGCGGCCCGCCGGGCGCCCTGGTTCGCCGGGGCTGGAAGAAGAACTCGGTCGCTCCCGGCACCGAGGTCCTCGTCGAGGGCTACCAGGCGATCGACGGAGCGCCGCGGGCGAACGGCCGTGACGTGACGCTGCCGGACGGCCGCCGGCTGTTCGCGGGATCGTCCGGCACTGGCGCGCCGTACGACGATCGAGAGTCGTCCGGCCAGCCGTAGGGCGTGAAAGCGTGACAGCGGGCCCCTGGGTCGACTTGGCAAAGATCGCGGCGGTGGCGATTGTCCTTACCGCGATGCTGTACGGCCTAGGCTCTCTTGTGTACTCCCAACTGCCGCTGGACGTCCTGGACATCTTCGGCGATCGGGAGCCTTCGGTCGCGGGCGAGGAGCCGGTTTCGGAGCGACCGCTCTCTGACCGATTCGCTTCTGAGCGAGCGCCGCGCGAGGATGGGGCGGGTGAACCGAAGCCCATTCACATTGGGGAAGCCGAGGGTGACTTCACACGTCCGGTCAGAACCTACACAGTGGAGCCGGCATACACGAACAACGCCAGGAAAGCCCGCATTGAGGGCAAGGTGACTCTGCGACTGACAATCGATGAGCAGGGTGAGGTCCGGGAGGATGTCGAGGTCTTGAAGGGACTCGAGATGGGCCTGACTGAAGCAGCCGTCGTGGCCCTGAAGCAGTGGAGGTTCGAGCCGGCCCTGTTGGATGGGCAGCCGGTCGCCGTCCACTGGACCATGACTGTCAACTTCCGCCTCGAGTAGGGCCCTGGCCGGGCCCTGGTGGTAGCGTTGACGGTACGCGAATCTACGTACACCGAGGAGGTGCCGGATGAAGCTTGAGCGTGTTCTTCTCCTGAGCCTGGTGGTTCTCCTGGCCGCCCCCGTGGCCGTTGCCGCCCAGGACGACGTCCCGCGGCGGCCGGACGGCAAGCCGGACCTCTCCGGCGCCTACAACGTAGCGACTCTGACGCCGTTGACTCGGCCGCGGGAGTTCGGCGACCGGCTGACCCTGACGGACGAAGAGGCGGCGGCGATCGCCCAGCGCAAGGCGGAGATCTACGAGGCGGACTTCAAGCCCAGCGATCCGAATCGCGAGGCACCGCCGGTCGGCGGGGCGCCGATCTTCGATCCGGGGCTCGAAGTCGCATCGGGCGGCAGCGGCGGCTACAACGCCTTCTACATGGACCCCGGCGACAACGTGATCAGGATCGACGGCAAGTGGCGGACCTCGATCATCACCGACCCGCCGAACGGCCAGTATCCGGAGATGACGCCTGCCGGCATGGCGCGGGCGGCGGCCCAGTTCGCGGCATTCGGCCACAAGAACACCGGCACCGCCTGGTGGCTGGAAGAGAACGAGGACGGCTCGGGCCCCTACGACAACATGGAACAGCGGCCGTTGCCGGAGCGTTGCCTGCTCGGGTTCAGTTCGACCGGCGGGCCGCCGATGCTGCCGGCCCTCTACAACAACCACAAGCGGATCGTGCAGACCGAGAACCACGTGATGATCCTGATCGAGATGGTTCACGATGCCCGCGTCGTGCGGATCGGCAGCGAGCACGCACCCGCCGCGGAGCGCCGGTGGATGGGCGATTCGATCGGCTGGTGGGAGGGCGACACGCTGGTCGTCGACACGACGAACTTCGGCGAGGAACCGGCTCTGGGGTCGGCGACGAAGGACCTTCAGGTTGTGGAGCGCTTCCGGCGCCTGGCCGACGGCAACCTGCTCTACGGCTTCACGGTCGAGGACCCGAACGTCTGGGAGACGGCCTGGAGCGGCGAGTACGTCTGGCGCTCGACGCCCAACAAGGTCTTCGAGTACGCCTGCCACGAGGGCAACTACGCGCTCGGCAACGTGATGCGCGGCGCGCGGTTGCTGGAGGCGGACGCGATCGCCGCGGCAGGCGGCGGCGAGTAGTCGAGCTGGCGGGGCGCGCGAGCCCATGCGCCGCTTCCGCTCTCTCGGCCTGGGAGTCCTGGGCCTGGGACTTCTCCTAGCGGCGACGGCGAACCGGCCGGTGCGCGGCGTCGAGGAGCGCCCGAACATCGTCGTCTTCATCGGCGACGACGCCGGCTGGTCGGACTTCGGGGCGTACGGCAACCGCGCCGTGCGGACGCCGAACCTGGACCGTCTTGCGGCAACCGGGGTCGTGTTCGAGAACGCCTTCCTGACGACGGCGTCGTGCAGTCCGTCGCGGATCAGCATCCTCTCGGGCCGGTATCCGCACGCCACGGGCGCCGAGGATCTGCACACGCCGTTGCCGGCCGGGATGGATCTGCTGCCGGCCTACCTCGCCCGGGAGGGCTACTTCACGGGGCACATGCGGAAGACCCACTACGGCCCGGAGGGCGAGCGGCAGTTCGACTGGTTCTCGGAGGAGACCTGGGAAGGGCTGCCCGGTTTCCTGGACGTGGTGGGGGATCGGCCTTTCTTCCTCTGGATCGGCTTCCGGGATCCGCACCGGCCGTACTCAAGTGACGCGGTCGATCCGCCCCATGATCCGGGCGAAGTCTCGGTGCCGCCCTACCTCGTCGACGACGGCGAGACAAGGGCCGACCTGGCCCTCTACTACGACGAGATCTCGCGGATGGATGCCGAGATCGGCCGAATGGTGGCCGAACTGGACCGCCGCGAGCTTCGGGAGGACACCCTGGTCGTCTTCCTCAGCGACAACGGGATGCCGTTCCCGCGCGCGAAGGCGACCGCGTACGACGCGGGCATCCGCACGCCGCTGATCGTCTCCTGGCCGGGCGTCACGCCGGCGGGCGCTCGCTATCCGGGCCTGACCAGCGTGATCGACCTGGCGCCGACCCTGCTGGAGGCGGCCGGGGCGGGGATCCCGGAGAGCTTCCAGGGAGAGAGCTTCGCCGCGGCGCTGACCGATCAGGCCTCGCCGGGGCGCGACTACGTGTTCGCGGAGCGCAACTGGCACAACTGCGACGAGCACATCCGCGCGGTGCGCGGGCCGCGCTACAAGCTGATTCGCAACGCCTACACGGAGTTGCCGCTCTGTACGCCCGCGGATGCGTCGCGGAGCCCGTCCTGGTACAGCCTGACCGCGGGCCGCGAGGCGGGAACGTTGACGCCGGGTCAGGCGCGCCTGTTCGAAGCGCCGAGACCGGTGATCGAGGTCTACGATCTGGAGTCGGATCCGCACGAACTCGTGAACCTGGCCGGCCGGTCGGAAGTGGAGCAGATTGCCCGGCAGTTGAGCCGGGTGCTCGATGCCTGGATCGAGGAGACGGAGGACTTCCCGCCGAGTCGCCGGCGCCGGGCGGACAACACGGACAGGATCACGGGCGTGAAGTTCTCGCAGAAGGTGCCGCCGCTGGAGCCCTGACTAGCGATCCAGCACCGGCAGCACGATCCTCGACGGATGCTCCGCCGAGTGGTGGACGGCGTTGCGCGCCACCCGCCACTCGCTCTCGTCGTAGTTGTTGCCGCCGGTGTTCAGGTTGCGGTCGTAGCGGGGGAAGTTGCTGCTCGAGACCTCGATCCGCAGGCGTTGCCCTACGCCAAACACGTTGGCGGTGGCGAGCGGGCCCAGGGTCACTTCGTAGACCTCGCCCGGATTCATCGAGACGTGGCGGTCGAAGCCTTCGCGGTAGCGCATGCGCAGGATCGTGTCGTCCAGGTTGAAGGCGCGGCCGTCGGGATGGACGTCGACCAGCTTGACCGTGAAGTCGGTGTCCGGCGCGTCCGACGAGACGTGCAGGACGACATCGATCGAGCCAACGACCGCCAGCGGTTCCTGGAACGGCTCCGTCGTGTAGACGAGCACGTCGGCGCGGGCCTCGACTCCGCGCTGGTCGAAGGAGCCGGGCTCGTGCTCGCCCATGCAGCAGAAGGCGCCGCCGTGGGTCGGCACAGGCGAGGCCGGGTCGTAGACGAAGCGGTCGACGCCGGCGCCCCCGGCCGCGCCGCCCGCGCCAGCCGTGCCTCCCGCCGCGCCAGCCGCGCCTCCCGCCGCGCCCGTCGTGCCGCTTTCGCCGCCCGCACCGCCAGCGGCGGCAACCAGCCGGCCATCGCCGCTGAGGCCGTTTGCGGCGCCGCCGCTGTCGAGATGGAAGGTCATCGGGTGGACCCCGGCCGGCGGCCAGTCTGCGGCGTTCTCCCAGCGGTCATCGCCCATCAGGAAGTAGCGGACCCTGGCGTAGCGATCCTCGAAGCCGTTCGCCTCGGGTTTCGTGAAGCGGTCGAGGAAGCTCCAGAGCATCTGGTCGAAGCCGAAGTCCGTGTCGCCGAAGTCCCGCTCGCCGACGATCAGGGGATCCGTCAGGCGGTACATGTTGCAGTGCAGGCTGGGCGCCACGACCATGTACTGGTGGTCGCGGACTTCCGGGTCCGCGTTCTCCCGGACGTGGCCGTAGAGCGCCAGGTTCGGCGACACGGACAGGTCGTACCAGGAATTGGCCCACAGCGCTGGCACGCCGAAGGGCTCATCGTCGTGGTAGAGGCCGCCCTCGTACCAGGCCGGGTCGTCCGGCAGGCGCGCCGCGAACTCACGGAAGATCCCCTTCGGTCCGCCGACGGACTCCATCAGCGTCTGGATGGGGAGATGCCAGAGCGCCTGTTTCCAGTCGACCTGGGGCATCTTCGCTGCCAGATCGAAGTAGGTCGCAAGCCGTTCCAGATCCTCGCGGCTGGTGTCCGGCGGGAAGGTCGGGCGCTGAGTGCTCTGCTCGCCGAAGAGCCAGACGGCCATCGGAAGCTGGAGCGCGCCGCCGCGGTAGAAGTTCCCCTGCTCGTGGAACGGTCCCATGCGGCCGATGCCGGCGCCCTGGCCCATCGGTACGGCGGCGGCGTGGGCGGGATGCCGCATCGCGGCGAGTCCCATCTGCCATTCGGCGGTCGAGGAGCAGCCGAGCGTGGCGACCTTGCCGCTGGACCACGGCTGGTCGGCGATCCAGGTCAGCGCGTCGTAGCCGTCCGTGCGCGGCCGGCCGAGGATCTCCCAGTCGCCTTCCGAGAAGAACTTGCCGCGCTCGTTCTGGACCACGAAAGCGTAGCCGCGTTCGATCGCGTCGAGGCCGAACTTGAGCAGCGCGCTCGGGCGCTCCAGGTTCGGCTTCGGCAGCGGGCTGAAGTTGTAGGGCGTGCGCCAGAAGATCGCGGGAACCGGACCCTCGGCGTTCCGCGGCCGGTAGATCTCGGTGGCGAGGCGGACGCCGTCGCGCATCGGTACCATGACCATCCGATCGATTTCGGCGAGACGGTGGAGGTCGGCCCGGCGCACCGGGTCCGGCGTCCGGTGGATCTGGCCGAGGACCGGGGAAGCGACCAGGGCGAGGGAGACAACAGCCGGCAGCAGCCTGATGAACGTTCGAATGTGGCGCATGATGACTTTCTCCGGGAGGGTGCGGCCTGGTGCCTTCCTGGCCGGCGCGAGCAGCCGTGTTGCTCCTCTGCTTCTTGCGCTGGGCATTCTGCCAGTTGCGACCGCTTCGGAGCCGGCGATCGACGAGCCCAGGCGCGTCGCCGTGCTGGTCGACGACGTCGATGACGAGCGGGTCGCGATGGTGGATGATGCCGTCTCGTTTTGGAACGCGGCGGTGTCGGATCTGGGACTGGCCGCACCTTTTTCGGAGCCGGGACACGAGACTCCGCCGGTAGGACTGCGGCCCTTCGAGAACTACGCCCACCAGCTCTCGCAGCTGGCCGGGCGCCTGCACTCGTCCGATCCGGGTCCGGCGCCGCCGGAAGCGCTCTTCCGGGTCGACGCGGAGGTCGTCGTGCTGCTCTCGGCCCAGAATCTCATGCCCTTGGCCTGGCCCTACGGCGACGATGGCCGCTATCTCGTCGCCATTCCCGCGGGCGACGAGCGCGACAATGTCGTGCGTAACGTGATCGCGCACGAACTCGGCCACGTTCTCGGGCTGAAGCACCTGCGGGAGCCGGGCGTGCTGATGTGCCAGCCCTGCGACACGTCGGCGAGGAGCGACAGCCAACCGCGATTCCTGCCGCTGACCGACCTCGACCGCGAGCGGTTGCGCAACTTTCTTGGAGGACCCGACCATGACGTCCACCTGGACCCGTAGACGCTTCATCGCGAGCGCCGCAGCCGCGGCAACTGGAGCAGGCCTCCATCGTTCGCCGGCCATCGCGGACGACGGCTGGCGCGCGGGACCGCTCCAGCATCTGATTCCGGCGGCCAACCACGACCGGGTGACGCTCAAGTGCTCCTTCGCCGAGTCCCTCGACTTCGTGCCGGAGCTGCGCATCGGCGGCCGCCTGGTCGCGGGCCGGAGCACAGACACGGAGAGGCGTTTCTTCTCCTTCGACGCGCCCGGCCTGGAACCGGACACGGAGTACACCCTGCAGCTTCTTGGCGGCGGGGAGACGCTGTGCGACCCGTGGCCGCTCCGCACCTTCCCGTCGCCCTCGGCCCAGCCCGAGTCGGTCCGGTTCCTCGCCTACACCTGCGCCGGCGGCCACCCCGAGTCGGGCTTCTTCCTGCCATTGGCGGTTCGCCGGAGACTCCTGCGCAGGGCCCTCTCGTTCCGGCCGAGGGCGCTGATCGCGATCGGCGACCACATCTACTGGGACCAGCGCACGGTGCTCTACAACCGGGGCGAGGAGCGGGGCCGGCGGTCCCGCGAGCTCTACGAACGGATCGGCTGGCTCGACCTGAGCCTGCCCGCGCTGGGAACGAGCAACGAGACCTCGCTCAAGGCGGCGGTCGGGCCGCAGGTCGCCGAGTTTTACGGCGTCATGTTGCGATCGACGCCTTCCTACTTCGTCAGCGACGACCACGACTACTACGAGAACGACGATGCCGATCCGCAGATGGTCACTCTGCCGCCCGACCGCTACCAAGTCGAGTTCGCGCGGTTCACCCGCAACGCCTACCTGCCGGAGTTCCTGCCGGATGTGGAACGGCCGGTTGCAATGTCCGGCACCGGGGCCGGTGACCGGGAGCCCGGGATCTCCGAGGCCTTCGGCACGTTCCGGTACGGGCGGCTGGCCGAAGTGCTGATCTACGACTGCGCCCGCTACCTGTCGCTCAAGGGCGTCCATGCCGGCCTGGTGCCGCCGGAGACGGAACACTGGCTGCACCAGCGCACGCGGGACCAGGCGGTCGCGCAGTTGTTCCATGTGCCGTCGCACCCCTTCGGCTGGTCGGCCGGGAAGTGGCGCGAGTGGTATCCGGACGTCGCCGACCTCGACGACGGCGGCGCGACCGTGTCGCGCATCGGCGACTTTGCCGGCAGCAACTTCAGGTTGACGACGGAGCGCGAGAAGTACTTCTGGCAGGAAGGCTGGTGGAGGCAGCATCAGCGGCTGCTGGAGTCGCTGACGTCCCACCCGCAGCGGGCCGGCATCGTGCTCTCGGGCGACCTGCATGCGATCGGCCACTCCGTCCTCGAGCGGAGCGGCAGCATGGATCTCTCGGCCAACCCGGTCCATGCCGTGCTGACGGGCCCGCTGGGCACACTGACGGGCTGGCCGTCGGCGGCGCGGGGAACGCCACCTCTGGCGGCCACCGCGGTGGTCCAGGACGTGCGCGGTGAGACCTTCGAGAAGAACGGCTTCGCGCTCTTCGACGTGACGCCGTCCGAGGTCACCGTGCGGCTCTTCGCGTGGAAGACCGGGGAGCCGGAATCGGCAATCGACGACCTCGAGCCGTACCACACGGCCGTCATCCGGCGGGGCTGAGGCGGATGGCCGAGGCGCCCAAGCGGCGGAAACGGCGGGGAAGTCGTGGCACCGGTCTGTTCACTCGCTTCCTGAACGCGGTCGAGTTCCTCGGCAACCTCTTGCCGCACCCGGTGACGCTGTTCGCGGTGCTGGCGCTGCTCATCCTGCTGGTTTCGGGCATGGGGGAAGTGCTCGACTGGAAGGTGGCCGACCCGCGGCCCGCCGGTGTCTCGGGCCGCTCCGAAGACGGGATGATTCGCGCGGTCAGCCTGATGAACCCGGAGGGGATGCGGCGGATCGCCATGAACCTGGTGACGAACTTCACCGGCTTCGCGCCGCTTGGAACGGTTCTGGTCGCGCTGCTCGGGGTCGGCGTGGCCGAAAGGTCGGGTCTTCTCGGGGCCCTGCTTCGGGCGCTGGTCCTGGGCGCTCCGCGAAACCTGCTGACCGCGGTCGTGGTGTTCGCGTCGGTCGTTTCCAACACGGCGTCCGAGATGGGCTACGTCGTGTTGATCCCACTGGCGGCGGTCGTGTTCCGAGCGGTCGGCCGTCATCCCCTGGCCGGGCTGGCCGCGGCGTTCGCCGGCGTTTCGGGGGGTTACTCGGCGAACGTACTGATCGGGACCGTCGACCCGTTGCTCGCGGGGATCACGACCGAGGCGGCGCGCATCATCGATCCGTCCTACGCGCCCGGTGCGGCCAACGAGATCCCGGCGACCGCCAACTATCTCTTCATGTTCGTCAGCACCTTCATGATCACGGCGATCGGCACCCTGGTGACGACCCGGATCGTCGAGCCGAAGCTGGGCGCGTTCGATCCCAGCCGGGCGGCGAACGATCTGGAAGATCCGGAGGAGGGCCTGAAGACCCTGTCGAAGGAGGAGAAGCGGGGGCTGAAGCTGGCGGGGGTGACCGTGCTCGTCATGCTCGGTGGGTTGGCCCTGCTCGCCCTGCCGGAGAACGGCTGGTTCCGCGATCCGGCGGCGAACGCGCTCCTGATCGACGATCTGCGGCCGATGCTGCGCAGCGTCGTGTCCCTGATCTTCGTCTTCTTCATCGTGCCGTCGATCGTCTACGGCCGCACCACCGGTTCGCTCAGGAACGACCGCGACGTGATCGACGGCATGGGCCGCTCGATGAGTTCTCTCGGCCCCTACCTGGTGCTCGTCTTCTTCGCCGCCCAGTTCGTCTCCTTCTTCAACTGGACCAACCTGGGGACGATCACCGCGGTCGTCGGTGCCGATCTGCTGACCCGGTTCGACCTGACCGGGCCGATCGTGTTCGTGCCGTTCATCCTCATGTGCTGCTTCGTCAACCTGATGCTCGGCAGCGCGTCGGCCCAGTGGGCGGTGACGGCGCCCATCTTCGTTCCCATGCTGATGACGGTCGGCTACAGCCCGGAGGTGATCCAGGCGGCGTACCGGATCGGCGACTCGACGACGAACATCATCACGCCGATGATGAGCTACTTCGGGCTCATCCTGGCGGTGGCGATGCGGTACGACCGGAAACTCGGAATAGGCACCCTGATCGCGACGATGATTCCGTACTCGATCACCTACCTGATCGGTTGGATCTCGCTGTTCTACATCTGGGTGTTCGCACTGGGCCTGCCCGTCGGTCCGGGATCGCCCACCTACTACTCGCCGTAGGGGTCGTCAGGGGTGTCAAAAGTCCCTGCTACACTCGGCCGCTAGCCCTGAGAGAGAGCCCGCGCGGAGGGAGGGGATATCGCCATGGCTAGGCCCGGACCAACTACGTTCGCCAAGCGCCAGCGGGAGATCCGAAAACGTCAGAGGCGTCAGGAGAAGCTGGAGCGTCGCGCCCAGCGCAAACTGGACAAGGAACAGGCCGCGCTCGAAGCGCCCGAGGCAGTGCCCGGGGAGGATCCCGATATCGCCGGCATCGTGCCGGGCCCTCAGCCGCTGCCCGACTGGGACTGAGTAGCAGGCGTCGCCGCCGGTTCCAGCCGATGGGCGGCCTGCTCGCTAGTCGCCTCCGGTAGCGGCCGCCGCCTCGGCCTCCTTGGCGCGGGCACCCGAGAGGATGTTGAACAGGCCGTAGTTGCCCTCGTGGCAGGCGTACTCGAACAGCGCCTCACCCTTCTTCATCAGCAGACGGGCGGTGAAGGGCCGCGTGAAGGTCGCCGGGTCGTTCACCGTGTACTCGTACATCAGCGTGTCCTCGTCGACGCGTCGGAACCTCTCCGTGACGTGCATTTCGTAGGCGTCGCCCACGGCGCCGGCCACGCTTCCGCTGAAGCTGGAGATCAGATCGGAGAAGTTCTTCGTCTCGACGATCAGGGTGTCTCCTTCCCAACGACCGCGGGAGTCGCCCATCCACTGCCGCACGGAGTCGGGAAGGTGGGCGCGGCCATCGAGGGGAATGATCCGACTGTCGTGGACCATCTCGTTCAGGATCGCCACGTGGTTCGCGGACTGAAAGATCTGGATGTTCTGGTTGTAGCCCCCGGGCGTGATCGGGGGGCCTGCGTTGAAGCCCAGGATGCAGCGCTCGGATAGTCCGCGGTCCTCGTAGCTGTTGAGTCCGATACCACCTACGCGGAGCCGGACCGGGCGGTCGATCGGCTTGTCATCACCTCGCGTCTGGCGCTTGACGTCGGGGAGAGTGTCAGGAAGCCGGCCGTTCGGCGGGTCGATGATCAGCGACGTCCGCAGGTCCTCGACGACCCTGGCACCGCGGTCGAACCAGAAGTTGTTGTAGCCGCCTACCGGGTCTCCGGCCTTGAGCTTCCGCTTCTCCGGGTCGCTGGGCGCATCGGCGGCTCGCGCCCGCTCGACGGCCGCCGTCTCGATCTCCGCGGCCCTGGCCTCGTCGATCGTCGCTTCCTGGTCCTCGGGTCGCTGGAGCGGTGTCAGCGTGCGAAAGTCCCAGACCCCCGAAATGTCGGGCTTGCCGTCGGCTGCGAGTGGCGGGGTCCAGCCGGCGGCTTCCTGAGCGACGAGGGAGGGAGTGGCGACAAGGAACACGAGCGCCGCGAGGACGGGAATCGACCGGTTGCGGAGACGAGTGGTTCGGTGGCGACGCATGTCGTGCCTCCTTCTTCTGTCGGCTTTGCCGCCGAGTCTACTGCGCCGTCCTGGTGCGCTGCGGGCCTAACCCCCTGCGGCCTCGGCGGTCTCGGCCGGCGCGCTGAACAGCCGCTCGACGTGGGATTCGGGCAGTGGCTGCGTCAGCTTGGACACGACATAGGTCCCGGCGATGGAGACGACCTCGCCGACCACCGCGCACGAGTAGGGATTGATCTGGTAGTGCGCTAGCCACTCTGCTGCACCCGACAGGGGACCGAGCGAGCCGGGATCGACGATCATCCACGGCAGGCCGCTGCGCAGCAGGACGAAGGTGAGCATGCCGCTGACGAGGCCCGTGTAGGCGCCGGCCAGAGTGACGCCGCGCCAGAGGCCTCCGACCACCAGCGGTCCTGCGAAGGCGGCCATCATGCCGCCGGTGCCGACCCAGACCAGGAGGGCGATGTTCATGTCCTGCATCGCCCAGGCCAGCCAGGTACACAGCACCAGGACGATGACCGTGCTCCAGCGGCTGATCACGAGGACGCGGCGATCGAGTTCCTTGTCGTTCAGGTCGGGGCTGTACTTGGGAACGATCGAGCGCCGGTAGATGTCGTTGGCGACGATCTGCGATGACGAGACGACGAGGCCGTCCGCGGTCGACATGATCGCGGCCAGGATGCCGACGCCGATCAGGGCCGCCAGCCAGGTCGGGAACAGCTCGATGAAGAGCGCCGGCAGCGCCTCGTTCGAGTTGCGCCCGGCCTCGAGGAGTTCGGTGCCCAGGACGCCGCGGGCGAGGATGCCGCCCAGGCCCAGCATGCCCATCGTGAGGCCGACCGCGAAGGCGAGCTTGACGAAGCGCATCCGGTCGCCGTCGTTCTTGAGTGCCCACACCTTGTTGCCGATATGGGGCAGCATGCCGAGCGGAATGTGGGCGAACAGCACGCAGGCAATGGCCCACCAGGAGTCGTACAGGGAGTTCGACTTGTTTAGCGGCCCGACCAGGTTCGGGTCCTGCTCGCGCAGATTGCTGGCAAGGGCGCCGAGCCCGCCGTCCATCCCGGAGGCGAACAGGAACATGACGATCACCACGATCGCGACGCCGAGCATCATCATCCCCTGGACGCCGTCGGTGATGATGTCGGCGTGGGCGCCGCCGAGGACGACGTAGACGAGGAGGACGCCGGAAGTGATGATCAGCGCCGTCAGCGGTTCGAGCCCGAGCATCGTCTCGAACATGACCAGCCCGGACACGAGCTGTGCGGCGATGTAGAAGAAGAGGACCAGGGAGAAGACCGAGACCAGCAGCCGCACGCCGTCGCTCTGGTATCGGTCGCCCAGGTACTCCGGGATCGACCGGTTGCCGAACTTGTGGCCGGAGTTGGCGACCAGCCTGATCGTGATCAGGACTCCGAAGTACACCCCCATCGGATAGAGGAACTTGCCCCACACGCTGGCCATCCCGAAGTCGTAGCCGAGGCCGGGACTGCCGAGAAAGGTGGCGCCGCTGGCGGTCGTGGCGGCGAATGCGAGGGCGAGGAAGTACGGGCCGTAGCTGCTGCGGGCGGTGGCGAAGTCGTCCGCGTTGCTGATCCGCCGGCTGGCGATCCAGCCGAAGGTGAGCATGCCGACGATGTAGAGGATGAGGAACATCCACGACCAGGCAAACAGACTCATCGACTACCTCCTCGACGGTTCGTGGGGTTCTTGGCCGGGCGCGTGCCGGCGGAGCGGCTCAGTCGACAATCGCTTCGTACGCGAGGCGCTTGCTGGCCCATCGCGCGGCTGAGGACGCCTGGAAGTCGCGGCTCTGGATCATGCCGACGACGACCAGGTCCTGGATCGGGTTGATACCGAACCAGGTGCCGCCGATCCCGTACCACCAGTACTCGCCCCTGGCGCGCTCATGGTCGGTCGCCGGGTTCGGATCGGTGACGATCGAGAAGTCCAGGCCGAAGCGGTTGCCGCGGTAGAGCGGACCCATGTCGGTGACGCCTTCGGGCAGGTGGTCGGTGTGCATCAGCGTCACCGTCTCCGGCTTCAGGATGCGGACACCGTCCAGTTCGCCGCCGTTCGCCAGCATCTGGGCGAAGCGCATGTAGTCGGTCGCGGTGCCGACGAGGCCGCCGCCGCCGGAGAGGAACTTCGGCTTCTGGAGGTACTGGCCATTGGGCGGACTGACCAGCTTGCCCTCGGCGTTCGGCGTGTAGATCCGCGAGAACCGGTCCGCCTTGCCCGGCTCCACCCAGAAAGCGGTGTCCTTCATGCCCAGGGGCCCGAAGAGCCGCTCGTTCAGGACCTCGTCGAGCGGCTTGCCGGCGAGCACCTCGAGCACGTAGCCCTGGACGTCGACGGCGACGCTGTAGTGCCACATCGAGCCGGGCTGCTGGCGGAGCGGGATCTTCGCCAGCTTGTCGATCATGTCCTTCAGGTTCTGGTTCGGGTCCGTGATGATGCCCGCCTTCGTGTAGAGCGTGTCCACCTGGGACCGCGAGAACAGCCCGTAGGTCAGTCCGGCCGTGTGGTTCATCAGCTCCCGCATCGTCATCGGATGATCGGCGTCTTCTGTGATCGGGTTGCCGTCGGGGCCGTCCTCCTTCGCGACCTTGAGGCCCTTGAACTCGGGAATGAACTTCGACACCGGGTCGTCGAGCGTGAAGCGGCCCTCGTCGTAGTAGGTCATCAGCGCGACCCCGACGATCGGCTTGGTCATCGAGTAGATCCGGAAGATCGTGTCCTTCTCGATGGGAACGCCGTTCTCGATGTCCCGCTTGCCGTAGGCGTCGAAGTGGACCACCTTGCCCTTGCGCGAGACCATCGTGACGACGCCGGCGAGCTTGCCGCCGTCGACCATGCCGTGCATCGCCTCGTTGAGCTTCTCGAGGCCGGCCGGATCCATGCCGACGTCGGCCGGCTTGGCGTGCTGCAGTTCCGGCTCGGCGGCGAACGCCGGCGCGAGAACGAAGACCGCCAGCAGCAGGGCAGCGGCGGCGGTGGCGAGCGGGGCGTACTGCCCCCGAGGACGCAATCGGATCACGCGTGGTTCCTCCTTACGGGGTTGGGCGGAGCGTCGGCGAGAGTACTACGGTTTGCCGAGGCGCAAGCCCGGAATGAGGCAGGGGGTGGAGGCCTTGTACTCCGGGTACGACGGATACCTGGCGGCCGAGATGGACTCCGCGAGCGGTATCGATCCGAGGACGAGGCCGATCAACCCCAGGCAGCCGAGACCGGTCCAGTGGATCCACTCACCCGACGCCGCGACCGTGAACAGGTAGAAGGCGCACCACATGCCCATCTCGCACAGGTAGTTCGGGTGACGGCAGATGCGGAAGAGCCCGCGGTTCATGAACGGCTGAGCGACGTCCTCGCCGGCCGCGACCCGGCGCTTTTTGTCCTGCTGGAAGGCCCACATCTGCTCGTCGGCGACGGTTTCACCGATCAGGAGCAGAAGGAACAGTCCGGCGGCCACGAAGTCGAGTCCGCCCAGCGGCGTGTCCCCCGCCTCCCAGGCCG
>JAPOXA010000155.1 GCA_026707325.1 Acidobacteriota bacterium | reverse complement strand
TCGAGCGCCGAGTAGAGCTCGCCGAACGACATCGGCGTCGCCTGCGCGCCGAGGGCGTTGAAGGTGTCGACCAGGATCGGGGTCGGGATGACCCGGATCTTGAGGCCCTCGAAGTCGTCGGGGGTGACGATCGGCCGTTCCGCGTTCCAGGCGTTCCGGCGGCCGGCGAACCAGTAGCCGAGCACGAGGACGTCGAGCTCCTCCTCGATCCGGGCGGCGACGCGCTCGCCGATCGGTCCGTCGACCACCCGGTAGAAGTGGTCGAGGTCGCGGAAGATGAAGGGGAAGTTGAAGATCTCCGCCTCCGGGACGAAGGCGGAGATGCCGCCGCCGGCGCTCGCGGCCGAGGCGGCCAGTGCGCCCAGCTTGACCATCAGGGTCGCCTCTTCCTCGGTGCCGAGCTGCTCGTTCTCGAAGATCTGCACGGTCACCGCGCCGCCGGACCGTTCCTCGAGGACGCGGCTGAATTCCTCGAAGCCGGCCTGGAACGGGTGCCCGGCCGGCCCGTTGTGGGCGACCTTGAGCACGGTGACGCCGTCGCTGCCGCGGCAGCCGACGACGAGGGAGATGGCGCAGAGCGCGAGGAACGCGGCGGCGCCGCCGGAATGGAGCCGGCCTGACGGCCGGCGCGTTCTCCTGGCCGCCTTCGGCGGCAGCGGGTCAGAAGACCCGCGCACCGGCAGGCGGCGACGAGGGCTACTCATAGCCGAGCGTCTCCGGCAGCCAGAGCGTGACCCCGGGCACGAAGGTGATCACCAGCAGCATGATGAGCAGCAGCGCGAGGAAGGGCAGCAGTTTGGGCGTCACCTTCTCTATCGGCGTCTTCGAGATGCCGCAGGCGACGTACAGACAGATGCCGACCGGCGGCGAGATCATGCCGATACCGACGTTGGCAGCGACCAGGATGCCGAAGTGGAGCGGGTCCATGCCGAGTGCGATCGCCGCCGGCAGCAGGATGGGCAACAGGATGATGATCGGCGGCAGGGCGTCCATCACCATGCCGAGGAACAGGAAGATCAGGTGGACGAAGAGGATGAAGACGATCCAGTTGGGCGCGTGGGTCGAAATCCCTTCCGCCAGCAGGTGCGGCAGCCGTTCGAAGGTGAGGACGAAGGAGAACATGGACGCGGTCCCCAGCACGAACAGGACGACACCGGAGAGCGACGCGGTCTGGAGCAGGATCTTCGGGATGTCCTCGAGCTTCAGTTCGCGGTAGACGAAGAAGGACACGAGGGCGCCGTAGACCACGGCGACCGCCGATGCCTCCGTCGGTGTGAAAACCCCGCCGTAGATGCCGCCGAGGATGATGACGATCATGAACAGCGGCAGGATGCCGTCGCGGATCACGCGGAGCCTCTGCGGCCAGGAGGCCTTCTCCTCGAGCGGCAGATTCAGGTCGAGCGCGCGGAGGTAGGTCAGCCCCATCAGGGCCAGACCCAGCACAATCGCCGGCGTGACGCCGGCCGCGAACAGGGCGCCGATCGACATCCCCGAGACGACGCCGATGATGATCAGGTCGATCGCGGGCGGCACCAGGGTCGAGACGCCGCCGGCCGAGGCGAAGACGGCGGTTGCGAACGGGGGTGGGTACTTCCGCTGACGCATCGCCGGAAGGGCGACGGAGCCGATGGCGGCCGTGTTCGCGCTCGGCGAGCCGGAGATCCCGGAGAACAGCATCGTCGACAGGATGACGACCAGGCCGAGGCCGCCCGGCAGGCGGCCGACGAACTGCATCGCCAGGTCGACGATCCGGCGCGCCATGCCGCCGTGCGAGATGAGCGCACCGGCGAGCACGAACAGGGGTACCGCCAGCAGCGGGAAGGAATCCAGGCCGGCGAGGAACTTCTGCGGCAGAACGATGAGGAACTCGGGCGAGCTGTAGAGCAGGCCGACCATGGCCGCGAGAGCGAGCGCGATGGCCACCGGCACACCGAGCAGCAGCGCGGCCACCAGGGTCAGGATGACCAGGATTCCCATCGTTCCGGAGTCCTACTTCCGTTCCGGTGCGCGGAGTTCCCGGCGCCAGTTCACGAGCACGTAGTAGAGAGTCAGGGTGCTACCCACAAAGGCCGACGAGTACGGGACCGCCATCGACATGCGGGTCGCCGGCGCCAGCATGTCGTGCACCTCGATCGCGAAACGGAGCGACTGGTAGGCGAAGACGGCCAGGAACGCGGACGCCGCAAGCGCGACCGCTGAACCGATGAGGCGCCGCATGGCCGGCGGCGTGCGGTCGACGACGAAGTGAAGCGCGAAGTGCGCGCCTGTCTTCATCGCGTAGGCGGTGGAGAGGGCGGCGAGCCACATCAGGAGGAAGCGGGCAAGTTCCTCTGACCAGGAGAGCGAAGCCTGCAGGACGTAGCGGAAGACGACCTGGGAGAAGGTCACCGCGACGAGGGCAACGAGGATCGTGCAGACCGCCACCTCGAGCGGATGGCGGAGCAATGCCCGGAACATGGCGCCGAGGCGCTTCAATGCATGTACTGGCCGCCGTTGGCGTAGAACGTGGCGCCGGTCGTGAACTCGGAGCCGATCATGCAGTCGACCATCCGGGTGATGTCGTCGAACTCGCCCAGCCGTCCCATCGGCAGGGTGGCGAGTTCCTTCGCGAGGCCGTCCTCGGTTTCCAGGTGGTAGCGGTCGATGACCTCGCGGGTCCTGACGGACCCCGGCACGAGGCAGTTGACCCGGACCCTGGGCGCCAGTTCCTGGGCCATGCACTTGGTCAGCGCGATCACGCCGCCCTTCGCGCTGCAGAAGTTCGCTCCGTTCTTGCGCCCGATCTGGCCGCAGGCGGCGCCCAGGTTGATGATCACGCCGGGCCGGTCGGGGTTGTGAAACAGGAACTCCTGGCCGCAGACGAAGTGGCCGCGGAGATGGGCGGAGACGACCGAGTCCCACATGTCATCCGTCAACTCGGTGAAGGGTGCGTCCCGGTTGATGCCGGCGAAGTTGATCAGGATGTCGACCTGGCCGAACCGTTCGATCACGGCGTCGAACATCGCCCGCACCTGTTCCCGGTTGGCGACGTCGGCCTGGACCTTCATCAGCCGGTCGGTGCTACCCACGCTGGCCGCGATGCGGTCGTAGGTCGCCTGCGCCTCGGGTTCGATCAGGTAGTTCATCGCCACCCGGTAGCCCTTCAGGGCGAAGTGCTCGGAGACTTCGGCTCCCAGGCCGCTCGACGCGCCGGTGACCACCATCACTCTGTCTTCGCTCATCGCACTCACTCCTCTAAGTCGCAGCGTACTCGCTGCGTTGCAACGTACTAGTGGCCGCCCCAGATGTCGCCGACGGTGAATCCGTTGGGGAAGGGGTCCTCCGGATCGACGACGTACTGGGCGAAGCCGGTAATCCATGCGGTGCCCGCCAGCGTCGGCACCGCGGCGTCGATGTCGCCGACCTTCGTCTCCCGCACCATGCGGCCCGTAAACGTGGTGCCGAGGACGCCCTCGTGCACGAAATCCTGGCCGAGCGTCAACTCGCCCTTGGCCCACATCGCCGCCATCTTGGCGCAGGTGCCGGTGCCGCAGGGTGAGCGGTCGAGGGCGCCGGTCCAGGTCAGCGGCTTGTTCCAGTCGAGCTTGCCGGTCGAGACGATCACCGTGTTGCGCCGGTGGGAGCCGGGCATCAGCGGCGGCGCGGAGAGCTGGCCGATCGTCACGCCGCGGATCTCCGGGTTCAGAGGATGCACGGGGGGCGGAAGCTGTTCCTGGCAGGCCGCTTTGATCATCTCGCCGATCCGGGTCGCTTCGGCGGCCTCATCCGGCGCCAGGGTCAGGCCGACCTGATCGGCGTCGGCGATGACGTAGAACATGCCGCCGTACGTCACGTCGACGGTGACCTTGCCGAGTTCCGG
>JAPOXA010000034.1 GCA_026707325.1 Acidobacteriota bacterium | reverse complement strand
TAGGCCGCCAGCAGCTTCTTGCCCTTGTCGACCGCTTCGTCGATCGTGCCGACCATGAGGAAGGCCTGCTCGGGGAGCTCGTCGAGGTCGCCGGAAAGGATCGTCTTGAAACCCTCGACGGTGTCCTCGATCTTGACGTAGCGGCCTTCGAGGCCGGTGAACTGGGTGGCCACGAAGAACGGCTGCGACAGGAAGCGCTCGATCTTCCGCGCCCGGGCGACGACGAGCTTGTCCTCTTCGGACAGTTCCTCGACGCCGAGGATGGCGATGATGTCCTGCAGGTCCTTGTAGCGCTGGAGCACCTGCTGCACCTGGCGGGCGACGGCGTAGTGCTCGTCGCCGACGATGCCGGGCTCGAGGATCTTGGAGGTCGAGTCGAGCGGATCGATCGCCGGGTAGATGCCCTTCTCGACAATCGCGCGGGACAGGGTCGTCGTCGCGTCGAGGTGGGCGAAGGCGGTGGCCGGCGCCGGGTCGGTCAGGTCGTCGGCGGGGACGTAGATCGCCTGCACCGACGTGATCGAGCCCTTCTTGGTCGACGTGATCCGCTCCTGCAAGGCGCCCATCTCGGTCGCCAGGTTCGGCTGGTAGCCGACGGCGCTGGGCATCCGGCCGAGCAGGGCGGAGACCTCGGAGCCGGCCTGGGTGAAGCGGAAGATGTTGTCGACGAAGAGCAGCACGTCGCGGCCTTCGACGTCGCGGAAGTACTCGGCCACCGTGAGCGCCGAGAGCCCGACGCGGAGCCTGGCGCCGGGAGGCTCGGTCATCTGACCGTAGATGAGCGCCGCCTTGCTGTCCTTGAGCGCGGCGTGGTCGACCTTCGTCAGGTCGAAGTTGCCGGTCTCCTCGTAGTTCTCGAGGAAGCCCTCGCCGAAGCTGACGACGCCGGCCTCGACCATCTCTCGGAGCAGGTCGTTGCCCTCGCGGGTGCGCTCGCCGACGCCGGCGAACACGGAGAAGCCGCCGCCCTGCACGGCGACGTTGTTGATCAGTTCCTGGATGAGGACCGTCTTGCCGACTCCGGCGCCGCCGAACAGACCGGTCTTGCCGCCGCGGGTGTACGGGTGCACCAGGTCGACGACCTTGATCCCCGTCTCGAACATCTCGGTCGAGGTCGCCTGGTCCTCGAAGGCGGGCGCCTCGCGGTGGATCGGCCAGCGTTCCTGGGCCTCGACCGGGCCCAGCGTGTCGACCGGCTCGCCGAGCACGCTCAGCACCCGGCCCAGGGTCGCCTCGCCCACCGGCACGGAGATCGGTTCGCCGAGGTCTTTGGCCTCCATGCCGCGAACGACGCCGTCCGTCGGCTCCATGGACACCGCGCGCACCAGGTTCGAGCCGAGGTGCTGGGCCACCTCGGCGGTCAGGTCGATGCTGCCGTCGTCGTTCTTGACGCTGACCGCGTTCAGGATCTCGGGCAGTTGCTCGGCCGGATACTCGATGTCGAGGACCGGGCCGATCACCTGGACCACCTTGCCGGTGGCGCCGGACGAGTTGTTCGTGTCGTTCACGGTTGCTTCTCCGTTCTCTATCCCTCGAGGGCGTTCGCGCCGGACACGACCTCGATCAGTTCGGTCGTGATCTCGGCCTGGCGCGAGCGGTTGTATTGCAGGGTCAGTGTGTCGATCAGTTCGCCGGCGTTCTTCGTCGCGCTGTCCATCGCCGTCATCCGGGCCGCGTGCTCGGCCGCCTGCGACTCGAGCAGCACCCGGTAGATCTGGAAGGTGACGAAGCGCGGCAGCAGCTCGTTCAGGATCTCGGCCTCGGACGGCTCGTACAGGTATGGGCGGTGGCCGTTCGCCGAAGCGTCCTCGTCGCCGAGGACGTCTTCGCGGGCGATCGGCAGCAGACGCTCCCAGCTCACGCGCTGGCTGAGCACCGAGATGAACTCGTTGTACACGGCGTACACCGCGTCGTACTCCCCGTCGGCAAAGGCCTTGGAGACCTCGGCCGCCAGATCCTGGGCCGTCGCGTAGCTCAGGTCCTTGAACAGGCCCCGCCGGGCGCCGCGCATCGGCGCGCCGCGATGGGTGAAGAAGTCGGCCCCGCGGTTGCCGAGCGCGAGGATCTCGCCGCCGCCGTTCAGGGCAGCCATCTCCTGCTCGGTCCGGCGCTGGACATGGGCGTTGAAGGCGCCGCAAAGGCCCTTGTCGCCGGTCACGACGAGCACCAGAGTCTTACCGGAAGCGGCTCTGTCGCCGCCTTCGCCCTCGTGCGGCGTCAGCAGCGGGTGCTCCACTTCGCCCGCCGCCACGGCGGCCAGGTGCTCCGTGACCTTCCGCAGCTCCAGAGCGTACGGCCGCGTCGCGAGGATCTGGTCCTGGGCCCGGCGCAGCTTCGCCGCGGCGACCATCTTCATCGCCTTCGTGATCTGCTGCGTGTTCTTCACCGTGCGGATGCGCCGGCGAAGATCGATCAGGCTCGCCATCGTTCGGGCCTACCTCGGAACCTTCCCGCTCGTCTCGTTCTAGTTCTCTTCCAGCGCGGCGTCGGGGTTCTCGGCCACGAAGAGCTGGAAGGCCCGGCCGATCGCCTCCATGATCTGGGCATCCAGCTCGTCGCTGAGCTTGCCCTCGTCGCGGATCCGGTCGCGGAGCTCCGATTCCTCGTTCAGGAAGTGCCGGTGCATGAACTCCTCGAAGGGCCGCACCGCCTCGACCTTCAGGTCGTCGAGCGCGCCGCGGGTTCCCGCCAGGATCGAGAGCACCTGGTCCGCGATCGACAGCGGCGCGTACTGCCCCTGCTTGAGAAGCTCGACGAGCCGCTCGCCGCGCGCCAACTGCTGCAGCGTGACGCGGTCGAGGTCGGAGCCGAACTGGGCGAAGGCCGCTAGCGACCGATACTGCGCCAGGTCGAGGCGCAGGGTGCCGGAGTTCTTGCGCATCGCGCCGATCTGCGCGTTGCCGCCGACGCGGCTGACCGAGATGCCGACGTTCACCGCCGGCCGCACGCCGGAGAAGAAGAGGTCGCCCTCGAGGAAGATCTGGCCGTCCGTGATCGAGATCACGTTGGTCGGGATGTAGGCCGAGACGTCGCCGGCCTGGGTCTCGATGATCGGCAGCGCGGTGAGCGAGCCGCCGCCGTTGGCGCGCGAGAGCTTCGCCGCCCGCTCCAGCAGCCGGGAGTGGAGGTAGAAGACGTCTCCCGGGTAGGCCTCGCGGCCCGGCGGTCGCCGGAGCAGCAGGGAGACCTCACGGTAGGAGGCGGCCTGCTTCGAGAGATCGTCGTAGATCACCAGCGCGTGCTGGCCGTTGTAGAGGAAGTACTCGCCCATCGCGCAGCCCGCGTAGGGGGCGATGAACTGGAGCGGCGCCGGCTCGGAGGCCGAGGCGGAGACGACGATCGTGTGCTCCATCGCGCCGTTGTCCTCGAGCGTCTTGACGACCTGGGCGACGGTCGAGCGCTTCTGGCCGATCGCGACGTAGACGCAGATCACGTCGCCGCCCTTCTGGTTGATGATCGCGTCGACGGCGACGGCGGTCTTGCCGATCTGCCGGTCGCCGATGATCAGCTCGCGCTGACCGCGGCCGATCGGAATCATCGAGTCGATCGCCTTGATCCCGGTCTGCATCGGTTCGGACACCGGCTCGCGGTCGACGACGCCGGGGGCGATCCGTTCGAGCGGGTAGTTGTCGGCGGCTTCGATCGGCCCCTTGCCGTCGACCGGGTTGCCGAGCGGGTCGACCACGCGGCCGACCATCGCCGGTCCCACCGGCACCTCCATGATGCGGCCGGTGCGGCGGACTTCGTCGCCCTCGTCGACGAGGCGGGACTCGCCCATCAGCACGGCGCCGATCTGGTCCTCCTCGAGGTTCAGCGCCAGCCCGAAGACGTCGTTCGGGAACGCCAGCAGCTCGCCGGCCATCGCCTGCTCCAGCCCGTAGACGCGGGCGATGCCGTCACCGACGCTCAG
>JAPOXA010000149.1 GCA_026707325.1 Acidobacteriota bacterium | reverse complement strand
TTCGTCGTCTTCGTGCTCATCGTCGATGCACTGCGATAGTGTGAACAGGCCCTAGTCAAGAGCCTGCGAAGCCAGGCAAGTGCCGTTGTGCGCTTCTCCGGTTCGTCTCCACCTTCCGGCTTCGAGGCCGAGCTGGAGGAGCGATGCGACTGGGGCGATAGATGGACCGTACTGGACGCTACGTCCGAGGCTGACCGCCACCGCGTGCTGGGAGGTTCCTTGGCTAGACTGACGCCACCCGTACCTGCAAGGCACCTGCTGACGCGACCGGATTTCGGCGGGCGAATCGTCTGGGTGAAGGGTGTCGAGCCGTCTTCGTGGCCAGCGTGGCGGAACCTTCTCGTTCGCTACTCGGATGCACGACGGAACCTGAACAACGCCCAACCGCCGAGCGTCTTCGTCGTACCTCTCTGCGGCCCGGCGTTCGAGCAGGCAAAGCTGACCGACGTGTGGATTCGCTACCACGAGTTCCGGGACGTGGTCCACCGGGACGATCTTCTCGCCTATGCACTACAACGGGTCAACTCTCCGCCGGAGTACCGGCTTCTGCTCGCCTCAACCGTCGCTCACGTCAGCCAGTGGGACCTTCAACTCGCAGAGCGTCTCATAGGCGCCAAGCCGGAGCACATCCTTGATCCTCGCGGTGTCCTGGAATCTGATGCGGCAACGCGAGGTTGGTCCGAACGGACTCAGGAGACGTGGGAATCTGGCACCGTGGACGGACAACCGAGCAGACCACGTGTCCACGCAAGTCTGCTTCATGTGAAGAGGAAAGCCGCCGAACTGAATCGACGGCTTTGGGCGGCACAGGTGTCAGTGCTCCTGCCCATGGTCGGTGACCGACAAGCCGAGATCGTGCAAGAGTTCGGCCCCGAGTTTCTGCTCCCCCTTGACCTCTCCAAAGACAACGGTAACCCGGCACCCATCTCGTCGTTGGAGCGAGTTGAACTCCGGCACGTCGTGAACTATCGGGTCGAACTCCGAGCCCCAAGCGCCGCTGTGCAACGGGCCAGACCGCTGCACAAGCTAAGGAACGAACTAGCGCACTACAAGCCCCTCGACCTGACTACTGACCGGGGAGAGCGCTTCAAGCTGTTGTCAGGCCGATCCTGAGCGTCACCGCGGGTGCTCCGAACCTCAGACGCACGCCGATACGCAGGGGAATCACGAGGGCTAGCTTCCTGCCGCTTCACCCATCAGCCGGCCAACTCGGTGAACGTCGGCCGTGGTCGTGGGCGACTCCGTCGTGTCGTTGAGCGCGCGGTGACTCTCGGCCGCGGTCCAGCCCGGAAAGGCGCGGCTGGCCGGGGCTTCCACGTAGCCTGTTCCTTCACGCAGAAAGATGGTCTGGCCCGGTCGGCGGAACTCGCGGACTTGTCGCGTCCGGCACTTCGACCCGGGCCTCGGACAGGCCTCAGGCGGGACAACGCCGAGGGACCGCCCAGCTGCATGATCCTGGCAGTTGTTGCCCATCCCAGGCCTTTGTGGAATAGTCCCGCCTGGTTGAGCGACGCGTTCCTGTTCGCCTTCGCTCGCCGGAACACCCCGACTACCGACCTCAGGATCGATGGGCACGCACCGTTTCAGACGGGGACTCAGCCTGCCGATCGCGGGGGCTCCCGAGCAGACGCTCGATGACGCCGCGGCTCCAGGTACCGTCGCCGTCAGCGCGGCCGACTACCCGGGCATGAAGCCGGCGATGCACGTCGGGCCGGGCGACGCGATCCGGCGTGGCCAGCTCCTGTTCGAGGATCGCAAGCAGCCGGGCGTTCGCTTCACCTCCCCCGCCGCGGGAACCGTGGCGGCGGTGAATCGCGGCGCCAAGCGGGCATTGATCTCCGTTGTCGTGCGGGTCGATCCCTCCGACCAGGCGGCCCCCGGCGGCGGCGGAGTCAGCTTCGCCAGCTACACCGGAAGACACCCGAGCGCCCTTTCCCGTGCGGAGGTGCAGACGTTGCTCGTGGAGTCGGGGGATTGGACGGCCCTGCGCGCGCGCCCCTTCGGACGCACCGCGGCCACAGGTTCGGTGCCGAAGTCGATCTTCGTCACGGCGATGAACACGGAACCGTTCGCGCCCGCCGCCGACCGGATCGTCGAGGGGCGCGCGGGCGATCTCGAGCGGGGTCTCGCCGCCCTGGCCCGGCTGACGGACGGACCGGTGTTTCTCTGCCGCGCGCCCGGCACCCTGGCCGGTGTCGAAACGAGCGAGCCGGTGCGGGTCGAGGAGTTCGTTGGCCCCCACCCCGCCGGGGCCGCGGGAATGCACATCCACACCCTTGACCCGGTGAACCGGAACAAGCTGGTCTGGCAGATCGGTCTGCAGGACACGCTGGCCATGGGCCGCCTGTTCGAGACGGGGACGCCGGATGTCCAGCGCATCGTCGCCCTGGCCGGTGCGCGGGTGCGCCGGCCCAGGCTCCTGCGTACCCGGCTCGGCGCCGCGCTCGCCGACGTCACGAGGGGCGAGATCGGCACGGGGACGGAAGCCGCGCCCGAGGGCACGGTACGGGTCGTCACCGGCTCGCCGCTCGCTGGGCGCACGGCGGTCGGTGAAAACGCGCCGGCCGAGCTCCACGGTTACCTCGGTCGCTTTCACGACACGGTCTCGGTGCTAGAGGACGATCACGGTCGCCATTTCCTGGGCTGGCTGAAGCCCGGTTTCGGCGCCTTCTCCCGCGCCCGCGCCTTCGCCTCCTCGCTGCTGCCGCGCAAGTCCTTCGCGATGACGACGACCACCTACGGCTCGCCGCGCGCGATCGTGCCGATCGGCCTCTACGAGAGCGTCTTCCCCTGGGACCTGCAGCCGACCTTCCTGCTCAAGTCGCTGGTGGCCGGCGACATCGAACGCGCCGAGGAACTCGGCTGCCTGGAACTCCTGGAGGAGGACCTGGCGCTCTGCACCTTCGTCTGCCCGGGCAAGACGGAGTACGGACCGTACCTGCGCGACGCGCTCGAACTGATCGAGAAGGAAGGCTAACGCCGCCACTCAGATGAAGCTGCTGCGCCGCATTCTCGACAGGCAGGCCCGCCACTTCGAGCCGGGCGGGAAGTTCGAGCGCTTCTACCCCCTTTACGAGGCGCCTGACACCTTCCTCTACACGCCGGGCAAGACGACCGCCGGCGCCTCGCACGTGCGCGACGCGCTGGACCTCAAACGCCTGATGATGACGGTCGTCGTGGCGCTCGTACCCTGCGTCCTGATGGCGATGTGGAACACCGGCCGCCAGATTCACCTGGCGATCGCGGGCGGCGCCGCGGCTCTGCCCAACTGGCGCACGGACGCGATGGAGATGCTCGGGCTGCCCTTCGACGCTTCCAGCCTGCTCGCGAACACGGCCCACGGCGCGCTCTACTACCTGCCGGTGCTGGTCGTGACCTTCGCCGTCGGCGGCCTCTGGGAGGGGCTGTTCGCGGTCGTCCGGCGGCACGACGTGAACGAGGGCTTCCTGGTCACCGGCATGCTCTTCCCGCTCGTGCTGCCGCCGACGATTCCGCTCTGGCAGGTCGCGATCGGCATTACCTTCGGCGTCGTCGTCGGCAAGGAGATCTTCGGCGGCACGGGCTACAACGTGCTGAACCCGGCGCTCACGGCGCGGGTCTTCCTGTTCTTCGCCTATCCGGCCCAGATCTCCGGTGACGCCGTGTGGATCGCGGCCGGCACCTCGGCGGACGGCTACAGCGGCGCCACCGCGCTCGGGGAGATCGCGGTGCTCGAGGCGGCCGAGGGTTCCAGCGCCCCGCTGGACGGGCTGTCCGCCATCGAGGACAAGGTCTCCTGGATGCAGGCCTTCCTGGGCGACATACCAGGTTCGATGGGCGAGACCTCCGCGCTGGCCTGCCTGATCGGCGCCGCCATCCTGATCGCCACCGGGATCGGCTCCTGGCGGATCATGGTCGCGGCGACGGCCGGCACGGCGGCGATCTCCCTGCTGC
>JAPOXA010000136.1 GCA_026707325.1 Acidobacteriota bacterium | reverse complement strand
GCCGATGAGCCGCTGGAAGCAGTGGGTGAAGGAGCCGAAGGGCGCGCTTCCGGGCGGGATCGTCACGAAGGCCGGCATTGCGCTGATCGCCGTGCTCGTCGCCGGGATGCTGTTCTCCTGGTCGCTCACGGGTCCCGCCGAGGATCCGATGGCTCCCGCCGCCGCCGAGCCGCAGGCGGTGGACGGCGGCATGGGCCGCTCGTTCCTGGGCCGGATCCGGGCCGAGACGGACCGCGAGGCCCAGCAGGCGGCGGCCGACAGTGCCCGCGCCGACATGGAACGGCGGCAGTCGGCCGCGTCCGATGACACGGCCCCGGCCGGCACGGCGAGCAACCCCGGCGGCGGACCCGTGGGCAGGACGCAAGCGGAGTCCGAACTTCGCGAGGCGCTGCGGCTGGAGGAGATCGACCGCAGGACCCGCTCGCTCCGCTCGCTTCCGGTCGCCCGCTCCTACCGGGATCCGGACGGAGTTCGCGGTGGCGCGGGCCGGTCGCCGGTGGAGCCCGCGCCGCCCGATGCCGCGCTGGACGCGGCGCTTGCGTCCTTCGAGCGGTCCGTTGCCGCGCTTGAAGGCGAGCTGGCGGCCGGGCTGGCGGGACAGCCTTTCCCGGTTTCCCCGGGAGTTGCACCGCCGGCCGCGCCACGCAGTCCCGGCACGGCGGAACCCGTCCTTGGCGTGCGCCCGGAGGACCCGCCGGGCTGGGAGCGGATCCGCGAGGGCTCGTTTCTCGAAGCGGTGCTGCTGACGCAACTCTCGGGCGAGTTTCCCGGTCCGGTGCTCGCGATGGTGTCGGTGCCGCTGTATTCGTCGGACCGCCAGCGGGTTCTCATTCCGCGCGGCGCGCGCGTTGTCGGCACCGCGAGCGCGGTCGAAACCCAAGATCAGAGCCGCCTCGCCGTCGCGTTCCACCGGCTGCTGCTTCCCGATGGCGGCTGGATCGACCTGGAGTTCGCGGGGCTCAACCAGTCGGGCGAAAGCGCGCTCAAGGACGAGGTTAGCCGCCACTACGTCTCGACGTTCGCCGCCGCCGGGGCCATCGGGGCCTTGAGCGGCCTCACGCTGGCCGGAGGCTCGCCCTACGGACTCCGGGCCGGCGTCGGCCAGGGGCTCGGCCAGAGCGCCACCTCGACCCTCGACCGGTTCCTGAACCGGATGCCCGAGATCACGATCCGCGCGGGCCACCGCCTGCGCGTCTGGTTCACCGCGGATGTCCTCGTTCCCAACCCGACGATCCCCCGATGACAAGAAAGGACTCTCCCATGCATCACCGGACCTTCATCATGGCCCTTCTCCTCCCGCTCCTGCTGCTCGGGGCTCCGAAGCCCGCGAGCGCGCAGTTCGACTTCGGCAGCTGGCTCCAGCGCGCCACGATCATCGCGAACCAGATCACGCAGATCAGGAACCAGGTCCGCGAGTTGCGGTCGATGGCCCGCCAGCTTTCGGAACTGGAGAACCAACTCGACCACCTGGAGCGCTCCGCCCGGGGCGAGATCGAAGCGCTTCTGCGCCCGTTCTCCGATCTCGCCGCCGATCCCGTCGGACTCGTGCGCGACGGCCTCGGCTGGGGCTCCGACTTCACCGGGACGGGCCGCGACATGGTCGGGGCGGTGCGCGACTTCGGAACCGGCGGCTCGTTCACCGGCCTCTGGCGCACCGCGCGCGGAGCGGCCGACCGGGTGGGCGAGGCGGACATCCTCGCGCTGTACGCCAACCAGGCGCCCGGGGTCGCGACGCGCGCGCTTGAGGACTACCGCCGCGCCCGCGAGGCCGCCGACCGGCAGCGCGTGCTCGACTACGCGACGCTCGACGCGGCGGCCGCGCTGGCCGGGACCATCGAGAGCGCGCAGGGCTCGTTCGCCGATCTCACGGCGAACGGCAACTTGTCCAACACGGCCCTCCAGCAGGCGGCTGTCGCGGCCGCGCTGAGCCAGGGCCGGATCAACGCGGCTGCGGCCCAGGTGCTCGCCCACCAGGCGGCCGAGCAGGCGAACCGGACGCGGCTGGCCGAACTCGCGCGCCTCGAACAACTCGCCGAGTGGCGCGAGGGCCGGATGCGCGCCAACGCGTTCGCCCGGACGATGCGGGACGCCGCGCTGCGAAACCGCGCCGCGCTTCGCGAAGGGCTCCTGTTCCGCATCCCCTCGTTCTACCGCTAGAGCCCGAAGGGACCGCTCCTATGCAACTTCCGCCGCAGTCCATCGACCCGAACGTCCCGACCCAGATCCCGCCGGATCAGCTTCAGGACTTCAAGAGCTTCCTGGACGTGGTGCTCGACACCGTGATCGGCGGCGCGGCCCCGGACGTGCACACCCTCGGGCTCCAGTTGTGGGGCGGGCTCGCCGCCGTCATGGTCGCCTGGACGGGACTCAAGATCGCGTTCAGCGGAACGTTCCAGCCGTGGGACATCGTCAAGCTCGTGCTCGGAATCGCGATCCCGAGGACGTTGCTCCACTACTACGTCGTCCCGATCCCGGGCGTCGGACTCACGTTCCCGGCCATGATCGCGTCGGGGGGAGTCTGGCTTCAGAACTTGTTCCTCTCCGACGTTGTGTCCGCCGGCTACACCGAGATGACGGCGCTCGTGCAGGCGTACAGCGCGCACCTGAGCGCCGCGTGGTCCACCGGCAACCTGCTGTCCATCGTGACGGCGGGCACGACGGTGATCTTCTCGTCGCTCGTCACCCTGTGCATGGGCGCGTCGCTCGTGTTCTGCCTGATCGTGCTCTTCTGCGTCACCTACGCGCAGGTGATCTGGGCGCAGGTCGCCATCGCGATCGTGATCCTGCTCGGTCCCGTGTTCATCGCGTTCCTGCTCTTCGAGCCGCTCGCGTTCCTGTTCTGGGGATGGTTCCGGACCCTGATGGTCTACACGCTCTACGGCGTCGTCGCCGGGGCCGTGCTTCGGGTCTTCATGGGCGTGGGACTCGGCTACATCACGACCTACGCAGATGCGCTGATGGGCACCGGCACGGCCGATCCGGCCGAACTCTGGCTCTGGGCCGTCGTCCTGCTTCCGCTCGTCGTCTGCGGTCTCATGGCCAGCCTCAAGGTCGGCGAACTCGCCGCCATGCTCGTGTCCGGCTCCGGCAACGCCGGGTCCGGGTTCGTCGCCCTCGTCATGCGGAGCGCCGGGGGCGCGGTCGCGCCCGCATCCGCCGCCAAGCCACCCGTCTGAAAGCCAAGGAGAAGCCGATGAAGAAAGACAGGAGCGCAGGCCGCGAGTACGCCGAGATATGGGGAGAGGCGGTGCAGGCGAACCGGAAACTGCGGAGGATCGTGGTGCTGCTCGCCGCCAGCTGCGTGCTCGGCGTCGTGGTCCTGCTGCGGATCGCCGGGGCGGAGCCGCCCAGGCCCATCGTCATCCGGGTCGACGAGGTGGGCCGCGCCGAGGCGCTGGCCTACGAGGCCGCGACCGCGCAGGCCGACCCGCTCGATCCCACGACCAAGTACTTCCTCAACCGGTTCGTGGCCGACTTCCACTCGCGCCGCCGGGCAACGGTCGAGGAGCACTGGACCCGGAGCCTCCGGTTCCTTTCGACCGACCTCGCCAACGCCGCGTTCCAGCGGGACGGCGGGGACGTGGCCGCGACGGCGGCCGGGACGGTCGAGACGGAAGCCCAGGTCGAGAACGTCGTGCTACGCATCCACCCTTCTCCCGATCCGCCGCACGGCGCGACCGCCGACTTCGATGTCGTGCATCTGACCGGAGCACGGGAGGTCCGGCGCGAGCGCTGGTCGCTGACGCTCCGGTTCGAGTTTCTGGAGTCGGTCCCCGCCGAGCTTGTCGTCCACAACCCTATGGGCATCCTCATCACCTACCTCCAGGCCGACCGTGCGCTGGTGACGGAGGACGGCCGATGATCGCCCATCTGAAGGGAACGGAACGGGCGCTGGAGGAGTTCGGCTGGACGGGCCGCCATGCCGAATGGATCGCGCTCGTGAGCCTTCACAGCGGCGTGTTCACCCG
>JAPOXA010000030.1 GCA_026707325.1 Acidobacteriota bacterium | reverse complement strand
TCGGCACGCTGACCCACACCGTCGTAGCCGAGGAGAGCGTTCCGGCCGACCTGTCCGGCGCGCAGCTCCCGCCGGTCGAGACCTATCGTCCGCCACCACGCTGACGGGACGGACGCGGGACCACGGCTTTGGAAACGTGGTCTAGTTACCGGGCGTCTCGCCGCCGTGCGCATCCGGCGCGTCGAGTGCGTCGAGCTACTCCAAGACCACGATCGAACTGGACGGGGAACGGGTGCGTCTGACGACGTAGTGGTCGCCTTCTCGCTGGCCTTGCGTCAGGTGGCGACCGTGTACGTCAGCACGGCGAGAAGCAGCGTGTTGAAGGCCATGAGGCTGCCGAAGGTCCACTTCAGCGTGCCCATTTGTCCTGCCAGCCCCTCGATCTGCGCGTCGACCGAGCCAAACCGACCGTTGACCTCGCCGAAACGGGCGTCCATCTCGCCTTTCAACTCTGCGAACCGGGCATCGACCCGAGCGAACCGGGCTTCCATTTCGCCCCTGAATTCCGCCCGGTCCTGTGCCCGCTGCGCATCGTGGCGGTCCAGCATCGCCGCGAACCGGGCGGCCGCCTCGGCCTTCGCCACGTCCTGACGCTCCAGCATCGCCGCGAACCGGGCATCCGCATCGGCTTTCGCCACGTCCTGACGCTCCAGCATCGCAGCGAACCGGGCATCCGCTTCCGCTCTCGTCATCATCGGCGCCGCCTGTTCATCCAGCAGGTCGACAAGCGTCTCCGCGACAGGGCGCTCCATCCCCGCGTCGGTCAGTGCCTTGCGCCGGGCAGCCGCCTGTCCGCTTGTCCACGCCGTCTCCGTTCCCGAACTCTCCGCTCTCGTCATCGTCAGCCCCGACTCTCTCGATCGTCATGCGCCGGGCGGCCGCGACGGCAGAAGGAAGCGTACAACAGGCCCCGGCGCCATGGACACGGCTTGGTGCCGGTCCTCAAGGGCTAGGACGGATTCCGGTTCCGGTTGCCTGATTCTGGGAGCCCGCTGGCCGTGTGGATGGCCGCCGCCGGGCTGACGACGACGGAGACCGGCGTCAACCTCTAACGCGAAGAACCTCTGCGTCGTACAGTTCGAGGGTCCTGTCGGCAGTGACCAGCGTTAGGCCCTCGATTCGAGCCTGGGCCACGAGAATGCGGTCGAACGGGTCTCGGTGGTGCGGAGGGAGCGTGGCGACGGCCAGGGCATGGGCCGGCGTGATGGGGAGAGGTTTCACCTGGTTCAGGCGCATCCGTTCCGGAACGTAGTCGGCGGGTGGTTCCGGCAGCGGGAGCCTTCCAACTGCGTACTTGATGGCGATCTCCCATGCGCTGGCGGCAGAAAGGAACTTCGATGTGGCGGACGACTCCAGGGCGGCCATGAGGAGCGCGTCAAACCGGTGCGGTTCCGTCTGCATCCAGAGCCAGCAGTGGGTGTCCAGAAGGTACTTCACCGGGACCTGCCGGCCCTTCAGCTCCGGCCTTCGAACGCACGGAGCAGCTCTTCATCGAGGGGAGCGTCGAAGTCCTCGGGCACCACGAACCGGCCCTTGTCGATACCGAAGATCGGCCGCTCTTCTTCCACGGTGACGAGCTTGGCGACGGGCCGGCCCGAACGGGTGATCACGATGTCCTCGCCAGCGGCTACCTCTCGAAGGAGCCGCGAGAGGTGCGTCTTCGCCGCGTGTACGGTCACTTGCTTCATGGCTTGGCCAACCTAGACTAAGTCTATGACTAAGTCAACCAGATTGCGATGCGTGGCTCCAAGACGCCGGCGCACCCAGTGTGCGGACGTCAGTCGGTCGTCCGCACGAAGCGGATCGGCAAAATCACCGGCTCCAGCGGCACCGCAACGACGTTGGCGCGCCAGCCGTAGCCCCTGGCGTAGACGGTCTTGCCGTCCTCGACGATCGCGACGCCGAGACCCGGCACCTTCCACTCCGTCATCACCGACTCGACCCACTCGTCGAATCCCTGGAGCCGCTCTTCGACGCTTTGGGACCAGAGGGGGCCGGCGGCGAACGCGACGGCGGCGAAGACGGCGATTGCTCGTATGGCTCGTGCGGTTCTCATGCGAAGGCTCTTCTTTCTTGTCAGTTGGTCGTTTCCTGGCGGTAGAGGCCGAGATTGCCGAGATCGAGCTCCAGGCCGGGGCCGGCGCCGGAGTCGCTGAAGGTCGCCGGCGACCGGGAGAACGCTTGGCCGTCGCCGCCGTCGTAGAGGAGGAGGAAGGTGTCTCCGTCCAGCGGCTCCAGGTCTCCCGAGAAGGAGCCCGGGGCCGAGAACGCGAGCCGGAGCGTTCCGCCGGCCGCCGAAGCCGTCAACGTCTCTCCGAACGCGTTCGAATACTGGCCGGCGTAGCGCTCGAGCGGATGCGACGGAGGCGAATCGGGATTGCGCAGAGCCGCCTGAGCGGCCAGCGCCTGCTCGACCTGGGCGTGAATGGCCTCCGTGGCGTGCATGGCTTCCGCGTGGACGTCGCGCTCGGGCAGGTCGAGCAACCGGGCGAAGACGAACGCGGCGATCTCCTGGTGCGGGTAGTAGGGCGTCCACATGCTGCCGTTGACCAGCACAGCGACGCCGGCATCGGCCTCCGGCAGCAGGGCGACGTAGGCCGGGAAGCCGAAGATGCCGCCGCCGTGGGACACGTAGCGGTGGCCCGCGAAGGAACCCACTCCCCAACCCATCGCGTAGGACGATTGCGGATCGTCCGCGAAGAGGAAGTAGCCGGGGGCGTCGACCTGTTCCGCGTGGAGTTCGGCGAGCGTCTCCGGCTGGAGCACGGTGACGCCGTCGAGGCTGCCCTCGTCGAGATGCATGCGGAGCCAGTCGGCCAGGTCGAGCACGTTGGAGGCGACGCTGCCGGCGGCCTGCATGTTGTCGTAGGACTGCCACGGCAAGAGCCGCCGTTCGCCGTCGCGGTCGAAGCCGTGAGGCATCGCCACGTTCTGTTCGGGCGCGTCGGCGATGCTGACCGCGCCCGCGGGTGCGGTGCCGAGGAAGGTCGGAGCGACGAAGCGGGGCGCCCAGACTCCGTACGGGCTCGGGTGCGTGGAATCCATCCCGAGCGGCGAGAGGATCCGGTCGTCCAGCCACTCGCCCCACGTCTCTCCGGTCGCCGCCTCAACGACGAGGCTCAGCAGTCCATAGCCGAGATTGCTGTAGCGGTGGTCCCCGTAGGGAGCGAAGTTCTCCAGCCGCCGGGCCCGTTCGGCGACGGCGCGCGCGCCGATGACTTCAAGCGCGGGATAGTAGTCCTCGGGGATGCCCGAACGGTGGGCGAGGAGGTCGCTCAGCGTGATCTTCACGGCGCGGTCCGGTTCAGCGAGCTCGAACCAGGGGAGGTGTTGCACCAGCGGGTCGTCGAACAAGGCGAGACCGTCGTCGACCAGCGCGCCGATGGCCGCGGCGCCGAAGCTCTTCGTCACCGAGCCGATCTGAAAGAGCGTGGGGGCGTCGATCCGGTCGGGCAGTCCGACCTGCTTGACGCCGAATCCCTCGGCGAAGACCAGCCGATCGTCGACCACAACGGCGACGGCGAGTCCGGGAACGTCCCAGTCGGGGAAGGACTCCTCGATGAACGCTCCCAGGCCGTCCAGGTTCGGGTGCGGGACGATGGCCGCGGCGGATTCGCTCGGCGGCTCCGGATCAGGGGCGCAGGCGACGCAGAGCGCAACCGAAAGCCACAACAGAACTCGCGACAACGGGACGAACGGCTGTTTCACGCGGCTGTCTCTCGGAATGGAGTGCGGTCGTGCGGTCCGAGACGCGGTGCGTCTCGCGCCTACAACTTCCCCGTAGCCCTCGCCCGATCCAGCACCGGCTGGTAGATCCGCAACGTCGCCGCGTCCACCAACTGCCCGCCCTTGCCGCCGGCCCCGGCCCCCTTCGCCACGGACTCGTTGTACAGATCGACCATCTTCTGCGCCTGCTCGATCTCCCTGGGCGACGGCGCGAAGACGTCGTTGGCGAGCGGAATCTGGTTTGGATGGATGCACCACTTGCCGACGGCGCCGAGGGTGGCGGCGTAGGTGGCCTGCT
>JAPOXA010000208.1 GCA_026707325.1 Acidobacteriota bacterium | reverse complement strand
CGGCTCTCATGTCCCAGGCCGAGGCGATCGCCCAGATCGAGGATCCGGCCCAACTGGAGATGGTCCTTCAGCAGATGGAAGCCCAGGCGTCCCAGGTGCCGGAAGAGATGCGCCCCGCGCTCGACTGGATGCGGGGCGTGATCGAGGAACGGCTGGCCGAGTTGCAGGAAGATGGAGGAGGTGAGCAGTGAGCGGACGCGTCCTTGTGAGAGTTCTGGTTCTCGTCGTTCTCTGTCTCGGTCCGGCCGCGTCGGCCGGCGCCCAGGGCAGCGCCGAGATCGTCGCGCACCCCAGTGAGCTGACCTACGGTCCCCTGGACTTCGAATTGCCGGACGCGGACGGTTTTCGCCGCGAGCTGGCGGGCGGCGTTCCCGCCTACCTCGTTCCGGACCGTTCGCTGCCGCTGGTCGACATCGCGGTGCGGTTCCGCATCGGTTCCTGGCTGGAACCGGTCGAGCAGACCGGGCTGGCCGCCCTGACCGGCGAGTTGATGCGGACCGGCGGCGCCGGCGAGCTGGAGGCGAAGGCCTTCGACGAGGCGGTGGAGGCGGTCGCCGGCAACTTCTCGGCTTTCATCGGGAGCACCAGCGCCGGGATGTCGATGAACTGCCTGTCCACGGTGCTCGACGAGTGTCTCGACCTGTTCTTCTCCATGCTCACCGAGCCCCGTTTCGACGGCGACCGGCTGGACCTGGCGAAGGAGAACGAGTTGGAGAGCCTCAAGCAGCGCAACGATGATCCGGTCGATGTCGCGGGCCGCGAGGGTCAGTGGCTGCTCTACGGGCCGGACCACGTGGAATCGCGGTTCGTCACCGCGGCCTCCCTGGACGCGGTCGGACGCGACGACCTGGGCGCGTTTCATCGGCGCTACGTCCATCCCGGCCACATGGTCGTGGCGGCCGCCGGCGACTTCGACAGCGACGAACTCGCCGTCAAGCTGTCGGCGCTGCTCGGCCGCTTCGAGGAAGAGGGCCGCGAGCAGGCGCCGTGGCCGCCACGGTCGGCGGCCTACGAGCCCGCGCCCGGCGTCTACGTGGCGCAGCAGGACATTCCGCAGGGCCGGGTGCAGATCGGCCACCGCACCTTCCAGCGAGACGACTGGGACGACCCCGACCACTTCGCTCTGGAAATGATGGACGCCGTCCTGGGCAACGGCGGCTTCACCACCCGGTTGATGAAGAGAATCCGTTCGGACGAGGGCCTCGCCTACGGCGCCTACTCCAGCTTCGGCGTCGGCAGTTTCTGGCCCGGGAATCTCAGCATCACCTTCCAGTCGAAGAGCGAGACGGTGGCCTTCGCCGCGAAGATCGCGCTCGAGGAGGTCGACCGCATCCGGACGGAACCGGTGTCGGAGGACGAGCTCCAGACGGTCAAGGCGTCCGCGATCGAGACCTTCCCGAGCAACTTCGAGTCGGCCGTGGCCGTGGCGCGGATCTTCGCCCAGGACGAGTTCCTGGGTCGGCCGCACGACTACTGGCGCACCTACCGGGCGAACGTCGAGGCGGTGACGCCGGCGGACGTCATGCGCGTGGCCGAGCAGCATCTCCTGCCCGACAGGCTGGTCATGTTGGTCGTCGGAGACTGGGAGGCCATCGAGCCGGGCGACAGCGACGGCCGCGCCACGATGACCGAAGTGGCGGGGAAGATCGGCGGCGGGGTCACGATGCTGCCGGCGCGCGATCCGGTGAGCCTGCAAGTGGTGGAGCAGTGAGACCGGGCCCCAGGGTGGCCGTCGGTGAACGGAACGTGATCGTTTGCAGGCTCTAGACAACTTTCTGGAAACCGCCGTCGGCTACGCCTGGGGCATGCCCCTGGTCGTCCTGCTGATCGGCTCGGGCGCGTTTTTCTGCCTCTACGTGCGCCTGCGACCGCTGTTCCACATGGGCCACGCCACCGCGGTGACCCTGGGCAAGTACGACTCGGCGGACGATCCGGGGCACATCAGCCACTTCCAGGCCCTTTCGACGGCGCTTGCGGCCACGATCGGGGTCGGCAACATCGGCGGCGTGGCGATCGCGGTCACCCAGGGCGGCGCCGGCGCGGTGTTCTGGATGTGGGTGGCGGCCGTCGTCGGCATGGGCACGAAGTTCTTCTCCTGCACGCTGTCCCAGATCTACCGCGGCCGGGACGAACGGGGCGCGCTCCTCGGCGGCACGATGTACACGATCGAACTCGGTCTGGGGAAGAAGTTCAAGCCGCTGGCGATCATGTTCTGCACCTTCGGCCTGTTCGGCTGCCTGCCGATGTTCCAGAGCAACCAGGTGGCGGAACTGCTGAACGCCCAGTTCGGATTCGATCCGAGACTGACCGGCGTGGGCTGCGTCGCCCTTGTCGCTCTGGTCGCATTCGGCGGCGTCGAGCGGATCGGCGCGGTGACGGGACGGTTCGTTCCGGTCATGTGCGTCCTGTACCTGGGCATGGCGCTCTGCGTCCTGTTCGTGCGCTCCGACATCGCCGTGGAGGTGTTCGGCCGCATCTTCCGCGAGGCATTCACCGGCACCGCCGCGGCCGGCGGCGCGATGGGGATCGGCTTTCAGCAGGCGATGATGATCGGCGTCCGTCGAGCGGCGTTCTCGAACGAGGCCGGGCTCGGCACGGCGCCGCTCGCCCACGGCGCGGCGAAGACGAACGAACCCGTCCGCGAGGGCCTGGTTGCGATGCTCGGCCCCTTCATCGACACGATCGTCGTCTGCTCTCTGACCGCCTTCGTCATCCTCTCCAGCGGCCTGGAGACGGTCGGGGAGATCAGCGGCGTCTCACTGACCGCGGACTCCGTCGAGAGCGCCCTCGGCGCGCCCGGCCGTGCACTGCTGGTGCTGATCGTGATGATGTTCGCCATCTCGACGATGGTGAGCTACTCGTACTACGGCAAGCGTTGCTTCGCCTACCTGTTCGGCGCGAAGCGCGACGGGCTCTACACCTGGTTCTACCTCCTGGGCATCTTCGTCGGCGCCTGGTGGAGCGCCAGCATGGTGATCAACATGATCGACACCGCCCTGGCCATGATGGCGGTGCCGAACCTGATCGCGACGCTGCTCCTGGCGCCGAAGGTGAAGGCGGCTGCGATCGACTACTTCAACCGGCTGCGGGCGGAGCGAAGGGGTTTGTCGTAGGGAGTGGCCTGCTACCTGGGGAAGTAGCGCACGTTGGGCAGACCCTCGAAGTCCGCGTCCTGGGTCCAGAGCTCCGCCTCCTCGGAGTAGGCGGTCGCGAGGATCGAGGCGTCGGCCATCGGTAGGGAGTGCTTGAGGGACAACTGGGCTGCGTGGAGGGCGAGTTCGGGGGACAAGGCCACGACCCGGCCTTGCTGCATGGTCGCAATGGCCTGCCGGGCCTCGACGTCCGTACGCTGGCGGGACAGGGTCTTGAACACCTCGTACAGGCAGATCACCGGCACTAGAAGGCGTTCGGTGTTCAGGATCGCTTCCCGGAAGAAAGCCGTCCTCTCGGACTTCTTGAAGAACTCGAGCCAACCCGACGAGTCGACGACGTTCACAGTTCTCGATCCGGTTCACGCTCGACGGTGGTGTCAATGCCCCGCAGGAATCCCTCGTACTCCTCCATCGGCCTGACCGGGACGAGACTGATGGTGTCGCCGACGCGAATCGCCTGGATCTTCTGGCCTGGCTTGAGCCGCAGAGCGGTGCGGATCTCAAGCGGGATGACGACCTGGTACTTGGGGGAGAGTGTGACGGGTTTCCGAGAGAATGTGATTTCGTTCATGGTCGTACAACCGTAGCATGATCGAATGCCACGCCGTATGACGGTGCATGGCGGGATCGGAAGAACCGATGACCGGCGGGAAACGTCTCGTGGTCGCAGCTCATGGCCGCAGTAGAGTCGGACGGAATGAAGAGGGCGGCCGGCGCGCTCGTGGCTTGTGTGGTGCTGGTCGTCCCTCCGGCACCGGCGAGGGATCCGTGTGAGGTCGATCTCGCGTCAGCGCCAGAGAAACACCTCAGCGGCAGTCCTATGGCATGGGACTTGCCGGCGGCCGGGAAGTGGCGTGTGTCGAGACGTGTCGCCGGCGGCCGCATCCGGGAGGGCTGCGGTCTCGGAGTGATCGAAGCATCCTTGAGCGCGGTGCGGGATGTCATCGACGCGGCTGCCGACTTCGACCAGTTCATGCCGCGCGTCCTCGAATCCGACATCGAGCCGGTTTCGCCGGGCGTCTACCTGAACCGGCAGGTCCTGGACATGCCGTTCCCGGTGGAGGATCGGCGCTACACGGTGCGCGTGGAGACCGGGACCGTCGAACCCGGTGCCGGTACCGGCTGGCAGGCCCGTTGGACCTACGTCGAGGGCTCCGGAAACGTGCGGGAGAGCAGGGGCTCCTGGACCTTGATTCCCCTTGACGCCGAACGGACGGTCGTTGTGTACAGACTGCTGACCGACCCGGGCGGCCGTCTCCCGGCGTGGATCGTCGACTTCGCCGCGCCGCGCGCGCTGCGGCGCGTGCTGGAGGCTGTCCGGGGCCGGGTGTTGTCGCGTCAGTGAGCCCCGGCTCAACGTCGGGCGGTATCCGGATGCCGGCGAGGACGCCGGCGCACCCAGTTGGGGTACGTCGCCGGCTAGTTCGCGCCGGCCAGCACGAGGACGACGTTCTGGCCGCCGAAGCCGAAGGCGTTGACGAGCGCCACGCCGGTGGGGTGAGCGCGAGCCCGGTTCGGAACGTAGTCGAGGTCGCACTCCGGGTCCGGCCGGTCCAGGTTGATCGTCGGTGGAATCGTCCCCTCCTCGATCGTCTTGACCGCCGCCAGAGCCGACACCGCTCCGGCCGCGCCGAGCATGTGGCCGACCTGCGACTTGGTGGCGGTGACCGCGACTTCCGAAGCCCTGTCGGCGAGCGCCTTCTTGATCGCCAGCGTCTCCGCAACGTCGCCGAGCGGCGTCGCGGTGCCGTGGGCGAAGACGGCGTCGACCTCGCCGGGGTCGGTGCGGCTCGATTCGAGGGCCCTGCTCATCGCGGCCGCCGCTCCGGACCCGTCGGGACGAGGGGCGGTCAGGTGGTGAGCGTCGGCGGTGACGGCGCCACCCCGGACCTCGGCGTAGACCCTGGCGCCTCGTTGCTCCGCGTGGCGCTCGGTTTCGACGACGAAGGCGACACCGCCTTCGCCGAACACGAAGCCGTCCCGGCCGCCGTCGAACGGACGGCTGGCGGCCTGCGGATCGTCGTTGCGGGTCGAGAGAGCCTGAAGGCGCGAGAACGTGGCGATGATCAGCGGCGTGATTCCGGCCTCGGCGCCGCCGGCGACCACCGCGTCGACTTCGCCCGAGCGGAGTAGACGATACGCTTCGAGCAGGGCGTAGTTGCCGCTCGCGCAGGCCAGGGTCGAGGTCGTGGTCGGCCCCGTGATGCCGAGCTCGATCGAGATCAGGCAGGACACGGCGTTCGGCATCACGTCGGTGACCAGGAACGGATTCGCCTGCTGCGGCCCCCGCGCGACCAGCCGACGAGTGCCGGTCTCCATGCTTCCCAGGCCTCCGCCGCCGGTGTTGAAGGTGATGCCGCAGCGGTGCGCCGTGGCGGGTTCGATGGCGAGTCCCGCGTCGGCGACGGCCTGCTTGGCGGAAGCCACGGCGAAGTGGGTAGCGCGCGCGAGGCGTCGAGCCGCCTTGCCCTCGAGCCACTCCCTGGGCTCGAAGTCGCGCACCTCGCAGGCGATCTTCACCTTGAAGCCGTCCGTGTCGAACGCGGTGATCGGTCCGGCGCCCGAGTCGCCGGCTTTCATCCGGCGCCAGAAGGTGTCGACGTCGTTGCCGACAGGGGTCACCGCGCCGAGCCCGGTGATCACGATCCGGCCGTTGTCCGTCGCGGGCATCGCGCGAGGATAGCGCCCCTGCGCTACGCTGGCCGTTCGCTCTTGGATACCCCTGATCAGGGAGTCGAGTAATGAGTCGAGAGCCAGCCCTTCGGTTCAGAGCGGCCTTCGTGGCGCTGCTTGGCGCCATGGCCCCGGCGGTCTACGCACAGTCCGGCGAGGACTTCGCGCCGGTCACCGACGCGATGCTGGAGAACCCCGACCCCGCGGACTGGCTGCACTGGCGCCGCACCCAGAACGGCTGGGCCTACAGCCCGCTCGACCAGATCGACCGGGAGAACGTGGGCGAACTGACGCTCGCCTGGTCGCGCGGACTGGAGGAGGGCAGCCAGCAAGGTACGCCACTGGTGTACGACGGCGTCATGTACTACCCGAATCCGAGCAGCGTCACCCAGGCGATCGACGCGGCGACCGGCGACCTTCTCTGGGAGTACAGGCGGCCGATTCCGAAGGACATCGCCACCTACGTCGGTGGCCTGGAAACGGTCAACCGGAGCATCGCGATCTACGGCGGCCTGATCATCGACACCGCGAACGACGGCTACGTCTACGCCCTGGACGCGGTGACCGGCGAGCTGGTCTGGGAGACGCGGATCGTCGACTACGAAGAGGACCCGGCGCGGCACTCGACCGGACCTATCATCGCCGCCGGCCGCGTGATCTCGGGGCGAAGCTGCCGTCCGCACCGGGGCCCCGAGGCGTGCTTCATCGCCGCCCACGATGCGACGACGGGCGAGGAGCTCTGGCGCCGGCCCCTGATCCCCGGACCGGGAGAACCGGGCAACGAGACCTGGGGCGACTTGCCGTTCGAGAACCGCCACCACGTCGGGTCCTGGATGGCGCCGAGCTACGACCCGGCGATGGAACTTCTGATCGTCGGCACGTCGGTCACGTCGCCGGCGCCGAAGTTCCTGCTCGGCGGTCACGAGAAGCGGCACCTGTACCACAACTCGACCCTGGCGCTCGAGGTCGCG
Organism: Acidobacteriota bacterium; assembly: GCA_026707325.1. Classification (GTDB taxonomy): domain Bacteria; phylum Acidobacteriota; class Thermoanaerobaculia; order Multivoradales; family Multivoraceae; genus Multivorans. The sequence goes on along the minus strand of JAPOXA010000208.1, from coordinate 36,186 downwards.
ACGGGCGAGGTGCGCTGGTACTACCAGCACCTGAACGACCACTGGGACCTGGACCATCCCTTCGAACGGCTGCTGGTCGATACGGCCGTCGCGCCCGACGCTGAGGCCGTCGCGTGGCGGAACCCCCGGATCGAGGCGGGGGAGACGCGGAAAGTCGTGACCGGCGTCCCCGGCAAGACCGGCCTGGTCTACACCCTCGACCGGGAGACGGGAGAGTTCCTGTGGGCGCGGCCGACGGTGCCCCAGAACGTGATCGAGCGGATCGACGGCGAGACCGGCCTCGTGATCGAGAACCCGGAGGTGGTGTTCACGGAACTGGAGCAGCAGCGGCTGATCTGCCCGTCGCTCCTCGGCGGCAAGGACTGGGAGGCCGGTGCCTACAGTCCGCTGACGAACGCGATGTACTACCCGCTCCGGAACCTCTGCTCGCAAATGACGACCCGCGTGGGCCGCGGGGCGATGCACTACGCCTTGGTCAACGAGACCCGGTTCGCGCCCGGAAAGGAAACGCTCGGCACGGTCTACGCGATCTCTGCCGAGACCGGCGAGACGCTGTGGCTCCACGAGCGCCTGGCGGTGACGATGTCGCTCGCCGCGACCGGAGGCGGCCTCGTCTTCGGCGGCGACGTGGGAGGCCGCTTCTGGGCCCTGGACCAGGAGATCGGCGAGGTGCTCTGGGAGATCAACCTCGGCTCTTCGGTAACCGGATTCCCGGTCAGCTACGCGGTGAACGGCCGCCAGTACGTGGCGGTCGGCACCGGAGCCGAGGGCGGGTCGACGTCGACCTACCGGAGGCTGACGTCGGAGCTCAGTCCGAGCTCGAACAACACGCTGTTCGTGTTCGCGCTGCCTAAAGTGGAGGCTATCGGCCATCGCGGAGCGCCTCGATCGGGTCGAGTCGGGCCGCGTGCCTGGCGGGATAGAAGCCGAAGCCCATTCCGACCGCGCCGGCCGTGCCGAGTCCGAGGGCGATGGCGGCGCCGGACAGTTGCCAGGTCCAGCCCGCGAAGTGGCTGATGATCAGGGTCGTTCCCACGCCCAGCACCGCTCCGAGGAGGCCTCCGAGCAGGCAGAGCATGCCGGACTGAGTCAGGTACTGGCGGCGGATGTCGCCCTGGCGCGCGCCGAACGCGCGGCGAATGCCGATTTCCGCGCGTTGCTCCCGCACCGCTCCGAGCATCGCGTTCATCAGGCCCACGCCGCCCAGCACCAGGGAGATTCCGCCGACCGTTCCGAGCAGAAGCGCGAATAGCCGCATCTGCGCCTCCATCTGTTCGATGATCTGGATCGGGCTGTCGACGCGGACGTTGAGCCTCGGCTCCAGGAGCCGGAAATGGTCCGTTACGGCGGCGCTCGCGGTCAGGTAGTGGACGTCGGGCGCCATGCGGAGCGTGATGCCGGTCAAATCCCTGGTGGTGGCCCTTCGAGTGGCGTGCCCGATCGTCACGAAGACCATCTCGTCGGGGCGGATGGCCCCGCGTCCGCGAGGCTCGGGCTCGAGAACGCCGATGATCGTGTAGACCGCGTCGTGAGTTCTAAAGGTCGCGCCGGGCGCCGGCGCGGCGCCTTCGTCGCGGAGGGCGTTGGCGACGTCCGCGCCGATCACGGCGAAGGGCCGGTAGCCGTCGAGCGGCGAGAGGAACCGGCCGTCTTCGAGCTCCAGGTTGTGGATCCGGGCGAAGGCCCGAGTGGCGCCGACGACGGACACCCGCCGAGTTCCGTGAGCGCCCAGGCGAAGCTCCGCCGTGGAGATCGCATAGGGCGCGGCGTCGTCGATCGACGGCAGCCGGGCGAGGTCGGCTGCGTCGGACTCCGCGAGGCCGGTCTTCCGCGCGCCGGCCGCGTTCGACTCCAGCAGGAAGGCGTGCACCGAGAGAATGTCCGTGCCGAGGGCCCGGAACTGTTCGATCGCCTCGCTCCTGGCGATCGCTCCGACCGTGACCAGGGCGATGAGGGCGCCGGCGCCGATCGCGATGCCGGTCAACGTCAGCAGGCTGCGCCGCGGGGTGGCCAGGAGCCTCGATGCCGCCTCTCTCAGTTGGGCGGCCGCGGGCATGGTCAACCGGAAGGCCCGCCGGGGTTCCGAGTTCGCTTCGGATCGCTCTCCTCGATGACGCCGTCGACGAGGCGGACGAGTCGTGAGCACTGCCGAGCGACATCGCGATCGTGGGTGATGACGACGATGGTGACGCCCTCCTCCGAGTTCAGCCTGAGCAGGTGGTTCATGATCTCGCGTCCGGTGTCCCGGTCCAGAGCCGCGGTGGGTTCGTCGGCGAAGACGATGGCCGGCCCGCCGACGAGCGCCCGGGCGATGCCCACCCGCTGTTGCTGACCGCCGGACAGTTGATTCGGCCGGTGATCGATCCGATCGCCCATCTCGACCCGTTCAAGCATCTCCACCGCGAGGCTTCGCGACTCGGGACCTCCCGTTCCACGGTGGACGAGCGGCAGTGCAACGTTCCTCCACGCACTCAGATGCGGGAGCAGGTGGAAGGCCTGGAAGACGAAACCCATCCGGCGGTTGCGGAAGTCCGAGCGCTCGTCATCCCCGGTTTCCGCCATGTCGCGGCCGCCGAACAGGTAGGTCCCGCTGCTTGGGCGGTCCATGAGTCCCATGATGTTCATCAGCGTGGACTTGCCGCTTCCGGAGCCGCCCATGATCGCCAGGTTGTCGCCCTGGCGGACTTCGAGGTCGACTCCCTTCAGAACCTTCGTGGTGACCGGGCCGACGTCGTAACTCTTGCGAATCCCCGAAAGGGTAAGCCCGGTTGGCGTTTCCGGACCGCCGGCCGGCGAGACGGCGGGCCCCTTCATCGCGCCGGCAGCAGGATGCGGTCGCCGGACTTCAGGCCCTCGACGATCTCGACCGAACTGAAGGTCGTGACGCCGGTGGTCACCGGCGCCGTTCGCACGGAGTCTCCCTCGGCGATCCTGACGGTCGTTTCGCCGTCGAGGACGGCGACCGCCTCGACCGGAACCAGCAGGACGCCCTCCTCGTCGCGGACGACGACTTCCAGCGTGGCGGACATGCCGATGCGGAGCAGGGAGCGTTGGCCTTCGGTCAGTTCGTCGACGACGGCGACGACTTCGAAGGAGGGCGGCGAGTCGCCGGGGTCCTTCGCCAACGCCTCCGACGACACCCGGGTCACGGCGCCCCGCAGGGCGGCGTCGGGAAAGGCGTCGCCGCTGACCGTCACCGGATTGCCGGGACGGATTTGCGCGACGTCCAGCTCGTCGACCCGGCCGACGACGGACAGGCCGTCGATGTTCCCGATGGTCAGCAGGCGCTCGCCGTAGGCGACGGATGAACCCGCGACCAGGCGGTCCTGGTGGCGTTCCTCCGCTGACGGAACTTCCCGAGGACGCATGACGACGCCCGGAATCGACGCCCGCAGCACGGCGAGGCGCAGCGTTTCGTCGAGTTCATCGAGTCGGGCGCGGGCGTTGTCGAGTTCCAGCCGCGCGATCTGGCCGTCGGAGGTTCCTTTCCGCACGACCACGGCGAGATCCTGCTCGGCCGTTTCGAGGTCGAGCCTCCGGTTCTCGAAGTTCCGTTCGGCGGCTTCGTGCTCCGCGGCCGGAATCACGCCGCGCTCCAGCAGGAAGGCCGTCTCCTCGAGCTGGCCGCGGCTGTTCTCCAGATCGATCCGCGCCTTGGTGACGTCGCGGCGAGCCCGCGACACCTCGACGCTCTCGTCCCATTTCTCGGCTCGTTCGAAACGCTCGCGGGCGCCGATGTAGGCGGCCTCCGCCTCCCGGCGCCGCACTGTGGTTTCGCTCACGTCGAGCTCGACCAGGGCCTGGCCCGCTTCGACCCGGGCGCCGTAGGCCACGTGGACCGCGGCGATCTTCCCCGTCATCGGACTCGTGACGTCGACCTCGCGCCGGGGCGCCAGTTGGCCCGTGACGGTCACGACGGCCCTGAGCGGTTGCGGGCCGACCAGGTAGGTCGGCGTTTCCGCCGGCGCGTCCCTGCCGTCGATCGAGCGGGTCGGCGCCGGGTCGGGCCGGAAATCGAGAACGAAAGCGGCCAGGGCCCCGATCAGGAGCAACAGCGCGGCCGATCCGCCGAACCGGGCCAGACGCGTTCGCTTCCGGGCCTCCGCCAGGTCCCGGTTCCTCTGCTCCAGTCGAAGATAGGCCTCCTTGAGCTCGCCGTGCCGATCCTCGACCTCCCGCGCAAGCGCCAGTTCCTTCTGGCGCAGCTCGCGGATCTCGGAGATGTCGTCGAACACGACGGTCAGTGCCGTCGAGGCGCCGCCGCCCTGCAGCACCCTGGACACGCTCATGGAGAGCGTTCGCCTGCCGCCGGGGAACGTGGCTTCGACCACGCGTCGGCGCACGAGCGGCCCGCCGTACACGGCGTCGAGAACGGTTTCGCAGAACGCATCGGCCCCCTCGAGAGGGAGGAAGACCTCGGCGAACGTGCGTCCGACCACCGTTTGCGGTGCCAGGCCGGTGATCTCCGCCGCCGCGGTGTTGTAGATCGTCACGACGCCGCCAGCTTCCAGAGAAATCACGGCGCCGGCCAGAGTCTCCAGGATCGCTTCGTGGGTCGAACGGGGTTCGTCCGGCGCCGGGCCTTGGTCCCTGGTCGCCATCAGGGACTCGTGGCGGACCCCTGTTCGAGCCGGTCGACCTGCAGGCCCCAGCGGTCGAGGGTCGTGCCCAGTGTCCGATCCATCTCGGTCACGGCGTTCAGATAGGCGACCGTCGCGTCCAGTTCGTCGATCTCGGCGAGAACCAGGTCGTTCTCGAAGGCGACCAGTTGGAAGTTCGTCGACACTCCGAGATTCAGCTTCTCGCGCTCGATCTCGGCCTTCTCCTGGGTCAGACGGCGGCTTTCGCGAGCGAGATCCACGCGCTGTCGGGCCAGGGAGACGTCCCGGATGGAGTTGGTGACGTCGATGACGATGCGCTGCTCCAGTTCGACGAGATGGTTCTTCGCTATCGCGAGGTCCGCGGTCGCCCGGCGATGAGCCAGCTCGGCCGGCCCCGCGGCCGGCCGGCCGACCGGAATCGTGAGATCGAGAGTGGCGCGCCGGTCGGCACGGTCCAGTTCTCGCCAGGCGGCTTCGAACGAGTCTCCGACTCCGGTGAGGCTCGCGCCCAGAGTCAGCGAGAGGTCCCACAGGCGATCGTTCCTTGCCACCAGGGCGCGGGTTTCCGCGTTCCGAAGGCCAAGGAGCGTCGCAAGATAGTCCGGGCGATGCTGGAACGCGATCCGGATCGCTTCCCGGGAATCCGTGGAGGCCGGGGCCACCGCGTCGGGATCGAACTCGGCGAGACTTCCGAAGCGGACCCCCGCGTCGATGTCCAGGATGTCGATCAAGGCCAGGCGGGCGGCGTCGAGGCGGCCCCGCGAAGCGACGAGATCGAGCTGGCGGCGGGCGATGTCCGCCTGCGTCTGGACGATGTCGCGTTCGGCCATGCGGCCGGTCTCCACCAGCAACCGATTCACCTCGAGCAGGGCCAGGGCCCGGTCGAGCGAACGCTCCGCGATGACCGTGCGTTGCCGCGCCCGCCCGTACGCGCGGTATGCGCGGACCGCGTTCGTCACGAGGTCGATGATCGCGGCCCGGAAGGCATGGACGTTGATCTCTTCGGCCAGCCGGGCGGTGCGCAGGGCGGCCCCGCCGACACCCGTACCGCCACCGCGCAGCAACGGCTGCGTGAACGTCAGGTCGACCGCCCCCACGCGGGGTCCGAGCGCGGGCGGTCCGTCGTCCGTGTAGGCGAGCCGCGAAGAGAGGTCGAACTCACCGCCCGTCGGTACGCGAAGGCGCAGGGCCGTCTCGACCCCCGCGGTCTCCACCGTTGCGTCGGTCAGATGGCGGTCCGCGTAGGCGCCGGCCGTGACTCGCGGCTGGAACTCGGTCTCGGCGATCTTCAGAGCGAACCGTTCGACGGAACGCCGCAGGCGTTCGTTGGCGAGCGTCCTGCTGTTTCGCAGCGCCAGATCGACAACGTCGCGGACCGCGAGATCCATGACGGCGGCGTCTTCGTCGTTGTCAATCTGGTTTGCTCGAACCGCCGGGAAAGCCGGCAGAGCTACCGCCAGACAAAGAAAGAGGGCCGGACCGACGACGATCACGCGGGGCGCGGAACGCCGACGGGGTTGGCGCTCCCGATCAGCAGCCGCCGACCTGAAGATTAGGCAAGATCCAGCACAGTTGGCTGACCTGGCTCGGCGTGCCGGTGAACGTGACCTGCATTCCGTCCCAGTCAGACGTGGCGCCGCACGTCCTCTCCAGGAAGCACTTGTTGTCAGAGGTCACCTCCGTGTTCTGGGTCGTGCACCACGCCTTCGCCTGGGACTTGTACCAGGCGTCCGAACAGTCCGAGAGGGTGACCTGCTGCGTCAGCGGAGCGGCGTGCACCGGTGTCGGTTCGACTGCCTGCGTCGGTTCGACTGTCTGTGTCGGCTCGACGTCGGCCTGGGCGAACACCAAACCGGCAACCAGCGCGACGAGAACGATGGAAGAGGTGATCATCAGGGGCTTCATGACTCGGATCCTCCAACTGGCCGTTACTGCGGTGTGCTTTCTGGCTCGATGCTACACCATGACGCACCCGCGCGGACCCAAGGCGCTTCGCAGGCCCGAGGGATGCCGCCGCGCTGCTCGCTGGCCAGTTGGCCGGCGTTCTGGCGCTGCTCAGGCTGCTCGGCTAGCCGGATCCGCAGACCTCTCACCGACCGCGCCGGCGCCGCCGGGCTCGCGCCCGCGACCGGAACTGCGACGGAGTGCAGCCGAACCGTTCACGGAAGCGCTGGCGGAAAGTTCGTTCGGTGCCGAAGCCGACGGCCGCGGCGACCTGGCCGATCGAGTGATTGCGGCGCCTGAGGAGTTCCTGGGCGCGCGTCAGCCGCCGCTCGATCAGCCACCGGCGGAAAGTGGTGCCCGTGGCCTGGCGGAAGAAGCGGCCGAAGGCGTGCGTCTCCATCCCCGCGACGGCCGCTACGTCCTTCAGGTGCAGGCGCTGGTCGAGATGCCGGACCACATGTTCGCGGACTCTCGCCAGCCTGTCGTAGTACTCGAAGGCGTCCGTACCCCCCCCCCCCCCCCGGATTTTCGGCCGCTTCGATCAGTTCCGTCCGCGGCCGCTCGATCTCCGCCAAGGCGAAGCCGTAAGCCTCGATCCCGGCGCCGGCCGCGGACGGAACCCGCCTCGACCAGCCCGGCGCCCATTCGACGAACGTATGGAACTCCCCGTTCTCTCCACACGGGTCGACATCGTCGGGCAGGTCGGCGAGGAACGACTCGTCGAACCGGCGCCCGGCAAAGCGCGCGGGCAGGCGGGCGGTTTCCACGCAGCAGACGCGGGCTTCCAGGCCGGCCTCCAGCATCGCGGCGGCGTGCGCGCCGGGATCCCGGCCCCAGAGCGGGAAGGTGGCGGGGACTCCGGCGGCTTCCGCCAGGGCGGAGCGATGCTTCCTGTCGCCCGCCGAGTGCAGATCGCCGAAGCCGACGAACCGCCGGCGGCCGCGGAACGTCGAGGCGAGGCCGGTCGCCAACGTGGCCCTGGTTTCGGCGACCGAAGCCGTCCAGTCGAACCTGATCGTCCGGAGCCGCAGCCCGGCGGCCGAAGCCTGCCGTTCGACATGCCGGACGCGAACACCGTGCATCGCCACGCGCCTGTTGGCCCGGTTGACCGGCGCCACCAAACCCCTCACCTCCCATTCGGGGGCGGCGCGCAACAGGTGGAGAGCCCAGGCGGAGTCCTTTCCGCCAGTCCACCATAGCCAGACGGGCCGGTCTCGGTGTTGGTGCGGCATTGGGGCGCGGACACTTTATCTTCGCGCTCGGGACCATGTCGGCGTTCGGCGTTGAAGTCCGCCAGCCGTCTTGGCAGGCCGCCGGGCGGCCCCGGTTCGCGTTGCCACGGGCTCGAAGCTGGTTGAGAATCGCCTCTGTTGTGAACTACTGGACCCTAATCGCGCCAATAGGAGCGGATTACGGGTTGGTTTTTTCCGAATCTGGCTAATTCAGGGTACAGACGCCCGGGTTCGATCCCGGTAGAGTAAGCACCGTAAGTCGTATGCATGGTGGCGTCGCGGTAGTCGGGTCATGACCCGCTGAGCTTCGTCCACGAATTGGGCCGCGCGCCGCGCGGTTGACAAGGCCGGTCGCTACCGCAGCGGGCCGCGCGGTTAGTTGGCAGGAACGGCTCGGCATGAAGCGAGCGGTTCGTTCCGAGGGATATTGAACCGTATGAGAGGAGAAACGAAGAGAGTTATGAGAGGAGAAACGAAGAGAGTGTTGATCTGGTCGCGGTTACTCTTGGCGGCCCTGCTTGCACCGGCGGTGGTTCATGGCCAGCAGTTGTTCGAGATGGTCTCTCGGGGATCTCCGGGAGACGGTCTCCACTCCGCCACGGCGGCGGCCAGCGACGGTGACTTTGTGGCTCCCGTGTCCGTGCCCATTCGCCTCGACACGACGCTCCTGTCGTCCATGCCGAGCTGGTTGTCCGTGCCCACGGACACCGGGTCGTCTCACGTGGAGCTGGCGCACTTCGAGGACCGGGGGGACGGCGATGTTGTCTGGACCGGGGCGGGTTCCGGTCTTCACGCGGGTCACGAAGAGACGCTGTTCACCGTATCCGGCGGCTGGACTTTCGGCACGTTCGTCTCTTCGGACGGCCGCTGGCATTTGCGGGCGGAGCCGGACGGAACCGGAACGATCCGCCGCGAGTCGAGCGATTCCCCAGCCGGATGGTGCGCCGCAACGCCGAAGGCCGAACGCGGCAACGGCCCGACTCCCCGGTTCGTCGGCGCTCGGGCCGCCGCGTCGGCGACGGCGGCTTCGTCGAATCCTCTGACCGGCGGCAAGACGGTGATCGACGTGCTGGTCTTGTACACCCAGAAACTTCTGGATGTGGAGCCGGCGATCCCCGCCTACGCGATTCATCTGGTCCAGCACGCCAACATGGTGCTCCGCAACTCGGACGTGGACATTATCCTGAGACTGGTTCCGTGTCCCGGCCGCACCAATCCCCGCGACCCCAGTTGTTCAGGCTTCGGTGCGGGAGAGGTTGTGACGTTCGACGTGGACGAAATCTCCGACGATGACGAGGATATCGAGGAGCTTGACAGGCGGGTGAACGCGTTGATGGCGTTGCGATACGCCCATAACGCGGATCTCGTCAATGTGCTCACCTGGAACGAGCGATTCCCGAAGCTGACCGGCGTCTGCGGAATCGCGTCGCGGCTCTGGACGACGGACACGACTCTCCCGGAGATGGCCCAGGAATCGCACTCGATCACGAACATGGTGTGCGAAAAGTTCATCCCGGGGTTCTCGAAGGCGACGTTCGTTCACGAGCTGGGGCACACGATGGGGCTCTGGCACGGCGAAGAGGTGGACGGCACCCTGCATCCGCGTGCCGCCGCGAACGTTTTTCACGGGTCCGCCGGGACCGCCGCCTATCCGCAGGTCTCACACGACGAGAACGGGGCCCTCCCGGCTTGGACGGAAGTGCTGCCGGGTGAGCGGCACGCGGCCGTCGCGACCACCATGTCCTACGTCAAGAAGTCCGAGCCGCGCTACTACCAGCCGTACTTTTCCGGCGATCAAGAGCTGACGCACATCGGCGACCCGAGGTTCTACCTGAAGGGCTGCACGCGGGCGGACGGCCATCCGACGAAATCGCGGAAGCCCGAATGCATTGCCCGATGGAGTCTCGGCACCGCCAGAGCGGATAGTCATGCGGACGCCAACGCCAGGAGCCACCTCAATCGGTACGCCGCCGACTTGGCGTCGCTTAGCGATTACCAGTGGGTACTCTCCCGCCGCCCGGAAGATCTGGCGGTCGAGAAATCGTGGGACACCTCCGAGGGTCGGATCGGATTCAATCTCTCGTGGCGCGACAACTCGGAGGACGAGGTCTCCTTCCGGGTCCAGGGGTGGGTGTACGAGCGATGCAGCCGGTGCAAGCAGAGCGACATCAAGGGCTATCTGCCCCTGCGTGATTTCTCGTCGTTCGACCCGGTCACGGGACTGTTCGGCGCCGGAACGGGTCCGATGACTGGCACGGTCGAGTACTTCGACCCCGGCGATCTGGCGGCGGTCGGGTTCCGTGTCGCCGCCGTCAATCGCGACGGGCCGACGTGGTCGGATGAGGTTGTGCATTATGGGCCGTTCAGCCTGCTGCCGCCGCGGCCCGCGATGCCCGCGTTCGACGATACGGCCGGAAAGATGACGTTCACGTTCACGGACGTCGTGAACGAGACGCCGGTCTCCACCAAGTTTCGGGTGGCCGCCGCGGGTCAGCCGGCCGAGTCCTCCGACACGAAGCTCGACATGCCGCTGCAAGCGTGGATCCTGGCCGACCACTACTCGCAGATGGAGGAGCACGGCAAGTACCTGTTGTCCGCCGTGTCCAATCGCGACGGTGCGACCTACCGATGGTCGCACGATCGGAACGAGACGGGCGCGGTCGTGGCCGCGCGTCGGCAAGGCAAACCGAAGACCTATACGGTGACGGTCACTCACAACGGCGAGACGGCCAGCGCGTCCTATCTGGTCGCCGGGTCGCGGGATCCGCTGGCCGTCTCGATCGGTGGTCCGCGCTTGATCGATAAGGAGCAGTTCGATCCGACGCGGCTCGTCTGCCGCGTCTCGGGCGGTACGCCGCCATACCGCGTCGTCTGGGACGGTGCCAAGTGGGACAGGAACTCGATCGAGGTCAAACCGGAGCGTGACACGGCGTATCGCTGCGCCGCCAGAGACAGCCGGCGCGATCAGTGGGTCGAATCCGAAGAACATGTGCTCGAGGCCCATTTGCCGCAGTACGAGACCGTCTACAGCCCGGACACGCGGTACGAGGCGTGGTACGAGGTTGATGCGGGAGATGGACGCCCGATCACCGAGAGCGACCGGCTGTCGTTCATCTCGGACGCGGCGACGGTAGCGGCTCATCGCGCGCAGCCCGAAGTCCCTCCGTCCGCGGACAAGATGATCTTTCCCGTGTCGCCGTTCGACATGCCGGCGGCTCCACGCTACGACAGCAGCGCGAACAGCGAAATCGAGGTCACTGGCCTCGACGACAGCGGTCCGAGGTTGATCACCGTCAATTTCATGGATCGGACCGATTTGCCCCACAAGGAACGGGTTCCCTGGCACGATTTCCACCAGGAGCGATGGCGGACGAGGTGGTATGTCGCGGAGAAGGGCGGCGACCCCGAGTGGTGCGTCCCGCGACGCGACGACCAGTGGGAAAAGGGCGACGCGCGTGACTACCTCTTTAGAACCTGCACCAATGAGTACGACCCCGACGTGCTCTACGAAGTCGGATTCATCGTGGATCACGAAATACGTCCGCCTCTTCTTCTGGACACGGGCGGGACGGATCCGGGCGCGATGGTCTCCACGTACAGCGAATCGGTGACGATAGATCCGTCGCAGTCTCCGCCGGATCCGCCCGGCGCCGACACGTATCCGCCGCCAGCGGCTCCCGATCCGCCACAGCTCGACTGGGACACGATGACATTCGTCGTTGACCACACCGCGCGCACCGATTTCTACATCGGCGAGGGTCAACAGACCGACGTGTTGATCGAGGGACCAGGCGGCCCGAACGATCGCTGCGGCGGCTCGGCCAACTCGCGCTTCACCTATTGCGCATTCCGGCCCGACACGACCTATTCGACCTGGTTCAGTGTGATCATCGCCGAGCCCTACACCGTGATGATCAGCGAGAAGACGACGTTCAGCACCGGCAAGGCCCCGGCTAACGCTCCCGCCGTCTCGATAGGCGCTGTTCCCGCAGGTGAAGAATCCACCGAAGCATCGCTGACTGCGACGCTGACGGGAGGCGTCTACGACGCTTTGTCCTACGCCTGGACCGCCTCGGCCGGGTCGCTGAACGACGCGACTCTCGAGTCGCCGACGTGGACGCGGCCGACGGTGGACGCCGACGGGGCGACCGTGACCATTGGCGTGACCGTCACTGCATCGGGGTCGGGAACGCAGGCGCGATCCGGCACGACCGATACCGCGTCAGCGTCTGTCTCCGCGTCGGTGACGGACGCGGCGAAACCTGTCGTATTGCCGGCTCCAACCATGCCGACGTTCGAGCGAGTCATACCGGCCGGTGGTCCTCCCGCCATCACCTGCGATGACGGCGAGGAGTTCGGGTGTTCTGGATACATGACCTTCGACTCTGCGGCCGCCGTGAAGGCGACATTGCCGGGAGCGGATTCCGTCACGGTTCATCTGCATCTCGAGGGTCAAGGCGCGGACTCGCCGTATGATGTGACCGGCAACACGGTGAAGACCACCTATGAGCGAAGCGGCTACCGCGCCACCGAATACACGGCGTGGTTTTCGTACACGCCCACGGTGAACGGTGTTGCGGGTGATCCAAAAACGAGCGCCAAGCTCACGTTCAAAACGCCGATCGACCGGTAAGCTACTAGCATGAACCCGGTGCCCATGGAGCCCCGGTCCGCGTTCACGGGGCCGACGCTGGCGGAGACCGTCGCGCGGGTGGCGATCTCTCCCCCGTTGGACGCGGTGCGCCTGACGGACCAGCACGGCGTCGAGGGAGGGCTGGTGAAGCTCGACCAACTGACAGGGGGCCGGGGCGAGCTCCTCGGCCTCCTCCTGGGCTCGCGAGAGGCGTGGCTCCGATTCAGCGACGGGACATCAGTGACCCTGCGGGTCCACAGTCCGGCGCCGGAGGCTACCCAGAAGCCGCGCCGACCGTTCTCCTGCGCTCAGGCCGGCTCGGGGACCGGGCCGTCCACCAGCACGCCGGCGCCGTCGAACTCCGCCGTGAAGAGCTCGTCGCCGACCACGATGCGCGCCAGGAACGTGTCGCGCGGCAGGTGCAAGGTCAGGTGCAGGCGCTGCTCGATCTCGTGGCAGGCGGCCGTCGCGGCGCTCAGCGGATCGTAGGCGTCGCCGGACCAGCAGCCCGTCAGGACGGTCTGCTCCGCGAGCTCGTCGCGGACCTTGTAGGCCGCGCTCGTCCGCACCACGATGTCACCCCACCCGGAACAGCGACAGCGAGGATTCGGCGCCCTCGAGGGCATAGGCCAGAGACTCCTGGGTGCCCCGGATCTCCGGCCAGATCACGTCGCCGGCCTCGAACTCGGCGATCGACTCGTGCTCGATCGCGGCCTGCAGCGCGCCCGCGGTGGAGCCGCGATGATAGGTCGATCCGATGTCGGGCTCATAGGTGGTCGCGTAGGTGTTCGACTCCGTGATCCGTCCGCGGGCGAGGCGGGTGAACACGGTGTTGCGCACCGTCGATCCCGTCTCGGCGGCCTGAATCGTGAGGTGGACGTTCGTGTGCACCGCGAACACGCCGCTCGCCGGCACGACAATGCCGTTCGGCAGGGTGCCGGTCCGCGCTGGTAGGCTCCTGTTCGTTCACGAACAGCGCGTACCAGGAGGTCGAGAATGAAGACCCGAGCCATATCCCTGTGTGCAGCCGCGAGCCTGCTGCTCGTGCCGCTGCTTGCGGCCGAGGACATTCCACGAACCCCGAGCGGGCGCCCGGACTTCTCCGGCAACTACGACGTCTCCTTCCTGACGCCGCTCGAGCGCGACCCCCGGTTCGGCGACCGTCAGTACTTCACCGAAGAGGAGGCACAGGCGATCGCTGACGGTCTGGCTGCGTCCAACTCCCGCGATCAGGAGATCCGCGACCCGAACCGGGGCGTGATCGCCGGCCGCTCGGAGGACGGATACCGGGGCGTCGGCGCCTACAACGCCTTCTGGCTGGACCGCGGCACGGCTGCCTTCAAGGTCGACGGCAAGTACCGGACATCGGTGCTCACCGATCCGCCGAACGGTCGGTTGCCGCCCCGAACCGAGGCGGGTCAGGCGCGCTTCGACACGCTGCCGCCCTTCGGCTACGAGAACACGGGCACGGCCTGGTGGCTGGAGAACGGGGACGACCCCTACGACGGGCCGGAATCGCTCACGCTGGGCAACCGCTGCGTCTTCCACCAGGGCTCGACGATGCCGATCGGCCCCAGGGCCTACAACAACCTGAAGACGATCGTCCAGACCGACAGCCACGTCGTCATCCTGATCGAGTGGATGCACTGGGCCCGGATCGTACGCCTGGGGGCGGAGCACATTCCGGAGGACTACCGCTCCTACGCGGGCGACTCGACCGGCCGGTGGGAAGGGGACACCCTCGTGATCGAGACGAGGAACCTGCTGGGTGACTGGGGCTTCCACCGGGAAGGGGCCCACGTCGTCGAGCGCCTCCGCTTCCAGGACAAGGACACCCTGTTCTACGAGTACACGGTGAACGATCCGGAGTTCACCGCCCCCTACAGCGGGTCGCTGCCCTGGCCGCGTACCGACGATCGCCTCTACGAGTTCGCGTGCCAGGAGGGGAACTACTCGATGGGCAACACGCTGCGCGGCGCGCGATACCTGGAGCAGCAGCACGCCGAGAAGAACGGTCGGTAGCGATTCGCGGCGCGCCTTCGTTCGACGCCCGGGGCGGGGTTGACCCCATGGGCCTAAGGTGACAGTGTTCGCGCATTCTGCGTGGACAACCCGGCGTTCTGCCGAAGAGGAGTATGGCCAACGTCATGAAACTCGGAACTAGCGTGTCTTCTCGAACTGCCGTGGCCGTGGCCGCGGTTCTAGCACTGACGGTGGCGCCGCTTGCGGCCCAGGACTTCGAGCCGAACCGGCTGTCGGACGGTCATCCGGATCTGAACGGCATCTGGCAGGCCCTGAACGAAGCGAACTACGACCTCGAGCTGCACATGGCGCGCGCCGCGATGCAGTTGCGCGAAGGTCCGCACGGTCCGCTGCCGGCGGCCGAGGTGCTCAACTTCGGCGCGGTCGGCTCGGTGCCGCCGGGCATGGGCGTGATCAAGGGCGGCGGGAAGATCCCGTACACGGACGCAGCGGCCGCGAAGAAGATGGAGAACATGGCGAACTGGTCCACGCGTGACCAGGAGATCTACTGCTACCTCCCGGGCGTGCCGCGGGCGACCTACATGCCGCAGCCGTTCCAGATCTTCCACAGCGAGAACGCGGTCTTCATCGCCTACCAGTACGCCGGCGCGGTCCGCGACATCTACATGGAGGAGCCGAAGCCTTCGCAGGTCGACAGTTGGATGGGGACGTCCTACGGCCGCTGGGAGGGCGATACCCTGGTCGTGGACGTCAGCGGCCTGCTGGCCAAGGACTGCGCTGAGCGTCCGGAAGACATGGCCGGCTGCGGCGGCTGGCTTGACCGCTCGGGCAACCACTACAGCAACCAGTTGCAGGTGGAGGAGCGCTACACGCTGGCCGGCCCCAACCACATGCACTACGAGGCGACGCTCACGGACCCGATGACTTACACAGAGCCGTGGACGATCGAGATGCCGCTCTACCGGCGCATGGAGCCGAACGCCCGGCTGATGGACTTCCGCTGCGTCGAGTTCGTGGAAGAGCTGATGTACGGCGAATACCGGCGGAACCCGTTGCCGCGGATGAAGCTGGTCGACTAGCAGCCGGAGTTCCGGCGCGGCCTGGCGCCGCCCGGCGAAAGGAGCTGAGCCGATGCTTGATCGCAGGTTGATCGTGTCTGCCGCCGCGGTTCTGGCCGTGGCGGCTGCTCCCCTGGTAGCCGCGGGCGACGAGGAGATTCCGCGGACTTCCTCCGGCCGGCCGGACATTTCGGGCCACTACAACGTCGGCACCCTGACGCCGCTGGCGAGGCCGCGGGCGTTCGGCGACAACCTCTACCTGACCAGGGAGGAGGCCGACGAGATCGCCGAGCGCGAGCGCGAGCGCATGCAGGCGGAGGCCCGCGTCAGCGACCCCAACCGCGAGGCGCCTCCGGAGGGTGGCGACGGTTCCCCCGGAGCGGCCGGCAACGTCGGCGGCTACAACGCGTTCTGGATCGACCGGGGAACGGACGTCTTCGAGGTCGACGGCAGGTTCCGCACCTCGATCATCATCGACCCGAAGAACGGCCGCCACCCGCCGTTGACCGAGGCGGCCCGGGAGCGCTTCGCCGCCCGGCGGGGGTTCTTCCGCGCCAACACCGGGGAGGCTTGGTGGCTCGAGCGCGAAGGGCCCGGGCCCTACGACGATCCGGAGTTACGGCCGTTGGCGGAACGCTGCCTGCTGGGCTTCAGTTCGACCGGCGGGCCGCCGATGCTGCCGGCGCTCTACAACAACCTGAAGCGGATCGTCCAGACCGGGGATCACGTGATGATCCTGGTCGAGATGGTCCATGACGCCCGCGTGGTCCGTATCGGCGGCGAGCACGTGCCCGCGTCGGAGCGGCGGTGGATGGGCGATTCGATCGGATGGTGGGAAGGCGACACGCTGGTCGTCGACACGACGAACTTCGCGGACCGGCCGGCGCTTCGTTCGGCGACCCGCGATCTGCACGTCGTTGAACGGTTCACGCCGATGGGCCGGGACCACTTGCGCTACGAGTTCACGGTGGAGGACCCGAACGTGTGGACGGCGCCGTGGAGCGGTGAGTACGCCTGGCCCCGGAGCGACGCCCTCCTCTATGAGTACGCCTGTCACGAGGGCAACTACGCCCTCGGCAACATCATGCGCGGCGCTCGTCTGCTGGAGGCGGACGCTCTGGCCGGAGGCGCGGACTCAGGAGAGTGAGGATTTGCCGATCCTGTTAGAATGCGGTTCAGCGACCGCTGGAAAACGTGTCGCGCACGCTTCCAACTGAACGAGAAACCCACAGATCACCCACTTACACCACAACCGAGGAGTGAGAGACAGCCATGAGTAAGCGAGCCATGATCATCACGGGGATCAGCCTCGTCGTCGCGGCCATCGCGGTGGCGGTGCCCCTGGCGGCGCACCACGCGTTCGGCGCCGAGTTCGATCCCAACCGCCCCCTGCTGCTGAAGGGCCCGGTCGTCAAGGTCGAGTGGGTCAATCCGCACACCTGGATTCACATGGAGCACACCGAGGAAGACGGCACGCAGCACGTCTGGATGGTCGAGGGCGGCACGCCCAACACCCTGCTGCGCCGCGGCCTTTCCCGGGACGACCTCCAGCCCGGCACAGTCATCATCGTCGACGGCTACCAGAGCAAGGATCGCTCACGCCGCGCGAACGGCCGTGACGTGACCTTCGAGGACGGCAGCAAGATCTTCATGGGCTCCTCGGGCACCGGCGCGCCGCGCGACGGCCGCGACCCGACCGAGCCGCCCCGGTAGGTCACTGGGTGTGCCGGCGTCCTCGCCGGCATCCGGCGCGCAGCGCCGGTCTCTGGAGTCGCGGGCAGATGCTCGCTACGCCGGGGCTCGGTTCTGCGCTCCGTCAACCTTCCTGACGCCTCAGGCGCGCCGCAAGTCTCTGCGGAGTGCGCCTGAGGCGTTTCGTCGCCGGGGCGAGCGACGAGCCGGCGGAGAAGAGTCCGCCGAGCAGCAGGACGATCACGACGACGTCCCACAACGGACGCCGGTGGTAGAAGCCCGGGAAGTCGAGCCGGTGCAGGCCCCTGTACAGCCAGCGGTCGAGGCGGCTCCGCCTGTTCTCGCTGTGGACGATCCGGCCCAAAGCCGGATCGAGGTAGAGCCAGGTGCCGGCCGGGTCGCCGAAGCGCACTCGCAGGACGGGCAGTGCCCGGCGGCGATACCGGCGATCCTCATAGTAGGCGTCGTACTCTCGCAACTCCGCCACGTCGACGACGCTCGAACCCGGCATCGCCGCGGCCGCGGCCGCCAGCAGCTCGGGCTGACCGAACCGGCGCGGAGTCCCGTCCTCGAGCGAGACGAGGCGGTGCTCGAAGGGTTGAACGGCCGAAAGGAAGCCGAGGGGACCGCTCGCGTAGGAACCACCGTAAGAGCGCCCGCCGAGGGGTGCTCGGTAGGCCAGTACGAGAGGTTCGCCGGCGAACTGGAGCAGCTCGATCTCGCGAGGCGGGAACGACTCCGAGATCGACCCGGCCGCGGTGCGGATGGAGTCGAGTTCGAGCTGCTGAAGAGGTACCGCTCCGCCGGCCACCGCGGCCTGCCGCGTGGGGCTTGTCGTTCTCCCGGCCTGCCAGCCGAACGGGTCCATCGACAGGGCGCCGCTCAGCACCCAGGTGAAGGCGGTGGCGCCGAACGCCAGCCCGCTGTAGTGGTGCCAGCGCATCATGCCCCGGTACGGTGAGCGCTTCCGCCTGAGCCGCAGCACCCCAATCGCCAGACCGGAGAGGGTCAGCAGGCAGCCCAGGCTGGCCGTCCAGACGATCAACTGGTACCAGAACGTCGAGTGGGTTCTGAGGGGTGTGAAGTAGAGCCAGTGGAAGACGGCGCCCGCCGTGCCCCAGAAGCGGGATCCGGGGGTCGTGGCCATGACCACCTCGGCGGTGCGGTCCGAAACGTAGAGCACTTCGTTGCCCGTCCGGACCTGGTGGAGCGGCAGCAGGCTGCGGATCTGCAGGGACCACTGGTCGGGACGCGTGAGGTAGCCGTCGTATGCGAGGGGGATTGGCGGAGTCGCCGCCGGCGGGGCGCCCCCAGCCTGGTAGGAGGAGGCGATTGCGAGCGCCTGGCCTTCGGATACCTGGAGCAGCGGGCTGCCGGTGTCCGCGTAGACCGCGGTCCAGCCGCGCGCCGTGAGGAACCGGTAGACCGGCCGGTCGCCGGCCATGCCGAGGCGGACCCGGACCTCCGAGAGATCCTCGGCGTCCAGGCCCGCCGCCCCCGCGGCCCGCGCCGGGCCGACCCGCATCGCGTCGAGATCGAGAGGCGGCAGCCGGTTCAGCCGATCGCCGGGGTCGAGCGCCGGCATCCGCGCGTACATCATGACCAGCGCGGACGCGAACCACACCACGAACAGCAGGTTGCCGGCAATGCCGAGCCAGCGGTGGAGCAGTGTGAGGGCGCGCCGCAACGCGGTCGGGCCTACTGCCGGAACTGGTTCGGGTCGTTGGCCCAGTACTGCGCGTGGCAGCCGGCGCAGGCGAAGTAGACCTGCTCGCCGGTGTCGAAGATGCCCTGGACATCGCGGGCGTCTGCCGCCTGCATCGCCGCGTCGCCGGCGTCGATCAGGTCCCGGCACCAGGCGATCCAGTCCTCGTCGTCCATCTTCCGCCGGTCCATCATCATCAGGTTGCCTGACTCGGCGACCGTGACCGCGGCGTTGCGAACCAGAGTCCACTCCTCATCGGTCTCCGGTCGTATGTACTCCTCGCCCTCGGGCGTGATGATCCAGCCGACCGAAGCCCAGAGGTGGTCGGCGGCCGGTTCCATGACCGAGGCCATCAACAGTCTCGTGCCGGCGACTTCGCGGAACGGCGGTCCGGTCTCTCCGGCCGCGCACGAGGCGAGCGCAAGGGCCGCGACGATGCCTGTCAGGACCAGGAACTTGCGGGCGTGAGCCATGACGGGCGGGGAGTGTAGCGGAGTAGCGGACTCCCTTTGCTCAAACCGCCGTCCTCCAGGCGTTGCCGTGGGCGGTGATTCTCACCGGGTTGGGCAACGGCCAGTGGGCGCCGACGATCGGGATTCCCGTGTCGCTGAAGCGCTCGCAGAAGCTCCGGCGCGTGGCGATTGCGACGTCGCGGTCGATATCGGCGATCGAGCACCACTCCGGGTGCGTGCACTGCGAGGGGTGGTGCATCACGTCGCCCGCGATCACGCCCTCCTCGTTACCCGACGACACGGCGATGCTGCAGTGGCCCGGCGTGTGGCCGGGCGTGGGGAAGAACTGGAGCTCGGGGTTGATTTGGTGGTCGCAGTCGACGAGGTCGACCAGACCGGCCTCGAACACCGGCGCAACCGAGTCGCCGAAGACGTCGCCCCAGTTCGCTTCCCCCTCGTCTCGCCAGTACTCGAACTCGGGCCGCACCATGACGTAGCGGGCGTTGGGGAAGGTGGGCACCCACTCGCCGTCGACCTTCATCGTGTTCCAGCCCACGTGGTCGATGTGGAGATGGGTGCAGACGACGAGGTCGACCTTCTCGCGAGGGAAGCCGGCGTCGCGGATCTCCTGGAGGAACGGTCCGTCGAGCTCGTTCCAGGCCCGCAGGGCGCGCTTCTTGTCGTTGCCGACGCAGGTGTCGACGACGATCCTGAGCCCTCGCGATTCGACGAGGAAGGCCTGGATGATCATCTTGAGCCGCTCTCCGCCGGGCGTCACGAAGTGCGGTTCGAGCCAGTCCAGATCCGGCGCGAGGTTCTCCGGCGTGGCGTCCGGCAGCAGGAAGGACGCCGGCACCGGGTAGTCGATCTCGATGATCGGTGTGATCGATACGTCGCCGATCTTGATGCCCATGAGTGCGGATCTCCTGTCGTCGTGTGTCGGGTTCAGGAGCCGCCGGTCAGCGGGTGAGCCAGGCGAACTTCTGCGGCTTTCGCGAGGCCTTCGGGTCGATCAGCACGTTGACCAGGGCGGGCCGGTCGGAGGCGAGCGCCTTGTCGAGCGTCGGACCCAGGTCCGCCACCTTCTCGACCAGGTAGCCCTTGCCGCCGAAGGCCTCGATCACGCGTTCGTAGCGGGCGCCCAGGGTGTAGGTTGACGTGGGCAGGGGCTTGCCGGGGATGTACTCGCTGACGCCGCCGCCGATGCCGTTGTTGTTGATGACAACGAAGGTGATCGGCATGTCGTATCGGCAGGCCACCTCGACCTCCATGCCGGAGAACCCGAACGCGGAGTCGCCCTGGACGCAGATCGTGCGCCGGTCCGGATGGACCACGGCCGCCGCGATCGCGAGCCCCGTGCCGACGCCCATCGTGCCGAATGTCCCGGCATCGAGCCGCTTGCGCGGCTCCATGTTCGGCAGCACCGTGCGCGAGATATCCATCGTGTTCGCGCCTTCGGCGACCAGCATGTCCTGCGGCTCCAGGCGGTCGGCGATCTCGCGCAGCGCCCGGTAGTAGCCCATCGGCTCGCTGTCGTCCTCGAGCATCGCCTGGACCGCGGCCTGGTTCTGGGTCGCGCTCTCGCGGAGCTTGACCAGCCACTCGTTGTCCGCCGGCAGCGTGAAGGGCTCTGCGTCGAGCGCGTCGTTCAACTGCGCGGTCACTGCCCGCGCGTCGCCGACCATGCCGACCTCGGTCGGCACGTTGGTGCCGATCTCCTCCGCGTTGAGGTCGATCTGGAGCACGCGAACGCCCTTCCTGAACCGGGGCGGCAGCCCGAAGTGGAGGATCCAGTTGAGCCGGGCGCCGATCAGCAGGATGACGTCCGCGTTCTGCAGTGCGAAGGAGCGCGCCGGGGCGACCAGGTGGGGATCGTCGTCGGAGACGACGCCCTTGCCCATCGGCGTCGGCAGCACGGGGAGGTTCGTGCGCTGGACGAAGCGGCGCACCTCGCTCTCGGCGCGCGCGTAGGCGGCGCCCTTTCCCACGATGACCAACGGGTTCTTCGCCTCGCGCAGGACCGCGACCGCGCGCTCGACGTCCCGAGGATCGGCGAGTGAAGTCGGCGCCTCCCGGCAGCGGGGCGGGAACTCGACGTCCTCCTCGTCGACCTGGGCGGTCAGGACGTCGTTCGTCAGGTTCAGGTAGGAGGCGCCGGGACGGCCGTAGATCGACGTGCGGACGGCCTGCTCCACGTAGAACGGCGCCCGGTGAGCAGCGTCGATCTCCGCCGAGTACTTCGAGAACGGCCGCGCCGCCTCGACCTGGGGGCACTCCTGGAAGGCGCCCTGGCCATTCTGGTAGCGGTCGTTGGCGCCGCCGAGCAGCACCATCGGCCAGCAGTTCTTCTCCGCGTTGGCGAGGCCCGCGATGCCGTGCACCATGCCGGGACCCGACACGGCGAGACAGGCGCCGGGGCGCCCCGTCAGGTAGCCGACCGCGCCCGCGGCGTAGCTGGCGGCCTGCTCGTTGCGGAAGCCGTAGTACTGAATCCCCGCCTGCTGGGCGGCGTGGGCGACCCCGTAGACGGGGAAGCCGACAATGCCGAACATGTAGTCGACGCCCTGCTGCTTCAGGCCTTGGGCGATCAGGGCGGCGCCGGTGGTGGTCGTCATCTGGTAGCGGTCTCCTGGCCGTCGGCGCCGGGAGCGGGCACTGCGCCCAGCACACCGTCCGCGCGCAGCCGGTCGATTTCAGGTTGGGAGAGGTTCAGTTCGTCGGCCAGGACGCTGTCCGTGTGACGGCCGAGCAGCGGCGCCGCCTCGATCTCGACCTGGCTGTCGCTCAGGTTCATCGGCGATCCGAGAACCCGGACCGGCCCCCTGGTCTCGTGCTCGACCGTGCGGACGAAGCCGCGCTCCACAAGGTGCGGGTCGGAGAACAGGTCGAGGGTGTCGAGCACGGCGCTCGCCGGCACGCCGGCCGCGCCGAGGATGGCCATCGCTTCGTGCTTCGTGTGGTGGGCGGTCCACTCGGCGATCGCTTCGAACAGTTCGTCGGCGTTGTCGTGCCGGAGCTTCGGCGTGGCGTAGCGGTTGTCCTCGGCCAGGTCCGGTCGATCGATCGCCTGACACAGCGCTCGCCACATCCGGTCCGTGACCGCCAGCATGTAGACGTAGTCGTTCGGGCCGAACGGCTTGCACGGGTACATGTTCATCATCGCGCCGCGGCCCGAGCCGCTGCGCGGGGCCGCCTTCGTGCCGAACTCGCCGTTCATCGCGACCGCGGTGCGCATGAACCAGGTCACTCCCTCCTGCATCGACATCTCGACGAGTTGACCCTTGCCGGTGCGCATCTTGTTGGCGTGAGCCGCGCACAGCGCCAGGGCCATCAGCACGCCGGTGCCGCAGTCGCCGATCGTCGTGCCGGGACGGAGCGGCGGCCCGTCCGGGTCCCCGGTGATCGACATGGCGCCGCCGGCGGCCTGCGCTACCGGGTCGAAGCACTTGTAGTCGCTGTACGGACCGCTGTTGCCGAAGCCCTTGATCCGGCCGTAGATGACCTCGGGGTGGACCTCGCGCACGGAGTCGTAGTCGAGACGCAGCTTCTCGACCACGCCGGGACCGAAGTTCTCGACCAGGATGTCGAACCGGGGTGCGAGCTTCAGCAGCAGCCCGCGGCCCTCGTCGGTAGCGAGGTTGATCGCGATGCTGCGCTTGTTGCTGTTCCAGTTGAGGAAGTACTCGGAGTCATCGGTACTTCGTCCACCCGCGAGACCGCGCCCCGGATCGCCGGTGCCTGGACGCTCCACCTTGACCACGTCGGCGCCCAGCCAGGCCAGGGCCTGGGTACACGAAGTTCCGGCTTCGTACTGCGTCAGATCGAGAATGCGCAGACCGTCGAGTGCTGGCATGGTTGGCCCTCCTGGCTGTGCGTTGCGGGCGCAACGATAACCCGCTTTGCGTCGCTGGTTGGAGGACGGGCGATAGGCTCCGGCGGCACCAGCAGGAGGGGTCGTCGGATGCGGGCAGGAAGGCGGTGCGGCCATTGGCTTGGGATGGCGGCGCTCACGGTAGTTGGACTTGGACTGGCTTGGCCGTCCGGAGCTCAGGACGCGAGCACCATGGTCGAGTGGCCCGCGTTCGGCAGCGGCCCCGACAACACGAAGTACTCGGCGCTCGACCAGATCGACCGGTCGAACTTCAGGGATCTTCACATCGCCTGGGAGTGGGAATCGCCGTCGACGGCCGTGGCCGAAGCGAACGAGCGGGTCAAGCCCGGCCAGTTCAAGCCGATCCCGATCATGCTGGGCGGAGTGCTCTACGTCGCCACCGAAGTCGCCCAGGCGGCGGCCATCGACGCGGCCACCGGCGAGACGCTCTGGACCTACGATCCCGAGTCGTGGCGCGCCGGCCGGCCGGCGAACATCGGCTTCCAGCATCGCGGCGTGGCCGCTTGGCGCGGTCCGGTCGAACAGGATGGTCGCAGCCGTGACGAGATCCGGGTCTTCCTCCCCACGCACGACCGCCGGCTGATCGCGATCGACGGCTTGACCGGGGAGCCCATCGGCGGCTTCGGGATCGACGGCCAGGTCGACCTGCTGGCGGAACGGGGCGAGGTGGACTTCGGACGCCGGGTCAACCCGCGCGCGATCACCCACAGCTCGCCGCCGGCCGTCGTCGGCGACACGGTGGTCGTGGGCTCCGTCGTCAGCGACGGGCCTATCCGTCAGGCGGCGCCGCCGGGGCACATCCGCGGCTACGACGTGCGCACCGGCGATCTGAAGTGGATCTTCCACACGATTCCGCAGGAGGGCGAGTACGGCGTCGACACCTGGGAGAACGACTCCTGGAAGTACAGCGGCAACACGAACGTCTGGAACATGATGACCGTCGACGAGGAGCTCGGCTACGTCTACCTGCCGGTATCGACGCCGACGAACGACTTCTACGGCGGCCACCGGCTGGGAGACAACCTCTTCGCCGAGAGCATCGTTTGCCTCGACGCCGACACCGGCGAGCGGGTGTGGCACTTCCAGGCCGTGCACCACGGGCTCTGGGACTACGACTTCCCGACGCCGCCGCAACTCGTCGACATCACGGTGGACGGTCGCGAGATCAAGGCGCTGGCGCAGGTCTCGAAGCAGGCGTTCACCTACGTCTTCGACCGGGTTACCGGGGAAGAGGTGTGGCCGATCGAGGAACGGCCGGTGCCGGATTCGGACGTGCCCGGCGAGCGGGCGTCGCCGACCCAGCCGTTTCCGACGAAGCCGCCGGCCTTCGATCGCCAAGGCGTCAGCGAGGACGACCTGATCGACCTGACGCCGGAACTCCTGGCCGAGGCGAAGGAGATCGCTTCCCGGTTCCGGATGGGGCCGCTCTTCACGCCGCCGAGCGTGGGCGCCGGCACGCTCATGCTGCCGAGCGCCGGCGGCGGGGCGAACTGGCCGGGCGCCGCCGTCGATCCGGAGACCGGCGTCCTCTATGTGCCGTCGTCGACCACGATCAGCGTCCATCCGCTGAGCAAGCCCGATCCGGCGCGTTCCAACCTGAACTACGTCGGTTCCTTCTTCGCTCCCTCCGGCAGTCCGCAGGGGCTGCCTCTCGTCAAGCCGCCCTGGGGGCGGGTGACGGCGATCGACCTGAACACGGGCGAGCACCTGTGGATGACGCCGAACGGTCACGGCCCGAAGGACCATCCGGCGCTCGCCGGCCTCGATCTGCCGATGCTGGGTGGCGGCCGCGGAGCGCCGATGCTCACGAAGTCGCTGCTCTTCGTCACCCAGGGCCAAGGTCGGGGAGACGACAACTCGCCGCGGATCAACGTCTTCGACAAGCAGACCGGAGAGTTGCTCGGCCATGTCCCGCTGCCGGACACTGCCCGCACCAATCCTGTTACCTACATGGTCGACGGCCGGCAGTACATCGTCGTCGCGGTGGGTGGCGGTTCGTTCTTCGCCGACATCGGCGAACTGGAAGCCGATCCCGGCCTGAACTTCACCGAGGAGCAGATCGCGGCGCTGGCAGCCCGGAAGACGACGCCGAAGCTGGTCGCGCTGGCACTGCCGTGACGGTCGAGTCGTCGTCAGGACCGGCCGTCACCGGGGCTATGAAGGCGCGCCCCCTGGTGCGCGGGGTGCGGGTCGACGCCCAGACCCGCTGCGCCCACTACGACGGTCCAACCGACGTGATCGCGTTGCGCTTCAGGTGCTGTGACGAGTGGTTCCCATGCATCGACTGCCACCGGGAAGTGGCCGGCCATGACGTGGAGGTCTGGCCGCTCGCGGAACGGGACCGGGAGGCTGTGCTCTGCGGAGTCTGTGGCCGCAGGCTCACGATCGCCGAGTACCTGGGATGCGATTCGACCTGCCCGGCTTGCGGCGCCGCCTTCAACCCGGGGTGTTCGAACCACTGGCACCACTACTTCGAGATGGAGGAGCCGAGACGGTGATCGACGCCGACGTTCACATCCCCAATCCGCGCCTTCGTGACCTCTACCCCCTGCTGCCGGCGCACTGGGTCGAGCACTTCAACAACACGGTGGACAAGGGCGCCTCCCAGGAGTACTACCCGCCGCGCTCGCCCGTCGCCGGCCGTCGCGGCGGCTTGGCGGAACTCCGGAAGGCCGTCTTCGAGCAGGGCGGCGCCGAGTTGGCGATCTCGAGCTGCCTCTACGCTGTCGACAGCGTCCACAACCCGGACGTCGCCGCGGCGCTAGCGACGGCCACGAACGACTGGCAGTCCCGGGAGTGGCTGGAGCAGGAACCGCGGCTCCGCGGTTCGGTGGTGGCGCCGATCCAGTTGCCGGCCGCCGCGGCCGAGGAGATCGAGCGCTGCGCCGACCGGCCTGGGTTCGTGCAGGTCCTGATACCCGTGCGCACCGAGCACCCGCTCGGAAGCCGGCTCTACCACCCGCTCTGGAAGACGATCGAGCAGAGCGGCCTGGTGGCGGCGATCCACTTCGGCGGCGCCCCCGTCATGCCGCCGACGCCCACCGGCTGGCCGTCCTTCTTTCTGGAGGAGTACACGGCGATGGCGCAGGTGTTCGCGACCCAGCTCACGAGCATGATCGTCGAAGGCGTGTTCGACGCGTGTCCGGATCTTCGGGTCGTCTTCCTGGAATCCGGCTTCACCTGGATCCCGTCCCATCTCTGGCGGATGGACAAGGAGTGGCGGAATCTGCGGCGGCTGGTGCCCTGGGTGCGCCGCCCGCCGTCGGACTACTTCCGCGAGCACGTCCGGGTCGGCATCCAGCCGCTCGATTCGCCGCCGGATCCGGCGCATCTCGGCGAGGTCGTCGACCAGCTCGGCTCGGAAGACCTGCTCCTGTACGCCAGCGACTATCCCCACGTCCACGCCTGCGACGCCGGCGATCTGCTGTCGCGGGTGCTGCCGGAGTCGCTAGGGCGTAAGATCAGGTCGGAGAACGCGCGCAGCTTCTACCGCATGGGAGGGTAGCCAGATGACCGTAACCCTGCATGAGCCGTCCACGACGCCGTCGGTCCTGAAGGCGGGAACCGGGCCCGACCGACCGCCGATCATCGACTGCGACTTCCACAACGAGCTTGACTCGATCAAGGACCTCTACCCGTACCTGTCGAAGCGCTGGCGCAACCACCTCGAGACGTTCGGCATCCGTCATCCGAACAGCGGCTACTACCCGCGCTTCATGGATCACCGCGAGGAGGCGCGGCCGCCATCGGGCCGCACCCCCGGTTCGGAAGTCGGCTTCGCGCGGGAGGACTTCCTCGATCCCTACAACGTCGAGTACGCGATCCTGAACCCGTTGTCACCGGTCAGTTCGGCGCTCGACCTGGAACTCGGCGCGGCGCTTGCGCGTGCGGCGAACGACTGGCAGATCGCGGAGTGGCTCGATCCAGAGCCGCGGCTGCGGGCTTCGGTCGTCGTCACGCCTCAGGATCCCGTCGCCGCGGCGGCGGAGATCCGGCGCTGCGGCGCCGACGGGCGGTTCGCCCAGGTGCTGTTCATGGGCCGCTTGCAGGAACCGATGGGCCGCCGCAGGTTCTGGCCGATCTACGAAGCCTGCGTCGAGACGGGCATGCACGTCGCCTCGCACGCCTTCGGCGCCTACGGCCACCCGATCACCGGCGCCGGCCACGCCTCGTACTACATCGAGGACCACACCAGCCCACCCCAGGCCGTGCAGGCGAACATCACGAGCATGGTCGTCGAGGGCGTCTTCGACCGCTTCCCGAGCCTGCGGATGATCTCCGTCGAGAACGGCTTCGCCTGGCTGCCTCCCCTGATCTGGCGCCTCGACTCGGCCTGGAGCCTCCTGCGCGAGGAAGCGCCGCACCTCGAGCGCCTGCCGTCGGAAGTGATCTCAGAGCACGTCTACGTGACTACCCAGCCGATCGAAGAGCCTCCCAGGCGACGCGACTTCCTGAACCTGATCGAGCATTTCGGCGACCTGGCAAGCCACATTCTGATCGCCAGCGACTACCCGCACTGGGACGGGGACAACCCCGATGTCGTGCTGCCGTCGGGGCTCGACGAGGCACTCGTCAAGGGCATCCAGTGCGAGAACGCCAGGGCCCTCTACGGGCTGTAGGGCGTCCGCGGCGGGTCGTGTCGGCGCCGGCAGCCCGCGCATGAAGTACGTCGTCGCCGAGGCCTCCGAGATCGAATCGGGCGAGCGCAAGATGGTCACCGTCGCCGGCCGTTCGATCGGCGTGTTCAACCTCGACGGCGAGTTCTTCGCGCTCCGCAACCGCTGCCCGCATCAGGGCGGCAAGCTCTGCGAGGGCAAGCTCTGGGGCGTGATCCGTTCCGAACGCCCGGGCGACTTCGAGTACCGCCCGAGCCGCGAGATCCTCTGTTGCCCCTGGCACGGCTGGGAGTTTCACGTCCGCACGGGCCAGTCCTGGTGCGCGCCCGAGCGGCTCAGAGTGCGCCGCTACGAAGTCGAGACAGTCGCGGGCGAGGAGATCGCCGAGGCCGCCGATGCCGGCGCGGGGCCGGCGGACGATCCTGATGCTCCGGCCCCGGGCATGGTCAAGGGCCCGTACGCCGCCGAGACCTACCCGGTGACCCGCGAGGGCGAGTACCTGGTCGTCGAAATCCCCGGGTAGTGACCGCACGGCGAACTCGTCGCCCACTGGGTGCGCCGGCGTCCCCGCCGGCCGCCGCCGCAGGCGGCC
The DNA here is from genome assembly GCA_026707325.1 of Acidobacteriota bacterium. GTDB lineage: Bacteria > Acidobacteriota > Thermoanaerobaculia > Multivoradales > Multivoraceae > Multivorans. Next base: position 7,786 of record JAPOXA010000208.1, on the reverse strand, counting down.
AGGTAGACGCGCCGTCCGTCAGGCCGGCTACGCCAGCAGGTAGAGAGCAATCGTGGCCACGAAGTAGCCACGGGGGACTAGCTCGGGCAGAGAGTTGTGGGCGAACTGGTGCTCTCCCACGAGATGCACGATCGCGATGCGGGGGTCGACAGCGAGCAGGGAGAGTGCTGCGATCCAGAGAAACAGCCAGCCACAGTACGTCGCAGTGACAGGCACTAGCAGCCACCCGCGATACGTCGATGACTTGCTCTCAGGCATTCACCTCTCGACGCGACCAGAGCGCCTACGGCGCCGCCGCACCGATCGGAATGACCCCTACATCGCTCCTTCCGGTTGATATGGACAAGTCCCAGCGGGTGAAACGGACGAAGTCCAGCGGGCGAGGTGGCCGTCTTTCGGCAGCGGGCGGTCTTGCGACGCTGCTACGTCTGCGGCCGAATGTCGAACGCCACGGCTTCGCGGTCGTTGCGCACGAGCAGAATCCCTTCGGCGATCGCGGGGTTGTTCCAGGTGCGTCCGGAGACGGCGGGCAGCGCGGCGACTTCCTGGTGGCTTTCGGGCGTGGCGCGCACGAGGACGAGCTGGCCTCGTTCCGTGGTGATGACCAGGTGGCCGGAGGCGATGAGAAGCTGGCCGTGGCCGTAGCGGCCGCCCTTCCACATTCGGTCGCCGTTCTCGGAGTCGACGCAGGCGAGGATGCCGTTGTCCAGGCCGTAGACGTGGCCGTCGTAGAACACGGAGGTCGAGAAGGTGTTCTTCATCCGGTTGTTGAACCAGATCTCGCTGACCGACGCGGTGTTCCCTTCGAGGTCCGCGTCGACTTCGAGCACCGCGGCGCCGTGGCCGTAGCCGGATGACACGAAGATGCGGTTCGGCGCCACCTGGAGCGGCTGCGCGGCGTTGATGCCGTTCATCGTTGCCCAGGGCCTGCTCCAGTGCGTTCCGCTGCCGTCCGTGGCTAGCCCGACGACCTGATCGGCGCCAATCAGGACGATCTGGGAAAGGCCGTCCAGCGTGAAGACCGTTGGCGCGGTGTAGGCGCCCTGGGCGTCGAGAGCCCGCCAGCGGATCGCGCCGGTCTCGAGTTCGTAGGCGATCACGGCCCCGTTCGGCCCACCGGGCGCGGTGAGGACCGCGCCGTCCAGAATCGCCGGTGACGCGGCCATGCCCCAGGTCAGGTTCGCGGCGCCCGAGTCCTCGAGGATGTTCGTGCGCCAGATCGAAGCGCCGGTAGCGGCGTCGAGCGCGTGCAGTTCGCCGGTGGCGCCGAGTGCGACCAGGGTGCCCTCGTACAAGGCCGGGGTCGCGCGGGGGCCGTCGCCGCCCATGCTCTCCTCGAAACGGGCGTCCCAACTTGCGTTCCAGCGTTCGACCCCGGTCAGCAGGTCATAGGCGGTGACCACTTCCTGTTCCCGCCGCTGCTCGATCGTGTACGCGAGACCATCGCCGACAACGAAGGACGCGTAGCCACCGCCCACCGGGATGCGCCAGAGCTCCGGCGGGCCTTCGTTCGGCCAGGCCGTGTTGATCGGTTCCGGATAGCGGCCGTCCATCTGAATGCCGCGGTAGTAGGGCCAGGAGCCCGGCGACGGCACCGCGGGGTCCAGGCCGGATTCAGGCGCCTCGGTCCGTTCGGCTTCGAGAACGGCTTCGTCGGGTTCATCGGCCGCCGTCTCGAACGGTGCGGTACTGACAGCGGGCGCTACGTCCGAGCTCTGCTCCCGGTGCGTCTCGATCGCGCGATAGTGGCGGTCCTCGTGGTGAAAGTCGAGTTGCGGCATCAAACCGCCCGTGATCTGGAGGTGCATTCCCGTCGTCAGGTTCAGCGCCAGCGCCAGCCCGGCGAGCGCGGCCACGGAGATGCCGGTCCACTTCAGGAAGGCGAGAAAGCGGCTTCGTTTCCTGGTCTTGGTCATCGCTGGCATCCTATTCCCTGGCGGTACGGAGGTCGCTGCTACTCTGCCGTCCCTCTGTGAAGGCCCCAACGGTCCATCTCCGCTTCTTGCCCGCGGCCCTTCCGGAAGCGGCCGAGCACCTCCGCTCCGAGGTTCGGGAGCTACTCGAAGAAACGCGCGCCGGGGACGTCTGGTTACCGGAGGGACTCTCCTGGTGGGGCCGCAACCCGGCGCTCAGCCGCGCGCTCGGCGACGCGGGCTTCATCGGCATGACGTGGCCGCGCCAGTACGGCGGATCGGAGCGGAGTTACCTGGAGCGCTACGTCGTGACAGAGGAACTGCTGGCAGCCTGTGCGCCGACCGCGTTCCACTGGTTCGCCGACCGCCAGATCGGCCCGAGCATCCTGCGCTACGGCACCGAGGAGCAGAAGCAGCGTTTCCTGCCGCCGATCGCCCGTGGCGAGCTCTCCTTCGCGGTCGGCATGAGCGAGCCCGACTCCGGTTCCGACCTGGCCTCGATCCGCACCCGGGCCGAGCGCACGGACGGCGGCTGGCGTCTCAACGGCTCGAAGATCTGGACCTCCTACGCACACGAGGCCGAGTACTGCGTCGCCCTGGTGCGCACGGAGCCGAAGTCGGACAAGCGGCACGCCGGCATGAGCCAGGTCATCATCGATCTGAAGAACTCGGACGGGATCACGGTGCGGCCGATCATCGACCTCCCGGGTCGCCACGACTTCAACGAGGTCTTCTTCGAGGACACGTTCGTGCCGGATGACTGCCTGCTCGGGAATTCCGGCGATGGTTGGGCGCAGGTGACGTCGGAGCTGGCCTATGAACGGAGCGGTCCGGAGCGCTTCCTGACGAACTTCCATCTGCTGCGCGCACTGGTCGATGCGCTGGATGGGAGCGCGTCGCCGGCGGCGCGGCGTGAGGTCGGGCTGCTCGTCAGCCGGCTCTGGGCGTTGCGCGCCGCCTCGGTTGCGGTTGCCGCGGCGCTCGAGGCCGGGGAGACGCCGAACGTGGAGTCGGCTCTGGTCAAGGACCTGGGCACCAACTTCCAGCAGGAGGTGCCGGAGATCGTTCGCCGCGTCGTGGCCGATGAAGGGGTTGCCGACCATGCGGTCCTCGACATCCTGCACCAGGTCATCCTGGCTGCGCCCTCGTACACGATCCAGGGCGGCGCGACGGAGATCCTCCGCGGCATCGTCGCCCGGGGACTGAGGCTGCGATGAGCGAGATGAGGCAGCTTCTCCTGGATACGGCCGTGCGCCTGTTCGAGGCGGCGTCGGACGACGAAGTCTTCGAGGCGGTCGAGGAAGGTCGCTTCCCGGAGAGCCACTGGCGCACGATCGAGGACAACGGCCTGGTCGACATGCTCCTGCCCGAAGAGGACGGTGGCGCCGGAGCCGACTTCGGCGACGCGATGGCGGTGGCGCGGACGGCCGGCGCCTTCGCGCTGCCGTTGCCCCTTGTGGAGACGATGATCGGCCGATGGCTGCTTTCGGGCGCCGGCCTCGAGGCGCCCGCGGGTCCATTGGGGATGGTGACCGCCGCGGGCCGACCCGAGGTGCCCTGGCCGGACAACATCTCGGCGCTGGTCGTGTCGGGCGCTACGGGTGGCGTCGGCTGGGTCGCCGCCGGCGAGGTCGAGTTCGAGCGTGCTACGAACAGTGCCGGTGAACCGGTGGGGCGATTGCGGGAGCCACCGCCGATCCCTCCGGGACAGTCGGGCGACCTGAGTTCGGAACCGTCTCCCTCCACGGTGATGGCGGTCGCCCGTAGCGCGATGATCGCCGGCGCCATGGAGCGCATCCTCGATCTGACGATCGAGCACGTTCAGGGACGGGTCCAGTTCGGGCGGCCGCTGGCCCGCTTCCAGGCCGTGCAGCAACTCGTCGCGGTGATGGCGAGCCACACCGCCGTGGTCGGCGTCGCGGCGGACACCGCGATCGCGGCCGTCGAGACCGTGCTCGACCGTGACGGCGGCGACCCCACACTCATGGCGGGGTGCGCCAAGGCGCGCGCCAGCGAGGCCTGCTACGAGGTCACGCGCATCGCGCACCAGCTCCACGGCGCGATCGGCTACACGCGCGAGCACGACCTGCACCGTTTCACCCGCCGGCTCTGGGCCTGGCGGGACGCCGACGGAGACGAGGGCTACTGGCAGCAGCGGGTCGGCGAGATGGCGATTCGTTCCGGCGGGGCCGGCCTGTGGCCGCTGCTCGTCGAGGCGCGGTCTGCAGCGCTGGAGCGATAGGCTCCGCCTTTCACCGAGCCAACCGTTTCGATGTCGCTGACCTTCGAGCACGTCCACATCATCTGCGAGGACCCGCACGCCTCCGCGCGCTGGTATCGGGACATGCTCGGCGCCACGATCGCCGGCGAGCACGAAGTCCGCGGCGCGCCGCAGATCCGGGTGGAGGTCGGTGGCGTGCTGGTGCTTCTCCGCGGCAAGCGGCCGGGAGAGGATCCCGTGTCGACCCGGTCGATGCGGGAGTACGAGGGCTACTCCAGCCACGACGAGTGGGGCACGGACCACTTCGGTTTCACCTACCACGGGGATCTCCTGGCCTACTGCGAGGAGTTGCGAGGCAAGGGCGCGGAGTTCTCGGTCGAACCTTGGGAGTTCGCGCCCGGCGTGTTGCTCTGCTACCTCGCGGCGCCCGACAACGTGAGCATCGAACTGGTTCAGGTGAAGTAGGAGGAGAGAAGAGGATGGACCGGTCGAACGGGGACGGGCCGTACGTTGGAAAACGGCTGAGCAGCGGGAGCTTCGTCGTTGACGAGGCCGTGCTCGCGGACTACTACGGCGGCCTGGAACTCAAGCCGCCGAGCAGCGGCCTGTTGCCGTCCACGATCGCGAGTGGCCCGGACGGCGACTACTTTCGCGAGATCGCGTTCGCCAACCAGACCGGGCATCTCTGGATGCGCGAGGAATGGGCGCTCTCGGCGCCGATGAAGGCGGGCGCCGCGTACAGCGTTGAGGGCGACATCTGCGACATCTACGACCGGCGAAACCGGGTCGTCGTCGACTACCGGGTCCGACTCAGCGACGGTGACGGCCGGCAGGTCCTGGAGACCCACCATCACCAGAGCTTCCTGCGCGACCAGGAGTACGTTGGCGACGTCGACCTGCGCGATCCGCGGAAGAAGCCGGGGGCGCGACGCTTCGACGTGCCGGATGGTGAACGGTTCGGCGGCCTCGAGCGCACGATCTCACTCCAAATGTGCGGCCAGTTCTTTCACGGCAACGCCAGCTACCACACCGACAGGGAAGCGTCGCGCGAGCTCGGCTTCCAGGACGTCGTGGTCGGCGGCCGGATGACGATGGGCTACGTCGGCCACGTTCTCGAGGAGCGCTTCGGCGAGGCATGGTGGCGTAGCGGTTCCTTCGACCTCAAGTTCACGAACCCGGTGTGGCCGGGCGACACGATCACCGTCAATGGCGTCGTGACCGGCCCGGACCCGGACGACTCCGAACGCACCGCAGCGTTCGTGTGGATCGCCAAGACGGACGGCACGGTGGCGCTCATCGCCCGCGCCGGCGTTGCCGCGTGACTTCGACGCTTCTCCCCACAGGAGCATCAATGACGACTCGACGTTTTGCCCTCGCCCTACTGCTCCTCCTGGTTGCCGCAGCGCCTCTTGCCGCGAACGACACCGGCCGCGACTGCCGCGGCCTGGTTGCCCTGACCGACCTCGACCACGCGATCGAGCCCGGGATGCGGGTCGCGGCTTCGGAGCGGGCGCCGGCGCACTGCCGCGTGCGCGGCGTCGTCAACCGGGCGATCCGTTTCGAGGTCACGCTCCCCGACGACTGGAACGGCCGGATGATGTTCAGCACCGTCGGCGGCGCCGCGGGTTTCATCGGCGACACGACGAGCCTGCTCGGCCGCGGCTTCGCGATGGCCTCGACCGACACGGGCCACGAGGGCCAGGACCGGGACTACGTGCGGCAGCCCGAGGCCCTGCTCGACTACGCCTACCGCGGCGTCCATCTTGCGACCGGGGCCGCCAAGCGGGTGATCCAGCACTACTACGGCCGGGAGATCGACTACTCCTACGTCAAGGGCTGCTCGAACGGCGGCCGTGCGGCGATGCTGGAGGCGACCCGCTTCCCGGCCGACTACGACGGCGTCCTGGCCGGGGCCCCGGCCTTCCGTTTCCAGGAGTTCGTGCCCTGGATGATCGGCGGGGCGCGTCTGCAGGCGAAGCATCCGCTGACCGCGGAGTCGTTCCAGTTGCTCGGCAAGGCCTCACGCGAAGCCTGCGACGCCCTGGACGGAGTCGAGGACGGCGTGATCGACGATCCGACGAAGTGCACCCCGGACGTCTTCGATCTGAACGCCCTGCAGTGCCCGCCGGACTCGACGGAGAACTGCCTCACCGCGGGCCAGTTGCTGACGGCCCGCTACATGTACGGGGACGTCGTCGACGCGGACGGCAACGTCCTTTCGCCGGGGGTGCCGCCCGGCGCCGAGGGCGCGGGCGACTGGGCCGCCTGGATGCTGCCGACCGCCCGGCGCGGGGCTCCGGACCAGTCGCTGATCGACGGCATGGACGTGCTGCTCGAGGCCCTGATGCGCTTCGAGCCGGACTTCGACATCGAGACGTTCGACCCGGTCGCCGACCGGGATCTCCTCGCATCCGCCACCGCGCCGCTCGACGTACTGACGGCGGACCTTTCGGCGTTCCGGGCCCGCGGCGGCAAGCTGCTGATGTACCAGGGCTGGAACGACTATCCCCTGCGTCCGCAGCGAGCGATCGACTACCTGCACGACGTGGAGAAGGAAAGCGGCGGGGCGGACGAAGCCGGCGAGTTCTTCCGCCTGTTCATGGTCCCCGGCATGATCCACTGCTCCCGCGGCCCCGGCGCCTGGGTCGCCGACTATGTCGATCCGCTGGTCGCCTGGACCGAGAAGGGGATCGCGCCGGAGCGGATCGAGGCGAGTCGTCCGGGCCCGGAACCGGCGTTCACGCGCCCGCTTTGCGCCTGGCCGGAGGCCGCGAAGTACAACGGCGAGGGTGACGTGAATGACGCGGCGAACTGGAGCTGCAAGTAGGGGCGCAGTGCAGAGAGAGAGAGAGAGAGGAGATTGAGATGAAGAGGCGTCTGTGGGCGATCACCGTTTCGGCCTTCGCACTGGCGTTATCCGTGACCGGTTGCGCTCCCGCTCCGGACGCCGCTGAAGAATCGGTCCCACCGCCCAACGTCATCGTCGTCCTCGCCGACGATCTCGGCTACGGCGACATCGGCGCCAACGGATCGACCGTCATCTCGACTCCGCACATCGACGAACTGGCGGCGAACGGGGTGCGGCTGACCGACGGCTACGTTTCGGCGGCGGTTTGCAGTCCGATGCGGGCGGGTCTTTTCACGGGCCGCTACCAGAACCGGTTCGGCTACGAGTACAACCCGACCGCGAACTACGAGCGGAACGCCGACGCGGAGCTCGGATTGCCCGAGGACGAAACGACGCTCGGCGACATGATGCGCGAGGCGGGATACGCGACCGGTCTGGTGGGGAAGTGGCACCTGGGCTTTCGGGAGCAGTACCACCCGCTGAAGCGCGGCTTCGACGAGTTCTTCGGCCATCTGGGCGGCGGCACGAGCTACGTCGACCCCAACGACCCGGACGCCCATAGCTGGCCGCGGAGCGAGCCCGCCACGACGGAGCCGAATGCGATGCGGCCGGCACCGGTCGTCGGCGATCGGGGCGATGGTCCGCGTGCGATTCTGGACGGCTACGAGGTCGTGGAAGTCGACGAGTACCTGACCGACGTGTTCGCGGACCGCGCCGTCAGCTTCATCGAGCGCCACGCGGACGAACCGTTCTTCCTGATGCTGGCGCCGAACGCGCCTCACACGCCGATTCAGGCCACGAGCA
>JAPOXA010000035.1 GCA_026707325.1 Acidobacteriota bacterium | reverse complement strand
GCGACGTTCCAACTCCCCAACGCACCACGCACCACCGTGAACCGCCAACAACCCTATTCTTCAGCAAGCCCCTAGAGCCGTGCGTAAGCGATGGCCCAGGAACGCCCGGCCGCGAGTGTTCTTTCGAGATCGTCGAATCGACACAGGAACAGTCCGCGGGCACCGTGGCGCGAGGCGACGGGACGTGCCCCTTTCCCGACTGCGGGCGTGTGGTCGACGGCAACGAGATCAAGCGCCAAGCGCAGGCCGGCCGAATGGGGGAACAGCTCTACGCTGTCGTGTTCAGGCAGCGGACAGAGACCCGCACGAAAGCGGGAAAGGTCCGCCAAAAGTGGGTGCGGAACTACCGGGAACCCCGCCCCGAGGACGACATAGGCGACATAACCCGGAAGCGCCTGGAAGAGAGGATGCCGAAATGGGAGGCATTCGACCTCGTACCGAGTGAGCTCATTCCCGAAGGCACTAAAACCGCCGAGCCGATCCGCTACGGGATGACTGCGTGGCGTCACCTGTTCTCGCCACGGCAACTGCTTTGCCACGGCACGAGCATCGAGGTCTTCCGCGAGATGCTCGAAGCGGATCGGTCGGCAGGCCAGCTGGACGACGTTAGGAAGGCGGCGTACGGGTACCTCGCGTTGACGCTCGACACTCTCCTCAACTACAACAACCGATCTGGGCGCTGGGACAACACGACCGGACGCGTTCGTTCGATATTCGATCGACACGACTTCGCTTTCGTCTGGTCCTACGCTGAGATGGCGCCCCTCGTCAGCGGCGTGGGCTACGACTGGGCAATCGGGAAGACCGCCAAGTGCATCCGCGAACTCCTCGAACTCGCCCACGGCGACCATGCCGCCGGCCGAGACTCCGGGCCCGCGAACCAACTGCGTTTCTCCGAGCCGAAACACACCGGCAATGAGGCGTCGCTTGCCGGCACCGCCACCGTCACCTGTGAATCCGCTGACAGCCTCGACCACATCGAGGACGACTCCATCGACGTCGTCGTCATGGACCCGCCCTACTACGACAACGTCATGTACGCCGAGCTCGCCGACTTCTTCTACGTCTGGCTCAAGCGCACCGCCGGGCACGTCTACCCGGAGCTCTTTCGCCGCCGCCTGACGGACAAAGAGAACGAGGCCGTCGCCAACCCAGCCAGATTCAAGGGGCAGAAAGGCGCGCGGGCGCTGGCCGGGCGCGACTACCAGGAGCGGATGGCAGCGATCTTCCGAGAATGCGCCAGGGCGCTCAAGCCAGACGGCATCATGACCCTGATGTTCACCCACAAGGCGACCGGTGCCTGGGACGCGCTGACGACGGGACTCATGGAAGCGGGCTTCCAGATTACGGCCTCCTGGCCGATCAACACGGAGGCGGCCGGCAGCCTGCACATCAAGGACAAGGCAGCCGCCAAGAGCACAATCTTCCTGGTCTGCCGGCCTCCCGACGACCGCAACGCGGCCGAACTCCGCGAAGGCACGACGTACTGGGAAGACGTGGAGCCGGAAGTCGCCAGGGCGGTCCGCGCCCGCGTCGGCGAGTTCCAGGAAGCCGGCATCGGCGGTGTAGACCTCTACCTTGCCTGCTTCGGCCCAGCGCTCCAACGCTTCTCCGAGCACTGGCCGTTACGGCGCGGCACGCCCCGGGAACTTCCGGCGAGGGCCAAGAGGCGAGGGCACCAGGTAAAGCTGCAGCTTGAAGAGCCGGACCCCTACGCCGTGACGCCCGAGGACGCGCTCGACGTGGCCCGCCGAGAAGTGAAGCGCTGGAGGCTGGAGCAACTGACCCACCTCAAAGCCAACGTCGACCTCGACCCAGCGACGGCTTTCTTCGTGCTGGCCTGGGACGCTTTCAAGGCGCCCGGTTTCTCCTACGACGAGGCGCTGCGGTTGGCCCGCGCGACGGGCGTTGACCTGGATCGCGACATCGTGAGACGCCTCGCGCTCAAGAAGAGCGGCAACCTTCAGCTCTGGGACAGCGAGCGCCGAGCCGCCCGCGGCGTCCTGGGGCCAGCCGATGGTTCCCGCGGCATGATCGACGCCATCCATCACGCCGCCCACATGGCGCGCAACCGCTCACTTGAGGAGGCCCGCGACCTGCTCGCGCGCATTGACATCGACGAAGACCCAAACTTCCTGGCCGCCTTCGAGGCCGTGCTGGAGGTGCTCCCGGTATCCGCAGCCTTCACCGGCGTAGTGCTCAAGGGTGAGATCGCCGCGTCCAGCAACGACTTCGAGGCCCTCTACAACCTCCGGCGCTTCGCCTTCGCGGACCAGATCGACGAGCCGGAGCAGCTCGCGTTCTGGCGGCAAGACGCGACATGACGCAATGCTCTCGGACCACGACTGGCGCCTGAAGTACACGCCGGAGGACGGCGACTTGGTGCGAGTCTTCTATCTACCGGCGCTCGAAGACGCGGAGCGCTACGACCGGCTGACCGGGTACTTCAAGGCCGGCGCGCTGACCCTGGCGGCGCGTGGGATCGAGGGGCTGGTCCGCAATGCCGGCCGCATGAGACTGCTCGTGGGCTGCACCTTGGACCCGCCCGAGGTCGAAGCGATCGAACGAGGCGAGAACCTTCGGGACGCCGTCGAGCAACACCTGGGCGCCATCCCGCTCGAACCCGCGGACCAGGAGTCGACCGACGCCCTGGAACTGCTGGCCTGGATGGTCGCGGGCGGCCACCTCGAAGTGAAGGTCGCGGTGCCCTGCGACACGAACCGACAACCCATCTCCGCCGACGGCATCTTCCACGAGAAGTCAGGCGTGATCGAAGACCGGGTCGGCGACCGGATCGCCTGGACCGGCAGCCTCAACGAGACAGCGGCGGGATGGCGCCAGAACTGGGAGAGCATCAGCGTCTTCAAGAGCTGGGGTGAAGGGTCGGAGCCCGAACGGGTGATCCGCGAGCAGACGAACTTCAATCGCCTGTGGGCCGACGAGTCGCCCCATGTCGTCGTGCTCGACGCGCCAGAGGCCGCGCGCCGGGATCTGCTGCGCTTCATGCCGGAGAGCGACAAGCCCGCCCGGTTGAAGAAGGCCGAGCTGGCCGCGGCCACGGACGAGCCACCAGCGCCCGTCACCGTGCCACCCGCCCCGCCAGCCAAGGCCGAGCCGGACCTGAGGAGCCGCGTGTGGTCCTTCATCCAACAGGCACCTTCTCTGCCGGGTGGCGGCCGGCGGGTCGGCGAAGCCACCGCGGCAGTGACCCCCTGGCCGCACCAGGTCCGGGCCTTCGAGCGGCTCTACGCCGAATGGCCGCCGAGGCTGCTGATCGCCGACGAGGTGGGGCTTGGCAAGACGATCCAGGCCGGCATGCTGCTGCGGCAGGCCTGGCTCGCAGGACGCGCCAAGCGCATCCTCGTGCTGGCGCCCAAGGCGGTCTGCCGGCAGTGGCAGATCGAGTTGCGCGAGAAGTTCAACCTGAACTGGCCGATCTACGATGGTAGGCGGCTGGTGCGCTACCCCTCACCGGCGCTCCAGAGCGCGAACGAACGCGATGTCGGCCGGGACGACTGGCACAAGGCGCCCGCCGTCATCGTGTCGAGCCATCTGATGCGCCGGAGCGACCGCGCGCGGAGCCTGCTCGATCAGGCCGAGCCATGGGACCTGATCGTCGTCGACGAGGCCCACCACGCCCGCCGGCGGGAACTCGGCGGCAGCCGCCGCGCACAGCGGCCGAACGCCATGCTGGGGTTGCTTCAGGCCATCTCGCAGAGAACCCAAGGGCTGGTCCTGTTGACCGCGACGCCGATGCAAGTCCATCCGGTTGAGGTCTGGGATCTCCTGGCCCTCCTCGGCCTGCCGCCCGAATGGACGCAGGAACGGTTCCTGAAGTTCTTCGAGGACATCGAAGAGCCAAACCCGTCGCACGAGGCACTGGACCGAATCGCGGAGATGTTCCGGGCCACCGAGGCCCGCTACGGAACGACCAGAAAGGCGATGGCCGAGCGCACGAGCGGTCTTCGCTCACTCGGTGCCGGCAAAGTGCTGAGAGCCCTGAGGAACCCCTCCTCGATCGCCCGTCGGCGGCTACAGGCACCGGAACGGAGAGCCGCCATCGCCGTCGCGCGAGCCAACACGCCGATTCGCCGCCTCGTGTCGCGCCATACGCGCAGGCTGCTGCGCGCATACCGCGAACGCGGCATGGTGGACGCGTCGATCGCGGACAGGAACGTCGAGGATCGCTTGGTGCCGATGAGCGCCGAGGAACGGCGAGTCTACGAAGCGGTCGGGACCTACATTTCCAGCACCTACAACAAAGCCGAAGCCCGCGACCGTAACGCGGTCGGATTCGTGATGACCACCTACCGGCGGCGGCTGGCCAGCAGCTTCCACGCGCTCCGCAACACGCTCCGGGATCGGCTGGACGCCTTCGAGGACCCTGAGCGCGAACGTAGTACCGACCTGGACGAGGACGCCTTCGAGGACGAGATCCGGGCGGAGAACTGGGACGCAGAGGACTTGGCCGAGAAGGAACGCGCGGTCCTGCAGGCCGAGGAGAGAGGTGCCATTGCCGAGATCCTCGAGCGGACGCGGCGGCTGCCACCCGACAGCAAGCTCGCCGCGCTCAAGACGGAACTCGACCGCCTGCGCAACGAGGGCTACGCCCAGGTCATGGTGTTCACCCAGTACACCGACACGATGGACTTCCTGCGCGAGGCGCTCGGCGCCGACCGCGCCGGGGTCAAACTGATGTGCTACTCAGGCCGCGGCGGCGAGGCGCCGACCGCCGACGGCGGCTGGCACAAGATTGACCGCGACGAAGTAAAGCGGCGCTTCCGCGACGGCGACGCGGACATCCTGCTATGCACCGACGCAGCCTCGGAGGGCCTCAACTTCCAGTTCTGCGGCGCCCTCGTGAACTACGACATGCCGTGGAACCCGATGCGGGTAGAACAGCGGATAGGCCGCATCGACCGCCTGGGCCAGCGGAGTCCCACGATCCAGATTGTCAACCTGCACTATCAAGACACGGTCGAGACCGACGTGTATCAGGCGCTGCGCGATCGCATCGGCCTGTTCGAGGCCGTCGTCGGCCGACTGCAACCGATCCTGGCGGAGTTGCCGCGTTCGATCACTGCGGAAGTTCTCGCCAGTCGGACCTCCATCGACTCTCTCGCCCACCGCCTAGAAGGGCAGATCGACGAAGCGCAGGCCGGCGGGTTCGACCTCGACGAAGTGCTCGAAGAAGACCTGGAGATTCCCGCCCGGCCAGAGTCGCCGCTCACGATGGCCAACCTCGACCGCGTCATCTCACGGCCCGACCTGATGCCGTCCGGAGTAGAGATTCGCCCGATGGGCACTCGCGAGTACGGCCTATTGGCTCCCGGAATGAAGGAGGAACTCCGAGTCACGACGGACCCGGCGTACTACGAGGAGCATTCTGAGAGTATGGAGCTGTGGTCGCCGGGCAATCCATTGTTCCAGGCACCGGATCACGTTGCCCCTGAGGTCGACGAAGGTGAGGAAACCGGCAGCTCATGCACTGAGGCGCGGTCTTTCGGCTCTGTGCTGGACGGCGGGTGATGGCCGCGCAGGAGCGCACGCGAACTGGAAGGCCGGCTCCGAAGTTCTCTACAGTTGCCTGCGTTGGAGGGCCGTCATCCGTACCGGGGAGCAAAGGGTACGGGTTCCCCGCCTTCCAGCCAGCCTCGTCGGCCGGTGTCGTCAGGCGGGTTCGTGGCTGGTCAGGTAGAGAGTGCGCTTCTCCCGGCCTGTGCCCTGGATCAATTCTATCTCTTCGACGCACGAGAACCGGTAACGACCGCCCACCTGGAGACCGTCGAGACTTGGGCCATCGTCACGGATCTTCCCTGAAACCCTGCCGCCTTCCGTGAGCAAGCCCCACAGACCCGTCTTACGATGGAACCTCTCGAACTCGCCAACCATGGGAACAGACTCCGTGCTCAGATTCTCCACGTCCGCGAGAAGCGGCACCAGACGTACAGCTTCGGCGGCCGTGACGCCTCGGTGAACCACGTCCGCCGCGGTTGGTTCCGCCCACGAGTAGCGCAGACACGTCTCGCGGTCCGCCAGGAGGCGCATCAACCGCAGGTAGGCGCCGGCAAGGTGCCCCTTGTAGCCGCGCACCGTCTCCAGCGCCCGGTCAGCGTCCGCCACATGCTCGAAGAGTGCGTCAACACGGCGAAGCGCTCTAGCGACTTCGCTCTCGCCAATCAGGTTCGGCGTCTGGGCGGCTTCGAGGAGCACGCGGAAGGAACCAGGTGCCGCCGGCACGACTACATCCAGCAGTGGCTCGGCACTCTTGTCCAGGATGCTCCGGAAGTCCTTCGACAGGTCTCGCCATGCAACCCCGTACGCATGCTTGACCAAGGTCTGGACTCCGCCAAGGATGTCGACGAGCGTTTCGAGGCGGATACGGTGCTCATCCGCTGCTTCTGGTGGCTCCGCTACGAGCTCCACCACAAGCTTGTTTCTCTGACGCGACTCCACGAGCGTGGAGTCATCGGTGAGGTCGGAGTGGAGGAAGAAACCAGCTTCCGGCAGAAGCCCAGTCTCCGCCAAGGCACCCTTCTGTTGCGCGATTCCGAGTGCTCCCGAAGGATCAGCATCGGCGGATGTCAGAAACCACTTCTCGCCACCCGCATCGAGCAGCACGGATCGCAGGTCAACGATCCCGGACCGAAGACGGCGCAACTCCTCGGGCGCCACACCCACGACGAGATAGCGACCCCTTCCCGGCGGTTCCTCGATAGCCACGGCAACGTAGTGACCGCCAATCGGATCGCGCGCCTCGAACACCTGAGGGCCGTCGTACCAGAAGAGGGTTGCCCGGTGGCTGATGCTCGTCATGAGTTGTCGCCCTCAAAGCAGGCCAGGACATCGTAGTTGGCGTAGGGCCACCAAGTGTGGTGCGACGGCTTGCCTGTCTGCAGGATTCGGCCCGCACCGGCACTCAAGAGCAGTCTACAGACATGGCGTCCGCGCAACGCCGGTAGCTTCGCCGCTCGCTCGGAGTCGGCCCGATCTTCGTGGACCGACAGTCCCCGTGCCTGACATTCCGAGACGCCAGAGAAGCTCTGTCCCGGCTTCTCGGCGCGCTGAGACATGAAGTCGTCCTCCGAGGGCGGAAGGGTCCGAGCCAGTCGGTACACCACGCGCGGCTGGTTGATCTCCACCGCATCGTCCGGCGGGCAGCCCGGCGGAAGCTCTTCTCGAAAGCGCATGGGAACAGCGGAAGGAGTTCGGACTCCGCGTGCGGAGTCGAAGGTGGAAGGGCTCGCCGTAACTCCCACCCGAATCGGCGGCAGTGGAAGAGCCGTGCAGGTCTCTCGTCGAAGCTGAACCCTAGCCGAACCGCTCTCGACAACGGCCGTCAGACGCCCCTCTTCTCCCTCACCGCGGCCCACAGGCCGACCCAGATGCTGTAGCACATAGCCAGCAACACCAATGTGAACGGCAGGCCCGTCGAAACGGTCATCGCCCGCAAGGCGTCCAGAGCGCCGGTGCCGCCGACGAGGAGCAGGACCGCGGCGACGACGCCTTCGAGGGTGGCCCAGAAGACACGCTGGCTGGTCGGCACGTCCTCCTTGCCGCCTGCGGTGATCGTGTCGACGACGAGCGAGCCGGAGTCGGACGACGTGACGAAGAACACGAGCACCAGGACGATGCCGGCGAGCGACAGCACCGCACTGAGGGGGAACTGCTCGACCATCCGGAAGAACATGACCTCCTGGGCCGCGGACGCCACCGGCGCCGTGCTGTCCGCGATCGTCTGGGAGATCGCCGTGCCGCCGAAGGCCGCCATCCAGACGATCGACAGCAGCGTCGGGATGAGAATCACGCACACGACGAACTCGCGCACGGTGCGGCCGCGGGAGACGCGGGCGATGAACATGCCGACGAACGGCGACCAGGACACCCACCAGGCCCAGTAGAACGTGGTCCAGCCATGCGAGAAGCTCACGTCCTCACGACCGAACGGCATCGCCAGCGGCACGAAGTTCGCGCCATAGGCCAACGCGCCCCTGGCGGCGGTGACCAGGATCTCGCCAGTCGGGCCAATCACGATGACCGCGAGCAACAGGGCAAGGGCAAGGGTCATGTTGACTCCCGACAGCACCTTGATGCCTCGGTCAATGCCGCGTACCACCGAAACGACGGCGAGCAACGTGATGAGGCCGATCAGCACCACGGCGGCAAGACCGCCCGTGCCCCAGCCGTAGAACAGGTTGAACCCGGCCAGGGCCTGGGTGGTCCCCAGTCCGAGCGACGTCGCCAGGCCGAACAGCGTGGCGAACACGGCGAGGACGTCGATCAGGTGTCCCCACCAGCCGCGCACGCGGTCGCCCAGGATCGGGTAGAAGGCCGAGCGCAGGGTCAGCGGCAAGCCGTGGTTGTAGGCGAAGAACGCCAGCGCCAGCGCGACCACGGCGTAGATCGCCCACGGGTGCAGACCCCAGTGGTAGATCGTCGCCGCCATCGCGAGGTCGCGCGCGGCCATCGCGTCACCGGCGGCGCCTCCCAGCGGCGCGGCGTCGCTGCGCAGGCCGTCGCCGTCGATCACCGGCCCGTCGAAGACGGCGCCGAAGTGGGACAGCGGCTCCGAAACGCCGAAGTACATCAGGCCGATGCCCATGCCGGCGGCGAACAGCATCCCGAACCAGCCCAGGTACGAGAACTCCGGCTTCGCGTCCGGGCCACCCAGCCGCACCCTGCCCACCGGCAGGAACACGAGCAGCAGGGCGAAGAGAACGAAAACGTTGCCGGCCGACAGGAAGAACCAGTCGAAAGCGCCGATGATCGCCGGAAGCAGCCAACTGAAGAACCGCGCGGCCTGGCTCTGGAAGACCAGCGTGCCGAGGACGAACAGGACGATCACAGCCGCCGAGACGACGAACACCGGGTGGTGAATGTCGAGCCCGAACGGGCTGATGTTGTCCCGCCCGACGCGGAACTGGGGGTGCCGACTCAGTTGAACTGTTCGCGCAGCAGCCGCTTCAGGATCTTCCCGGACGGGTTCCGCGGCAACTGGTCGATGAAGTGGACGGCGACCGGCTGCTTGAAGCGGGCCAGCTTGTCCTGGCAGAACTCGAGGACCTCTTCGCCTTCGAGGCTCTCGTCGGAGCGGACGACGATCGCGACCGGGGACTCGCCCCACTTCTCGCTCTCGCGGCCGATGACGCCGACTTCGAGCACCTTGGGGTGGCGGCCGATGACCTCTTCGAGTTCCGCCGGATAAACGTTCTCGCCGCCGGAGATGATCATGTCCTTCAACCGGTCCTGGATGTACACGAAGCCGTCCTCGTCCATCACCGCGCCGTCGCCGGTGTAGAACCAGCCGTCCACGAGACTCTCGGCCGTGGCTTCCGGCCGGTTCCAGTACTCCTTCATCAGGTGGCGGCCGGCGACCAGGACCTCGCCCGCTTCGCCGGGGGCGCAGTCCTTGCCGTCGTTGTCCACGACGCGCACGGAGGTGTGGAAGAAGGCCTTGCCGGTCGAACCGGCCTTGCGGATGGCGTCCTCTGGCGAGATCAGGCAGGCCGGGCCGCAGGTCTCGGTGAGGCCGTAGACCTGGTGGATCTCGATGCCCAGCTTGTCGTAGGCCTCGATCAGGTTGACCGGTACCGGCGCCGCGCCGCTCATGCACCAGCGGAGCCGCTCATGCTTGCAGCGCTCGGGATCGTAGACCTGGAGCATGAAGTTGAGCATCGCCGGCACCTTCAGCATCACGTCGATCTTCTCTTCGTCGATCAACTGCCAGGTGCGCACCGGGTCGAAGGCCCGCAGCACGACGCTGGTGCTGCCGCGGTGCACGTTGCCGGTGGCCGGGGTCAGCGCGCCGACATGGAACAGCGGCAACGAGACGAGGTAGCGGTCGCCGTAGCGGGTGTCGGCGCTGGCCATGATCGTCAGGCCCGCCCACAACGCGGACGCGTGGGTGTGGACCGCGCCCTTGGGCAGGCCGGTCGTGCCCGAGGTGTACATGATGTACAGCAGGTCGTCGTCGAGGGCCCCGATCTCGGGCTCCGCGTCGCTCGCCGCCGACGTCGCGTCGAGGTACGAGAGGCAGCCGTCCGGCCGCTGCTCGTCCGGGCCGACGTGCACCCACCGCGTGACGTCCGTGCCGTTCTCGCCGCCGCCGCGCGCGATCAGGTCCAGCACCTGGGCCTGGAACTCGTCGCCGAAGACGAGCGTCTCGGCGCCGGCGTCACGGATGATGAAGGACAGTTCCTCGGGCGTCAGCCGCCAGTTCAGCGGCACGCAAACGGCGCCGATCTTGGCGATCGCGAAGAACGTCTCCATGTACTCCACGCTGTTCACCAGCAACAGCGCCACGCGGTCGCCTTTGCCGACACCGAGTTCGCGGAGCGCGTTGGCGGTCCGGTTCGAGCGCAGGTTCCACTCGGCGAACGTGAAACGGCGCTCCGTTTCGACGTCGACGAAACCCTCCATATCCGGCGACAGGGAGGCGCGCTTGGTCAGGATGAGTCCGACGTTGTCTCGCATGGGTTCCTTCTCCTCAGGCGTTCAGCGATCCGGCCGGATCGTAGCGCGACCGGTCTAATCGACGGCGGCGGCCACTGCCTCGTCGATACCGTAGCCTTCCAGCGTCCCGTGCAGGGCGACGATGTCGAGCCCCATGACGAGCAGGTCGTGCTTCTCGCCGGAGAGGTCGCGGACGTGATTCCGCATCAGCCCCTCGGGGCGGAAGCCAAGTCCCTCGAAGGCCGCGACGGCGCCCTTCTGGTCCGGCGTCATCCGCGCCACGACCTTCTCGATGCCGGCCGCGACAGCCGCCTGGAACGCCTGCTCGACGAGCAGCCGGCCGAGGCCCATGGCGCGCGCCGACTCGGAGATCACGACCCGAATCTCGGCGACGTGGGAGGACCACTGCAACTGGCTGCGGTCGATCGAGGCGTAGCCGATCAGCTCGGCGTCCGCCAGGGCGAGCAACGTCGTCATCTGGCCCGACTCGATCTCGCCGATCCACTGGTCGACCACGTCGGCCTCGCGGATGTCGCGGCGCAGGAACAGGAGATCGTGGTCCGGAAGACCGTCGGCGAAGGCGAGGACGGCTGTGCGATCGTCCGCGTCCATCGGCCGTACCGTCAGCTCACGGGCGTTCAGCCGCCGGGCGACACGGTCGACGGGCGCCATCGACAGCGGGCGGTTCTCTTCGACGCGGTTCTTCTCGTCTGCCATATCCCGTTCTTCCCCCTCAGACCGAGCGCTCGGCCAGCCACCCCTCGAGGCGCGGCCACAGGCGGCGCACCGCGTTCCCCCCGGCGACCAGGCTGACGTGGCCGCCCTTCAGCATGAGCTCCTGCCTGTCTTCGGAGCCGACCATTCCGACCAGGTCGCGGGCCGCCTCGTACGGCACGATGTGGTCGTGCTCCGCGACGACGTGGATGAAGGGGACCTTGATGTTCGACAGGTCGACGAGCCTGCCGCCGAGCCGGAACTCGCCCTTCATCAGCAGGTTCTGCTGCTGAAGCTCCTTCGTCGTCTGGCGGAAGCACTCGCCCGGGAAGGGGATCTGGTCGGCGGCCCAGCGCTGGAGACGGCGGTACGAGGTCACGAACTCGTCGTTCCACATGTTGTCCCAGAGTCGCACCCGGCCCGCGACCTGGGACGCCGGCCGCAGGGCGTTGAAGGAGGCATAGAGCATCTGGGGCGGGACGTTGCCCAGCCGATCGACGATCCGGTCGACGTCGAAGTGGGCAGGATCCGTCCAGGTCCTGAAGAGTCCCATTCCGTCGTAGTTGACCGGGGTCGTGAAGCAGGCCAGGTTGCGCAGCCGCCCGCCGGACGAGGCATCCGGATGAAGCGCCGCGTACAGCGCGCCCAGCAGCCCGCCCATGCAGTAGGCGACGATCGACACGTCGGGCTCGCCGCTCCGCTCGTGGACGACCTCCACGCACTCGGGAATGAAGTCGAGCACGTAGTCCTCCAGCCGCAGGCGGCTGTCCTCGGGCCGGGGCGTGCCCCAGTCGATCATGTAGACGTCGAAGCCGCGGTCGAGCAGAAACTCGATCAGGCTGTGGCCCGGCGCCAGGTCGAGGATGTAGGGCTTGCTGATCAGAGACATGACCAGCAGGATCGGTGTCCGGTACACCTCGTCCACCCGCGCCCGGTAGTGGTACAGGCGGAGCGTGCCCCGACTGTGGACCGTGTCCTTCGGCGTCAGGCCTACGCCCGGGTCGCCCGTGGAGATGTACTCCAGGCCCTTGACGCTCCGCCGGAACGTGCGTTCCATTTCACGCCGCACGCTCTCCGCGACGCCGGCGGTCGTGTCCAGTACGGGCGTCGCGCTGCGGGCCGAAGGGCCGGCGGCCGGCGTCGTCATTCCGCCTTCTGCTCCGACGGTGGACGGCGGGTGCGAGCGGGCCGGGGGGCCGGGTTCGCGTCGCCTTTCCGGCCAATGGCCTGGGCGAGCAACCCCTCGATCCGCAGCAGCCTCTCCTCGACCGCGGTCAAGCGCTCCGCGAGTTCGCTGAGGTCGTTCCGCGTCGGCAGGTTGACCGCCTGGAAGTAGCGCTGCGCGCCCTCGTTCATCGTCTGCTGGAACATGGTCATCGCCTCTATCCAGCCGCCCGAGGCACGGGCGAACTGCTCCGTGCCCATCATGTCGTTGAACACCTTGTTCATCTGGTGCTCGGACTGGGTGACCCACTCACGCCAGGCGGCGAAGGGGTCGGCGGGCGGCGAAGGCGTCGGGCGATCGTCGGACATGACGGGAGCTTACGCCGACTCCTCCGCCTGCGCGGTGAGCGAGTCGAGGTAACTGTTGGCCAGACCGAAGCTCGCGTCGACCGCGGAGCGGTAGGAGTTGCGACCGTCCTGGAACAACCGGACCCACTCCTGAACGAGGCTCTTGGCCTCGGCCGGAAGCCGCTCGGAGTTCTCGGTCCACCTGGTGATCGCCTCCTCGCGGCGCTCCTGCATGGAGGCCACCATGTCGAAGCTCGTGTCGAACACCCGCTTCTGGAAGTCGAGCGCCTGCCGGTTGGCATCGATCATCGAGCCGCGGAAAGCCTGGCTCGGGCTCTTCGTCGCCGTGGTTGTGCTGGTCGTCATCTGAGGTCTCCTGAGTGGTACGATCCGTTGCTCGGATGGCCCACGTGCCTCTGCCCCACCGGGTCTCGCGGCTCGCAGGCCTGTTTCGTCGGTTGCACTAGTGACGGCCGCTTCACTTGACGACGTCCGTCTTGTGCAATGCAGCAAGAATGCTGCACAATATGCTGCACCGTGTCAACCCCCCTCCGCATGACCGACCCGATCGTCATCAAGAAGTACGAAAACCGCCGGCTGTACGACACCCACAGCAGCCGCTACGTGAATCTCGAGGGTGTCGCCGAACTCGTCCGCGGCGGGCGGGACATCCAGGTCGTCGACTCGAAGACGGGAGAGGACGTCACCCGCCACGTTCTGACCCAGATCATCGTCGACGGCGCGAAAGATCCGGAGCACGGACCGCCGCTCGAGTTCCTCCGCGACCTGGTGCGGGCGCGGGACCAGGCGGGCCGGGACTTCTTCCAGTTGTACCTGAAGAGCGCCGGCGAAGTCTACGAACGGGTCCGCGAAACGATGCAGCGAAGCCCGTTCGCGCCGGACCCGTCCTGGATGCGCCTCTGGGACCCTCGCGCCATGGCGGAGGAGATGCACGCGCAGATGACGCGGCAGATGGAGGGGGTGTTCGGCAGAGGCGGCGGCGCCGGCCCCGGCCGTGAAGCTCAAGAGCCGCCGGCCCCTCCACCCACGGCCGCATCCGCGCCCGAAGACGGCGGCGACGCCACGCGCGCCGAACTCGACGAACTGAAGGGCCGGCTCCAGGACCTGGAGCGCCGCCTGGCGGACGCTCCCGACTGACCCGGTACGGAGGCGCGACGCAATGCCCCTCTCCACCGCCGCGGCCGGCTGCGAACTCAGCTCCTCGACGGTCGAGGCCACCGTACGCGACGTGCTCGCCTACGCCGCCGGCATCGGCGACACCTGCGACGCGGTGTTCGACGACGCCCGGAGCGGCGGCGTCGCGGCGCCGCCTTCGTACTGCGTGTCGCTCGAGTGGCCCGTCGTCAGCCGCGGCCGCGGCTCCGAGCTCCTCGGCGGCGAACCGCACGAGCTGAGGCGCGGCGTTCACGCCAGCCAGGACTCCCACTTCCACCGGCCGATCCGCCCCGGCGATTCGCTGACCACCCGCGGCCGCTACGTCGGCATCCGGAGCACGCGGGCCGGCGTGCTGCTGACCACCCGCCTCGACACGGTCGACGGGAAGGGCCGCCCGGTCACGACCTCCTGGTCGCGTTCGATCTTCCGCGGCGTCGACACGACGGGCCCCAACGCCGAGACGGAGCCGGCGCCCGAGACTCCCAGGCTGTCCTGGAACGGGAACGGCCGGCAGCGGAGCGAGATCTTCGTGCCGCGGGGGATGCCGCACGTCTATACCGAGTGCGCGCGGATCTGGAACCCGATCCACACGGAACGCGAGGTGGCACTCGCCGCCGGCCTGCCCGACATCATCCTCCATGGCACCGCGACCTGGGCTCTCGCCGGCCGCGAGGTGCTCCGCGCCCACGGCGGCGGCGACCCGCTCCGGCTCAGACGGCTCCACGGCCGGTTCAGCGCGATGGTCATCCCCGGCACGACGATCGCGGTGGAGCACGCGCCCGCCGGCGAGGCGGAAGACGGCGGACGCCTCGTCGCCTTCCGGGTCCTCAACGCGGAGGGCCAGGAGGCGGTGAGCCAGGGCGTCGCGGTCGTCACGTAGAGTACCGGCCCCGATCGACAGCAGGACCAACCGACGGAGACACGAAGAGATGGGAATCCTCGAAGGCAGGACGGCAATCGTCACCGGCGCCGGACGCGGCATCGGCAAGGGCATCGCGATCAGGTTCGCGGAGGAGGGCGCGAACGTGGTGGTCAACGACCTGGGCGGCGCGACCGACGGCACCGGCGGTTCGCGAATCGCCGACGAGGTGGTCGAGGAGATCCGGAGCGCCGGCGGTTCGGCGGTTGCGAACTACGACTCCGTGGCCACCGTCGAGGGCGGACAGAACATCTTCCAGACCGCGATCGACTCGTTCGGCGGCCTGGACATCCTCGTGAACAACGCCGGCATCCTGCGCGACCGGACGATCTTCAACCTGGAAGAGGCCGACTGGGACGCGGTGCTCGACGTCCACCTGAAGGGCCACTACTGCTGCAGCCGGCCGTTCGCCCGCTACATCCGCGAGACGAATCGCCCGGACTGCCGGATCATCAACTTCTCCTCGGTGTCGGGCCTCTACGGCAACTTCGGCCAGTCCAACTACGCCGCCGCCAAGGCCGGCATTGCCGGTCTTTCCCGGGTCCTGGCGCTGGAGCTGGCCAAGTACCGCTGCACCGTCAACACGATCTCGCCGGGCGCCACGACGCGGATGACGGCCGAGCTACGAGCCGGCCGCGGCATGGAGATCGACGAGGACGCGCCGGAGCAAAGCCCGAATCAGATCGCGCCGGTCTGCGCCTGGCTGGCATCCGACGCGGGCGCGGACATGACCGCCCAGATCATCGACGTGATGCGCGGCTGGGTCGGCATCATGCAGCAGCCCAAGGTGATCCGGAAGTTCAGCAAGGACGGCATGTGGGACAACCGCGACATCGACCTGATCATGCCGCAGTTGCTCAAGGCGAAGCAGGACCACGACGAGGCGGTCGACGCGAAGGCGGAGCCGACGCCGGTCTAGCGCGCTTCCTGGCGCCGGATCAGGTCAGCCAGCGGACGTACCAGGGCGTGCCGTCCGCCTTCTGCTGCTCCTTGTAGCGCTGGCGTTCCAGCTTTCGCAGGAACGCCTCGCCCTTGTTGAAGCAGCAGTCCTTGTACTTCCTGCCGCTGCCGCAGGGGCAGGGTTCGTTGCGCTGCACCTTGCTGAAGCGCCGCGGCGCGGTAACCACCGATTTGCGAGTCGCGATCGCGTTGCTCAGCCGTCGTCCGCGTTTCATCGACTCACCGTGGTCCTTCGTCTGCCGGTCCTTCGCGTGTTTTCCTTCGCGCCGCCGGCCGCAGCCGAGCGAACGAAGCGCTCCGAGCCCTGTAACATAGCAGCCGTACCGTCACCGGGCGAGGCCGGCAATGGCCGACCGTCAGCGCGCCCCCGGACGATCCGCAGCCCGGACAATATGACCGCCACCAAGAAGCCGAGGCTGACGTGAGAATCTGCGTTGTCGGCTCCGGCTACGTCGGCCTGGTGACGGGGGCCTGCCTGGCGGACTTCGGCATGGATGTCGTCTGCGTCGACCAGGACGAGTCGAAGATCGCGCGGCTTCAGGCCGGCGACATCCCGATCTACGAGCCCGGCCTCAAGACCCTGGTCGCGAAGAACGAGGAGACCGGCCGGCTGAGCTTCACCACCGAACTGGGGCCGGCGCTCGAGTCGGCGGTCGCCGTGTTCATCGCGGTCGGCACGCCGCCCCGCGAGGACGGATCCTCCGACCTGCGCTACGTCCGCGACGTGGCGCAGGCCATCTCCGACCGGCTCAGCGGTTACAAGGCAATCGTCACGAAGAGCACGGTGCCGGTCGGCACCGGCCGGATGATCGAGGAGATCGTGAGCGCCGGCCGCCGGCGCAGCTTCTCCGTCGTCAGCAACCCCGAGTTCCTGCGCGAGGGTTCGGCCATCGAGGACTTCATGCGGCCGGATCGCCTGGTCATCGGCAGCCGCGATCAACGCGCGACGGACATCATGCTGGAGATCTACTCGCCGCTGCGCGCGCGCGGCGTCCCGATCGTGGTCACCGACGTCGAGACCGCGGAGATGATCAAGTACGCGTCGAACAGCTTTCTCGCGA
The DNA here is from genome assembly GCA_026707325.1 of Acidobacteriota bacterium. Lineage (GTDB taxonomy): Bacteria > Acidobacteriota > Thermoanaerobaculia > Multivoradales > Multivoraceae > Multivorans. The sequence goes on along the minus strand of JAPOXA010000035.1, from coordinate 26,229 downwards.
CCCGCATCTCCTTCATCAACGAAGTGGCGGAACTGTGTGAACGGACCGGGGCCGATGTCCAGGTGGTCGCCCGCGGCATGGGACTGGACCGCCGCATCGGGCCGCTGTTCCTCCGGCCGGGACCGGGCTTCGGCGGTTCCTGCTTCCCCAAGGACACTCGCGCCATGGCGTCGATGGCTCGGGACGCCGGCTCGAGAGTCCAGATCGTCGAGGCAACGCTCGAGGTCAATCGCCGGGTCCAGCAGCGGATGCTGACCAAGATCGAGTCCGCGCTCGGGGACCCCAGGGGACGGACGGTCGCCATGCTCGGCCTGTCGTTCAAGCCCGATACGGACGACATCCGGGAATCCCCGGCCCTGTTCGTGCTCGATCGGCTCCTGTCCCGAGGCGCAACCGTTCGCGCGTACGATCCGGCGGCAATGGACAACGCGCGCCGCCTCCGCCCCGACGCGATCTACTGCGGCGATCCCTACGAGGCAGCCGAGGGCGCGGACCTCCTGGCCATCCTCACCGAGTGGAACCAGTTCCGCGCGCTCGAGTTCGACCGTCTCCGCACGCTCCTGCGCGAGCTGTCGATCGTCGATCTCCGCAACCTCTACGAACCGGAGCGAGTGGCCGCCGCCGGCTTCCGCTACGCCTCGCTCGGGAGGGCCGACGGAGCGCCCGACAACCAGCGCCGGCATGAATTGGCGATCTCGGCCGGCGCCACTCTCGGATCGGAGGCCGGATGAGCCAACCGCTTTCCGTGGTCACCGGCGGCGCCGGTTTCATCGGCTCCCATCTCTGCGAACGGTTGCTCGCCGAGGGCCACCGCGTCTACTGCGTCGACAACTTCATCACCGGCAGCCCGGCCAACATCGAACACCTGCGCGACAACGAGCGCTTCACGCTGATCGAGCACGATGTCAGCAAGCCGGTCTACGTCGGGCCCGACGTCGACAACGTTCTCCACTTCGCCTCGCCGGCAAGCCCGGTCGACTACCTGGAACTCCCGATCCAGACGCTCAAGGTGGGATCGCTCGGCACCCACAACTCGCTCGGCCTGGCCAAGCACCACGGCGCCCGCTACCTGCTCGCCTCGACGTCGGAGGTCTACGGCGATCCCCTGGTCCACCCGCAGCCGGAGTCCTACTGGGGCAACGTGAACCCGGTCGGTCCGCGCGGCGTTTACGACGAGGCGAAGCGCTTCGCGGAAGCGATGGTCATGGCCTACCACCGGATCCACGGCCTCGACACCCGGATCGTCCGCATCTTCAACACGTACGGACCGCGGATGCGGCTCCGCGACGGTCGCGTCGTGCCGAACTTCATCCGCCAGGCACTCTCGGGCAGACCGATGACCGTCTACGGCGACGGCAGCCAGACGCGTTCCTTCTGTTACATCGACGACCTGGTCGAAGGAGTCTGGCGGCTTCTCAATTCCTCGGAGACCGACCCCGTCAACCTCGGCAACCCCCGCGAGATGACCGTGCTCGAGTTCGCCCGGGTCATCCAGGGTCTGACCGGGAGTCGCAGCGACATCGAGTTCCAGTCCCTGCCGGTCGACGACCCGAAGACGCGCCAGCCCGACATCACCCGCGCCACCGGAGTGCTCGACTGGGAGCCCCAGGTGGACCTGGAGGCCGGCCTGGAGAAGACGATCCGTTACTTCGCGGACCTGCTGGGAGACCAGGAGCTTGGGCCGTAGAAGGCAGCGGCCTGTAGGATCGGGCGATCTCCCGAGCCACGCCAGCCAGGAGATGGACAGAACCAGCCACGAGGAGATGTCCATGAACCCGATCGCTTCCAGCTCCAGAGCCCTCCCCGCGGTCATCCTCGGCGCCGCGCTCGCCGTTGCCTGGTTTGCCGGCACTCCGGCAGCCGCCCAGGACGAACGCTTCGTCGGCATCTGGCAGAAGGACATCTCGCGCAGCGACGCGCCCTGGCCCGGGCGGCCCGATCGACCGCAACCGAACGCGGCCGACATCGAGATCGAGTTCCGCCTGGTCGGCGACGATGTCGAGTTGACCCAGACCAGCCGCCGGCGCGACTGGCCTACCCCCCAAAACCTCAACGTCACGTACATCACGAACAACAGGCCGCACGCGGCGGCCGACCTGGGCAGCGGCCGGATGCAGGAAGTGCGGGCCAGGTGGCGGAAGAAGAAACTGACCGTTTCGTTCACGGTCAGCCTGCCGGGCTTTGAGGCGGACGTACAGCAGATCTGGGAGATAACCAAGCAGGGAGACCTGTTGCAGACCAACTTCGGTCGAGGCGCCGAGGGCCGCCCCGACATCCGCAGGAACTACTTCGTCCGCGCCTCGACCGTCCAGTAGCCGGACCTCACGCACGCCAACGAACGAGAACGAACCGGTCCGGCGTCGGGCTGCGCCGACGCGGACTGCGAGGAAGCAGGAGCAATCAAGAATGCGGACAGCGATCGGCATAGGGAGCGCGTACGCCTCCGGAACGAACTGGGACGCCCTCGCGGAGTACGTCGTCGAGGCGGACCGCATGGGCATCGACGACGTCTGGTCGGCGGAGGCCTGGGGCACCGACGCGGTGACTCCGCTCGCCTTTCTCGCCGGGCGGACCGAGCGGGTCCGCCTCGGCACCGGCATCATGCAGATCTCAGCGCGAGCGCCATCGATGACCGCGATGACAGCGATGTCGCTGGCGTCGATCTCGAAGGACCGCTTCGTGCTCGGTCTCGGCGTCAGCGGCCCGCAGGTGGTCGAAGGCCTCCACGGCGTGCCCTTCGCCATGCCGCTGGGCCGCCTGCGGGAGTACGTCGACATCCTGAAGATCGCGCTGTCGGGCGAGAAGATCGCGTACGACGGCAGGCACTACACGCTGCCCCGGCCGGGAGGCGAGGGCAAGGCGATCCGGATGTCGCAGCCGCCCCGGCCCGAACTGCCGATCTACCTGGCCACCCTCGGTCCGAAGTCGCTGGAGTACACGGGCGAGGTCGCCGACGGCTGGCTCGGCACGTCCTTCATTCCGGAGCACACGGACGCTTTCTTCCCGTTGATGCGCGCCGGCGCGGAGCGCGCCGGCAGGTCGTTCGGAGACATCGACGTCCAGGTCGGCGGCGACGTGGAATTCGGCGACGACCTGGAAAGGATGGCCGCCCGCCGCAAACCGGCGATGGCCTTCACCCTGGGCGCGATGGGCTCGGCGCAGACGAACTTCTACAACGACGCCTACCGCCGCGCCGGCTTCATCGAGACCGCCCGCGAAGTGCAGGCTCTCTGGATCTCCGGCAAGCGGGAGGAAGCCGCGGCGCGGGTTCCCGACGAGATGGTGCTGGGCAACACCCTGATCGGCGACGAAGCCCGCGTGCGAGAGCGCATTCGCGCCTACCGGAACGCCGGCGTGACGACCCTGCGCCTCAACCCCGCCGGGGGCACCGTCCGCGAGCGGCTCGACACCCTGGGCCGGTTCCTGGAGCTGGTCCGCGAGGAGGCTCCCGCCGGAGGATGAGCTTTCCGGCACGGCACGGCACGGAACTTCTCGCGCACGCCGAGCGGAACCTGGGACGCTTCGAGCAACGCGCGCTCGACCCGGAAGCCGCCGCGGCGCGGGCAGCGGAGGCTTCCGGCCACACCGGCGCGGCGCCGGCCAACGCGCACGCCGCGGTCGCCGTGACGCTGCTGCCCGACCAGGGCGGCCGCGGTTGCTTCCTGCTCACGCGGAGGTCGCTCCGGCTGCGGCGGCACCGCGGCCAGTGGGCCCTCCCGGGCGGCCGGATCGACGAGGCGGAGACACCGGAGCAGGCGGCGCTCCGCGAACTCCACGAAGAGGTGGGCCTGGACCTCGACTCCTCTGCCGTCCTCGGACGACTCGACGACTTCGGCACCCGCTCCGGCTTCGTCATCACGCCGGTCGTCTTCTGGTGCGACGACTATCGCGAGCTCGAGCCGAATCCGGCCGAGGTCTACAGGGCTTACCGCATCCCCCTGATCGACCTGGACCGTCCGGACGTGCCGGTGCTGCGGGAGATACCGGAGAGCGAGAATCCCGTGCTCTCCATGCCCATCCGGGGCGGCCTCGTCCACTCGCCGACGGCGGCGATCGTCTACCAGATGCTCGAGGTCGTGCTCCGCGGCAACGACGTCCGCGTGGCCCACTACGAGCAGCCGGTCTTCGCCTGGCGCTGACGCCGTGACCGCCTCGCGACCTCTCGACGGCACGCTGGTCGTTTCCATCGAGCAGGCGGTGGCGGCGCCGCTGGCCGCGTGCAGGCTCGCCGACGCCGGAGCGCGGGTGATCAAGGTCGAGCGCGAGGGCGGCGACTTCGCCCGCGGCTACGACGGCGCCGGCGGCGTTTCGGCCTATTTCGCATGGCTGAACCGCGGCAAGGAGTCCATCGTGCTCGACATCAAGGACGCAGAGGACCGGACTCTGCTCGAACGGATGGTCGAGCGTGCGGACGTGTTCATCCAGAACCTGGCTCCGGGCGCCGCCGCGCGCGCGGGCTTCGGGTCGAAGGACCTCGGCAAGCGTCATCCGCAACTGATCACCTGCGACATCTCGGGCTACGGCGAGGAGGGACCCTACCGGTCGATGCGCGCCTACGACCTCCTGGTTCAGGCCGAGAGCGGCGTCGCATCGATCACCGGTTCACCGGAGGAGCCCGGCCGGGTCGGCGTGTCGATCTGCGACTTCGCGACCGGGATCTACGCCTACTCCGCCATCCTCGAAGCCCTGATCGATCGCGAGAGCACCGGCGCCGGCCGCAACGTCGAGGCCACCCTCTTCCACACGATGGCCGACTGGATGGCCGTGCCTCTGCTGCGCTTCGAACAGCAGGGTCTCGACTGGCCACGCGTCGGCCTCGGCCATCCGACGATCGTGCCCTACGGCCTGTTCGAGCTCGGTGACGGCGACTCCGTCCTGATCGGTGTTCAGAACAACCGTGAGTTCGCACGACTGTGCAACGAGGTTCTCGACCAGCCGGAGCTGGCCGAGGCCTACCCCCGGAACGTGGACCGCGCCAACGCCCGCGACACCGTAGAAGGCGCGATCCGTGCTGTCTTCCTGCGCCACGACCGGGCCTCGATCAAGGCCGCGCTGAACCAGGCGCGCATCGCCTACGGCTTCCTGAACGACGTGGCCGCCCTGTCACGACACCCACAACTCCGCCGGGCAAGGCAACCTCTTCCCGACGGCACCGAGATCGACATGGTCGCACCCGCTGCCGCTCCCAACGACCCGGGAAGACGCCTGCCGCCGGTTCCCGAGCTCGATGAACACGGCGCCGCGATCCGAGCCGAGTTCTCGGTTGACATCTGATGCGTGATGCGTGATGCTCGCGTCATGCGTACCACGTTGAACCTCGCCGAAGACGTCCTCTGGGCTGCCAAGGAACTCGCCGCGCAGCGTGGCGTACCCATGGGTCAGGTCGTTTCGGAGCTGGTCAGAAGAGGGCTCAAGCCCAAAGAAGATCGAACCGTGACGAGAAACGGCATACATCTCCTGCCGCCGCGTGAAGGCGCCCGACCTGTCTCGCTCGAGGTGGTCAACGCTCTTCGGGACGAGGAACCTTGACGGCGCTGCTCGACGTCAACGTGCTGATCGCATTATTCGACACGGAGCACATCCACTACGAGACAGCACACGACTGGTTCGAGAGCACCGGGCGCGGCCTTTGGGCCACTTGTCCATTGACCGAGAACGGCTTCGTTCGCATCGTCTCCAGCCCCAGGTATCCCGGCCGCCGGACCACCGTCGCCGAAACGGCCGAGCGTCTGCGACGCTCTTGCCACGAGTCCGACGATCACGTCTTCTGGCCTGACTCGCTGTCGCTCCGCGACCAGGAGCACTTCACCGCCGGCGCTCTTCGCGGCTACCGCCAGATCACGGACGTCTATCTCCTCGCGTTGGCTGTTCACAACGACGGCGTCCTGACCACCTTCGACGACTCGATTCCGACTGGCGCGGTGCCGGGAGCTGGCGACAACCGCATCGTGCTGCTGAGATAGCCCGCTACAGGGTCGCGTGGCCCGCGACCACGGCGATCCAGATCAGCGGCAGCACGATGAGGGAACCGAGGAAGAGGATCCGTGCGCGGGCGGGGCTGCGGTCGAAGGCGAACCGTGCGGCGAGTAGAGCGAAGGCGCCGCTGAAGGCGGCGGCCGCGACGGCGAAGGCCGCGGGTGTGAGGCCGACGGCGGCCCCGAGAAGACACAGGACGGCAAGCACGAGGGCCCAGACGAGGGAGTGAGTCGCAGTGCGGCGCCCCGTCGGATCGTCCACCGCCAGCATCTTGAAGCCCGCTCGGGCGTAGTCGTCGCGGTGGAGCCAGGCCAGCGAGTGGAAGTGCGGGAGCTGCCAGGCGAAGACGATGCCGAAGAGAAGCCAGGCCTCGACGGTCAGGGCGCCGGTCGCGGCGACCCAACCGATGACCGGCGGCAGGGCGCCGGGCACCGCGCCGACGAGGACGGCCAACGACGTTCTGCGCTTGAGCGGCGTGTAGATCCAGGCGTAGCTGACGAGGGTCGCCACCGCCACGACTGCGGAGAGCGGGTTGGCGCCGAGGGCAAGGACGATGAGACCCGCGATGCTCAGAACGGTGGCGAATAGCTGGCCCGCCGCCGGCGAGATGCCGCCCAGGGGCAGGGGCCGGGAGCGGGTCCGGATCATCAGGGCGTCGAGGTCGCGCTCCGCGACCTGGTTGAACGCGGCGCCGGCGGCGGCGACGAGACCGGAGCCGATCAGGACGGAGAGGAGCACTCCCAGCTCGAGCGCGCCGGCTCCGAGGTAGTAGCCGATGCCGACGGTGGCAACGGCCAGGGCATTGAGCCGCGGCTTGGCCAGTGCCAGCCACAGGGCGGCACGGTTCGGCCGTGTCGCTTCCGCGGCGAGGAGCGTCACGCAGGGACCCGCCCGGGGGCGTCACCGGTGCTCGTCGCGAAGCGAGTAGCCCGGATGGACGAAGCGTCGCCGAACCAGGCGCGGTGCACCCGCAACGCCAGCGCCACCGAGACGACCCAGAGCAGGCCGCCGGTCGCCACGTGTGCGGTGTTGACGTGCGGTTGCAGGCCGCTCCAGACGGTCCATGCGCCGAGGCCGACCTGAGCCAGCAGCACCGTCCCCAGCAGCAGCGCCGCGCGGGCGAGCTCCGGCCGGTGCCGATGAACCCTGAGGACGCGCACGATCAGGGCCACCGCCGCGACGGTCACGGCTACAGCGCCCAGTCGATGCGCGAAGTGGAGGGCAATGCCCAGGCTCCACTCGGGCGGGAGCAGCCGCCCGAAGGCCAGCGGGAAGTCCGGGATGGCGAGCCCGGCGTCGTTGTGACGCATCGTCGCGCCAAGGAGGATCTGGACGTACACGAGCACCGGAACGGCCAGTGCGAGCCGGGCCAGCAGCGGGTCGTCCAGCGGTTCCGACCGCCCGAAGCCCCTTCGCCAGCCCGGCGACGTGAAGATGCCCAGGCTCACGACCAGAGCGAAGAAGAGCTGGGCCAGACCGGCATGGCTGATCGAGATCGGTTTCGGCAGCAGGTAGATCACGGTGATGCCGCCGAGCAGTCCCTGAGCGATGACCGCGGCGAGCGCCGTCCAGGCCAGTCGACGCACCCAGGCGCGGGTCTCGACGCGGGAGGCCCACACCGCCAGACCGATCGTCATCAGGCCGACCACGCTCGCGATCAGGCGGTGGCCGTGCTCGTAGAGGATGCCGCCCACCATCTTCGAGAACGGGAAGGCGAACATGAAGTAGCCGTACGTGTTCGGCCAGTCGGGAACGGCGAGTCCCGAGTCGGTGCTCGTGACCAGGCCGCCGGCCGCGATCAGCAGCAGGGACGCCGCGGCCAGCAGACGGAGGTAGTAGTGCAGCCAGCGCACGACCGGGGCACTTTATCCCCGCCGGCCAGCCCCTTCCAGACCCTTCCGACCGCCCGCGGAACGCTGCCCGGACCGACTCAACCGACGATCTTCAGCCGGCGCAGTTCGTCGATCTCGGCGGCCGTCATGCCCAACCCCCCCAGCAGGCCGTCGGCGCCCTCGCCGAGGGCCGGCGACGGCGCAACCGGCGCCGGCGGCGTACCCGAGAACTTCGCCGCCGGACGAGGCACCCTCATGCGGCCGACCTGCGGATGATCGACTTCCCGCAGCAACTCGTTCTCGACCACCTGCGGATCGGTCAGCACCTCGTTGCGGGTCAGGATCGGCGCACAGGGCACGTCCTCCGCTTCGAGCGCGGCGATCCACTCCGCGGAGGTGCGTTGCCGCATGACGTCGCCGACCATGCCCAGGCGCGAGTCCGCGTTCGAGATCCGCCCCGCCGCCGTGTTGTACCGCTCGTCCTCCAGCCACTCGAGATGACCGGTGGCCCGCGCCATGCCCTCCCACTCGGCGTCAGAGATGGTGGACGCCGTAATGTAGCCGTCGGCGGTCTGGTAGATCAGGTCGCTGGTCGACCCGGGCCGGCCATGCGCGACCTCGCCGCCGACCAGGATCTGGCGCACGAAGCCCTCGGGCCAGGTGAAGGAGATCGTCGCGTCAAGCATCGCGAGCTCGAGATGCTGGCCCTCGCCCGTCCGTTCGCGGGCCAGCAGCGCCGCCGTGATCGCCTGGGCCGCGGTCAAGCCGGTCACCTTGTCCGGGATGATCGTCCTCACCATCTTCGGCTCGCCCGTGACCCGATCGGCCTGGATGTCCGCGAATCCCGACAGGGCCTGGATGATCGGGTCGTAGACGCGCTTCTGGGCGTACGGTCCTTCCTGTCCGAAGCCGCTGATCGAGACGTAGACGAGACGAGGATTCAACTCGCGCAAGCGCTCGGCGCCCAGCCCCAGCTTGTCGACCACGCCGGGGCGGAAGTTCTGGACGAAGACGTCGGCGGTGCCGACGAGGTCGAGCAGGATCCCGATGCCGCGTTCCTGCTTCAGGTCGAGGACGAGGGACCGCTTGCCCCGGTTGATCGTCGCGAACCCGGCCGTGACGCCGCCGCGCTGGGGTCCCAGCCGGCGCATGATGTCGCCGCCCGGGGGCGCTTCGACCTTGATCACTTCGGCGCCCTGGTCCGCCAGCAGCATGGTGGCGATCGGCCCCGAGACCATCGTCGCCAGTTCGATCACCCGCAAGCCGTCGAGCGGACCCATGGCGGCGCAGGGTACCAGCTACTCCATCCGCTCCCGCAACACGAGGTCCACCGTCAGAGACTGCCGGGGATTCAGAGTCGTCTCGAACGCCTCACTTACCTCCCAGCGGGTCAGCGTCAAACGCTGGGCCGAGATCCTCACCCAGCCTGGCGGAACGCCGCGAGCGGAGTAGGAGCCGTCCTCACCAGAGGTCGCCTGGTGAACGAGCTGCCCGTCCGCGGACTCGAAGCGGACGATGACGCGCTCCGCCGGCTGACCCGAGGACGCGCTCAGCACGCGGCCCTGAACCACGGTGTCGGCCAGCTCCAGGACCAGCGGCTCGTCCGCCGGCACGTCGATGTTGTGGAAGAACTGGATCACCTCGTAGTCCGGCGCCACGACGTCGACCCGCCAGCCTTCCCGCCCCGGCAACGCGCCCCGGAACCAGCCCTCGTTGTCGCTCCGCAAGGTCAGGTCCGGCGAAGTCTGGCGACCACCGAAGAAGACGAGCCCGGGCACCGGCACGTCGTCCAGCATCAGACGCCCCACGACCGGCACGAGGTCGAGCTCGACCGTCGCGGTCAGATCGTTCACGACCTCGAGGTAGTCCAGTCCTCCGAACCGCCCGCCCGCCTCGTCCGTGATCTCCACGCTGAAGGCACCGTTTCCCGGCACGTGGAACTGGACGCGGCCGCCCTCGACCACCGCCCTCTGCTGGGGATAGTCCCCGGGGCGGTACTGGCGCCAGAACTCGACTCGGTCCTCGGGCTCGATCTGCTTCAATCGGGCCACCCAGTGGCTGTCGTAGGGCGAATCCGCGGGGAGCACGGAGAGTTCCAGGAGGTGACTTCGCGTCAGCGAAAGCCGCTTCCTGGGAAACGTCTCGGCGTTTCGCTCGAGCGTGTAGGGGCCCGCGCGCGCGGCCACCCTGCCGTCGCAATCCACCTGAATCCAGTGATGGCCGGGGCCCAGGCCCGGTGCCTGGAAGAAACCGTCCCGGGCCACGTCCACTGTCGCCAGCACGTCCTCGAGTCCGGTCGTCCAGAACGCCGGGTCGGCCTTCGCGACGTGGACGACGCAGCGCTCGATCAGTTCCCTGAAACCCTGCCCCGCGGCGACGAAACCGGCGAGACTGGCGCCGGGGACGAGCCGCTGGTCGCCCAGGCGAAGCTGCCGCCGGCCGAACAGCGGCGTCTCCCAGCGGTACTCCGGCGAGTGTCCGGGCAACCAGAACACCAGGTGGGCCAGCGTGCCCGGCAGGTCGCAGGACCAGCGACCGTCGGCCGCCACCGGGCAGCGAATCCTCGATCCCTTCAGGCTGAACCGCGGATCCATCCGTTCCGGATCGACATCGCCGAGGAGGATCGAGACTTCGGACGCCGGTCGCCGAGGACCGACCACGCGCCCCGATACGGCGACCGCCGGGAAGACCGGCACTTCAAACACCGGCACGACCGAGGGCGCCGGCGGCTCACTGCCGCCGCCCTCCGGCTGCGGCTCGTCTGGAACCTCCGGCGCCAGCTCGGGGCCGATGTAGACCTCACGACCCCAGAATCCGCTGCCGGACGCCGGCCGCACCGTCCACGGCCCGGGCTCGAACAGAAACACCTGGAATGGCCGACCGCTGATCACGGGCAACTCCTGCTCGACGCCGTCCGCGTTCCTGGCTGCGAGGGTCACGTCGGCGGAAACCGTGCGATAGGCGACCGCCTTCAGCACGACGTTGGCCACGCCGTCCGCGTCCCCGCCACCGGCACGTCCCGGCGGCTCCTGCTCCTGGGCCGGCGCGGCCGCCCCCAAGGCGAGGCTCAGACCGAGAACCGTGCCGAATGGGCTTCGCCGCCGCCGCTCGCTCATCCCTGCACCACCCGCTACGGCAGCGTCATCACCAGGGGCTTCTTCCGGGTCACGACGATCGTGTGCTCGAACTGGACCGTCGTCGTTCCGGGCTTGTTGAGCAGCGTCCAGCCGTCCTTCGCGGTCTTCGCCTGCTCGCGGCCGTTGGTCAGGAACGGCTCGATCGTCAGCACCATGCCGTCATGCAGGAAGCGTTCGTCGTTCGGGTCGTCGAAACCGGGCACGAACTTCGGCTCCTCGTGGAGCGAGCGGCCGATGCCGTGCGAGCCCAGGTTGCGGATCAGGCCGAAGCCGGTCTTCGTCGCCGTCTCTTCGATCGCGCGGCCGATGTTGCGCAGCCGGCGCCCGTGGCGGGCCTGCCGCATCGCCTCCCGCAACGCCCGCCGGGTGGCCGAGATCATCCGCCGCCTCACCTCGTTCACTGGCGGAACCGGGTACGCCGCGCCCGTATCGCTGAAGTAGCCGTCGAGTTCGAGGGAGACGTCGACGTGCACGAGGTCCCCTGCCTCGATCCGCCGCTCGCCGGCGATGCCGTGCGCGACTTCCTCGTTGACGCTGATGCAGGTGGCCGCCGGGAAGTCGTAGCAGAACTCGGGCGCCGAGCGCGCGCCGTGGGCCTCCATGTACTCCCGGCCGACCAGATCCAGCTCGGCCGTCGTCATGCCCGGATCGAGCGCCTCGCCCATCCGCGCCAGACACCGGGCCGCTACCCGACCCGCGCGGCGCAGCCCCTCCAGGTCCTCGCGGCCGTCGATGGTCATCGTCAGTCGGGCAGCACGAGGATGCGCAGGTTGCGGAACCAGATCTCGTTGCCGTGGTCCTGAAGCGCGATGTGGCCCGTCTCCATCATCCCGTAGCCGGGCATGGAGGCGAACTTGCTGGCCGCGACGAGTGCCTTCCACTCGTCGTCCCAGAGCGTGTACTCCACGACTTTCTCGCCGTTCAGCCAGTGCGTGACCGCGGCGCCCTCGACCCGCAACGCGCTCGTGTTGAACTCGCCCAGGGGCGCCAGCTCGCCGCCCTGCCGGGCGTGAAGGGCGTAGTTCGAGGCTGCCGAGGTTTCCATCCGCTGACCGTCCCGGTGCCCGCCGTCGTCCAGGATCTGGAACTCGGGGCCCGTCGAATAGGACGCTCGGGCGTCTTCTGAAACGTGGAACATCACCCCGCTATTTCCGCCCGGCGTCACCGCCCAGTCGAACCGGAACTCGAATGACCGGTACTGCTCCCGGGTCATCAGATCGGCCCGCGGCCCGGCGTCGTCGCCCTCGGGCGGCACGAAGTGGATCACGCCGTCCACCACCGCCCAGCCGGCCGGCACCTGGTCGAGCCTGAAGCCCCGCCAGTGCTCGAGGGACTCGCCGTCGAAGAGCGACTGGAAGCCGGCCGCGGCCTCCTCGGCCGTGAGCTCACCCGGGGCCGCGTCCACGGCGGCCGCGGCCTCTTCGCTTTCGGCGCTGTCCGCAGTGCTTACCCGAACTTCCACGCAGGCGGCCGCTCCGATCGCCAGCAGCGTTGCAACAACAACCATCGACATCGTCTTCATCCGTTCATCCTCCATGGCAGGGAATCGCCCTCGCTGCTTCGCAGCCTCGCGCTCGATGCGGGTCAGAAGACCCGCGCACCCAGAGAAGTGGCGCCGGGTAGCGCGATTCTCTTCTGCAACCAACGGTCTTTCTACTGCCCATAGCGAACGCCGATCCGGACCGAGCGTTCCGGGCCCGGGAAACCAACCTGGGTCTCGTACGACTCGTCGAAGGCATTGTCGGCGCGCAGGCTGATCCGCCACCGCTCCGCGGCCTGCCAGGCGAGCGACAGGCCGACCAGATCCCGGCCGGCCACCGAAGTCTGGAACGGCGCCGGAATCTGCTCGTCGAGATAGGAGCCGGTGTGCCGCGCTTCGAGGCCGAGCCGGACCGACTCGCTCAGGTCGACCCGCAAGCCGACGCCTCCGTAGAGATCCGGCCTGCGACGCAGCGTCCGGCCCGTAGCCAGGTCCTCGGTGTCCTGCGAGGTCAGGCGGACGTCGACTCCGACGCGCGCCGACGGATTCCACACGAGGAACGCCTCCACGCCCTGGGCGTCCACCTTGCTCCGGTTCACGATCTGGAAGGTGTCGAAGTCGAAGTCGATCAGGTTCTCGAAGCGGTTCGAGAACAGGGTCAGGCCGCCACGTACCGCGCCGGCGGCGTGGAACTCGACTCCCAGGTCCGCCCCGGCGCTGGTCTCGGCCTGCAGGTTCGGGTTGCCGCCGATCGCCCGCGGAGTCGCCAGGGCGTAGAGGCTCGGCAGCTTGAAGGCCTCGCCCGCCGACGCCCGTACCGACCACGCGCCGCCCTCGGGGGTGTAACGCAGGCCGACCCGTGGACTCACTTCCTCGCCTTCACCCTCGAAGAAGTCGGCGCGCGCACCGAGCTCGGCCACGAAACCGCCGCGGCTCCAGCGCCACTCCGCGAACGCGCCGGCACGCTCCCGCTCGATCAGGTAGTCGCCGGCGAGCGGGCCGCCGAAGTAGGGCGGCAGCAGCAGCAGACTCTCGTTGCGGCCCTCCTCCGCGAGGCCCTCGACGCCCAGGCTGATGTCGTACGGCGCGCCGCCGGCCGGAGCGAAGGCGCCGGTCCAGGCCACCCGCAGGTCGTCGAACTCCGTGGACTCGGTGATCGGCGGCACGACGGGAACGATGGGGGGACTGGTCCTGTCGAGCGTGTGCTCGTAGAACGTCGACCGCAGCGTGTGGCGCCAGGCCTCCCCGGCGCCCAGGTCGACCGTCGCCGCGAGCCCGAGATCGCCGTGGTCCGACTCCCGCAGGTCGCCGCTGCCGAAGACCGGACCGCCGGAGCCGTCCGAGTAGTCGTCCGCCTTCCAGTCGGAGAAGCGCCCCGAGAGGCGAAGCGCGGAAGCCTCACCCAGGTTCCGGCCCCAGCGCGCGCTGAACGTCTGCTGCTCCAGCGCGTCCTCGCCGACCCGGCCCTGTTCTTCGCGAACCGCGGCATTGATCGAGCCGTGCGACGACTCGCCGGCGCGCCCCCAGGAAAGCCGGCTGCTGAGGTGGTCGTGATCTCCCGCTTGCGCGCTCCAGCCCAGGAAGGGCGCCTCGTCGCGCGGGGCCGCTGTGATCAACTGCACCGCTCCGGCCAGGGAACTCGACCCGTAGAACGACGACAGCGGCCCGCGAACCACCTCCAGCCGTTCGATCTCGGCCGCTCCCACGCTGCCGAGCGGAAAGGCGCCGCCGTACTGGTCGGTGCTGTCCGCCATCGGCACGCCGTCGATCAGGACGAGGGAGAAGTTCGCGTCGCCGCCGCGTAGCGATATGCCCGCGAGTGCGGCGCTGGAGTCGTTCCCGAGCACCCAGGCGCCGGGAACCAGGCGCAGCGCCTCGGCCGCATCGCGCACCGCCAGGTGCTGCAACTCGTCCCTGTCGACGACCTGGACCGAGGCGGTCGCACCCTCCAGGGCGCGGGCCCGCACCGTGGCCGTTTCGTAGAACACGGTTTCCGGAGCCGAGCCGTCCCGATCTCCGCCGTCCGCGGGATCCGCATTCTGGTCCTGCGCGACGAGAACTGGCGGAGCCAGCGTCACGAGCGCCGCGAGCGCAATCGCAAGGGTATTCACGGGCGAAGAGCTTAGCCGAGAGGCTCGCTGCTATCGTGCCGGTTCGCTCATGAACGCGCTACGACGAACGGCACCGGCGATCGCCCTGTTCGTCGCCGCGACCAGCGCGGCCCAGGAGATCGGGACGACCCGCTTCGAGGTCCCGGGGCTCGACGCGTCGGTCGAGATCCTGGTCGACCGCTGGGGCGTCGCCCACGTCTTCGCCGGCGGCCAGGACGACCTGTTCTTCGCCCAGGGCTGGAACGCGGCCCGCGACCGGTTGTGGCAGATCGACCTCTGGCGCCGGCGCGGCGAGGGAACGCTCTCCGAGGTCTTCGGGCCCCGCTTCGTCGAGCAGGACCGGGCCGCCCGGCTGCTGCTCTACCGCGGCGACATGCACGCCGAGTGGCTCGCCTACGCCTCGGACACGAAGCGCATCGTCACCGCCTGGACGCGAGGCGTCAACGCCTACGTCGACCTGGTGCTGGAGCGTCGCGAGCTGCTGCCACCGGAGTTCGAGGCGCTGAGCTACGAGCCGTCGCACTGGACCCCGGAGGCGGTGACGCGGATCCGCAGCCATGGCCTGCTGCGAAACGCCGCCAGCGAGTTCTCCCGCGCGAGGTTCCTGGCGGAGCACGGAGCCGCGGCGCTGGCCCTCCGTGACCGGTACCAGCCGGACCATCGGCTCGCCGTACCCGCAGGCCTCGATCTCGACGCCTTCCGGGCGGCCCCCAAGGCACTCGACCTGTACCGGCTCGGCACCCGCGGCGTTCGCTTCGGTGACCTCGAACCAGGTTTTCAGGACGGGGTCGACCCGGCATCCCAGGGCAGCAACAACTGGGCGATCTCGCCGCGACGTACCGCCACAGGCCGGCCACTGCTCGCCAACGACCCGCACCGCACACAGGCCGTGCCCTCGCTCCGCTACATCGTCCACCTCAGTTCACCGGACCTCGACCTGATCGGTGCCGGCGAGCCCGCGCTGCCCGGCATTTCGATCGGACACAACGGCACGATCGCCTTCGGGCTGACCATCTTCAGCATCGACCAGGAAGACCTCTATATCTACAGGACGAAACCCGGCGAACCAGACTTCTACGAGCACCGGGGCAACTGGCTGCCGATGGAGACGATCGAGGAGACGATCCCGGTTCGCGGCGGCGACGCCCGCACGGTGGAGCTTCGCTTCACCCACCATGGCCCCGTGCTCTACAGGGACGTCGACCGTGACCTGGCGATCGGTCTGCGCGCGGCCTGGCTCGAGCCCGGCATGGCGCCCTACCTCGGGTCGATCGAGTACATCCGGGCGCGCAACTGGGACCAGTTCCTGGCAGCGATGAACCGCTGGGGAACGCCGTCGGAGAACCAGGTCTACGCCGACACGAGCGGCAACATCGGCTGGAAACCGGGCGGCCTGGCGCCGGTCCGGCCGAACTGGGACGGTCTGCTGCCGGTGCCGGGCGACGGCCGCTACGAGTGGAGCGGTTACCGGGACATGGACGAACTGCCGGTCGAGTTCAATCCGGAGCGCGGCTGGGTGGCGACCGCCAACGAGATGAACCTGCCCGCCGGCTACGACGTGCCGCTGGGCTGGGAGTGGGCTGGGCCGTACCGGCGGCAGCGGATCGGCGAAGTGCTGGACGCCGAGGACGCAATGACGGTCGAGGGCGCCGTCCGGCTCCAGACCGACTACGTCTCGATACCCGCGCGCCGTCTTCACGCGCTGCTGGGACGAGCGAGTCCGACACCGGAGGCCGGGCCGGCGCTCGAGCTCCTGGGCGGCTGGAACGCGGAGCTCGCCGCGGACAGCGCCGCGGCCGCCCTCTTCGAAGTCTGGTGGCGACGGCACCTCGAAGCCGAGGTCGGCCGGCGGATGGCGGCGGCCCTCGGGGCGGGCGAGGACCCGCTCCCGGTCCAGGACGAGCACCTGCTCCGGATGCTCGAAGAGATGGATCCGAGGCTCGGCGACCGGCCGCGGCGGGCGCGCGACGAAGCGCTCCTCGACAGCCTGCGGGCCGCGTACGTCGACGTCAGCGAGCGCCTGGGCCCCGACCCCGTCGCCTGGCGCTGGGGCGACCTGCACCAGATCGAACTGCGGCATCCACTGTCGGCGCACCTTCCGGACGACATCCGCCGGCTCGCCGACGTCGGCCCCGCCGAGCGCGGCGGCTCCGGCGACACGGTCGGCAACACCAGCTACGGCGACGACTTCAACCAGCGCTCCGGCGCCTCCTTCCGCATGGTCATCGACGTCGGCAACTGGGACGCCTCGGTGGTGATGAACAACCCGGGCCAGTCCGGGGACCCCAGGAGCCCGCACTACCGGGACCTGTTCCAGCCCTGGGCCAACGACCAGGCGTTTCCCCTGCTCTACACCCGCCCCGCCATCCTCGAGGCGGCGGAAGCCAGAATCGAATTGCTTCCCGCTCCCGCGCAATAGCCGAAGCCGGCACGCCGGAAACTGGGTGCGCCGGCGTGTCATCCGCGCGCCCGATGACGGGCGCACGGACTGTGACGCGTGTGGCGCGGGATCGCGCCACACGGGTTCCCGCCGGCATGCGGCACGGGTACACTGTCCGGGCCATCCCGATGACAGTTGTCACAAGAGCGCTCCGCGTTGCGACGTTCCTCTCGCTCGGCCTGGCCGCGGCCGCGGCCGGCCAGTCCGAGGCGTCCCAGGGCGCCGGCGCGGCAGACGATCCGGCGGTACCGGCCGTCAACCCGACGCCGTACACCGAGGCCGCCGAGAAGAGGGGGCGCACCCACTACCTGCGGCACTGCCAGATCTGCCACGGCTTCGACGGCCGCGCGCTCGAGAACATCGACTTCGAGGCCACCGACCTCACCGACCCCGAACGCTGGCGGTTCGGGACCACCGATGGCGATCTCTTCCGTTCCACCAAGTTCGGCGCCGGCCTCGACATGCCGCCGTTCGAAGCCGAACTCGACGACGCGGAGATCTGGGAGCTAGTCCACTACCTGCGCAGCCTCGGCCCCGAGGAGCACCGCGCGGCGGCTGAACCGGAGAATCGACCATGAGCAGACCACAACGCCCGTCCCCAGCGCCTTCACCGGCGCAGAACGCCGCGGACCCTGCCGCCGCCAATCGGGCGAAACCCGCGAGAACGGTCGACACGGGCGACGCCAGGGCCGACTCCGGCCTCTCGCGGCGCAGCTTCGTCGCGACCGGCGCCGCCGGCGTCGGCGCAGCCGCCCTGTTCGCGCAGCAGGCCAGGGCCGCCGCCGCCGACCGCGAGGATCGGCCAATCAGCGTTCCGGACGAGATTCCCCGCACCCGCAACGAGGCCCCCGACCCCGCCGAGTTCCCGATGAACGGCGCGCAGGTGTTCGCCCGCGCCTGCGCCAACGAGGGCCTCAAGGCGCTCTTCTGCGCCCCCGGCAACTACCAGGTGATCAACGCGATCGCGGCGGAGGGCATCCCCACCTACGGCGGTCGCACCGAGGGCAGCATGTGCGCCGCCGCCGACGGCTTCATCCGCGTGACCGGCGAGGCCGCCGCCTGCTCGGGCACCGAGGGCCCGGGGTTCACGAACATGATCATGAACATCGGCGCCGCCAACGCCGCCCGCACCCCGCTCCTCGTTCTCGCCAGCAACATGACGGTCAGCGGCGACGACACGGAACGCGGCATCCAGCGCGGCTACCAGCAGCCGACGACGGTCGGCCTCAAGAAGTACGGCAAGCGGCTGATCACCCCGAACCGGGTCTACGAGTACGCCGCCTATGCCTTCCGCCACTTGCGTACCGGCGTGCCGCGGCCGGTCCACCTCGACTTCACCGGAGAGGTCGCGCGGGCCCGGTTCGAAACGCCGAACGACCTGCTCTACTACCACGAAAGGAGCGCCTACCGCACCGAGGCCCTGCCCCACCCGTCCAGGGCGGACACCGAGAGGGTCGTCGAGATGATCGGGAAGGCCGAGCGGCCGATCATCGTCGCCTCGACCGGCGTGTTCTACGACCGGGCCTGGGATGTCCTGCGCACGGTGGCGGAGCGGGCGGACATCGCCGTCGTCGAATCCGGGCCGATGCGCGGCCACTTCCCGGACAGCCATCCGCTGTCGGTGAGCACCGGACCGGATGCCCTGCTCTCGGCCGACCTCGTCATCTTCGTCGGCCAGTACTCGATGCCCGGCGTCGGTGAAGTCGCCTTCGACCCGGACGCCAAGGTGATCCGGATCGACCCCGACGCGGCGGACATCGGCCGCAACCTGCCGGTCGATCTGGGACTCGTTGCCAGCGCCCGTGGCGGCCTGGAGGCTCTCGCAGAGGCACTGCCGGCGGCGTCGCGTCCGGCCTGGCGCGACGAGCTCGCCACCGCCCGCGACGCGTTCGAAAAGCAGAACGCGGAGTGGTACGAGCTCGGGCTGAAGCACAGCGCGGCCACCGACACGATTCACCCGGCCGTCATCGCGCAGGAACTCTCGAACTTCCTGTACTCCGGCGACCTGCCGAAGGAACAGACGACGGTGGTCTCGGGCGGCTACGGCATCGCCCGCTACACGCGGCGGTGGCTGCGCGCCCACCGGCCCGGCCAGATCCTGAACGGCGCGTACCAGTACGGCGCGATCGGACCCGACGTCGGCTACACGGTCGGCGCCGGCGCCGCGGTGATGAACGGCGTCGGTCCCCAGGAGCCCTACCGCGGGTCGCCGGTGTTCGGAGTCACCGGCGACGGCGGCATCGCCTACTCCGGCATGGAGTTCGAGACCCTGGCGAAGTACCGGATCCCGGCGGTCATGATCGTCTACAACAACAACGCCTGGGGCGTCTACGGATCGGCGCGCCGCGCCACACGGTCGATGCACATGTACCTCTTCCAGGAGAACCTGCGCTACGACAAGATCGCCGAAGGCCTCGGCGCCCGCGGCGAGTACGTCACCTCCCCCGAACAACTCCGCGAAGCGCTGCCCCGCAGCTACGAGATGGCCGCCAACAACGGCGTCTCCACACTCATCAACTGCCAGGCCATCAAGGAGTTCTGGACCAACGAGTACCCGCCCGGCCTACCCCGCAAGGTCGAACCCGGCTGCATGGCCTACTACCACTGAACCCGCACGGACTGCGGCTGTGGCGGGGACCCGCTGGCACGGGGACGGGGGTGGAGGGTCCCAGCGGACGCTCACGCCCGCTTGGTGGATGTGAGGTTGGGCGTTCGCTTCGGTCGCCTGCGCTCCGGCTTGTCCGTGGTTCATGCAAGGTCTTGGGCAGTCGCTTGGCTCTAGCCCGCTGGGACCCTCCACCCCCGTCCCCGAGCCAGCTGGACGTCGCCAGACTGCCGGAAGCGGTGCTCTGGGTGCGCGGGTCTTCTGACCCGCTGCCGCCGGAGGCGGCCAGAAGAGCGCGCCGCGAAGCGGCGACCGCATTGGATAAAACGAGTCACCACGAGGCTTGACGCGCTGACATGACTCCGCCGCGAGAGATTGTCCTGAGCTGCCTGCGGGGGTATGCGGATCGGGGTGTGTTCCGGGGATTCGGCGCCAGTGAGGGTCGGCGAGGCAACCTGGAATGTCGTTTCCTCTGGCACGCTCCGGAGCCGCATCGGTTGCGGTTCGAACCGGGGCGGAGCGAACTGGTCTTCGTCGATCTGTTGCCCGGAGTGCCCTATCCGTCAGACATGGATCGGGAGCTTCGCAGGTTCCTTGCCGGGAGATCGAGCGACGACCTGCCGGCTCACCGCCGGATCGATCCGGCGAAGGTGAGCTGCCGTTGCCGGAACCGGGGCGGCACGGTGTCGATCGAGGTCCGTTGCCTGGACGGGGACTACGAGTACGCAGCCGGCAAGGCCGTCAAGCTCGTCAACGAGATCTTCCTGAACTTCCTCGCCGGGCCCTACGACGACTACATGATCGAGCATTTCGGGGCGCCGGAGGAGTGAGCGCCGGGCGCTACACTGGCAAGCGTCCCCAACAACAAGAGGAGCATTCACATGCATCTAGCCGACCTGAACTGGCTTGCCGTCGTCGTGTCCGCCGTCGCCTTCTTCGCTTTCGGCGCCGTCTGGTACTCCTTCCTCTTCGGCAAGGCGTGGGCCGCCGAGATGGGCATCGACATGGAGAACCCGCCGGAGTCGAACATGGTCAAGACGATGGGCGGCTCGTTTGTCCTGGAGTTGATCGCGGCCAGCGTCGTCGGCATGGTGATGATGGACATGGGCGGGGGCTACATGGTCGGGATCCACGTCGGCCTGCTGCTCGGCCTCGGCATCGCGTCGATGCTGATGGGCGTCCAATACCTGTTCGAGCAGCGGTCCCTCAAGCTGTGGCTGATCAATGCCGGACACATGACGCTCGGCCTGGCGATGGTCGGTGCGATCCAGGGGGCCTGGCAGTAACACCTGTGGGCGAGCGGGCGTCTCGCTCGCATTCCGGCACCGTGTCATCCAGGCGTCCAACCGCAGGGGCTCGGCCCGGTTCGCGAGTGGCGCGGAACCGCGCGGCCCGGGTTGCGGGCCTGGTTCTGGCTATCGCGCCTGGCTGTTCGGCGCCGCCCGACTCCGGTGTGGCGCCAGCGGAAGCGCCGGGAGCCGGCCCGGAGGCCACGCCCGCCGTCCGCTTCGTCGACGTGACAGCCGAGAGCGGCATCGACCACGTCTTGCCGAGCGGCACGGACTCGACCTACCCGATGCCGGCGGTGATGGGCGGCGGCCTGGCCGTGTTCGACGCGGACGGCGACGGCGACCTCGACCTGTACGTCGTCGCCCCGGCGGCCGGCGGCAACCGCTTCTACGTCCAGCAGGAAGACGGCCACTTCACGGACGCCACGACGGCCGCCGGACTGGAAGGAGACGGCATGGGCTGCGCCGTCGGCGACCTGGACAACGACGGCGACCTCGACCTCTACGTGACCCGGGTCGGCCCGGACCGCCTCTTCCTCAACGACGGCAAGGGCGTGTTCGCCGACCGTTCGGCGGCCTGGGACGCGGCTGTTCCCGGCTGGTCGTCCTCCGCCGCTCTGCTCGACTACGACCGAGACGGCTATCTCGACCTCTACGTCGCCCGCTACGTCGCCTTCGACCCGGCGCGCGTCTGCTCCCAGCACGGCGGGCGGCGGGACTTCTGCGGTCCGACCGAGTTCGAGGGCCTGAGCGACATCCTGCTCCACAACCTGGGCGGGAACGGGTTCGAGAACGTGAGCGCCGTCGCCGGCATCAACGCCGTGGAAGACGCCGGCCTGGGCGTCGTCGCCGCCGACTTCGACCACGACGGCGAGGTCGACATCTACGTCGCGAACGACGCCGACCCGAACAACCTCTGGATCCACCAGGGCAGCGGGCGCTTCCTCGACGACGGCGTCCTGCAGGGCGCGGCGTTCAACCGCTGGGGCAACAGCGAGGCGGGAATGGGCATCGCCGCCGGCGATGCCGACCTCGACCTGGACCTCGACCTGTTCGTGACCCACCTGATCACCGAGACGAACACCTACTACCGCAATCTCATGCTGCCCGGCTTCGAGGACGCGACGATCGACACGGAACTCGGCGCGGCGAGCCTCGATCTGACCGGCTTCGGCACCGCCTTCTTCGACGCCGACAACGACGGCGACCTCGACCTCGCGGTGGCGAACGGAGCGGTCAAGCGGCGGCCGTCGGCGCTGG
This sequence comes from Acidobacteriota bacterium, assembly GCA_026707325.1. Classification (GTDB taxonomy): domain Bacteria; phylum Acidobacteriota; class Thermoanaerobaculia; order Multivoradales; family Multivoraceae; genus Multivorans. Next base: position 4,099 of record JAPOXA010000035.1, on the reverse strand, counting down.
CCGCGCCCGGCGGTGCCGCCGCTCCTCCCGCGTTCTGGTCCGACTACGCCGAACCGAACCTGCTTCTGTTCAACCACGACGGCCGCTTCGCCGACGCTTCGGCCCAGCGGCCGTGGACCGAACTCGGGCTCAGCCGGGCGCTCGTACCCGCCGACCTGGACCGGGACGGCGACCTCGACCTCGTGATCGCCAACCTCGACGGAGCGCCGCGGACTCTCCGCAACCTGACGATTGACGCGGGCGCCGCCAGCGACGAACCGACCGTTGCGAACTGGCTGCAGGTCCGTGCGTTCGACCCCCGGCTGGGCCGCGAGGCGCTCGGCGCCCGCATCACGGTCCGTACGCCGGACGGTCCGCGGCTCCTGCACGCGCTGCCGCCCGGCAGTTACCTCTCCGCCGGACCCACGGCGGCGCACCTCGGCCTGGACGCGGCCGAGTCCGTCGAGAGCTTCGAGGTCGTCTGGCCCGACGGTCTGGTGGAGAGCTTCGACGGCGTCGCGGCCAACCAGGTCGTCGAACTCGTTCGCGGCGAGGGGCAGGCCGAATGACCGGACCCCGAAAGAAGGTCGCCGGCCTGCGGCCGGCGGCAGTACCAGCCGGGCTTCGCCGCTTCGCGGCTTCGCCCGGAGGCGGGTCGGAAGACCCGCGCACCCAGAGAGACGCCAGTACCGGCGGCGGGAGTCTCTCCTCCACCTCCAGGACCTTCGCGCTTGTCTTTCTCCTCACCGCCGCCGTTCTTCCCGCCCAGCAGATCCCCACGCCCGGTCTCGACGGCGCCGAGCCCGCCGTTCGCCAGCGCTTCGCCTCGCTCCAGGCCGACCTCCGCGCCGACCCGGGAAACGGCGACGCCTGGGGCCGCTACGGGATGGTCCTCGAGGCGCATACCTTCACCGACGCAGCGATCACCGCCTACCGGCAGGCCCACCGACTCTCGCCGCGGACGTTCCGATGGCCCTACCTGCTCGCCGCTCTGGTCGACGAGCGCTCGGCCGCCGACAGCCTGCCGCTCTATCGTGCGGCACTCGCTCTTGATCCGGACTACGCGCCCGCCCGCGTCCGCCTCGCCGAAGCGCTGGAACGCACGGGACAGTTCGACACCGCCAACCAGGAGTACGCGCAAGCGGTCCGACTCGACCCGGCCAACGCCCACGCCCACGCCGGGCTGGGCCGTCTCGCCCTCGCCGCCGGTGACGCGGACGCAGCGGTTCGGCATTTGTCCCGAGCCCGCGATCTCGCGGCCGAGAATCGCTCCTTCGCTGTCACCCTGGCCCAGGCGTACGCGCGGGCAGGAGACCGCGAGCGCGGGCAGCAGATCGCCGCCGCCGCGCGCTCGCTGGGACGCATCAACTACCGCGACGACCCGATCCGCTCGAGCGTCCACGACCTGGCGCTGGACGCCCGCAGCTATCTGCGGCGCGCCAACGCTCACCGCGTCCACGGCGAACTCGACCTCGCGCGGCGTGAGCTCCGTGCCGGCATCGATGTCGACGCCTCGAGGCCCGAACTCCACTTCGCACTTGCCGAAGTGCTCGCCGCCGCTGGCGATCCGGCCGGCTCGCTCGCCGCCGCGCGCCGCGCGTACGAACTGCACCCGGAACTCGAAGGCGTGGCGCCTTTTCTGGCGCGGGCGCTCTTTCAGACCGGCGACCTGAGCGGGGCCCTTGCCATGGCCGAAGAGGCTCTGCGGCTCGACGCGGGCGACGTCAGCATGATGCTGCTCGTCGCCCTGGTCAGCGCCGAGCGCGGCGACGTCGCCCGCATCGTCGAGGTCCTGGATCGCGCCTACCGGGAGCGGCCCCAGGATCCGCCCACCCGCGACGGCCTCATCCAGTTGCTCACGAACGTCGGAGAAGCAATGGTGAGCAGCGGGCTGCCGGACGCCGCCGCCGGGCACTTCCGGAAGGCGCTCGACCTGGCCGAGGAAGCGGGAAGTCCCGAGGCGGCCGGACTTCGCAGGAGGCTCGCTCAGGTTCGGCGCTAAGCTCGTCCTCTGGGTCGCTTCCTGGCAGAGAGAATGGTAGCTTCTCTGCCATGACGATGATCGACAAAGCGGGCCGCCTGGTCGTACCCAAGGCCATCCGGGACGCCGCGCATCTCCATCCAGGCACCCAGGTTCGCTTTCGCCTGACCGGCGGTTGCGTTCAGATCGAGCCGGAGCCCCTCGAGGTGAAACTCGAACGCCGCGGCTCGGTGGTCGTCGCCGTCCCAACCGGGAAGACACCAGCTCCGCTGACCGCATCGGAAGTTGCCACTGTGATCGATGAAATCCGCACGCGGCAGGACCGCGAGCGTCCTGGCGATTGACCCGGTACCTCTGCGACACGTCCTGCCTGGTGGCAGCGATCAGTTCCTGGCACGAGCACCACGAACGCACCCGCGCGGAACTCGATCGGCGATCGAACCGGGGCGACACGCTCGTGTTGGCAGGCCACTCACTCGTGGAGACCTACTCCGTGCTGACGCGACTGCCAGCTCCCCACAGGTTGCGAGCAAGCGACGCCCTCGCGGCGATCGAGGCCAACTGGAGTTCCGCGCCGGTCATCCAACTGACCGGAACCGAGACCTGGGCTGCCCTGACCGAAGCCGTAAGGCTCGGAACCGTCGGCGGCCGGACCTACGACACGCTCATCGCTCGAACGGCGCTCAAGGCAAGAGCGGAGACGATCCTCACGTGGAATGTCCGCGACTTCGCCCCGTTCGGATCCCGGATCCGCATTGAGGCGCCCGGCTAGACGAAAGTCCTGGCACGCGTGTTGCTGCTACGCACTCTGTTCTGACCACCGGCAAGAGAACGCAATCAAGCAGCGCCGGGACCGCGTCCTGAAGCGCGTGGAAGAGGATCTGGTCCGCCTGGGGCCGGCTGATCGCGTGGCGGTCGTGGCCCACAACGGCCGGGAACTCGCGTTGATCACGGACTGGACGGGCGACCGCGCCGACATCGAGACTGGGCTGCTGGAGGCAAGGAAACGCAAGACGCACGGCCTCGAGTTCATACACGGCATGGGTTCGGAGCGGGGCGACAAGACCCGGCGATCGGTGATGGCTGCCGCGGGCGCCATGCGCAGTTTCGCCAACGCGCCGGGCCGCAAGGTCATGCTGCTGCTGATCGAAGGGTGGGCCACCGTGGGCGACACCTGGAGCTTCAGGTCGGCGTACGCGGCGGCGTCCGCCGGCGCAACGCTGGACCGGCTCTACAGTCCTCTCGTGAACGCCGCGAACCTGGTCGGCTACAGCCTCTACCCGATCGACCTGCCAGGCTTCGAAGGTCCGCCAGGCCCTCCGATCAGCGGCTTCGGCACGGCACACGCGGCCCCGGTCTTCGCGGGTTCCATCGGAGGATACGCAACGTGGTGGGCCATGCCCGAGCGGAGGTTCCACAACGTCCTCCAGTTCCTGGCCCACGAGACCGGCGGACTCCCGATGATCAACTCCTTCAGCAAGAAGGCCCTCGCGGAAACCGCGGAAGACACCCGCTCCTACTACTGGCTCGGCTTCGCACCTCCCCGCAACGAGGACGACCGGCTTCACGACATCGAGGTGCGGTTGCCCGGGCATCCCGACCTCCGCGTCCGAACGCGGGAGCACTATCTCGACATGTCCAAGGCGACGGAGCTTGGGATGCTGGTCGAGGGTGCCCTGCTGCTCGGAGGTTCCCCCGGCGCCGAATCGCTCGAGGTGAGCTTCGGCGAGCCGAGGAAGGCGGGTTTCCGGCGGCTCGACGTGCCGATGAAGGTCACGGTCCGCCTGGACGACGTGGTACTGCTGCCGGTGGACGGCCAGTGGGCGAACGACCTGGAGTTCAGGATCCGGCTGATGAACAAGTGGGGCGACCAGGCCGCGCCACCGGCGGCGAAGGTCCAGGTACGCATCCCGAACGAGCCCATGCCGGGCGACCTGTACGTGTTCGAGACGGATCTCACGATCCGCACGCGTGAACACCGTTTCGTCGCGGCGGTCTACGACCCGCTCACTGGCGACCTGCTGTCGACGAGAGGCACGGTCGGGCCGAGGTAGCGCCGGCAGACCCGCCCAAGCACGGGCCCCGAGCTACTGCCAGAAGTTGTGGATCCGATGATGTAGATCAGGCGGCGTATCCTCC
>JAPOXA010000071.1 GCA_026707325.1 Acidobacteriota bacterium | reverse complement strand
GACAGGTACTCCTGCATGAACCACTCGAAGGTCCCGTGCATCGACATCATCTCGACCAGAGGCTCCAGGCCCGGGTGGGACTGGCGGAAGTCGCCCGGGTTGTGGGCATGCGGGATGACGACGACGTCGCGGCGGTCGTAGCGGGTGTCGAGTTCGCGGTAGAGCTCGGACAACGTCGGAAACTCGAGCACCGAGATCACGTCCTGATCGCCGACCGTGCGGTAGAGGACGTTGTGGTGGCCTCCGCCCTGGCGCGTGTGCCGCGTCCATTCCCAACCGAGGTAGGGAATGAACCGCCCCGGCTCGTCGTACTCGGCGCTCTTCTCCCGCATCAGTTCCCACTCGCCGGCGTCCAGCCAGATGTCGTGCTCCGAGTGCGTGACGAAGTCGAGTCGCGCGTCGTCGCGCGCGAACCGCATGAAGAAGTCGAGGGTGCCGATGCCCTCGGCGTAGCCCGAATGGCCGTGGGTGTCGCCCCAGTAGATGCCGTACTCGGGGTCGTCCGCGACCAGGATCGGATTCGCGTCCCCGGCAATCGACGGCCCCTCGCCCCGGGAGCGAATCGCCGCCCAGTAGACGCCGGGTTCGTCGAGGGTCAGTTCGACGACCGTGATCGCCTCGGTTCCCGGCTCGATCGAGGCGCGGAGCTCCCCGTTCAACAGGACATCGAAGCCCGGAATGTCGCCGGTCGCCCGGTTGTAGAAGCGATCCTCGGCGCGCACCGAGAACTCGAAGGCCTCGCCGGTCCGCACCACGCTCGGAGCGAAGCCGTGGACTCCGGAAACCGTCGTGCCGATCACCGCGAACGGCAGAATCGGCTGCGGGCGCCACTCCCCGGAGCCGTCGAGGTCGACGTAGAGCGGAAACGGGATTCTGGCGCCCGTCGTCTGCGTCATCAGGATTCCCGGGCCGCCGCCGGACGTGTCGCCGTAGGTGATCGTCACCGACTCGCCGGCGTCGAGCCGCCCCTCCACGAGTCGGAACGCGAGCGCCGGTTCCGGAGCGCGGAAGCCTCCGTGCGGCCCCGAGGCCATGTAGACCTCGGCCTCGAAGACGGCGTCGCCGTCACTCGTCTCGAGACTCACGTAGCCGGCGCCGGCCGGGTCGGAGGTCTGAAAGGCGCCGTAGTTCACGTTGAAGTGGCGAGCGACCCAGAATCCGCCGCCGGTCTCGACCGGCCGCGTGCCGGCGGTCCAGGTCTGACGAACCGTCGCGTCCTGACTGGCCTCGAAGGGTCCCGGAGTGTCCGTCTCCAGCGAACCGAGCGCGCCTTCCTCTTCCCGCAGCGTGAACTCGCGCACCAGCCGGTCGATCACGGCGCCCGCGCTGACGGCGGACTCGCCGGTCGGGGGCAACGTCGAGTTCAGACGCACCCGCGGCCCCTCCAGGCCCATCTCGTGACCAGCCAGGGCGAGCGCGTCGGCCCAGTCGGCCGCCACCGCCGCCCGCGCGGCGATCGTCGACTCGTCCGTCGGCCGCGCCGCAACGTCCGCCTTGAGCTGCTCGATCGCGGCGCCCAGATCACCGTCGTAGGCTGCGCCCGGGCCGTCCGTGTCGCAGCCGGAAACGGCAAGGGCAAAGGCCAAGGCACCGCTCACAAACAGCGGCGCCCGGCCCCAGCCGTGCCTTCCGAGCCGGATCAGAAGCTGAAGCCCAGCTTCAGCCGGAACTCCCGCGGCCGCTGATACGAGGCGACCCGTGGGGTCGGCCGTCCGGTCTGCGTATTGATCGCGATCGGCTCCTGGCTGTCCGTCGCGTTCGCGAGATCGAAGCCGATCTTGGCCCGCACGTTGCCCGCCATCGCAACCGAGTACATCAGGGACAGATCAACGGTCCAGGTGTCCGGGAGCCGGTGGGAGCCCGCCGGCTCACGGAAGGTCGACGTCGTGATCGGCTGATTCGATACCGGATGTCGCACCTGGGTCGAGACGTGGCTGGCCCACGGCGCCCCGGATGCGTAGTGGAGGAAGCCCCCCAGCACCAGGTCGTGCCTGCCGAAGACGAATCGCTTCATCCCGATCACGTTCGCCAGGTGCTCCCGGTCCTCGAGCAGCCGCCCGAACCAGTAGGGACTCGAGGTCGCGTTGGTCAGCCCGGTGCCCACCTCGATGCCTCCCAACCCCTCATTGAGGTTGAAGTTGTCGTTGAGCGAGTTGATGTTGCCCTTGGTCGAACTCAGGGTGTAGTTCGTGCGCAGTGTCCAGTTGTTGCGGAACAGCCGGTTCGCCTCGAGCTGCAGTCCCCGGTACTCGCGGCGGGCGTCGGACCAGTTCCGCAGATCGCGAACCACCCGGCCCGCATCGTCGTACTGGAGCGTGGCGTGGAAGATGTTGTCCGCCTCGCTCGCGATGAGCCGCGACTTGACGACCCACTTCTCGGACACCTGGAAGTCGGCGCCGAAGGAGATCTCGTCCTTGTAGTACGGGTCGACATCCTGGATCGCCTGGTCGAACGTCGGCTCGACGCGCCGCTGGAAGCGGTCGTAGCGCATTGTCGCCGGGTTCCACGCGAACTGCTCGTAGATGTTCTCGCCGTTGTTCTGCCGGGAGAACTCCTGGAGCACGATGCCCATGCCGATCGCGTGGTAGTAGCGGCCGAGCGTGCCGCGGAGCAGGATGCTGCCGTCGGCCTTCACGTCGTAGACGCCGCTGACCCGGGGCACCCACTCGGTGTACTCGTTGACCCGTTCGCCGATGTCGTTGTCGATCGTCTGTTGATCGCCACGGATGCCCAGGGTCCAGACCCAGTTGTCGCCGACCTCGAAGCGGTCCTGGGCGAAGACGGCCAGGAAGTCGCTGGACTGCGTGATCACGTCCGACGGATCGAACACCCGTTTGTTGACGGGCGTCACGTAACCGCCGGGCAGGTTGGGGTCGAAGCTCCGCCCCCTGAACTCGGTGATGATCGACGTCAGGTTGCCGAACTCGATCGCCTGCGCGTCGACGCCGAACTTCCACTCGTGGCGGCCCCGGAAACTCGTCAGGGATACGCTCGCCTGGTCGCGCGGGAAGTCGTTGAAGCCCTCGGCCAGGCGCACGGCCGGACCGTTGTGGCGCAGTCCCGTCGCCAGATCCCGATACCGGAAGTTGTTCCCCAGCGGGTCGTCCGGCGACGCGTTCGGATCGATCGGGTGCTGCTCGGCCGGGTTGCGGCCGACGAACTCCTCGCGGTTGGCGACCTTGAACTCGAGGAAGTTCGAGGCGCCCAGGCCGAGGCTCCAGTTCATCGTCTGCACCCGTCCGTTCAGCGGGAAGTTCATGATCGCGTACTTGTCGCCCGGGTTGCCGGACAGGCCGATCGCGTCCGAGGGAGCATCGATCGCCGTGATCGCGATCTGCTGGTTGTCCCTGGGCTGGAAGTTCACCTTGGCGACCAGGGGATCCGCCTGACGGCTGAGATTGACGATGCTTCCGTCCGACAGCCGATCGATCCGGTTGTCCGAGATCCTGCCGTAGGAGACGAAGAACCACGCCCGGTTGCGGGCGAGCGGACCGCCGATGCTGGTCTCGTAGCTGTTGATCTGATCGTCCGGACGCTCCAGTTCCAGAGCGTCCGGTGCCCGCCACTTCGGGTTCTGGCCGATATAGAGCGCCTCGCCGTGAAACTCGTTGGTCCCCGTCTTGACGGTCGAGTTGATGATGCCGGAGGTCGCCCGGCCGTACTCGGCGCCGAAACCGGTCGACTCGAGCTTCGTCTCGGTCAGCGCGGTGCTGGGGATGAGTAGACGCATCTCGCCGCCGCGGCGGTGCATCGAGGTGTCCACGCCCTCGACGTAGATGCCGACCTCGGTACTGATGCCGCCGTTCACCGACGGCCGGACGTCCGCGTCACTCCGGTTGACGACGGACGGCAACTGCCGCACGGCCGCGCTGTAGGCGCGCGTGCCGAAGGCGACGTTGTCCGTGATCTCAGCCGGGATCGTCGCCGCCAGGGCGGTTTCGTACTTGCTGATCAGGGGCGCCTCGCCCGTGACCGTGATCTCCTCCTCGGCCGCCGACACGAGCGTCAGGTCGACGCCCCGCCGCTGGCCCGGATCGAGGTCGGTCGCGAGTTCGGCCGAGCCGAGCCCTTCCAACTCCGCGCGTACCGTAAAGCGGCCGGCGAGCAGCAGCGCGAAGCGGTAGACGCCGTCAGCATCGGTGATGACCGTCCGCGTGTTCTGCGGTCCGGCCAGCGTGACGGTCACACCGGGCAGCGGCGCACCCTGAGCGTCCAGGACGCGGCCGTCGATCGTGCCCGTCTGCGGACCGTCCGCGAGCAGCGG
>JAPOXA010000080.1 GCA_026707325.1 Acidobacteriota bacterium | reverse complement strand
GGCGCCCGCCGCCCGCGGCCGAAGTCCACGCGAGATGGTCGATCGCCCGGCCCGCCGTCGGCTCCAGTGCGTCGTCCGTCTGCCGGAACAGCACCCGCATCGTGCCGTAGTTGACGGCCAGCAGGACGTCCTTGAAGGTCTCGGCCGGACCGGGGACGTGCTCCAGCAGCCAGGCACGGTCCTCCTCGCAGTCCGGTCCCAGGATGTGGACGTGGTGGAAACCGGGGTGCTTCGCGTCCTCGAGGAGTTCGATCTTCGCGCCCCAAGGATCCGTCACGAAGGAGATGTAGAGCTTCGCCGGCCCGAAGTGCCGGGGTTCCCAGAACTCCGTAGCGCCATCGGCGAGCATCGCGGCGTGGAGATCGTCCAGTTTGTCGACGGACCAGCCCGAGTGATCGAGTCCGGTGCCAATGCTGGGGCCGGGAGACGCGGCGCCTCGCCAGTGGAGGTCCGCCGTGCCGTTGCCGGCGTGGAAGCGAGCGGCGTCGCCGTTCACGCTTGCCAGTCGTTCGCCGCCGAAGTGCCGCGTGTACCAGTCGGCCGCGGCGGCGGGATCGGAGGCGTTCAGCGCCAGGCGGTCGAATCGGCAGGTATCGGTCATGGCCGGAGGCTCCTCGGGCTTGGGTGACGGCGGAGAGGGAAGGGCGGTGATTGTGTCACCGATCGGCGGTGCCCCGCGGGTTTCGGCCGATCGGGCGTAAGCTGTGTCCCGTGAGAAGGATGCGGGGTGCCGGCCCGCCATGACCACGCCGGCCGAAGATCGCGAGGCGCTCTCCGGGGTCGTCGAGCGGGTCGTCTTCCACAATCCGGAGAACGGATTCGCGGTGCTTCGCGTTCGCGTACGGGGCAGCTTCCAGCCGGCGACGGTGGTAGGCCGACTGCTCCTCGTCTCGCAGGGCGAGACGATCCGGGCCTCCGGCGCCTGGAAGAACGATCCGAACCACGGTGTCCAGTTTCGGGCCGACCGGCTCGCCGTGTCGCCGCCGGATTCGCTCGACGGGATCCGGCGCTACCTCGGATCGGGAAGGGTGCATGGCGTTGGGCCGAAGATGGCGAAACGCCTGGTGAAGGCGTTTGGCGAGGACGTCTTCGAGGTCATCGAGAACGAGCCGGAGCGCCTGAAGGAAGTTCCGGGCATCGGCCCGAAGCGCGCGAAGCGCTTGAGCGAGGGCTTCAAGGATCAGAAGGCGGTGCGGGAAATCATGGTCTTCCTGCAGACCCACGGTCTCGGCTCCTCGCGGGCCGCTCGCATCTACCGGACCTACGGAGCGGACGCCGCGACGTTGCTCACCGAGGATCCGTACCGGCTGGCGCGGGACGTCCGGGGGATCGGTTTCCGGATCGCGGACAGCATCGGCGCGAGTCTGGGTAAGGACCCCGAGGGTCTGCCGCGGGCGCGCGCCGGCCTCGGCTACACGCTGGAGCAGGCGCGAGGCGCCGGACACTGCGGCCTGCCGCGCGACGAGCTCCTCGAGCAGGCGCGGGAGCTGTTGAAGATTCCGGAGGAGATCCTCGTCACGGCGCTGTCGGATGAACTGCAGGCGGGGCGCCTGGTCGCCACGCGTTTGGGCGGCGAGGAAGCGATCTTCCTGCCGCCGCTCCTGTCGGCCGAGCGCGCCATCACCCGCCGGCTGGGCGAACTCCTCCGGGCCGAGCCGCCTCCTTGGGCGGACATCGACGCCGCCAGGGCTCTGGCGTGGGTGGAGAAACGGCTCGACGTGACGCTCGCGCCGACCCAGCGCGCGGCGGTCGAGACGAGCCTGCGCTCGCGCGTCGCCGTCATCACCGGCGGCCCGGGAGTCGGCAAGACCACCCTGGTCAACGCGCTGCTCCAGATCCTGAAGGCCCGCAACGTGACTTGCGCGCTCTGCGCCCCAACCGGCCGCGCGGCGAAGAGGCTGGCCGAAAGCACCGGCCACTCCGCGAAGACGATCCACCGGCTGCTCGAGATCGACCCGTCGAGCGGCGCCTTCCGTCGCGGCCGCCTGCGTCCGCTCGATTGCGGCCTGCTGGTCGTCGACGAGTCCTCGATGGTCGATGTCGAGCTGATGGCGGCCCTGCTTCAGGGACTGCCGGCGGAGGGGTCGCTGCTGCTGATCGGCGACGCGGACCAGTTGCCGTCGGTCGGCCCGGGCCAGGTGCTGCGGGACCTGATCGACTCAGGCGCCATCCCGGTGGCGCGTCTCCGGGAGATCTTCCGCCAAGCCGACAACAGCCGCATTGTGCGCAATGCCCACCGGGTGAACCAGGGCTACCTGCCCGAGCTGGAGTCGGCGAGGGATGAACTGAGCGACTTCTACTTCGTGCCCGCCGACGATGCCGAGGACGGTCAGCGCAAGGTCGTGGAGATCGTCGCGGGGCGGATCGGCCGCCGCTTCGGTCTCGACCCGGTCCGGGACGTCCAGGTCCTGTCGCCGATGAATCGCGGCCCCCTCGGTGTGCGCACGCTGAACGTCACCTTGCAGGCGGTTCTGAACCCGGCGCCGGAGTCAGGCGCCGTCGAGGTCGAGCGTTTCGGCTGGAAGTACCGAGCCGGCGACAAGGTGATGCAGACCGAGAACGACTACGACAAGGACGTCTTCAACGGCGACCTGGGCCGCATCCAGTCGATCGACCCCGGCGCGGAGAAGATGACGATCGTCTTCGACGGCCGACCCGTCGAGTACCGCTTCAGCGACCTGGATCGGCTCATGCTGGCCTACGCCGTCACCGTCCACAAATCGCAGGGCTCGGAGTATCCGGCGGTCGTCGTGCCGATCTCGACCCACCACTACGTCATGCTCCGCCGCAACCTGCTCTACACGGCGATCACCCGCGGCCGGCAGCTCGTCGTCATCGTCGGCCAGAAGTGGGCCCTACAGAAGGCTGTGGAGGAAGCCTCCGATCTCCGCCGTTACTCGACCCTCCGCGAACGCCTTTCGGCGCTAGTGTCCAGGGGCTAGGTGTCGGCTGCCGGCGGCGCCGGGATCCGCTCCGCGCTTCCGTCCTCCGGAACGCGACGGTCGCACCTGAACCCGCTGGGGTACGGCGCGGCCGCCCGGACCGGGGCGGGCAGCAGGTGGCAACGGGGCCGGAGTGGAGGACGCCATGCTTCGGGTGGCGCAAGGAGTCGTGCGCGTGTCGGACCTCTGGTTCACCCAGCGGTCCCGGGTCAGGGCGACTGTCGTCGACGAGCTTGACGAGTGGCGGGGCGAACGCGGCATCGACAACGAGCGCGGCGTGCGGCCCTCTGGTCCAGTCCAGAGTAGTTCGAGCGGATGCTGTTCGCCGCCTAGGGGCGGCCAAACGCGCCGCCAGTGCTACTCTGGGTTGTTCCCTTGCCGGCCTCCGGGTGCAGCTCTGGAGGCGTTGGCCCTGCGATGCCCTCGCTCCACCAAGGACAAGAGGCGAACATGACGATGACGAACCCCGAAGGGCACGAGGAAGCGCCGACGTTGGAGACGCTTCAGGAGCTCACCAGGAGCATCCGGGAGCTGAGAGATCTCCAGCGAGAGCGGATGGAGGAGATGGACCGGCGGATGGACTTGCGCTTCCAGGAGGCGGAACGGCGCTCTCAGGAGGCGGAACGGCGCTCTCGGGAGGCGGACCGGCGGATCCAGGAGACGGACCGTCAGATGCAGGAGACGGATCGGCGCCTGAAGAAGGCGGAGAACCTGTTCACGACGCAATGGGGCAGGCTGATGGAGAGCCTGGTCGAAGGGGATCTCGTTCGGCTGCTACTGGAGCGCAACGTCGAGGTGGAGCGGACGGTGTTGCCGCGGACGAACCGGCGGCGCAACGGCGAGAGCTACCAGGTGGACATCGTCGCGGTGAACGGCCGCGAGGTCGTGGTGGTCGAAGTGAAGACGACCCTGCGTCCGGAGCACGTCGGGCGCTTCGCTACCAAGCTGGAGCGGTTCAAGGACTGGTGGCCGGAGTACCGCGACCGCCGCGTCTTCGGTGCGCTTGCCTACCTGGAGTCGTGGGAAGACGTGACGACTCACGCCGAACGGCAGGGCTTCTTCGTCATCCGGGCCACCGGTGAGAGCGCCTCCATCGTCAATTCCGAGGACTTCGAGCCGCGCGTCTTCGCGTGAAGGGAAGAGCGGAGAGTCGCCGTCACGGTCGGCGGCGCCGGTCCCGCGGCTCTCAGAGATCGCGGGATCGCTCGGTGCCGAGAAGGAGGGTCGCCCTCGTTCTCCTTTGCGTGAACCGCGCCGCTACGCGGACTCGGCAGCCCGCTCGCGCGGGAGCCGGATCTCGCTCACCAACTGCTGTACCTCGGCCGGCGGCGGCTTCGTGAACCGGCTGACGATCAGGGCCAGGGCGAAGTTGATCAGCATGCCGACGGCGCCGATGCCCTCGGGGCTGATGCCGAACAGCCAGTCCTCGGCGGTCGCTTCCGGCCGGATCAGGCGGAAGTAGACGATGTAGGCGCCGGTGAACAGGATGCCGCTGC
>JAPOXA010000043.1 GCA_026707325.1 Acidobacteriota bacterium | reverse complement strand
CTGAACCTGCTGCAGACGCCGGTGCTGTTCGCGGGCGCCCTGATCGTGCTGCTGCCGGTGGACGCGATGCTGACTCTCTGTGCGCTGGGGCCCTTCCCGCTCTTCGTCCTGATCACCCGCCACTACAGCGGCTACATGTTCCAGGCCAACCTGGCCGGCCAGGAGCAGCTCGGCAAGGTCTCGACGGTGGTGCAGGAGAACGCCTCGGGCGCGCTGGTGGTCAAGGCCTACGACCTGTCCAACCTGGAGCGCGACCGCTTCGAGGACCAGAATCAGGAGCTCTTCCGGCGGATGATGAAGGTCGGCGTCATGCAGACGACGATGTTCGCCAGCGTCAGCTTGGTGCCGGCCCTCTCGGCTGCCGTGGTTCTGTGGCTGGGTGGCCAGCGGGTACAGAGCGGCCTGCTCGGCACCGAGGACCTGTGGCTGTTCTGGGGCCTCATCGGCATGCTCACTTTCCCGACGATGATGCTGGGCTTCGTCGTGTCGATCACCCAGCGCGGGCTCGCGGCGCTGGAGCGGCTGGGCTCCGTGCTGGACATCGTGCCGTCGATCCGCGACCGGGAGGACGTGGCGGCCGTCTCGGAGATCGCCGGCCGGGTCGAGTTCAGGGACCTCACGTTCACCTATCCGGGCAGCTACGTGCCGGCGCTCCAGGGCGTCGATCTCGTTGTCGAGGCTGGGACCACGGTCGGCATCGTGGGCCCCGTCGGCTCCGGCAAGACGACCCTGGTCAGCCTGGTGCCGAGGCTGCTGGAGATCGACGACGGTTCGATCCTGATCGACGGCGTGGACCTCAACCGGATGCCGGTCCATCTGCTGCGTTCGAGCATCGCCATGGTGCCGCAGGACAGCTTCCTGTTCTCCATCTCCGTGGCCGAGAACATCCGCTACGGCGTACCCGACGCTCACCTTGCGGAAGTGAGGCGGGCGGCCGCCCGGGCCCAGGTCGAACGGGAGATCGAGGAGTTCGAGGACGGCTTCGACACCGTCGTCGGCGAACGCGGGGTCACCCTGTCGGGCGGCCAGCGCCAGCGCGTCGCCCTGGCGCGGGCGATGATCCTGCGTCCGTCCATCCTCATTCTTGACGACTCTCTCTCGAGCGTCGACCACGGTACCGAGGAGGCGATCCTCGGCGACCTCGAGGGTCGGCGGCGGGGCCGCACCTGCTTCATCGTGGCGCACCGGATCTCGGCCGTGCGGCACGCGGATCAGATCGTCGTGCTCGAGAACGGCCGGATCACCGAGCGCGGGACGCACCGCGAGCTCGTCGAACTGGGCGGCTTCTACGCCCGCCTGCACCATCGCCAGGAGCTGCTGTCGGAGCTGGAGCTAGGCGATGGCGGCGCGTCGGTGCCTGAGCCGGCCGCCCGCGTCCAGTCCGCGGCCGCTTCCGCGCAGCAGCGGTTGCCCCTGGAGAAGCCGTCGTGAGCGAGGAGCGGAGCGAGGCTGCCGAACTCGGCCGCGAGCGGGACCTCGGCAAGGTCTACGACACGGAACTGATCAAGCGGCTGTGGCCGTTCATGCGGCCCTACCGTGGCTGGATCGGGTTCAACTTCGCCATGATCCCGCCGCGCGCCGTCCTCGAGCTGATGCCGGCGCTGGTCGTCGGCGCCGCGCTGAACTACCTGGCCGAGGGGGTGGCGACGACGGAAGTGGGCTGGATGGCGCCCTTCGTCGTGCCGCGGCTGGGACTCGGGCCCCTGGCCTGGATGTTCGGGCTGGTGTTCCTCATCTCGATCATCACGTTGATCGTCGACTGGCTGCGCGCCTTCACCATGATTTCGCTCGGCCAGCGCACGGTGCGCGACGTCCGCAGGACGCTGTTCGATCACGTCCAGCGGCTGCCGATGCGCTTCTTCGACCGCTACCCGGTCGGCCGCCTCGTGACGCGGCTCACGAACGACCTGGAGCACCTGGCGGAGATGTTCTCGGCGGGCGTCATCGCCATGGTCGCCGACGTGTTCGTCATGATCGTCATTCTCACCATGCTGTTCGCGATCGACCCGCGGCTGGCGCTGGCGGCGCTGGCCCTGGTGCCGGTCCTGGGCATCGCGGCGGTGATCTTCCGCTACAAGGTGCGGCAGGCCTACCGGGAAGTGCGGGTCAAGATCGCGCGCCTCAACGCCCACCTGCAGGAGACGATCTCCGGCATGAAGGTGGTCCAGTTGTTCGCCCGCGAACGGCGCAACTTCGAGGACTTCAGGCGCGAGAACGCCTCCCACCGGGACTCCTGGCTGCGCTCGATCCGTTACGACGCGCTGCTGTTCTCGACCGTCGACCTGGCGACGAACCTGACCCGGGCGCTCATCTTCTGGTACGGCGCGCAGATGGTGGGCCTGGGCGAGGTCACGCTCGGCACGATCTACGTGTTCTCCGACTACATGAGCAGGTTCTTCCGGCCGCTGATGGACCTGTCGGCGAAGTACTCGGTGATGCAGTCCTCCATGGCGAGCGCCGAGCGCGTGTTCCAGCTCCTGGACGAGCCGCGCGAACCGCAGGGCAAGGTGGAGTCGCCCGCGAGCGCGGCGGCGGCCGCCGCGGGGCCGGCACCCGTCGGCTCCGAGGTGGAGTTCGACGGCGTGACCTTCGCCTACGGCGCGGAAACGGTGCTGCGCGACGTGTCCTTCAAGGTCCGGGCCGGCGAACGGGTCGCGATCGTCGGCCACACCGGATCCGGCAAGACGACGACGCTGAAGCTGCTGGCGCGTCTCTACGAGCTGCAGGAGGGATCGATCCGCGTCGACGGCAGGGACATCCGGGATATCCCGAAGCCGGAACTGCGGCGGCGGATGGCGTTCGTGCTCCAGGACGTCTTCCTGTTCGACGGCGACCTGCGCTACAACATCGTCCTCGGCCGCGACGTCGCCGACAACGTGGTCGACGAGGCGGCGCGCGCCACCCACGTCGACGACCTGATCGAACGGCTGCCGAACGGCTGGTCGCACAAGGTCAGCGAGCGCGGCGTCAATTTCTCGACCGGCCAGCGGCAGTTGCTCTCCTTCGCGCGCGCCCTGGCCCGCGAACCGCAACTCCTGCTGCTCGACGAGGCGACCTCCAGCGTCGACACCGAGACCGAGGCCCTGATCCAGGACGCTCTCCACCACCTGATGGCCGGCAAGACCTCGATCGTCGTCGCCCACCGCCTGTCGACGATCAAGGACGTCGACCGCATCTACGTCTTCCACCACGGCGCCATCTGCGAGCACGGCACCCACGACGAACTCCTCGACCTCCGCGGCGTCTACTGGCGCCTCTACCAGTTGCAGTACGCGCAGCAGGAGACGGCGGCGTAGTCCTCCGATGTCACCCACCCAATCCACCGAAGACCGGCGGCACGTTCGGTTCGAACCCGACGAGAGACCTCCGGGGGCGCTCGGCCTGGGGCTCGGGCTGCAGCTCGCGATGCTGGCCGTCCCGAGCATCGTGCTGGGTCCGACGATCATGATCACCCTTGCGGGCGAAAGCGACGCCTACCTCTCCTGGGCGGTTGGGGCGGCTCTGGGAATCAGCGGGATCACCACCGTGGTCCAGGCCGTCGGCGTCGGGCGCATCGGCGCCCGCTACGTGCTGCTCATGGGCAGCAGCAGCGCGTTCATCGCCGTCTGCATCGCGGCTCTGGAGCGGGGCGGACCCGGCCTGCTGGCGACGCTGATCGTCGTCTCGTCCCTGTTCCAGTTCGTCCTCGCCGCCAAGCTGTCCCTGTTGCGCAAGATCTTCACGCCCACGGTGGCCGGCACCGTGCTCATGTTGATTCCGGTGACGCTGGCGCCGGTCATCCTGCGCAAGCTGGCGGACGTGCCCGAAGGCGCGGCGCCGGCGGCCGCGCCCGTGGTCGCGGGCGGTACGCTGCTGGTCATCATCCTGATGGCGCTCCGTTCGTCCGGTGCGTGGCGGTTGTGGGCGCCTGCCATCGGGATCGTGACCGGCTGCGCGATCGGGGGGCTGGCCTTCGGAATCTACGACACGGCGAGCGTGCGCGAAGCGGCCTGGATCGGCTTGCCGCAGTTCGCCTGGCCCGGGTTCGATTTCGGCTTCAGTCCCGAGTTCTGGGCCCTCCTGCCGGCGTTCGTGATGCTGACCCTGGTCGGCGCCATGGACACGCTCGGCGACAGCATCGCCATTCAGCGGGCGTCGTGGCGCAAGCCGCGGGCCATCGACTTCCGCTCGATTCAGGGCGCGATGTCGGCCGATGGCGTCGGCAACCTGCTGTCGGGCCTGGCGGGCACGGTGCCGAACACGACGTACGCGACGGGCATCGCGATCGTCGAGCTCACGGGCGTGGCGGCGCGTGCCGTCGGCGTCTTCGTCGGGGTCATCTTCGTCGGGCTCGCCTTCATCCCGAAGTTCATGGCGGCTCTCATCGCGATCCCGGGTCCGGTGGTGGCCGCCTACTACCTCGTGCTCGTCGCGCTTCTCTTCATCTTCGGCGTGAAGATCCTCATGCACGAAGGCCTCGACTACCGCAGGGGTCTCATCGTGGGCGTGGCGTTCTGGCTCGGCGTCGC
>JAPOXA010000070.1 GCA_026707325.1 Acidobacteriota bacterium | reverse complement strand
CCTGTCGCCAGGCTCTGGTGGACGACCGTACCGGGCTGCATGACGGCGCTGGCGCCAAGCGCTTCGATGAACGGGATCGCACTCCGGGTCGAGACCCGGATCTTGAGTCCGCGCATGTCTTCGAGCGTCCGGACCGGTGTGTTGCGGGTGAGCAGCACCGGGGCGGCGTTGGACCAGAGCGCGAGAACCCGCGCCTGATACTCCGGCTCCAGAACCGATCGGGCGCGCAGCATCGCCTCGGTGCAGTCTCTCGTCGTCTTGCAGATGCCTGGGTAGGCGATCAGGTCGGTCCTGGGAAAGAGGTCCGCGGTGTAGGCGGGTATGGCGAGAGCGATATCGGCCACGCCGCTGAGCAGAATCGAGTACTGCGCCGGCGCCGACGAGTTGAGGGCGCCCGCCGGGAACGGCCTGACGGTCAGCTTGCCGCCTGAAAGCTGCGCGAGCTTTTGCGAGAACGGCGCGAACACAGCCTCGTCCAGGGGGTGATTGGCTGGCAGAAAGTGCGCCAGCGACAGTTCCCGGGTGTCCGAGGCGGGCCTGCAGCCGCAGGCGAGCACCAATCCGATGAAGAGGATCCGGACCAGCTTCGACACGTCAGGATCCACGCCGGGCGCCGGCGGAAACGCGGAGAGTCAGGATGTCCGTGTCGTGAAACTGCTGGTGTCGAACCGAGGACGCGAGGTGTCTGAGCAGCCGAAGGGAGACCTCCTGCTCGACCCGGGCCGCCCGGGTCTCCGCGTCGAGGGACGTCAGCCGGTCCTGGAGATTGAGTTCGTCGGCGCTTGCCGCGCCGACCTTGAACTCCAGCACGGCCTCTCCGTCCTCTTCGCGTGCCTGGAGAAGCAGCTCGGGTCTCTCGTCGTCGTGGACGCCGTCTTCCCCCTTGCTTTCCGCGCGCGACTGCAGGAGCGTGAGCAGGGTTTCCTCGGTCGCGGCTTCGAGCCGGTCCACCAGGGACTCCAGGCCGTGGCGCGCGGCGAACGCCTGAATGAACTTCCTGATCCGCGGCAGTTCGGCGGTGTCGAGCTTGCCCTTGAGCTGGCTCTTGCGCCGTACGGTCAGCGCCGCGAGCAGGAGCGCCAGCAGGCCCCCCGTGGTCAACCCGCTGCTCAACAGACCGCCCGCGAACTCGGCGAAGTAGGCGGGGAAGATCATGTCGAACTCGAACGCGACACCGGTCCAGAACGAGACGGCCGCGATCAGGCCGTTGCGGGGGTTCGACCCCATGCTGCTCGCGACTTCACGCACGCCGACCGTGAACAGTGTCGCCATGACCACGGCAACAGAAGCGGCTACGACCGCGGCGGGGATCGCGAGAATGAGGGCCAGCGCCTTCGGCAGGAAGGCCAGGACGACGAAGACCAACCCGCACGCGATACCCACCCTGCGCGCCGCGACGCCGGTGATCTCCACCGCGGACACGGTGCCCGCGTTCAGCGTGTTGGGCATCGTCCCCGCCAGCCCCGCCAGCAGGCTCCCGGCGCCTTCCGCGGCCACGGCCCGCTGCACGGCCCGGAAGTCGACCGCGCGGGGCCGGCGCCACGCCACGCGCTGGGCGGCGACCGCGACGGCGACCGACTTGGTCGAACCGACCAGCGTCACGAACAGGAACGCGGGCAGGAGGGCCCAGAACGCGGCGCCGAACTCGAGATCCAGCCCGGGCGGCCGGCCCCGCGGAATGCCGATCCAGGCGGCATCGGCCACGCGTCCGGCATCGTAGATGCCGAGGAATGCGCCGGCCAGGGCGCCGGTGAAGATACCGATCGCGGGCGCCCAGAGGCGCGCGGTCCGTCTCCCCTTGAGAGCGACGCCCAGGAATGTGCAGATCATGACGCCGGCGCTCAGCGGCGCGGCGTACGCCGGGGCGCCCGGTGGCGGCTCGTTCAGCATGCGGAAGAGAATCGGCATCACGCTGACGGGAAGGAGCATGACGACCGTTCCCGTGACGACGGGGGTGAGAACCCTGTGCAGCAGGGCGAGCCGGGCCGAGAGCGCGACCTGGGCGAGGGCCGAGACGACGACCAGGGTTGCCAGCAGCCCCGGTCCGCCCTGGATCAGGGCCTCCGCGCAGACGGCGACGAAAATCGCCGAGCTGACGTGAGGCAGGACGTAACCCGCCCCGAACCGTCGCACCCGCAGGGCCTGCATGATCGAGGCGGCGCCGCAGGCCAGGACGGAGGCGAAGACAGCCCAGAGCACCAGATCCTCGGCGCCGCCGGCACGGAAGGCGATCGTCGGCAGGAGCACCATCCCGTTCAGGCCCAGGGCGGCGAGCTGCAGGCCGAGTCCGACCGCGAGCGGCCGGGGAATCCGGTCGTCGACTTCGTAGAGCAGCTCGTCATCCGAGCCAAACCGCGAACCCTTCGTACGCTTCGTGTTCATCCGTACATGGCGTCGGGTAGCAACGTGGCGATGCGAGGAAGCAGCGCGATCAGAACCATCGCCGTGAGGAGGGCAAGCCAGAACGGAACGATGCCGCGGAACATCGTGCGGACCGGCACATCGGGCGCCACGCCCTTCACCACGAAGATGTTCAGTCCGACCGGAGGTGAGATCAGGCCCATCTCAAGTGCGATGACGATCATCACACCGAACCAGATCATGTCGACACCCAGCGACTCGAGAATGGGCTGTGCCAGAGGAACGGTCAGCACCAGCATCGCGAATCCGTCGAGAAAGGTGCCGAGGACGATGAACATGACTAGCACGAGCAGGACGACCTGAGCTCCCGAGAACCCCTGCTCGCCGACCCACTCCGAAGCGACGAAGGCGATGCCGGTGAATCCGAGGAAGATCTTGAACACGAAGGCGCCGAACAGCACCAGGAAGGCGGTGCCGCTCGCCTTCAGCGTGGCGTTCGCCACTTCGATCACGGTCTTTCGGTTCAAGGTACGCCGCACGCAGGCCGCGACCAGCGCCAGTAGTGCCCCGACACCGGCCGCTTCGATCGCGGAGAAGATCCCGGCGTAGATACCGCCGATCGTCACGATGACGATGCCAAGGATCCACGCCGCCCTCGCTGTAGCCTTGAGCCGTTCCCGCCACGGAACGGCCGCCGTGGCGTGTGGCGCCTTGTCCGGGTCTCGCTTGACGACGATCCAGATGGCAAGAACGAAGAGAAGAGTGAGCAGAATCCCGGGTATCACTCCGGCCATGAACAGGCGTCCGATGCTCTCCTCGGTGATGATCCCGTAGATCACCAGTCCTGCCGACGGCGGGATCAGAATGCCCAGCGTTCCGCCCGCGGCGATGGCGCCGGTAGCCAGGGAATCGTCGTACCTGAACCGCCGCATCTCGGGAAGCGACACCCGGCCCATCGTCAGCGCGGCGGCCAGCGACGAGCCCGAGAGAGCTGAGAATCCGGCGCATGCGACGATCGACGCGGAGGCGAGGCTGCCACGGAAACGGCCGAGCCAGCTATGGGCGGCTCGGTACAGGTCCTGGCTCATCCTGGAGACCAGGGCCAGATTGCCCATCAGCATGAACAGAGGCAGGATGGTGAGGGAGTAGCGGGAGGAGACCGCGAAGATCTCCCCGGCCACCACCGGTACGACGGCGCCGGGGCGAATCATGGCGATCCCGGCCGCGCCCACGATCAGCATCGCCAGCCCCACCGGCACGCGGATCAGGAGGAGGGCGAGGAGGGCGAGAAAGCCCAGCAGGGCGATTCCGGTCCCGGCCGTCATTCGACCGGCTCGTTCGGGTCTTCGGCGTTCCACACCGCGAATCCCAGGAGCATCTGGGACGCGAGCAGGCATCCGTATGCGGCCAGCGCCAGGCCGAGCGCGTAGTAGAACGGTGTATGCGGGATCGAGACGCTTCCGGTCACGTCGCCGCAGGGCGGGCCGCAACTGCCGTGGACGAACAGGGAGTAGGCGGCCAGCGCCGTCACGCCCAGACCCAGGAGCCTGGCGATCGCGTCCGTGACCCTGGTGACCCGTCTGGCCGCGAAACGCGCGATCAGGTTCACGCAGACGTGCGAGCCCTCGCCGGCACCGTAGGCGACCGCGGCGGCCACCACCACGGCGAGCGACATGGTCGAGACATCCTCGGTCCAGGGCAGCGAGTCGTTCAGCAGGTAACGCCAGAGGACTTCGACCACGGTGATTCCCAGCAGCATCGCGAGCGCGATGCCGCCCACGACGGCAAACGCGGCCGGCAGACGTCGGCAGGTCGACTCGGCCCGCGTCAGGCGCGCGCGGTGCTGCTCGAAGAGAGGCAAGGCTCCGTATTGAAGCACACGGGACGAACCGGTGGCGGCTACGCGGAGTAGACCGGCGCCAGCGGGTCCGAGGCGAGGTCGGACACTTCCCGGCCTTCCGAGCGCGCGACCTCCCGCAGGAGCCAGTCCAGGCGGTCGTTGCCCCAGAAGCGCTCGCCGCGGTAGATGAAGAGCGGAACGCCGAAGGCGCCGTCGTCGCGGGTGTGGGCGAAGCCCGCCATGATCCTGTCCTTCCAGTCGGGATCGTGGGCGACGGCCAGGGCCTCGTCGCCGTCGAGGCCCGCGGCGGCCGCGGCGG
>JAPOXA010000133.1 GCA_026707325.1 Acidobacteriota bacterium | reverse complement strand
TCATCTCACTGCCTCCACAAACTCTGTTCCCGTGTGGACGTAGTCTTAGGGATGATCGAAGATACTTCAGTCATGAAGATGCAGGACAGCAGATCGAAGGTCCGAAACCTCCTGGTCGCCGCCGCCATGGCTGCCGCGACCACCCAGGTCGCAGCGGCCTCGGACAACTGGCCGTCCTTCCGCGGCCAAGCCGCGGACGGCAACGGTACCGGCACACCCCCGGTGACCTGGAACGTGGAGACCGGCGACAACATCGTGTTCCGGGTCGCGGTTCCCGGCCTCGGCCATTCGAGCCCGGTGATCTGGGGCGACCGCCTGTTCCTGACCTCGTCCGTGCCCGAGGGTGAAGAGGCCTCGCTGAAGGTCGGGCTCTACGGCGACATTGCACCCGTCGTGGGCGAGCCGCCGCAGCGCTACGTCGTGCTGGCGTACGACAAGCGAAGCGGCGAGCTTCTCTGGCAGCAAACGGCCTTCGAAGGCACGCCGGCGATCAAGCGCCACACCAAGGCGTCCCACACGAACTCGACGCCGGCGACCGACGGCGAGGTGCTGGTCGTCTTCTTCGGTTCGGAAGGGCTCCACGCCTACGACCTCGACGGCAAGCCGCTGTGGAACCGGCAGTTCGGCGTGCTCGACTCGGGCTACTTCGTGGTCAAGACCGCGCAGTGGGGGTTCGCGAGTTCACCCCTGGTCCACGACGGCCGTGTGATCATCCAGGTCGACGTGCAGGGCGATTCCTTCCTCGCCGCGCTCGACGCGGCCACCGGCGAGGAACTCTGGCGTACCAGGCGCGACGAGATTCCCACCTGGAGCACGCCGGCCGTGTTCCCGCGGAGCGACGGCAGCCGCCAGATCGTCGTCAACGGCTACCAGCACATCGGTGGCTACGACTTCGACACCGGGGAGGAACTCTGGCGTCTGGAGGGCGGCGGCGACATCCCGGTGCCGACGCCGATCCGTGCCGGCGACGACGGTCCGATCCTCATCACCAGCGCCCACGGCCCGATGCGTCCGGTCTACGCGATCGATCCGGACGCCGCGGGCGGGATCGATCCCGAGCACGCAGCGATGCTCTGGTTCCATGAGCGGCTCGGGAACTACATGCAGACGCCGATCGTCGTCGGCGACCTCGCCTACTTCGGCTTCGACAACGGTGTCGTCACCGTGTTCGACTGGAGGAGCGGCGAGCGGGTCGCCCAGCGGCGCCTCGGCCGCGGCGCTACCGGCTTCACCGCCTCGCCGGTCGCCGCCGGTGGCCGTATCTACTTCAACGGCGAGGACGGCGACGTTCACGTCATCGAATCCGGCGACGAGCTGAAGGAAGTCGCGGTCAACGAACTCGGCGAAACGCTGATGGCGACGCCGGCGATCTCGGACGGCGTCATCTACTTCCGGGCCCGCCGTCACCTGCTCGCGATCGGCTCGGGGTCATAGCTCGCCATGCCGACTTCCTTGCGGAGACTGACCACCAGGGCGACCGCGACTCTTGTTTTCTCCGCGGCGACGGCGCTGCCTGTCGTCGCCTCGGACAACTGGCCTTCCTTCCGCGGCAACGGCGCGGACGGCACCGGCACCGGTTCGCCGCCCGCGACCTGGAACGTCGAGACCGGCGAGAACATCCTGTTTCGCGTCGCGGTTCCTGGCCTCGGACACTCGAGTCCGGTCATCTGGGAGGACCGCCTCTTCCTGACCTCGGCCGTTCCCGAGGGCGGCGAAGCGTCGCTCAAGGTCGGGCTCTACGGTGACGGTACGCCGGTCGAGGGCGAGCCGTCCCAGCGCTTCCAGGTGCTGGCCTTCGACAAGCGAACCGGCGAACTCCTGTGGGAGCGAACGGCATTCCAGGGCACGCCCGCGATCAAGCGGCACACGAAGGCGTCGCACACGAACTCGACGCCCGCGACCGACGGCAACGTCCTCGTCGCCTTCTTCGGTTCGGAAGGGCTGCACGCCTACGACCTGGACGGCCACCCCTTGTGGGACCGGCAGTTCGGCGTCCTCGACTCGGGCCCTTACGACTTCCCCACCTACGAGTGGGGGTTCGCCAGTTCGCCGATCGTCCACGACGATCGGGTGATCATCCAGGTCGACATCCTGAGTCAGTCCTTCGTCACCGTTCTGGATGCGGCAACCGGAGAGGATGTCTGGCGGAAGACGCGCGAGGAAGTCGCCACCTGGAGCACGCCCGCCGTCTTTCGGCGCGCCGACGGCCGCCAGCAGGTCGTGCTGAACGGCTACCGCCACATCGGCGGTTACGACCTGGACACCGGAGAGGAACTATGGCGCCTCGAGGGCGGCGGCGACATTCCGGTGCCGACCCCGATCCGCGCCGGCGACGGTCCCATCCTGATCACGAACGCCCATGGCCGGCTAAAGCCGATCTATGCGATCGATCCGGACGCTGAGGGCACGCTCGATCCCGACCACGACGCGATGGTCTGGTTCCACGAACGGCTCGGGAACTACATGCAGACGCCGATCGTCGTCGGCGACCTCGCCTACTTCTGCTACGACAACGGCGTCGTCACGGTCGTCGACTGGACGACCGGCGAACGCCTGAACCAGAAGCGCCTGGGCCGCGGCGCCTCCGGTTTCAGCGCTTCGGCCGTCGCTGCCCGTGGCCGCATCTACTTCAACAGCGAAGTCGGTGACGTCTACGTAATCGAGCCGGGCCCCGACTTGAACGAAATCGCCGTCAACGAACTGGGAGAAACCCTGATGGCGACCCCCGCCATTTCGGACGGCGTCATCTACTTCCGGGCACGCCGACATCTGGTCGCGGTCGGCGCTGGCTCCTGACGCCCACCGGGCGCCGAATCAGCTCGGTCAGGCCTTGCGCTTCAGAACGCCGCTGTAGCTCTCCCGGTGCTGGTGGGCGACGTAGAGGCCGAGCACGACCGAGACGATGCCGATCACCACGCCCTCGGGCGCCAGGAAGACGTGGAACAACAGGATGTTCAGGACGACGGGCGCCAGCACGACGAGCGCCAGCGGCACGAACAGGCCGAGGATCAGCAGCACGCCGCAGACGATCTCGGTCACCTTGATCGTTGGCCACAGGTAGCCGGTGTCCATGATCGCGCCCATGAATGCTCCCGCTTCCTCGCTCATCTCCGGTTGCGGTCCCAAGTCGAACAGGCCCACCACGCCGAGAACCGCGAAGATCAGTCCCAGCAGGACGCGCGCGAGCATTGGAAGATGTTTCATCGAACTACACCTCCTTGATCCCTCCGCTTCTCCATGAGGCGGGTTACCAGCTTAGCGCCGCAGAATCGCCGCGAAGCTCGAACGATGGTGATGAGCCAGATACGCGCCGAGTGCGAGGACGAGCACGGCAACCGCTAGCCCTCCGGTCGACGGCGACAGGAACAGGTGGAAGAGCAGGATGTTCAGAGCCACCGGAGCGAGCAGCACCAGCGCGAGGGGCCGGAAGATCCCGGTGATCAGCAGCAGCCCGCTCGTGACTACCGTCGCCTTGACCAGGGGCCAGAGGTAGCCCGTATCCTTCAACGCCAAGATGAACGCATCCGCGTCCTCGCCCATGTCCGTCTCCGGCGCCAGGGCTCCGATCACGCCGAAGAAGACGAGGATGAGCCCAAGCAGCACACGCGTCACGAGCGGAAGGCGCTTCATCCGCGGTTCCTCCAGTTCTTCGAGGGCGGAAGCAGCCTACGCGAACGGGTCCATTCCGTGAACCACGGAGACGCTCTCTGGCGGCCCACGGCAGAACAGGTCCAGGCCAGCCACCTGACCCGTTATCTGCGCTGGCTGGAGTCAGACCGCGGCCTGCGGTTCGACGGCTACGACGATCTGTGGCGCTGGTCGGTAGCCGATCTCGAGGCCTTCTGGGCTTCGATCGCCGACTACTTCGAAGTCCGGTTCCACGCACCGCCTGAGCGCGTGCTCGCCGACCGCGCGATGCCCGGAGCGCACTGGTTCCCTGGCGCGAGGCTGAACTACGCGGAGTACGCGCTCGCCCGGGGCGGCCGCGAACCGGCGCTCATCTGCCGCAACGAGACCGGTGCGCGACGCGAGTTCAGCCGTGACGACCTGCGCCGCGAAGTCGGCGCCGCCAGGGCCGGTCTGGTCCGCCTCGGGGTCGAGCGCGGCGACCGGGTGGTCGCCTACCTTCCGAACGACGCCGAAGCAGTGATCGCCTTCCTCGCCACGGCCAGTCTGGGCGCGATCTGGTCGAGCTGTCCGCCCGAGTTCGGGAAAGGCAGCGTGCTCGACCGCTTCCGTCAGATCGAACCGAAGGTGCTGATCGGCGTCGATCGCTACGACTACAACGGCCGCGTGTACGACCGCAGCTCCGACCTGGACCGGATCGTCGGTTCGCTACCGACGCTCGGCGCGGCGGTCGTTGTGCAGCCGGCCGGCGGCCCATCCGCCGACACGAACGGCGCCCCGCGTCGCCTGTCCTGGGAGGAGCTGACCGCCGACGGCGACGAACCTGCTTTCGAGCCGGTCCCCTTCGACCACCCGCTCTGGATTCTCTACTCCTCCGGCACGACCGGCCTGCCGAAGGCGATCGTCCAGGGCCACGGCGGCATCCTCGTCGAGCACCTGAAGCAACT
>JAPOXA010000150.1 GCA_026707325.1 Acidobacteriota bacterium | reverse complement strand
AGGTACTGGTGCGAGATCAGGACGTCCGCCATGAAGCCGAACCGCCAGAAGAAGTCGTCTTCGACGAAGACGTTGCCCAATGCTTGCGCCGGACCGCTGGGCAGACCGTCCAGGCCGTGGGACTCGATCGGCGACCAGTAGTAGGGCGTGCCCTCGATCTCGGTCTTCTCCAGCTCGAGGAACTCGACGGTCTCCTCGACGATGACGAGGGGCATGCTCGCGGCCAGGCCGGAATCCAGGAAGTAGTTCATTCCCGGGTGGCCGTTCAGGTTGCCCGTGGCGAACATCAGGTGGGTGCTGGTCATGTAGAAGGGCACTTCGACGGGCGGCGTGTCGCCGAATGTCCTCATCACTTCGACGAGGGCCTCGGCGCTTCGCTCGCGGAGGGTTATGCGGCGGTTGTCGTAGTCGACGGTGGTCAGGAACTGCTTGAGGATCTGCGTGGTCAGCACGCCGTCGGAGGTCTGGCCGAGGGCCTTCCAGGTCGCGCCGATGACCGGCACGTTCGAGAGCGTCACGTCGCCCATCGTGACGGTCGCGGCGACGCCTAACGGTTCCTCGACCGTCTCGCCCCCTGTGTAGGCGTAGCGGGCTTCTCGGTTCGCAAGGGTCGGCAGGCCGATGCGCTCGTAGATGCCCTGGTCGAGATAGAGACGGTCGCCGCCGGTGTCGAGGATCAGCTGGACCGCCTCGCCGTTGATCTCCAGGGTGACGATCGGCAGGGCGCCGGGTTGCGTGATGTCGTTCGTCATCGGCAGGTGGGCGATTCGGTCCTCGCCGGTCCATTCGATGCCGTAGGGCTCGCCCTCGAAGGCCTGCATGAAGGTGAGCAGGCTCGCCGACCCTTCCGTCGTGTCCGGCGCGGGAAGCTCCCGAGCCCTCGCGTAGTCGTTGGTCTGGTAGTGAGCGAGGGTCAGCCCGCGGAGGGCCTGAGCATGGACCTCCGAGCCCTCGTCGGCGAGTTCCAGAAGCCGCTCGTTCAGCGTCACGGCCCGCTCGTAGTCGCCCAGCAGGTACGCCGTCCTGGCCGCGAGCCGCAGGTCGCCCGCGTGGCAGGTCGTTGCCGTGCCCAGGGGTGCGATGACGTCGTCGGCCTCCCAGATGTCGCCCAGCTTGAAGAGGACCTCGGCGTAGGCACGGCGGGCTTCGTCGTTGTCGGGGTCTGCCTCGAGGGCTTCCTGGAGAGAGGGAAGAGCGGCTTCGACGTCGCCCCGGAGCCTCGGGTTCCACTCGTCCGCTTCGGTACCGGTCAGCTCGCCGCAGGGAGCGGAGTCGCCGCGACAACCCCAGGTGGTCAACCCGGTGGCCAACGCGACCAGCGTGACGACGAACGGCGCAACGTTCCTCATGGGCTACATTCTCCAGGTCGGTTTCGTGCCGATTCTACGAACCGTTCCGACCACGGGAGCCGCGCATGACCGAGAACCGCCAGATCATCATCGACTCGCTACCGACGGACCGGCTCGAGCCCGGCAACTACGCACTCCGGACCGTCGAGGCGCCGGCGCCGGGCGACGGAGAGGTGCTGTGCCGCACGCTCGCGATCACGATCGGAGCAGGCCAGCGCGCGGGTCTCCAGGGCAGTGCGAGTTACGCCGGGGCGCCGCGTGCCGGCATCGTGATGAGCGGCACCGCGGTAGCCCGCGTCGAGGCATCGAACGACGACACGGTTCCGGTCGATTCGCTCGTCGTCTGCCCGGCCGGCTGGCAGGAGTACTCGGTCCACGCGGCGGCGAAAGTGCGCGTCGTTGACGAGGGCGCCGGCGGCGATCCGGCGCACCATCTCGGCGTGTACGGCACGAACGGGTTGACGGCGTACTTCGGGCTCTTCGACGTCGGCGAACCGAAGGATGGGCAGACTGTGCTCGTCTCGGCCGCCGCCGGTTCGGTCGGCCACCTGGTCGGCCAGATGGCGAGGATCGTCGGCTGCCGCGTCGTCGGCGTCGCCGGCGGCGAGGCGAAGTGCCGCCTGCTCACGGAGGAGCTCGGCTTCGACGCCGCCGTCGACTACAAGAGCCCGAGCTTCCGGAACGACTTCAAGGAGGCGACGCCCGATCGCATCGACATCTACTTCGACAACACCGGCGGCGAGGTCCTCGGCAGCGCGCTGCGGCGGATGAAGGTCGGCGGCCGCATCGTCTGCTGCGGCGTCGTCTCCCAGTACGACACGTCCAAACCGGCGCCGGGGCCGTTCGGCGTCCCTGGTCTCCTGATCAACTTCCGCGTCCGCATGGAGGGCTTCCTCGTCTTCGACTACGCGAAGCGCTATCCGGAGGCCTGGACCCGGATGCGCGAGTGGGTCGATGCCGGCAAACTCGTCCCGAAGCAGGATGTCTTCGAAGGTCTGGAGAGAGCGCCGGAGGCGTTCGTCGACCTGCTGGCCGGCGGCAACGTGGGGACGCGGATCGTGCGCGTCGCGTCGTGATGGGAGGAAGGAGAACCATGGATCGAAGGGCACTCCTGACCGTCGCGCTCGTCGGTGCTCTGGCGCTCGGGTGCGCCGCCGGTCCTCCAGGTGAGAACCGTGTGGACGCCGACCCGTCGCCCGAGGCGCTTCTCGAACTGGCTCGCGCCATTCATGAGCGCGTACTGGTCCTCGACGCCCACGCGGACACCGAGCTTGCGGACGCGCCGTCCCCCTACGTTGGCGGCGATGGACTGTCCCAGGTCGATCCGGCGAAGCTCCACGCGGGCGGCGTCGACGCGGTCGTCATGTCCGTCGCGGTCGGTTCGGGACCGCGCACGGCGGACGGCTACGCCGCGGCCCGGTCCAGAGCCGATGAGGAGGTCGCGGCCGTTCTCGAGCTCGCGGCCGACCCGGCGAACAACGCGAAAGTTGTCCGGTCGGCCGACGAGATCGTCGCTGCCCATGAGCAGGGCGAGGCGGCGCTCATTCTCGGTTTCCAGAACGCCATGATCCTGGGCACCGATGTCGCGGCGCTGGACGACTTCTACGGTGAAGGCGCGCGCGTGTTCGCGCTCACGCACCTGGGCAACAACGACTTCGCCGACTCGTCGCGGCCGGTCTTCGACGCGGCGACGGGGACGCACGAAGGGGCCGAGCACGGCGGGCTGTCCGACCTGGGGGTTGCGGCCATCGAACGGATCAATGCTCTCGGCGGAGTCGTCGACGTGTCGCAGTTGTCACGGGACGCGGTGCTGCAGGTGCTGGAGGTCTCGACGTCGCCGGTCATCGCAAGTCACTCCAACGCCAGGCAGCTCACCGACGTCAGCCGCAACCTGAGCGACGAGGAGATCGACGGAATCGGCGAGATCGGCGGCGTCGTCCACGTCTGCCCGTTCCGGGGCTACCTCTACGACTCGAGCGATGCCGCGTTGGACGAGGCGATCCGGGAGGCCCGGCGCGAGGCGGGAGTGTTCGAGGACTACCTGTATCCCTTCGAGCTGTACTGGGAGATCGACGACCCGGCCGCCAGGTCCGCCTTCACGCAGTCGATCAGCGATCTCCTCGGCTCCGGCAGCGTCGACTCGATGCTCGATCATCTCGACTACATCGTCGACCGGATCGGCGTGGACCACGTCGGCATCGGGTCCGACTTCAACCACGGCGGCGGCGTCGAGGGCTTCGCCGACGCCAGCGAAGCTCTGGGCGTGACCGTCGGTCTGCTCCAGCGCGGCTACAGCGAGGAGGACATCGGGAAGATCTGGGGCGGCAACTTCCTGCGGGTCCTCCGGGCGGCTGAATCCGCCAGAAGTTCGGCTGAGTAGGTGGCCGCTCGACGCTGAGTGGCGTACACTAGAGACATCGATCTCAACCTGAATCGGAGGTCCTGAGAATGAAGCGCACCGCGAGCTTGCTGTCGGCAGCCGTCCTCCTTCTCGCCCTTGTCCCGGCTCTTTCGGCCCAGGACGACGGGATTCCGCGAACGGCGAGCGGCCGGCCCGACTTGAACGGAACCTACGACGCCGCCACTCTGACGCCGCTGGAGCGCCCCGTGAGCCTCGGCGAGCGGGCCTATCTCACACCCGAAGAAGCCGCCGAGATCGCCGAGGAGGAGCGGCTGATCCAGGAGGGCGGGGTGGCGAAGTCGGACGCGAACCGTGAGGCGCCGCCCGAAGGGGGCGCCAAGGTCGTCGGCCTGGAGCACACGGCCGGCGGCGGCAACGAGTTCGGCGCCGGCAACGTCGGCGGCTACAACCTGTTCTGGATCGATCGTGGTTCCGACACCTACCGGGTCGACGGCCAGATCCCGACCTCGATCATCATCGATCCTCCAAACGGCCGGATGCCGCCGATGACCGAGGCGGCCCAGGAGAGGATGAGGGCCACCTTCGCCCAGTTCCTGCGGCCGAACGACGGCTCCGCGTGGTGGGTCGAGCACGACGGGCCCGGCCCCTACGACGGTCCGGAGTCGCTCCCCACGAGCGAGCGGTGTCTCGTCGGTTTCACCGGCGCGGCCCCGACCTTCCCGAGTCTGTACAACAACTTCAAGCGGATCGTGCAGACCGAGACCCACGTCGTCATCCTGCTCGAGATGATCCATGACGCGCGGATCGTGCGTCTCAACTCGGAGCATCCGGGTCCCGAGGTCACGAAGTGGCTGGGCGACTCGAT
>JAPOXA010000172.1 GCA_026707325.1 Acidobacteriota bacterium | reverse complement strand
CACGGGATCGAGGCGGTCGAGTACGTCAACACGTTCTTCTTCGACCGCGCCCGTGACGAGGAGTACCTGGCTGAGCTCAAGTCACGCTGCGACGGCGAGGGAGTGACCAGCCTGCTCATCATGTGCGACGCCGAGGGTGACATCGGCGCTCCGGACACGGCGGCGCGCGCGCAGTCGGTGGAGAACCACCACAAGTGGGTCGAGGCGGCGGCGTTCCTCGGCTGCCACGCGGTGCGCGTCAACGCTGCCAGCGCGGGTTCCTTCGAGGAGCAGCAGAAACTGGCCGCGGATGGGCTCCGCCAGTTGTGCGAGTACGCCGACGGCTACGACGTCGACGTCCTGGTGGAGAACCACGGCTACCTCTCCAGCAACGGCCAATGGCTGGCCGGTACGATCGCGATGGTCGATCATTCACGGGTCGGCACGTTGCCCGATTTCGGCAACTTCCGGACTTCGTACGAACCGGAGGAGTGGTACGACCGCTACCAGGGCGTGGCCGAACTCATGCCCTACGCCCGCGCGGTCAGCGCCAAGAGCTACGACTTCGACGAGGACGGCAACGAGACCGCGACCGACTACGAGCGGATGATGCGAATCGTCCTCGACGCGGGCTACCGAGGCTGGGTCGGCATCGAGTTCGAGGGCCGGATGGCGGCCGACGAAGGGATCGTCAAGACGAAGGAGCTGCTCGAGCGCCTGCGCGACGATCTCGCGCCCGAGTACGGCTGATTCCTGGCTAGGCGGGCAGCCGCACGCTGGCGTCCGCGTGCGATCCCGTCGGCGGGGCCCCCTCCGCCTCGAACACCCGCCCGGGGTTGAGGATGCCCCTCGGATCGAGCGTCCGCTTGAGCGTCTTCATGAGAGCGATCTCCTCCGGCGTCCGGCTGCGCCCCAGGTGAGCCCGCTTCTCGAAGCCGATACCGTGCTCGGCCGAAACCGAGCCGTCGATCGGTTCGAGCCGGCCGTAGACGATGTCCTCGACCGCGCTGCGAGCCTCCGGCGAGCCGTCCCCCACGCCGACGACCACGTGCAGGTTGCCGTCGCCGAGGTGGCCGAAGACGACACAGTCGCTTCCGGGCCAGCGTTCGCTCAGAGCGGCCTTGATCCCGCCCACGTAGGCCTCCATGTCGGCGATCCGCAGGCTGACGTCGAACGTGAAGATGGGCGCCAGGTGGTTGAGCTGCTCGACGTCGTCGCGCAGCGCCCAGATCTCGTCCCGCTCCGCCTTCGACTTGCCGAGCACGGCGTCGCCGATCAGGCCGTCCTCCATGCAGTCGCCGAGGGCCTCCTCGAACTGCGCAGCGTCCTCCTCCTGGCGGGCGCCGAACGCCTCGACCAGCACGTAGTAGGGGTCGCCGTGCGGAATCGGGGGCGCCGTCCTCGCCTGCGGGCCGGTGACCAGCTCGTAGAACTCACGCCACATGACCTCGAATGCGCTCATCGAGCCGCCCAACTCCTCCTCCAGCTTGCGCAGCAGCGAGGTCACCTCGGTGAAGCCGGGCACGGCCAGCAGCGCGCAGTTGTGGCTGCGGGGACGGCGCTCCAGCCGCAGCACGACCCGGGTGACGATGCCGAGGGTGCCCTCGGAGCCCACGAACAAGTGCTTCAGGTCATAGCCGGCGTTGTTCTTGACCATCTTGTTCAGGCTCGAGAGCACCGTACCGTCGGCCAGCACGGCCTCCAGGCCCAGGACCGAATCGCGGGTCATGCCGTAGCGGATCGTCCGGTTGCCGCCGGCGTTCGTCGCCACGTTGCCGCCGATCGTGCAGGAGCCGCGGGCGCCGAGGTCGAGCGGGAACAGCAGCCCCTCGGCTTCGGCCGCCTCCTGGATGCTCTGCAGCGCCGCGCCGGCCTGAACCGTCATCGTCCGGCCCACCGGATCGATCTCCTCGATGTCGGTCATTCGCTCCAGGGTGATGGCGACCTCCAGGTCGCCGGCGACGCCGCCGCCCACCAGGCCGGTCAGCCCGCCCTGCGGCACCACCGGCTGGCTCGCGCCGTGGCAAGCCGCGAGCGCCGCCGAGAGCTGCTCCGTGGTGCGTGGCCGAAGCACTGCCTGGGCCGCGCATGGGACGGTGCCCGAACCGTCGCCGGCCCGGGCTGTGACAGCGTCGCCAACGAGGACGCCGTCATCCCCGAGAGCGTCGCGGAGTGCGGCGACCAGGCCTGCGTTGCTGTTGGGTTCGGAGTCGTTCATGAAAGCCGGATGGGACGTGGGTGGGAGCGCGCTGCTGGCGACGGCGGATCATACCGCTCTGGCCGCTCCTCGGATTCAACAGACGGTGTCTGCGGAATCCCATCCCTGCCGTGTCGTTCGGACTCGCAGGCGCTCTGCTGGTTGGCTCGGGCGGTTAGCGCAGGGTGTCGACTAGTGCGGCCTCGACGATTCTCCGGTCCTGCGTCAGCAATGTTGCGCCGAGCACTCTTGCCGTCGCGACCAGAATCCGGTCGCCGGGGTCGCGGTGGAATGAGTCGGGGAGCGCGGCGACCTGTTCAGCGACCGCTGGCGAGATTCCCTGTCGACGCACCAGCGGTGGAGCTACGGCCTTGTCCAGCCACTCGCGCAGCGGTAGGGACAGGCGTACTCGACCCAGGCTGTGGAGCGTCGCGATCTCCCACAAGGAGATGTCGGATACGAGGAGTGGGGACTGGGGGTCGACGGTCGCGACTGCCTCCTGTTGTGCTGGGGAAAGCCGGCCGGAATCATCGAGCCACCAGATGAGGACGTGGGTATCGAGCAGGAGGGTCAACTGCGCGTACTCTCCCAGTGGTCTGCGGGCAGTGGCGGCTCCACGATGTCGCCGACCTCGGTGACTGTGCCCTTCAGTTCGTACTGCGGGTACGCGACGCCGGACCGAACCGCGGGAGAAAGCTCGGCGACCGGTTTCCCGCGCTTCAGAATCACGACCGGCTCACCGGTGGCCGCTACGCGATCGAGGATGGCCAGACAGCGGGCCTTGAAGTCGGTGGCGTTGATCGTTTCCATCTGGCCAGTCTTCAAGACTGGTCAGATAATGTCAACCCGCTTGACCCTCACCCCGCCACGCTGTGCTCCCGCTCCCGCAGCCGGATCAGGCACTCCTGGTTCGCCGAGGCGACCAGCTCGCCGTCCTGGTTGAAGACGTGCCCGCGCACGAAGCCGCGGGCGCGGGCGGCGGTCGGGCTCTCCTTGCTGAAGAGGAGCCACTCGTCGGCGCGGAAGGGGCGGTGGAACCAGATCGCGTGGTCCAGGCTGGCGCCCTGGATTCGGTAGCCCTTCATCGACGGACCATGCGGCTGCATGGAGACGGCCATGAAGTCCAGGTCGGACATGTAGGCGAGGAAGGAGAGGTGGACGATGCGGTCCTCCGGCAGGGACTGGCGGCAGCGCAGCCAGGTGTTCTTGCGCGGCTCGGTGGCCGGGCGGTCGCCGCGCGGCAGCATCTGGATTCCCTCGACCTGGCGGCTGTCGATCACCTCGAAGCGGTGCGCGAATCGCTCGTACGAGGGGTCATCCTTCGCCATCTTCCGGTAGGTGTCTCCGTCGGACGGCAGGTCGTCGGGCGGCGGCACCTCCGGCATGTCGGATTGGTGCTCCAGACCGCCCTCCTCGACCTGGAAGGACGAGGACATGTTGAAGATGGCCCGGCCGTGCTGAATGCCGACGACGCGGCGCGTGGTGAAGCTCCTGCCGTCACGGATGCGGTCGACGTCGAAGAGGATCGGACGCTTCGGGTCCCCGCGGCGCAGGAAGTAGGCGTGGATGGAGTGCAGGTGGCGGTCACCGACCGTCTTCGAGGCGGCGACGATGGCCTGGCCCAGCACCTGGCCGCCGAAGACGTGGTTGCCCGGCCCGTTCTGCGCCCGGAACAGGTTCTCCTCGATCTGCTCCATCTGCAGCAGGTCGATCATCTCCTGGACCGCGCCGTTCATCGGAGCGGGATCGTACCCGTTGCACGCCGTCTACGTCGGGCGGCGTCAGAGCGTTCGGCGCAGCCAGTCGAGCAGTTCTTCCAGGTCCGTGACGACGAGAGCGCCGGCAGCGGCGGCCCTGGCCGACTGGTCGCTGTCGCCCGGTGGATGATCGAAGACCGCCAGCGGCCTGCCGTAGCGCAGGGCCAGCTCGATCTCGCTCCAGGTGCCGGCACTGCCGGGGAGAGCGACCACGGCGTCGGCGGAGAGAACGTTGATGTGGTTGCGCGAGAAGGGGCCGATGCCGGCCGCGCCGGAGAGCGGCAGGTGGGTGCGAATGGTGACCTCGACCCACGGGTTCGGGTAGCCGTTGGGCAAGCCGTCGCCGTCCTGCTGGCTCGGAACGACTCCCAGGCACAGTCCTTCCCGGTCATCGGTCTCGGCGAAGGCGCGGCTTGCGGCGGTCATCGTGCCGCGGCCGCCGCCGGTCAGCAGATGCCAGCCGTTCTCGGCGATCGCACGTCCCAGGGGCGCGGCCAGTTCCTCGTGGCTTTCGGCGCCCGAACCCATCACGCCGACGATGGGGCGGCGCTCGACTACTGGGACTTGCCCCGGGCGCTGATCGGCCACAGTTCCTCCACCCGGCCGTTCCGCACCGGGTAGTACACGTCGTAGAGGTTGACCGTCGG
>JAPOXA010000106.1 GCA_026707325.1 Acidobacteriota bacterium | reverse complement strand
TCTACGACGTGGCCGTCTCCGGCGCCGGCGTCTACGACTACGCCGCGATCTACCCGGGTTTCGAGGCCTTCACCGGTCCCGCCGTGTACTCCGACGGCGGCAGGACCCGGACCCGGCCCGACGAGGCGCCGAAGAGCTGGGAACCGCTTGACATCACGGCGATGGCCGGGAATCTCGAGGGACGGCTCCTCATCGTCTACGGCGACATGGACGAGAACGTGCCGCCGGCGCAGGCCTTCCGGCTGGTCGACGCGCTGATCAAGGCGAACAAGCCCTACGACCTGCTCTACCTCCCGAACCGCAATCACGGCGGCGGCGCCGAGCCGTACGCCCTCCTCCGCACCTGGGACTACTTCGTCGAGCACCTGCTCGGCGTCGAGCCGCCGCGCGACGTGACCTTCGAGGTCAAGCCGGCGGCTACCGTTTTCTGACCGGACGTGGAGTGCCGGGCCGCCTCCTACTCGTTGCCCTCGCCGTCGCCTGCGCTCCCGCGGGCGACGGCGACGCCGACCTGATCCTCACCAACGGCCGCATCTACACCCTCGAGGCCGCGCAGCCCTGGGCCGAAGCGGTCGCGATCGCGGGCGGCGAGTTCACCTTCGTCGGCTCGACCGTGGAGGCGCTGGAACGGCGCGGCCCGAACACCGAGGTCCGCGAGCTCGAAGGCCGCATGGCGATGCCGGGCATCTACGACGCCCACGTTCATCCCGTCCTCGGCGGCACCGAGGTGCTGCTCCAGTGCCTGTTCCCGCCCACCGCCGGACCGGCGGAAATCGAGGAGACGTTGTCAGCCTGCGTCGCGGCCGATCCCGCCGCGGCCTGGATCGAGGGCGGGCGCTGGACGAGCAACTTCTTCGTCGAGCACGACATCGGCTCGCCGCGCGAGTGGCTGGACCGGTTCTCCGGCGAGGTGGCGATCAGCCTGGCGGACGACACCGGCCACAACCGCTGGGTGAACAGCAAGGCCCTGGAACTGGCCGGCATCGACGCCGGCACGGTCGTCGAAGGCGGCGAGGTCGTGCTGGACGAGGCGACCGGCGAGCCGAACGGTCTGCTGCTCGAAGCGGCGATGTACGCGGTGTTCCAGGCGATCCCCGACCAGACGGCGGAGCAGTTCCTCCGCGCCGCCCGCGAGTCGATCCGTACGGCGAACCGCTTCGGCATCGTCGGCATCAAGGAGGCGGGCGATGCGGGCACCGGCGTCGCCGCCTACAAGACCCTGGCCGACGAGGGCGCGCTGACCGCGCACATGGCGGCCTCGATCGCCATTCCGCTCGTCGCCGGCACGCTCGATCTCGACGTCGACGCCCTGGAGCGGCTGCGCGAGGAGAACCGGGCCGCCAACCTCGACGCCGACCACGTGAAGATCTTCCTCGACGGCGTGCCGTCG
Organism: Acidobacteriota bacterium; assembly: GCA_026707325.1. Lineage (GTDB taxonomy): Bacteria > Acidobacteriota > Thermoanaerobaculia > Multivoradales > Multivoraceae > Multivorans. The sequence continues at coordinate 3,222 of JAPOXA010000106.1, read as the reverse complement.
GTCGCGCGGACGGCGGCGATGATCGACGACTACGAGCCGGAGGTGCCCGGCGGACCAGCTCACAACGGCGAGCTGCTAGTGCCGCCGGAAGCGCTGAACGCCTGGCTGCAGCAGCTCGACGCGCTCGGCGTCACGGTGAACATCCACACCGCCGGCGACCGGGCGGTACGCGTCGCGCTCGACGCGATCGAGTTCGCGCGCGAACAGAACGGTGACTCCGGGCTGATGCACCAGCTCGCCCATTCCGGTTTCGTGGCAGTCGACGACGTGCCGCGTTACGCCGAACTCGGCGCGGTCGCGGACATGTCGCCGGCCATCTGGTACCCGTCCCTGATCTCGGACTCCATCCGCGCCGCCATCGGCGACCGCGCCGACCGCTCCTGGCCGGTGCGGGAGCTGCTCGACGCCGGCGCCCACGTCATCGTCGGCTCGGACTGGCCGGCCGTCATCCCGGACATGAACCCCTGGCCCGGCATGGAGGCGCTGGTCACCCGCGCGGACCCGTGGGGCGGGTATCCGGGAACGCTGGCGCCGGAGCAGGCGGTGAGCCTGGAAGAAGCGATCGAGCTCTACACGCTGGCGGGCGCCCGGCTGCTGGGCGTCGAGTCGCGGGCCGGGACGATCGCCGCCGGCAAGTCGGCCGATCTGATCGTGCTCGACCGCGATCTGTTCGACGTGCCGATCGAGGACGTCAGCGACACGACCGTCGAGCTGACCCTCTACGCAGGAGGAATCGTCCATGAGAAGTAGAAGCGGTCGCCGCTCTCCGCGGCTGTCACACACTGGGTGCACCGGCGTCTCCGCCGGCATCCGCTTTACCCTCCTCGCGCTGACCATCGCCGCCCAACCCGCCGCCGCCCAGTTCCAGGCCGGCGAGCCGGCGCCGTCGCGCAACGACCCGGCGGACACGATCCTCGACGGCGGCCAGGTCTACACCCCCGACGGCTGGGCGGAGTCCATCGCGATCCGCGACGGCGTCATCGTCGCGGTCGGCGACAGCGCCTCCGTCGCCGCGTTCCGCAGCGACGCGACCGACGTGATCGACCTCGCCGGGCGGACCGTGTTCCCCGGCTTCCACGACGTCCATGTGCATCCGCTGATCGCGGGCATGCAGGAGTTCTCGTGCCGGCTGCCTCCGGGCGCGACGCCGGACATCATCAGCGAGTCGGTCGGCGAGTGCGCTTCCCGGGCCGAGCCGGGGGAGTGGATCAATGGCGGCAACTGGGTGGCGGCGGTGTTCGAGCCCGGCCAGCAGACCAGGCAGTTCCTCGACGCGGTGTCGCCGGACAACCCGGTCTTCCTCTACGACGAGTCCCACCACAGCGTCTGGGTCAACACGACGGCGCTGGAAGTCGCCGGCATCGACCGCGACACGCCGGACCCGGAGGGCGGGATCATCGAGCGCGACCAGGAAGGCGACCCGACCGGCCTGCTCCGCGAGACGGCCAACGCCATGGTGGCGTCGGTGATTCCTCCGGCCTCGGACGCGCAGAAGATGCAGGGGATGAAGATCGCCACCGATGAGATGCTGGCTCACGGCATCACCTCGTTCACCGTCGCCTACGCGAACTCGTGGCAGCTCGGCGCGCTGGCCCAACTGGCTCGCGAGGGCACGTTGAAGCAGCGGGTGCGGGCCTGCGTCGCCTGGGGGCACAACCCGGCGCTCGCCTACGCGGCCGAGTCCCAGCTCGCGATCCGGGCGACCTACGAGAGCGAGCGGCTGAAGGTCGACTGCGTGAAGATCATGCTCGACGGCGTGCCGACGGAGAGCCACACCGCGGCGATGCTCGCGCCCTACGAGGACTCGACCGGCGAGGACGATCCGCGGCCGAAGCTCGGGCTGCTCCTGGTGCCGCAGGAAGCGCTAAACGACGCCGTGACGGCGTTCGACCGCCAGGGACTCCACGTGAAGATGCACGCCGCCGCCGACGGCGCGGTGCGGGCCGCGATCGATGCCGTCGCGGCGGCCCGGGCACGGAATGGCTTCGGCGGCCCGATGCACGACGTCGGCCACAGCACCTTCGTCGACCCGGCCGACATCCCCCGCCCGCGCGAACTGGGGATGGCCTGGGAGTTCTCGCCCTACATCTGGTTCCCGACGCCGATGGCGGCGATCGATATCCGCAAGGCGGTCGGCGACGAGCGGATGAAGCGATGGGTGCCGATCAGGGACGCCCTCGACACGGGCGCCCTCGTCGCGGCCGGCTCGGACTGGCCGGTGGTGCCCCTGGTCGACCCGTGGCTCGCCGTCGAGACGATGGTGACCCGGCAGGTGCCGGGCGGCAGCGAGGAGACGCTTGGCCTCCAGGGACAGGTGAGGCTCGAGGACGCGCTCCGCATCATGACCTGGAACGGCGCGCGCCTGATGGGCCAGGGCGACAAGGTCGGCACGATCGAAGTCGGCAAGGAGGCCGACCTCGTCGTCACCTCGCAGAACCCGTTCGACGTCGAGCCGACGGAGGTGCATCGGACGAAGGTGGAGATGACCTTCATCGCCGGCGAGAGGGTGTACACCGCGGGCGACGAGTAGTCGGCCGGTTTGCGGTAGCCTGCGTTCGTAGGAGCACGGCGGAGTCAGGGTCGGCGATAGCACTGGGCGGCCGGCGCGTCGCAGGAGTCGGAGGCGATGATGCTCTCCGAGGTACAACAGGAGGGCAGATCGTAATGTCCCACATCGACATCCAAGGGACGCCTTACGTCTGGGCAGAATCGAGGATGCCGACGTTCGAGAGACTCGCAGAGCGTGTACGAACGATGCGAGCCGACGGGACACTGTCCAGTGAGGTGCTCTATCGACTAAGGAATCATTTTCGCATCAAGAACATCTACCACTCCAACGCCATCGAGGGGATGTACTTGCGGTCGGCGAGACTCGCCAAGTGGTAGAGCAAGGACTGACGATCACGGGGAAACCTCTCAAGGATCGGGCCGAAGCACGAAACTTGTCGCACGCACTGGACTTCCTTGAGAAATTGGCGGCCAACACGGAGACGCCGATCACGGAGAACGATGTCCGCCAACTCCACTCGTTCGTCCTCGATGGCATCAACGATGAAGCTGGCGCGTATCGGAGCGTCCCCGTGACTATCAGCGGCTCGAACTACTCGCCACCGGGGTCGGAGTCGGTCTCGGCGGAAATGGCAGCGTTAGGCCGTTGGCTTTCGACCCCTAGTGGACTGTAACTTGGATTCAGGCACTGAGTCTTCGTGCGGGGTCCGCGTA
>JAPOXA010000036.1 GCA_026707325.1 Acidobacteriota bacterium | reverse complement strand
CCTCCACCCGGCCGTTCCGCACCGGGTAGTACACGTCGTAGAGGTTGACCGTCGGGTCGCAGTGCGGCGTGATGCAACGAATCCGGTCGCCCAGTCGGACCGGTCTGGTCGCGTCGGCAATGCGGAGGATGCCGTGCTCGTCGCCGCCCCAGCCGTAGACGACGCCGCCGATGTCGGCGAGTTGGGGTCGGTCGGCGTCCGACGCGAACGCCTTGTAGCCGCCGTCGGTCGTGATCAGCTCCGGCACCGGCTGGCTGATCGCCGTCACCTGGACGAAGAGCGACGTCTCGAAGTCGTCGAAGATCTCGCCGTTGCGGCCGCCGATCCGCAGGTACTGCTCGTCCATGAACAGGTAGGAGCCGACCTGCAGGTCGGTCATCCCGTCGACCTCCGAGTCGATGTCCCACGTGCCCGTGCCGCCGCCGCTCAGCACGCTGACCGCGATGCCGTCCGCCTCGATCAGCCGCCGCGTCTCGACCGCGGCCTCGAGCGCCTCGAGCGACCGGGCCTGCCGCTCGGCATGGCCGTGGACGTGCATCAGGTGTCCGGCGTACGCCTGGAGGCCCCGCAGGTCGAGATGGGGCAGACCGTCGATCGCCCGCGCCAGTTCGAGCGCCGGTTCGCCGGTGGCGATGCCGGTGCGCCGGGTGCCGACATCGAGGTCGACCAGCACCCGCTGCGTGACGCCTTCGGCCATGGCCGCCTCGTGCAGCCGTTCGGCCGCGGCCCGGTGATCGACCACGAGGGTGACCTCCGGGCTTCGCTTCGAGAGGGCGACGACCCGCCCGATCTTGTCGTCGGTGACGACCGGCGACGTGATCAGGACCTCGGCGATGCTGGCCTGGACCATGACCTCCGCCTCGCTGACCTTCGCGCAGCAGACACCGACCGCGCCGAGTTCCATCTGGCGCTTCGCCAGGAGCGGGCACTTGTGGGTCTTCGTGTGGGGACGCAGCGAGATGCCCTGTTCCTCGGCGTGGGCGGCCATCTTGGCCAGGTTCAGCTCCATCCGGGCGACATCGATCAGCAGTGCCGGCGTCGGCACATCCTCCACGGAGAGTGGCGTGTCGAGGGGAATCGGTTCGTGGCTCAACGCGGGCTCCGCGGTACGGACGGTTACACCGGAACTGCAGGCGACGGTTGCGCCGCCGGCCGCTCCGACCGCGCCCAGGAACGCGCGTCGCGTGGTGTGGTGCGCCATTCGAAGCTGCGACTATAGCCTCAGGGTCCATGCCCAGAACCGCCGCAGTCGTGCTGTTCGTCGCCGCGGCAACTGGTCTGCCTGCCCAGCCGCCGCCGGATCGGACGTTCACCGACGCGGTCGAGGTGACGGAGTCGTCGGTCGTCATCGAACTGCCGCGGCTGCGGAACGCAAGGCCGTCCGACTTCGAGTCCGGCGACTTCGTCGTGGAGGTCGCGGGCGAGCGGCGCCGCGTGACCGGTGTGTCGGCGCTGGACCCGAAGACGAATCCGCGGCCTGTCCTCGTCTACGTCGACGCGGTGCTGGCGAAGCCTGAGACGGTTCGTCTCGGTACGGAGGCGCTGGCGCGGCACGCGAGGCAGTTGGTGGCGTTGGGTCCGGTCGAGATCGTCCTGCACGATGGTGCGATCAGCGGTTCGGAACAGCGGCTCACGGCGACGACGGCGCCACGAGCCGTCGAGGCGGCGCTGGAGCGGATCGCTGGGGAGCACCTTGGCCGCGACGCCTACTTCGAGTCCGGGAATCGTCCGGTGGACCTGCCGACCTACGTCGACGTGGTGCGTGAATCGGCGGCGCGGCTTCTGGCCGAGACGACTCCGCGCTGCAGCGATCCGCCGTGCTTCCTGTTCTGGCTGAGCGACGGATTTCCCGCTCTGGACGATGCCGGCATTCGAGCCGCCGGCGACCTGGAGGCGGGGCTGGCCGCCCACGGCTGGATCGTGATCGCGATGGCGCTCCACGTGCCCACGCCCGATCCGGACTACGGCGCGCCGCGGCCGATCAGCTACGAACAGTGGAAGGCGCTGACGCCGGGAGTCAAGATGGCGCCGTCGGCCGGCGAAGTCAGCCGGCTGCAAGGGCTCTCCGCCAGCAGCTTCGACCTCTACGTCGAGCCGCGCTACGAGCCGCTGCGGCGCGCGGCGAGCGCTTCCTGTGGAGCGGCGCTTCGAGTCGAGCACCAGCTCGCGGCCGAGTTCGGGCGGCTGGAGAGGAGGCTGCTGCTGCGCTTTACGAGCGAGGCGGCCGGGCCGGACCAGGGGGCGCTGGCGGCGATGCGGTTCCTGCCGGTGGAGGTCCGTCTGGCGGAGGTGTCGCGGTTCGCGGACCGACGGAAGTTCAAGCGCTGGCTGGGATTGGTGCCGAAGGAGGAGCGGCTGCACTTCGGCCGGTGGGTGCAGGCTCGCCGCTTCGCGGCATCGCGCTAGGTTGCCGGCCAGACGGCCGGCGCACCGACCCTCGGTTGTCGCCTAGAAGTGCAGCAGCGACGCCAGGTCGCCGGCAACGAAGAACAGCGCCAGCGACAGCAGAGCGGTGAGCACGAGCGGCGCGACGCAGAGAAACGGCGCTTCGGCGATCGGCTTGCGGTCGCCGCCGGCGCTGCCGCTGGGGCCGGCCGAGGGCGATGCCGCGAAGAAGCCCCTGACCACGACCGGCATCAGGTAGAAGACGGCGAGCAGGGAGCTCAGCATCAGCACGCCCAGAAACGCGGCCTGCCAGGCGAAGCCGGTCTCGAGCGCGCCGACCATCAGGTACCACTTGGCCCACGAGCCGCCCAGCGGTGGGATGCCGATGATCGAGAGCGAGGCGAGGAAGAAGGCCGCGAAGGTCCAGGGCATCGTGCGGCCGAGACCGTCGAGCTCGCTCACCTTCTTCTTGTGAGTGGCGACCAGGATGGCGCCGGCGCAGAAGAAGAGGGTGATCTTTCCCGCCGCGTGCATCGCGATCTGCATGCCGCCGGCGAGGATCCCGGTGGCGGTCGCCATCGCCGCGCCGAGGACGATGTAGGCGAGCTGGCTGATCGTCGAGTAGGCGAGCCGCGCCTTCAGGTTGTCCTGGCGGATCGCGATGACGGCCGCCATCAGCATCGTGAACGAGGCGATCGTCATCAGTGAGAGCGAAGCGTCGCTGCCGCGGAGCAGGTCGAGGCCGAAAACGTAGACGACGATCTTGAGGATCGCGAACACGCCAGCCTTGACGACGGCCACCGCGTGCAGCAGCGCGCTGACCGGGGTCGGCGCCACCATCGCGTTCGGCAGCCAGCGGTGGAAGGGCATGAGCGCCGCCTTGCCGGCGCCGAAGGCGTAGAGCAGCAGCAGCACCGTGACCATCCCGGAACTCGTCTCGGCGCCCAGGATGCCGCCGGGCGTGAATTCGATCGTGCCGGTCAGCCGCCAGGTGAAGAGGATGGCGAACAGCAGGAAGGAGATCGAGGTGAAGAGCAGGATACCGAGGTAGATGCGCCCCGCGCGCCGCGCCTCGTCCGTGCCGTGGTGGGTGACGAGCGGGAAGGTGAGGAGAGTCAGCGCCTCGTAGAAGAGGAACAGCGTGAACAGGTTGCTGGCGAAGGCGATGCCCAGCGCGGCGAAGATCGAGAGCGCGAAGAAGGTGAAGAACCGCGTCTGGTTGTGCTCGTGGTGGCCGCGCATGTAGCCGACGGCGTAGATCGAGGTGACGATCCACAGGCCGCTTGCGACCAGGCCGTAGAGCAGCCCGAGCGGCTCGACCTGGAACGCGAGTTCCACTCCCGGCAGCACCTCGAACAGGACGAGTTCCGGCCGGCCGCCGGCCAGGACGTCGCGGGCGAGCCGCCAGACCGCGGCGAAGGTGCAGGCGCCGATCAGGGGTGTGGCGATGTCCCGCAGGTTGGGGCGGCCCAGGCCGCCACCCAGCAGCAGGCAGGAAACCGCCGCCAGAACCGGCAGCAGAAGGGCGACCAGAATCGTCGTCTCGGAACTCATTCGGAACTCATGGCCGACTCAGATCCCGCCCGCGAGCAGCAGTTCGGCGGCTTCCCTGGCGACGCCGTAGGTCCAGTCCGTGGTCAGGCCGAAGAAGACGGCGGCCGCCGCGAGCACCCAGGCCGGCGCCAGCATCCCGAGCGGGGCCTCCCGCACATGGTCGATGGGCTGGGTTTCGGCCGGCTTGCGGAAGTAGACGACCTCGACCACCTTCCCGACGTAGACCAGGGCCAGGAGCGAACTCAGCAGGATGAGCACGGCGGCAGCGGTCCAGCCGCGCTCCAGCACGCCGGACACGAGGTACCACTTGCTGACGAAGCCGACCGTGCCCGGCACGCCGATCAGGCTCAGGCCCCCGATGACCAGCGCGGCGGAAGTCAGCGGCATGCGGCGACCGATGCCGGCGAGCGCGTCGATGTGGACGGAGCCGACCCGGTAGAGCAGGCAGGCTACGACGAGGAACAATCCCCCCTTCATCACCGCGTGATTGAACAGGTGGACCAGGCCGCCGGCGAGCCCGGTCGCGTTCGCGGTCGAGAGGCCGAGGGTCATGTAGCCGATCTGGGCGACGCTCGAGTAGGCCAGCAACCGCCGCAGGTCGGTCTGGAAGATCGCGGCGCCCGAGGCCAGGAACATCGCCAGGATGGACAGTGGCAGCAGCACCGCCTGTAGGCGCAGTTCCTCGAACACGAAGGGCGCGCCGAAGATCGTGAACAGGACCATCGCCAGCAGGTAGAAGGAGACCTTCGTGGCCGTCGCGGCCAGGAAGGCGCTGACCTTGGGCGGCGCGAACGAGTAGGCGTTGGGCAGCCAGTGGTGCAGCGGAAAGACCGCCAGCTTGATCGAGATGCCGACGACCAGGAGCGCCAGCGCGAGCACGGTGCCGCGATCGTCGAGCGAGGGCTCGAGCCGCGCCGCGATGTCGCGCAGGTTCAGCGTGCCCGTCGCCTGGTAGAGCAGGCCGACGCCCAGCATGAAGAAGACGCCGCCGATCGTGCCCATGACCAGGTAGTAGAAGGCGGACATCACGGCGCGCCGGTGGCCGCCGAGGCTGACCAGGATGTAGGACGAGAGCGACGAGATCTCGAGGAACACGAAGATGTTGAAGGCGTCCCCGGTGATCGCGATGCCGAGCAGGCCGGAGATGCAGAGCAGGAACACCGCGTAGTAGAGGTGCCGGCGCTGCTCCGGCACGCGCGGCGGGCCGCCCCGGGAGTCGAAGCTGAAGACCACCAGGGCCATCGCGGTGACCAGGGCGAGGAGGTAGGCGTTGATGGTCGAGACCCGGTACTCGATCCCCAGCGGCGGCGGCCAGCCGCCGAGCTGGTAGGAGATGACGCCGCCGCCTCGTACCTCGACCAGCAGGGCGACCGCGATCGCGAAGCAGGCCGCGACGACGCCGAGACTGAAGAGGCGGCAGAAGCGCGGATGGCGCACCAGTACGCAGACCGGAGCCGCGAGCAGCGGCAGGACGACTTCCAGGACGAGGATCTTCTCGATCACGACGATCTTCCCGATTCCGGAGGGGGCCTCAGCCGTGCTCCATGTCGTAGACCACCGCCTCGTCCTCCTCGGACGTGCCGTAGTCGCCGTGGATGCGCACGGCCAGCGCCAGCGCCAGCGCGGTGGTGGCGACGCCGACCACGATCGCGGTCAGCATCAGCACGTGCGGCAGCGGGTTCGAGTAGACGATTTCGTGGCCGCCGTGACCTCCGGCGTGATCCGCTCCGGCGGGAACGATCGGCGCCGTGCCGCCCTCCACCTTGGCCATCGTCACGTAGAAGAGGATCGCTGCTGCCTGGAAAATGTTGAGCCCCATCACCTTCTTGATCAGGTTGTCGCGGGCGATGACGATGTAGAGGCCGACCATCATCAGGGCGATGAGCAGCCAGTAGGCCCAGAGGCCCCAACCAACCGAAGACACGAGCGCTTCCGGCAGGTTCACGAGGCCTCTCCGCCGGCGCCGGCGTCCAGGGCCGGGTCCGCGCCCGTCCTGTCCTCGTCCGTGCGGCGGCCCACGAACGCGTAGTAGACGCGCATGATGGTTGCCGCGACGGCGATGCCGACGCCCAGTTCGATGACGATGATGCCGAGGTGCTGGCCGTAGTGGCCGGTGGTCAGCGGATCGAGCGCCGAGTAGTTCAGGAACTCTCCGCCCAGGAACATCGCCACGACGCCGACCGCGCCGTAGAGCAGCACTCCCGCCGCCATCAGGCGCTCCGTCAGCACGACGGGAACGACCTGCCGCAGCGTCTCCGCGCCGAAGGTCAGGGCGAAGATGATGAGCCCCGCGGCGAAGATGACGCCGGCCTGGAAGCCGCCGCCGGGGCCGAAGTCGCCGTGGAACTGCACGTAGAGGCCGAACAGGAGGATGACCGGCACCAGAGCCCGGGCGATGACCCGCAGGATCGGCATCTGGCGGACGCGGGACGGCGGCTTCACGATTCCTCCTCGCCGTGTCCAGCCCGGCGTCGCAGGCCGAGTCCGCCCAGCAGCAGCGCGACCCCGACGCCGGCCGTGAAGATGACGACCACTTCACCGAACGTGTCGTAGCCGCGGAAGCTGGCCAGGATGGCGGTGACGATGTTCGGGATGTGGATCTTCTCTTCCGTCTCGGCGATCAGCTCCGGCGCCAGGTGGTGGTGGATGACGGCGTCCGGATCGCCGTAGGCCGGCATGTCCCAGGTGCCGTAGATCAGCGCCGCGCCGGTAGCGACGACGATCAGGATCGGCAGGATTCGCGTTCTTTCCTGTTGCTTCTCGCGCCGCGAGGTCAGGCTGAGCGCTCCGAGAAAGAGCACGGTGCTGACGCCGGCGCCCACCGCGGCCTCGGTGAAGGCGACGTCCACGGCGTCCATCAGGACGAACAGCCCGGCCGCGAGCAGGCTCGCGATCCCGGTCAGCATGGCGGCGGCGAACAGGTCCTTGAGTCTCGCCACGACGACGACGGTGGCGAGCAGCAGCAGCATGAGGAGGAGTTCAACCGGCGGCATCGCCGTCCCTCCCCGGCTCGTCCTCAATCTCCAGCTCCAGCCCATGGCCGTGAGCCGCCTTGACCAGTGCGTGCGCGATCGCCGGGCTGCTGAACAGGAGAAAGGCGAGCACCAGGAGCAGCTTCAGGGTCACCATGGACAGGCCGCCCTGGAGCATCAGGCCCAGGAGCATCAGCCCGGCGCCGGCGGTGTCCGTGACGCTCGCCGCGTGGGTGCGCTGGTAGAACTCGGAGAAGCGGTGCAGACCGACGCCGCCGACGATGCAGAAGAAGCCGCCGGCAACCAGCAGGACCGCGGTCGCGATGTCCAGCGCGCCGCTCAACGGTCGGGCTTCCGGTCGTCGCGTGCGAGGTTGCCGAAGCGCGCGAAGCGCAGCACGGCCAGGGTGCCGGTGAAGTTGACCAGGGTGTAGACGATCGCGAGATCGAGCCACTCGGGCCGTCCGGTCAGGAAGCCGGCGACCGCGATCAGCAGCACCGTCTTCGTTCCGAACATGTTGACGGCCAGGATGCGGTCGAACACCGTGGGGCCGATCGCGGCGCGGGCGAGCGCCAGGAACATCGTCACGACGATCGCCGCCATCCCCGCCAGGTACATCAGTCGGCGCTTCCTTCGATCCGCAGGACGTCGCGGTCCATCGAGCCGTCCATCACGTCGGCTTCGCTCTCCGCGTCGAGCGCGTAGACCAGGAGTTCGTCGTCCCGGAGGTCCAGGGTGATCGTGCCGGGCGTGAGGGTGATGAAGTTCGCGTACAGAACCTGGCCGAACGAGATCTTCTGGCTCGCGGGCACCCGCCGGAGACGGGGGTGGAGTTCGATCTTCGGCGACAGGATCAGCTTCGTCACGTGGAGGTTCGCCGCCGCGACCTTGACCGCGAAGGCGACCAGGAATCGCGGCAGCCGCAGCCAGGCGGAGGCGCGGAAGAACTCGAAACCGCCTCCCGCGGCCCGTTCGAGGGCCAGGTAGAGGCGCCAGACGAAGGCGACCGAAACCAGGCCGAAGACCGGGATCAGCCACCCGTCCAGCGTGTACGGCCCGGAGAGGGCGAGCCAGACGGCGGCCAGCAGCAGGAGAACGCCCAGCCTCACGGCGGCATCAGCCTCTAGCCGTCCGCATAGGACTGCTTGCCTTTCAGGATGGTCAGGCTCCACTTGCCGGTGGCCCGGATTCGCAGCGTCTTGACGCCCGCTTCAGGGACGAAGAAGGTCGTGATCCCCGACCACTCCTCCGCGTTCCGCGAGATGTCGACGGGCGGCCCCACGGCGAACACGCCCCGGTTGCCCTCGACGCTGGCGGTGGCGGTGTGGTCGCCGCCGGCCATCTGGAACCGTACCGTGGCGTTGCCCTCGCCCTCGATGCAGCCGACGCCGCAGGGTTTCGGCGGCGGCGCCGGCGCCGGCGGCTTCCAGGCCGGACGTTCAACAGCCGGTTCGGCGGCCTGTGCGGCGGGCTCGGCGCTCCCGTCCGCGCATCCGGCGAGGCCGAGCGTCAGGCATCCGGCGAGCATCCAGGTGCTCGCCCCGTCGAGAGGGAACGGTCGCTTCACTCCCCGCCGCCCGTTGCCTCGGTTTCCGGTGCTTCGCCTCCCTCGTCCGCGTCATCATCGGCCTCAGCCCAGGGCAGCCAGGCGGCGTAGTCGATCTCCTGCGGCGGCGGCTCGCCGCCGGGGCCCTTGAGGTAGTGCTCCATCCAGCGCAGGGTTCGGAGCATGTAGTCGAGACGGGCCGCCGAGCGCCGGTTGCCGTGGCCCTCGCCGGGGTAGAGGACCAGCCGCACCGGCGCCTGGCCGAGCGACTTCAGGTGCCGGTGCAACTCGAGCGACTGGCTGGGATGGACCCGGGGGTCCTCCTTGCCATGCAGGATCAGCGTCGGCGTGCGGTTGCGCTTGACGTAGTAGATCGGGCTGCTCTTCTCGAAGTAGTCCCAGTCGTCCCAGAGCGTCGTGAGGTGATGGACCAGCTCCATCTCCATCGGGATGTCCGTGGTCCCCAGCTTGGAGATGTTGTTCGAGATGCCGACGAAGGGGATCGCCGCGGCGAAGCGGTCGGAGTAGTAGGTCGCGCCCCAGGCCGACGCGTAGCCGCCGTAGGAGCCGCCGGTGATGCCGACCCGGTCCCGGTCGACGAGGCCGATCTCGATCAGGCGGTCGACCGCGACGATCAGGTCGTCGAACTCCGGGCCGGCGGCGGCGTGCTGGCCGAGCTTCGAGAACTCGACACCGCGTCCCGTGCTGCCGCGGTAGTTCGGGTAGAAGGAGGCGAAGCCTCGCGCCGCGGCGACCTGCGCGAAGTTGGAGTAGCTGGTCAGCCAGCCGTTGCTGTGGTGGCTCTCCGGGCCGCCGTGGACGAAGAGGATCAGCGGATAGCGCCGGCCCTCCTCGTAGTCGAGCGGATAGATCAGCAGCCCCTCGAGCGCCAGCCCGTCCGGCGCCTCGTGCCGGACGACCTCCTGGCGGGCCAAGTCGATCTTGTCGAGCCAGGGGTTCGAGTTCGTCATCCGCACCGGGGGCGCCCGGGGCTCGGCCGGGTCGTAGCGGTAGATCTCCCGCGGGTGGTCGGGGCTGTCCGCGACCAACGCCGCGGCGCCGCCATCGCGCGGCAGGCTGAAGCCGAGGCTGATCGGGCCTCCGGGTTCGACCAGCGTCTCGGTTTCCCCCGAGGTCGACACCCTGCCCAGGGTGCTCCAGACGCCGACCGAGGCCGCGTACAGGAGGTGCTCGTCGTCCTCCCAGGCGAACGAGGCGACGTGACCCTCGAGCTCCGGCAGCAGGTCGCTGTAGCCGCCTTCGCTGCTCACGAGCATCAGCCTGCCGGCCGCCGGGTCGTGCTGATCGGCGGCCGATACGGCGGCGACCTGCTCGCCGTTCGGGCTGAACCCGACCTGGCCGAGCTTGCCGATCGCGTCGACCTTCGAGACGACGGGGAAGCCGTCTGCCGACGCTTCCACGACCACGACTGACTTGCTCGTGTAGGAGTCGTCGATCAGGGCGGTCGGCGTGGTGATCGCGGCGAGGCGTTCGCCGGTGGGGCTCCAGACGGCGGAGATGACGTGCCCGTCGACCGACTCGACCAGGACGGGCTTCGAATCGTCACCGCTACGGTCCGCGTCGAGCGCGGGAACGTCAGCGAGCCAGAGCCGCACAAGAGGCCGGTCCTCCTCGTAGATCTCCTGGTTGAACCCCTTGTCGCGGAGCGTCCTCAGCTCCTTGTTCGTCTCCTCGCGGGCCAGGAAGGCGACCTGGCTGCCGTCCGGCGACAGGACGTAGGAGCCGACGCCGTTCGAGTGCTCGACCAGCTTGCGGCCTTCGCCGCCCCCGACCGGGATGCCGTAGAGGGCGGAGGCCAAATCCTCGCCGCGGCGCGAGGTGAACAGGATTTCGTCGTTGCCGCGGAAGCTGGGCCGACCGACGTTCACCGAGCCGGCGATGAAGGGCCGGGAAGACCCGGGTTCGGCCATGTCCAACACGTGCAGCTCGGTCCACGAGCCGCCGCTGTCCTCGTCCAGCGGCCGCCGCGGAACGCTCAGCACGTAGGCCGCGAGACTGCCGTCGGGCGACACCGCGACCGTGCCGACGCTGCGCAGCGTGGCGATGTGATGCGGCTCGATGGGGTTCGTCTCCTGACCGGCCACGGCGGCCGGCGCCGCCAGCGCGACGACGACGGCGGCGGCCCGTCCGAGGGCGCTGGGTGCGCGGGTCATCTGACCCGCTACCGCCGAAGGCGGCTGGGAAACGCGCCGGCCGGAGGCCGGCTCCATGTGGACGATGTTCCGGTTCATGGTCTCCCTCCCGTCATTGGATCGCCGCGGCCTGCCGCCGTTCGAGCGCTACCAGCCGTTCCCGGATGTCGGGCGACAGCTTGACGCCCAGGTGCGTGATCGTATCCGCCGCCATGGCGATGCCGACCTCGCAGCAGGTGCGGATCGGCAGGTCCCGCAGCAGGCCGTAGAGGAAACCGGCGGCGAAGCAGTCGCCGGCGCCGGTCGTGTCGACGACATCGACCCGGTGAGCGGGAACACGGTGGACTTCGTCACCCCGTCGCACCCAGGCGCCGCGTACCCCGTCCTTCACAGCGACCACTTCGATCGTCCTGGCCAGTTCGCGGGCCGCGGCCTCCGGCCCGAGGCCGGTCATCATCCGCGCCTCCTCCGCGTTGGCGAACAGGATGTCGAAGCCGTGCTCCTTGTGCCGCATGAGGTGGTCGCGTGAGCGGCCGACCGCGAACGGATCGGCGAGATCGATGGCCAGCCTGGCGCCGGCGCGGCGGGCGACCGCGATCGCGTGTTCGATCGCGTCGATCTGGTTCGGCGTGTCCCAGATGTAGCCGGTCGTGAAGAAGATCCTCGACCGCCGGATGTCGTCCTCGGGCACGTGTTCCGGGCGGTACTGCCGGCAGACGCCCAGGTGCGTGTTCATCGTCCTTTCGCCGTCGGGAGTCACCAGAACGACCGAGGTGCCGGTGACTCCGTCGATGTGGGCCAGCCGGTTCCGGACCCGGCTCGCGTTCAGGCCGCGCTCGAACAGGCGGCCGGTGTCGTCGCCCGCGACCGCCGAGCTGTAGCTCGTGGCCACGCCGAGCAGGGACGCGGCGCGCAGTACGTTGGCGCAGGAGCCGCCGGCCTCGATCTCCGGCTGCAGGACTTCGCCGTCGCGGTTCAGGACGTGATCGAGGATCCCTTCCTGCTCTTCGGCCGTGACGAGCTTCATGATCCCCTTGTCGAGGCCCATCTCGTCGAGGTGCCGGTCCTCTACCCGAACCAGCAGGTCCAGGATCGCGTTTTCGATCCCGACCAGTTCCGGATCGGCTGCCCGCGGCGGCTCCGCCACGGCGGGCTACTGGTCTCCCCAGCGGTCCTTGACCGCGGCGCGGTCGACGTGGTCGCCGCTCCGCGGCAACTCGCTGGTGAAGATGACGTCGCGGGGACGCTTGAAGCGGGCGATGCGGGAACCGACGTGCTCGCGCACCGACTCCTGGTCGAGACCGGCGTCGGCGTCGGCCTCTACGACGGCGCGGATCGCCTCGCCCCAGCGATCGTCGCTGACCCCGAAGACGCATGCCGCGCGCACGGCGTCGAGTTCGAGAATCGCGGCCTCGACCTCGGCGGGATACACGTTCTCGCCGCCGGGCTTGATCAGTTCCTTCTCCGGCTTGCGGGCGACGTAGAACAGATTGCCTTCCTCGTCGAAGCGGCCGATGTCCCCGGTGTGGTGCCAGCCGCCCCGGAAGGTGTGGGCCGTGACGTCGGGCTGCCCGTCGTAGCCCAGAAAGACCAGTGGTCCGCGGACGACGATCTCGCCGTCCTCGCCGACAGGCACCTCGCGGTCATCTTCGTCGACCAGGCGGACGCTGCAGAGCTCGGCCGCCTTGCCGGCGCAGCCGAGCCGCTCCCGGGCGTTCTGGATCGTGACGAAACCGCTCGTCTCGCACTGCCCGAAGCCGGCCCAGAAGGTGGCGTTCGTCTCGTCGTGCAGCCGTTGCATCGTGTCGGGCGAGTCGAGGCCGGTGACGTGGCGGAGGCTGGTGAGGCGGCTGCCGGCCTCGGAAGCCGCGTTCAGCAGCGTGGTGAGCACCGGCGGGAAGTCGCTGATCATCGTGATCGCGTAGCGGTCGATCAGGTCGACGGCCTGGGCCGGGTCGTACTTCGCCGTGACCACGTTGGCGCCGCCCGCGTGGAAGACGCTCAGCAGGTGACCGAGCGCCGCGATGTGGAAGAGCGGCAGCGCGACCAAGTTGCGGTCCGAGCCGTCGAGACCGAGCGACGCGATCTCCTGCAGGTTGGCCCAGACCAGGTTCGAGTGGCTGAGCAGGGCGCCGCGCGGGATCACGTCGACGGCGGCGGTCGCGATGACCGCGAACGGTTCATCGGCGGAGACGTCGGGCCGCGGCAGGTCGCTCGCTGCGTCGCCACCGGCGTAGAGCGAATCCAGCGAGGCGTAGCCTTCCGCCGGATCGTCGCCGAACTGGAACCAGTGGGGGATCGCGTCGTCGCCGGGGCCGCCCGGTACGGCGTCGAGGAAGTCCGCACCAACGACAAACGCCCGGGGCTTCGCCCGCTCGCGAACGAGCATCTCGATCTCCCCGGGCTGCAGCCGCCAGTTGATCGGGTAGACGATGATGCCCTGACGGGCGCAGGCGAGGTAGAGCTCCACGTAGGCGGCCGAGTTCTGGGCCAGTACCGCGAGACGGTCGGAAGCCTCGAGTCCGAGGCCGTTCAGGCCCACCGCCAGCGCGTCGACGCGTTTACGGAGCTCCGCGAAGCTCCGTTCCTCGCCTTCCTCCGTGACGAGCGCGAGCCGATCACCGAACGCCGTCGCGTTGCGGACGAGGACGTCGTAGAGCGTGAAGTTCTGAACGCTGGACACTGTGGGCGGGGCTTCTGCCGGGGAGCGAACCGGCGCGCACTTTATCAACGGCAAACACTGGGTGCGCCGACGTCCCCGCCGGCATCGGGCGCGATCCGGCGGAGCCGGGGGTGCGAGGTCTCTGGGCACGGGCGAACCGCTGCTACCGTAGCCATTCCATGTTCGACAGATTCCCGCTCGCCGCGGAAGAAGCGGAACTGGAACGACTCGGTTTCCATCTCGGCCCTCTTGGCCCCCACACCAGCCGAACGATCATGTTCGCTGACCTCCAGGAACTGCTGAGCGCCGTCGCGGCCGATGCCAAGCGGACCGACTACGCCGTCGCGATCATCGAAGAGAACGTGCTCGGCAAGAAGACCTTCGCCAACCGGCGCGAGAGTCTCCGACGCCTCCGGGAGCTCTACGCCCTCGACCCGCGGATTCCGCTCTTCCGCGTCTTCCTCCGGTTGTGGCGCGAGGCCTCCGCAGGAAGACGGCTTCTGGCCCTGTTCGCCGCTCTCGCCCGGGATCCGCTGCTGCGGGCCACGGCGGCGCCGGTCGCCCGGCTCGAGCCGGACGCCGAGTTCCAGCGGTCTATCCTGATCGGGCCGCTGCGCGAGGCCGCCGCCGGGCGCCTGAACGATTCGATGATCGACAAAGTGGCGCGCTACACAGCCAGCTCCTGGACCCAGGCAGGGCTCCTGGAGGGCCGCGTGCGGAAGCTGCGCCGACGGCCCTACCCCTCGCCCGAAACCGCCGCCTTTGCTCTCTGGCTGGCGGCCCGCGAGGGGTATCCAGTACGCCACCTTCTCGAGTCTCCTTGGTGCGACCTGTGCGACGTACCCCGCCCCGAACTCCTGCACCTGGCGCTCCAGGCGAACCGGCTGGGCTACATACACGCCCGCGCGGCCGGCGACCTGCTGATGGTCGACACTGCGATGGCCGACCCGGCCCGGTCTCGATGACCCTGAGCCGCACCGAGCGCCTGGCCCGCGCCTACGGCCGCTACGTCGCCGCTCCCTGGCAGCGGACTCTAGCCGGTTCCCAGCGGGTCGCCTTCGTTGTTTACGACAAAGAGATCGAGCGCTCCATCCGAGGTCAGCTCGGCCTGTTCGAACAGGCGACCCGGGGCGCGGATCATGGCTGGGCACTCGTCGACTGCACGACTTGGTTCGCCGACTGGATGAGCCGGGAGGACTACCGTGAGGCCTACTTCGAGGAGCCCTCCCTGCTCGAAGCGAAGATCGAGACGGAGTTCCGGGACCACTGCACCCAAACCCTCTCGTCCGCCCTGGAACACGCGGGCGAGAACGACGTGGTGGCGGTCCTGGGCGTGGCGTCTCTGTACGGCTTCCTGCGCGTGTCGGAGCTCGTGCGCTCGGTGGAACCGGCGATCCGGGGACGGCTGGTCGTCGTCTTTCCCGGCAGCGTCGCCGACAACAACTTCCGGCTGCTCGACGCGCGCGATGGCTGGAACTACATGGCCGTGGCGATCACGGCCGACGACCTGGAGATGCCCCTGTCTTGAAGATCCACGACATCCTTGACCGCGACCCGCGGAGTGAGGGCTTGGCCAACAAGGGCCAGGCCCGGCTCGACGACGACGGCGTGAAGCAGGCGGTGCTCCGCGAGGAACTCTCGACCTTCGTTTGTGACGGCAGGTTCGGCGAGGGCTTGACGGTGATGCTTGACCGCTACGTTGGCAACCTGGATCGGTCCAGACAGGAGGCCGCGTGGATAAGCGGCTTCTTCGGTTCCGGCAAGTCCCACCTCCTGAAGATGGCGGCTCATCTATGGGTGAACACCGCGTTCGAGGACGGTTCGACGGCGCGAACCCTGGTTCGGGCGGCGGCGCCGGACGAGGTGTTCGCGTCGCTGCGCGAGCTGGATACGCTGGCCACCCGCCTGGGTCACCCGCCGGTTGCCGCTGCCGGCACCCTGCTGGGCGGCAACGAGCAGGTACGGCGGACCGTGCTCGACATCATCCTGTGCGCCTGCGGCTGGCCTGGGCGCTTTGAACTGGCCGAGTTCCACGCCTGGCTCGTGGAAGAGGGCGCCTACGAGGCGGTCCGTGGCGTGGTGGAAGCGGCGGACAAGAGCTGGGATCGGGAACTCAACAGCCTGTGGGTGAGTCCGGTAATCGCCAGAGCCACGGCCGAGGCGGTCCCTTCGTTCGCCGCTGACGGGCCCGCGGCGCTGGCGGCGTTCCGAGCCCAGTTTCCGTCGACCGCCGATGCCGACATCACGACGGAGCAGTTCGTCGCGGCCGCCCGGCGCGCCCTCTCGACCGAAGATGGGATCGCCCCGACGGTGCTGGTCCTCGACGAAGTCCAGCAGTACATCGGCAACTCCGAGGCGCGGTCTTCCGCCGTCACCGAGGTGGCCGAAGCGATCTGCACCGGCTTCGATAGCCGCGTCCTGTTGATCGGCGCCGGCCAGTCGGCGCTATCCGCCGACACGCCGCTTCTCGCGAAGCTGCGTGACCGCTTCCGCATCCGCTTCGAACTGACGGACGCGGACGTCGAGGCGGTGACCCGCAAGGTACTGCTGCGCAAGAAGCAGTCGGCCAGACCGGCGGTGGAGGAACTGTTCGAACTCCATGCTGGCGAGGTGTCTCGCCACCTCCGCCAGACGAAGATCGGACCGAGGCCCGAGGACGAGAAGCACCGCGTCAACGACTACCCCCTGCTGCCGGCGCGGCGGCGCTTCTGGGAGGAGTGCTTCAGAGCGGTGGATCCGGGCGGCGGTGGCCACAGCCAGCTTCGCTCCCAGTTGCGCATCCTCGACGAGTCGCTCAGGAATCTCGCTACGAAGAAGCTCGGCGCCGTGATTCCGGCGGCAGATCTCTGGAACTCCTTGGCGGACGACCTCGTGAGCGGCGGAATCCTCCTGAACGAACTGCACACCCGCATCCGCACGCTGGACGACGGCACGGATGCCGGCCGGCTGCGGCGTGACCTCTGCGGCCTCGTCTTCCTCGTGGGGCGCCTGCCGCAGGAAGGCGGGCTGGACACGGGTGTGCGGGCCGACGCGGAGACACTTGCGGACCTGATGGTGAACGACATCACCATAGACGCCGGCGAACTCCGCCGTACCGTGTCCCGGGAACTCCAGTCACTTGCAGACCGCGCCGTGCTGCTCAAGGTAGGCAACGAGTTTCGTCTGCAGACGAGGGAGGGCCAGGAGTGGGAACAGGCATGGAACGAGGCACGGCGCTCCCTGCGTGGGGATGACGGGGAACTGACCCGCATCCGTGGCCAGCTTCTCGGCCAGGCGGCAGAGGGGATGGTCACCTCGCGGCTCACGCACGGTAAGTCGAAGATCAGGCGGACCGTCACGCTTCACCGCAGCGACGTGGAGCCGCCGGGTGGCGACGCTGTGGTCGTATGGCTGCGAGATGCCTGGTCCGCCAACGGCAAGGCGGTCGAGATGGAGGCGAGAACGGCGGGCGCTTCGAGTTCAACGCTGTTTGCTTTCGTCCCGATGGATAAGGCGCGTGACGAGGAGTTGAAGGAAGCCATCCTGGCTGTGGCGGCCGCGCAGAGAGTGCTGGATCGCAAGGGAACTCCGGCCACGGACGAGGGCCAGGAAGCTCGTGCCGGCATGGAGAGCCGCATGGCCGAGGCCCGCCGTCGCCGCGACGAACTGGTCGCGGGCCTCCTGCGGTCCGCGGTGGTCTGGCAGGGCGGCGGCGCCGAGGTCCACGGCGAGGACCTCGGTGAGAAAGTGGCCGCCGCGGCGCCCGCGTGTCTTGCCCGGCTCTTCCCGGAGTTCGACAGGGGGGACCACCGTTCTTGGCCGACAGCAGTGACCCGTGCCCGCCAGGGCAACGATCAGCCGCTCGTGGCGGTGGCCTGGACCCGGCCGGTCGAGGAGCACCCGGTGGCGCGAGAAGTCCTGGACAAGGTGGGCGCGGGCGCCCGGGGCGCGGAGGTTCGCCGGGTTCTGGAGGCGCCCCCCTTCGGCTGGCCTCGGGACGCCATCGACGCCTGCCTCCTTGCGCTCCACGCCAGTCGCCACCTGCGGGCGACGAGGAACGGCGCGCCGGTGGCGCCGGGAACCCTCGATCAGGGGACGATCCAGCAGAGTCGATTCCGGCCCGAGAAGGTGGTTCTCGGCGCCCAGGAACTGATCGCGCTTCGCGGCCTCTTCCAGAAGGCCGGCGTTCAGACGAAGCCAGGCCAGGAAGAACAGACCACGCCGCTGTTCGTCGCGAAGCTCCGCGAACTGGCGCACGGTGCTGGCGGCGACGCTCCGCTGCCGCCACGGCCCGATACCGCGTTCCTGGACGACCTGGCGAGGCTCACGGGCCCCGAGCAGCTAGAGGCCATCCTGAGTACGGCGGAGCGCATCCGAGAGTCGCTGACGCGCTGGCGGGCCCTGAGCCAGCGGCTCCCGCAACGCGAAGCAGCGTGGCGCCGGCTGGACCGCTTGCTCCATCACGCTCGCGGCCTCCCTTGCCACCCCGAAGTCGAGACCGAGGTTCAGGCAATCAGCAGCCAGCGCTCGCTGCTGGAGGAGTCGGATCCCACCTCTCCGCTCTGCCAGCGTCTCGCGTCCGAACTGCGTTCGGCGCTGAGCGATCGCCGGGCCGCACTCGATCGGGCGGTGGCGGACTTCCTGGCCCAGCTTGACGCCGTACCGGCCTGGGGCCGCCTTGAGCCGGGCCAGAGGGCGGCCATCCTGAGCGAGCACCGTCTTGCGCCGCCGGCGCAGGCCGGGGTGAGCTCGGATGAGGAACTCCTCCGAGCACTCGACGAACGGTCACTCACCGCATGGGACGCGGAAATCGATGCGGTCCCAGCCCGTCAGACGAAGGCTCTCGCGGAGGCTCTTCGACTGGTTGCTCCGCCGGAGGATGCGCCTTCGGCGCCGACCACCGTCACTCTGCGCCGCGACGCGCTGGCCGACGAGGCCGCGGTCCGCGCGTGGCTCCGAGAGCATGAAGAGCGCCTGCTCGAAGCTGTGCGGAAGGGGCCAGTCATCCTGCACTGAAGTAGCGCCGGGGCGGCTACTGCCGGCGCTCGGGCCGGTGACTTCATCGGACCCGCCTCGGCCGAGGAGCTGCCGCGGCCGTTGCCGGGCCGTAGAATCCGGGCATGTCCGCCCCGTTGCCCGTGGATTTGCGCAAACAGTTGGAGCAGGCCGTGCGGGAAGCGCGGCGGATGGGCGAGGCAGGAGCGCGGGCGGCTCTTCATGGCCTGGACGTTCCCGCGGCGGCGCCGCACGGCGCGATGGCGGAGGAGGAGCGGGCCCTCCGGCGCCGGCTGCGGGCGCACGGGCGTCAGTTGGGCGACCGGCTGAGAAAGCAGAGCGTCCAGGGAGTCGATCGCTTGGCGCACGAGGTCGCTTACGAGCACTGGCACCGTATGCTGTTCGCCCGCTTCCTGGCCGAGAACGGGCTGCTGATCGAGCCCGGTTCCGGCGTGGCGGTGACGCTCGAAGAGTGCGCCGAGTTGGCCCGCAAGCGCACGGAGGCCGGAACGGGCGGAGCCGCGGACGGCTGGTCCATGGCCGAGTCGTTTGCAACCAGGATGCTGCCCGAGGTCTTCCGCCCGAACGATCCGTCGCTGGAAGTCACCCTCGCGCCGGAAAGTCGGCAGGGTCTTGAGAAGCTGGTCACGGATTTGCCGGCGGAGGTGTTCACGGCCTCGGATTCGCTGGGCTGGACCTACCAGTTTTGGCAGGCCGACCGTAAGGACGAGGTGAACGCGGCCGAAATGAAGATCGGCGCCGACGAAGTCTCTGCGGTGACCCAGCTCTTCACCGAGAACTACATGGTTCGCTTCCTGTTCCACAACACGGTGGGTGCCTGGCGAGCGGCGAGGATCCTGGCCAGGCGGCCGGACCTCGCCCGGAGCGCGGCGAGCGAGGCGGAACTCACCGAGGAGATGCGAATTCCGGCGACCGGTGGGTTGCCGGCCTATAGCTTCGAGTACCTCCGCTTCGTCCGAGAGGGGGAGGGTGCCGGTGCGTGGTGGCCTGCCGCCGGAGGTTACCGCCGCTGGCCGGGAAGCGCCCGGGAACTCCGGGTGCTCGACCCTTGCTGCGGCAGCGGCCACTTTCTCGTCGAGGCGCTGGAACTCCTCGCGCGCTTGCGGATGGAGGAGGAAGGACTCGCCGTGGAGGAGGCGGTCCGGCGGGTGCTCCAGGACAACCTGTTCGGGCTGGAGCTCGATCCCCGCTGCACCCAGATCGCGGTTTTCAGTGGGGCGCTCGCGGCCTGGAGGCTGGCCGGTCGGCACTTCGAACTGCCGCAGCCGAACGTCGCCTGTTCGGGAGTGGCGGTCACCGCGAACAAGGACGCTTGGCGGGCGCTCGCCCGGGGGTGGGGCGACGGTTGGGGAACAGGAGCGCAAACGGCCCGCGACGAGGAGCGCCGGATGCGGCTCCAGGGAGCGATGGATAGTCTCCACGGGCTGTTCCGGGACGCGCCAACGCTCGGCTCGCTGATCGACCCGAGGCGCGTGGGCGGCGCCGCCGGCGAGACCGGAGGGTTGTACGAGGCTGGCTACGAAGCGGTGGCGGAGGCGCTGGAGCGGGCGTTGCGACGGGAGGATCCCGGCGACCGGCCTACCGACCCGCGGGGACCGACGGTTGGCCGCCAGATCGGGGACGGTGGGGATATCGAAGGCGATGAAGCGGCGGCGGACCGCGCGGAATGGCGCCTGGCCGCGGCCGGCATCTCCCGCGCCGCCCAGATCCTCGTTGGCGAATACGACCTCGTCATCACGAACGTGCCGTACCTGGCCGGTGGCAAGCAGGCGCCAACGCTTCAGCGGTTCGTGGCCGCACAGCACGCCGACGCGAAGGCCGACTTGGCCACCGCTTTCGTTTCCCGCGGCCTTCGGTGGCTCGGCGCGGCCGGTGCGCAGGCAGTCGTCGTGCCGCAGAACTGGCTGTTTCTGAAGAGCTACCGGAAGCTCCGGGAGCGGCTGCTCGCCGACCGGACTTGGCGGCTGGTGGCGCGCCTGGGTCCGGGAGCCTTCGAGACGATCAGCGGCGAGGTCGTGAACGTCGCTCTCGTCGTCCTTTCCGGCGAGGCACCGTCCGCGGATGGCGTCCTCGCCGGCATGGACGTCTCGGCTCACCGCGGCGAAAGGCCGATCCGGACGCGCGAGAAAGCGAGGTTGCTGCGGGCGCCGGCAGATGATCGGTCGCGAGCCGATTCGCCTCGCGGTGTCGTCGTGCCGTCGCAGCAGCGCGATCAAAGGAGCAACCCGAACTCGGTTGTGTTGCTGGTCCCGTTGGCCGGCCAGATTCTCCTGGGCCGCTACACCTATGGCCACCAAGGGATCGCGACCGCCGACTATGCCTGCTTCGGAAGGAAGTTCTGGGAGATGCCGAACCGAGGTTCCGACTGGGAGTTTCAGCAGAGCACCGTCAGGCAGACAAGCGACATGGGAGGGCGGGAACATGTCCTGCACTGGGAAGAAGGAGAAGGTCCCCTTCAACAGAGCGAAAGCGTACGTATACAGGGGGGGGGAGCGTGGACTAGGGACGGGATCGCCGTCTCCCAGATGGGTCCGTTGCCGGTCACTCGCTACACCGGCGAGTACTTCGACAACAACGTCGCCGTCCTGACGGTCACGAACCCGGAGCACCTCCCGGCGGTCTGGTGTTTCTGCTCGTCCCATGAGTACGGTCCGGCCATCCGGCAGTTCGACCAGAAGCTGAACGTCACCAACGCGAATCTGGTCAACGCTGTGTTCGACCTCGACCGCTGGCGGAAGGTCGCCGCCGAGCGCTACCCGAGGGGTCTCCCGGAGCCTTACTCCGACGACCCGACGCAGTGGCTGTTCCATGGGCACCCCTGTGGCTCCGTCATCTGGTGCGACGAGGCGAAGCGGACCGCCCATGGACCGCTGCGGGCAGACGCCAACGTGCTCCAGATCGCCGCGGCGCGGCTGCTCGGCTACCGCTGGCCGTCGGAGACCGACCGGTCGATGAGGCTGGCCGCCGTGGCGCGAGAGTGGGTTCAACGCGCTGGCGAGCTCGCCGACTTCGCCGACGCGGACGGCATCGTCTGCCTTCATGCCGCGGCCCGCGAGGCGCCGGCGGCGGAGCGCCTTCGCGCCATCCTCCGGGCCTCCTATGGCGCACGGTGGTCGGCAGCTAGGGAAGAGGAACTCTTGGTCGCGGCCAATGAGGGCATTCCCCGACGTCGGCAGGCCCGCTCGCTCGATGACTGGCTGCGCGATCACTTCTTCGCCCAGCATGTGAAGCTCTTCCAGAACCGGCCCTTCGTCTGGCACATCTGGGACGGTCGGCTCGACGGCTTCCACGCCCTAGTGAACTGCCACCGCCTGTGCGGCCCGGGCGGCGAGGGCCAGCGGACCCTGAAAGCGCTCGCCTTCCGCCACCTTGGCGACTGGGTCGCTCGCCAGCGGGACGCCTCCTCCCGCGGCGAGGAAGGAGCCGCTGGTCGCCTAGCCGCCGCCCGTGACCTGCAGCGGCAACTGGAGCGCATCCTCGAAGGCGACCCGCCCTGCGACCTCTTCATTCGCTGGCGCCCCCTCCATGAACAGCCCATCGGCTGGGCGCCCCATCTCGACGATGGCGTCAGGCTGAACATCCGTCCCTTCGTCAAGGCGGAGTTGCAGATAGGAGGTGTGGCCGGCGCCGGCCTCCTGCGCGCCAGGCCGAACGTCAAGTGGGACAAAGCGGACCGCGGTAAGGAACCCGCCTCACTGCGCCCCCGCGAGGAGTTTCCCTGGTTCTACGACTGTCGCGGCAGCGGCACGGCGTCCGACCGCACGGACTACTTGGCGCTAGGCGACCCGCAGTACGATGGCAAACGCTGGAATGACCTGCACTACACGCGGGAGACGAAGGAGAAGGCTCGAGCGAGTCATGAGGCGGGGAGCGATGGCCGTGGCGAGCGAGATGCCTGAAAGCCCGGCCGAACTGCTGGCGAGGATTCGGCTTGCCGAGGACAGCCACCTTGAGCTGAAGCAGGTCGTCTTCGCCGGCGAGAAGATCAAGGGGCCCCGCCGGGGCGACCTGGGCGACGACTTGGCCGCCTTCGCCAACGCGTACGGAGGCACACTCGTTCTGGGCGTCGCGGATCGGACGGGGAAGATCGTCGGGATTCCGGCTGAGCGCGTTGGAGAGGTCGTCGGTTTCGTGCGGGAGATCAGCCGGGATTCGATCGACCCGCCTCTGGACGTGCGGGTGGAGAGCATGGAACTGCCCGACGCGGAAGGTGTGTCTCGCTGTGTCGTGGCCGTCGATGTTCGGCCGAGCCTCTTCGTCCACAAGAGCCCGGGCGGCTACTTCCGCCGCCAGGCCGACTCGGCCATGGCCATCCCGCCGAACGTGCTGGTTCGGCTGATTCAGGAACGAAGCCACACCCGGCTTCCGTCGTTCGATCAGGGCATCGTGGAGGGGGCGACCTTCGAAGCGCTGGACGTGGGTCTGGTCGATCGTTTCCGAACGCCGCGGACCGAAGACTCGCGGGAAGTGCTGGCCGCGAAGCTGGGCCTCGCCAAACAGACGGGGGAGGGATCCTTTGTTCCCACCGTTGCCGGAGTGCTGCTCGCCTCGATGGAGTCCGAGCGGTGGTTCCCGAACTTCTACGTCCAGGCAGTGGCTTATCGTGGCGGGAGCATCGGGGACGCGCTCTCGACCGCGAACTATCAACTGGACGCGGCGGACTGTCACGGTTCACTCGACCGCCAAGTCGAACTCGCCTGCAGGTTCGTGGCCCGCAACCAGCGCGTGGCCGCCCGGAAGACGATCGGGCGGCATGACATCCCCCAGTACGACATGGCGGCCGTGCTGGAGGCGCTGGTCAACGCCGTCGCGCACCGCGACTACTCGGTCTATGGGTCCCGCATCCGGCTTCGCATGTTCGATGACCGCCTTGAGCTCTACTCCCCGGGCGCCCCGCCGAACGGAATGGAGTTGACGGATCTCGCGTACCGCCAGTACTCGCGCAACGGCACGGTGACGAGCATCCTCGCGCGCTGTCGGATCCCTGACGACATCCCGTTTCTCGATTCGCCGCGCGTGACCTTCATGGACCGTCGCGGCGAAGGGGTCAACGTCATCCTTCGGCGCAGCGAAGAGCACTCGGGCCGCCTCCCTGAGTACGAACTCTTCGGCAACGAACTGCGGTTGACCATCTTCGCGGCGAATCCCGCCGAGTGACCGGTACGGCCAGCGGAACAGGGGGCGGCATGGCGGTCGAAGGACAAAGCACCTTGCTCGCCGCTCTCATGGCCAGCCTTCGCGAGCGGGCGCGTCCGATGGACGGTCAGGAGCGGCCGGCGGCGGTCCTGTGGCCGGACCCGGCCGGGGCGTGGCACCCCTTGCTGCCCTCGTTGCGGCGGCAGATGCCGGAGTTGCTCAGCTTGGGCGAGTACGTCCCTGATGACCGTTCCGGGCCGGCCATCTGGCTCAGAACGATGATGGATGGCTCGGACGACATCCGCTCGGAAGTGGTCCCGGAGTCCGGCAATGGCGTGCCGCCGGTCCTCTATTTGCCGGGTACGTCACGGCGGGAGCTGCGTGCCGGTGACGATTGCCCGCGGCGCTTCAAGCCCCTCGTCGAGCTGCTCTATCGCGGCGCGGTGTGGGCGCATCCGAATGGGAAGGAATGGACGCCTTGGGCGTTCCTCGGCTCGACGATGGGGCTCGGCTTCGACGTCGCCGAGGACGGCGCGACACGGCAGGCCCTCCAGGAAGCGCTGGGAGACGTGGCCATGCTGCCGCTCTCCCAGCTTGAAGAGAGACTCCTGGACGCGGAGTGGTTTCGCGAGGTGCTGAGCCCCGACCCGAGGCGCGACGTGCTGGTCTGGATGAGTGAGGGCGAGGCCATGCGGTCTCGCCTCGGGCGAGAGAGATGGAGCGCGTTTCGCAGCCAGTGCCAAGCGGACTTTGGCTTCGACCCGGAGAACGCCCCGGACGTCGTGGCCGGGGAGATGCTCGGCCGCGGCGAGGGTGCCTGGGAGCGGGTCTGGGCCCGGTTCGCGGAGACTGCGGCCAACTATCCAGGTGTCGTCGACTTGTTGCGCCGTTCGCGTCCTTCCGGCGAGTTGCCACTCTTCGTCCAGCGCGAGCGCTGGCCAGGCCTGAACGACGACGATGAAGCCAGTCTGCTACAGGGCCTGAGCTTTCCGTCGAGTCTGGACCACGCTGACCTCTGTGCCGGCGTTCTTGCGTTGGAGGAGAAGCACGGCCCACGCCGTGATTGGGTGTGGGCCGGGATCGGTCTCGCGCCCTTGGCGCAGGTGCTCGCTCCGCTGGCGGCCCTTGCCCGCGAGGTCGGCACGGATCTTGGTGGCGCCTCGCCGGACGACCTCGCCTCGGCCTACGTCGCCCACGGCTGGAAGGCCGACCGAGCCGCGCGCCAGGCGCTGGCCGCCGCTCCCACGGCGCACCAGGCGTTGATCGGCGACGTGGTTCGGCGCTTGCTGGAACCCTGGATCGAGAGGGCGGCTGTTGCCTTCCAGACCGCTGCGCTCCGGAGTCCGCTCCCGGGACGGGACGAGGCGGCCATCGTGGAGGCCGAGGAGGACGCTTGTCTGCTGTTCGTCGACGGCCTCCGTTACGAACTGGGCGTCGCCCTCGCCGAAAGGCTGGGGGAACAGGGCCTGGCAGTTGCGTTTGGGAGTCGCTGGGCCGCGTTGCCCACGGTGACCGCGACCGGGAAGCCGGCGGTGACGCCCGTGGCACACGAGTTGGCGGGCGAAACACCCGGCCGCCACTTCGCGCCCAGCTTCGCAGGCAACGGCAGGGTCGCCGACGCCGCTGCTCTCAGGAAGGCGATGGAGCGGCGCGGCTACCAGGTGCTGGGCGACGGCACGCTCGACGCGCCGCTTGGGAGCCCGGCGCGCGGTTGGATGGAGCATGGGGCGATCGACAAGCTCGGTCATGACTCCTCGGCGCCGGAGCTCGCCCGTAAACTCGGGCCAGAGTTGGAGGGTCTGCTGGACCGGATCGTTCGACTGCTCGAAATGGGCTGGAAGGAAGTACGTGTCGTGACGGATCATGGCTGGCTGTTGCTGCCCGGAGGTCTGCCGAAAGTGGACCTGCCGCAACACTTGACCGTGAGCCGCGGCGCTCGTGCCGCCTCGGTCTCGGGAGAGTCGCGGCCGGATTCGTTCGCTCTCGTCCTGCCGTGGCACTGGAACCCGGCGGAACGGTTCGCCGCGGCCCGCGGCATCGGAGCGTTTCGCCGGAACGTGACGTACGCCCACGGCGGCCTCAGCCTTCAGGAGTGCTTGACGCCGGACTTGAGGGTCACGGCGCCGGAAGGGCATGCCGGGGTGGCTGCCCGCATCGACACGATCACCTGGCGCGGGTTCCGCTGCGTGATCGAGGTCGGGTCGGTCGAAGGCGGGGAGGTGTCGGCCGACCTTCGGCTGGAGGCAGAGCTGGCGAAGTCGGTGGCGAAGAAGGTCGGAGCGGTCGGCGAGGATGGTGGCGTGAGCCTCCTGTTGGCGGGCGACGAGCACGAGGCCTCGCCGCTCGTCGTGGTCCTGCTGGACGCCAACGGCCGTATCCTCGACCGGCGGGACACTAGCGTGGGAGAGGACTCGTGACGGAACCCGGCGCTCTTGAACTGGACCACCTCGACGAGCTTGCCGCCGAGGCCTTTCCGGGCTATCTCGTCCGCAAGGATCTGGTGCGCCGCTACGCCCGGCAGTACCCGGTGCCCACCTACGTCGTGGAGTTCCTCCTGGGGCGCTACTGCGCGAGCGTGGACGAGGCCGAGATCGCGGAAGGGCTCGGCATCGTCGAGCAGCAACTTCGGGGCCGCACGGTGCGACCGAGCGAGCAGGAGGTGTTCAAGTCGCGGGCCCGCGAACGGGGCTCGGTCAAGCTGATCGACATCGCGCGCGCTCGTCTGGACGCGAAGAACGATCGCTATGTGGCCGAGCTGCCGAGTCTCGGCCTGCGGGACGTGGGGGTGTCCGACCGCATCGTCAAGGACAACCAGCGCATCCTCACGGATGGCTTCTACGCCGAGGTCACCCTGGAGTACGACGCGCTGGTCGCCACCGAAGAGCGCGGCAATCCGTTCCGCATCGCCCAGCTACGGCCGATTCAGATGTCGAATCCCCGGGTGCTCGACATCCTGGGGCGGGGCCGCGCCGGGTTCACGACTGACGAGTGGCGGGACTTCCTCGTTCGGTCGGTGGGCCTGGAACCCGCGGCGCTCGACGATGCCGCCAAGCGCGTCGCGCTGTTGCGAATGGTCCCGTTCGTCGAGAGCAACCACAACCTCGTGGAACTCGGCCCCCGCGGCACCGGAAAGAGCCACATCTACCAGCAGATTTCACCGTACTCCCACCTCATATCGGGTGGCAAGGCCACGGTGGCGAAGATGTTTGTCAACATGGCGAACGGCCAGCGTGGCCTCGTCTGCCAGTACGACGTCGTCTGCTTCGACGAGATCGCCGGCGTCTCCTTCGACCAGAAGGACGGCGTGAACATCATGAAGGGCTACATGGCCTCGGGCGAGTTCAGCCGGGGCAAGGAGAGCATCAGGGCCGCCGGCGGCATTGTCATGGTCGGCAACTACGACGTCGATGTGGAACAGCAGCAGCGCATCGGCCACCTGCTGGGACCGCTGCCCAAGGAGATGCGCGACGACACCGCGTTCCATGACCGGATTCACGCCTTCGCGCCGGGCTGGAACTTTCCGAAACTCAACCCGGCAGACCACCTGACGGATCACTTCGGCCTCGTCACCGACTTCCTCAGCGAATGCTGGAACCAGTTGCGGCAGGGGAGCAGGGTGAGCGCTCTGCAGAACCGGATGTTCTGGGGCGGCGCCCTGAGCGGCCGGGACATCGAGGCCGTGAATAGGACCTGTTCGGGTCTGGTGAAGCTCCTGTTTCCGGACCCGGAAATGCCGATCGAGGACGAAGAGCTCGAAGAGATCGCGCGGCTTTCCCTGGAGTCGCGGCGACGGGTCAAGGAGCAGCAGAAGCGTTGCCTGGCAAGCGAGTTCCGCAACACGCACTTCTCCTTCACGCTTGGAGTGGAAGGAGTGGAGCAGTTCGTCGCCACGCCGGAGCTTCACAGCGATGAAGCGATCGAGAGCGACCCCCTTCCGCCCGGCCAGGTGTGGGCGGTCGGCCCCGGAGCGGACGGAGCGGGTCCCGGGCTCTACCGGATCGAGGTAGCTGCTGGGCCCGGCAGCGGCGTGAAGTTCGTGAATCAGCCGGTGCCGCCGGCGTTTCGGGAGAGCGTCCGGGTAGGTGAACAGAATCTCTACAGGGACGCCAAGGCGCTGGTCGCGCACCGGGACCCGCGAGCCCACGAGTTCTCCCTCCAGCTACGGCCCTTCGACGCCGATCGTTCGGGCGCGGGCCTCGGCATGCCCGTTCTCGCCGCTTGCGTCAGCGCTCTGCTTGAACGGGGCTCGCGCGGCGCGACAATCCTCGCTGGCCAACTGAACCTCGGCGGCAGTTTGGACCCGCTACCGAACCCCATGGCGATCGCCGAGTTGGCGGTCGACAAGCAGGCCACGACTCTCCTGCTGCCGGTGAGCGCGCGCCGGGACCTGCACGCCTTGCCGGACGAACTGTGGACGAAGGTGAACATCGAGTACTACCGGGATCCGATCGACGGCGTCTTCAAGGCGCTGTTGTCCTGAAGAAGTGCCCGAGGCCCAACGTCGCGCCAGAGACTCGTACTCTGAAGATCAACGTGCCCTGAACAAGATCGGGAAGAGAACAAGATCGGGAAGAAGATCTTCAGGAAGTGCGAAGGCGCCAGATCCATATCCACGGAAAAGCCGCTAAAGCTAGGTGCTTTACGAATCACAGAATTTTGTATTGACATTACACAAGTGGCAAAGTAGGGTGCATCTGAAAGCGGTGGGGGCTGAGCACCAGCCCCCACTGTTCTAAGCGGGACGTGGACGTGCGAGTGGAGAGACTCAGTCTTCGTCCCAGTCTCAGGTGTCAGCGACCATGAACCGTAGAGCTGACTCCCTGCGACTCCCGGCCTTGGGTTCAAGGGATGAGCCCAAGGCGGAACTCGCACTCCGACCTTAGCCGCGTCGCCCGGAATCTGTCAAGACGAAAGGTACCTTCGCAAGCATTGTGCGGCCTTGACCTTGAACGGCTGAGAGTCGTGCCAGGACCGGGCGAAGGAAGTCCGTCACTCGAACGTGACGAAGGCGGGCGATGGCGTTCAGCCCCAAGGCTCCAGGGCCAACGTGCGGAGGGTCGGCGTGTTCAGGGCGAACGGGACGGGCGCTGAGCGGGTCGGCGACTTTCCTGCGACGCCCGCGCCATCCGGTTCTCTGTACACTCGGTCCATGCGCTCGTTGGCTTGCTGTGCCGTCGCCGTGGTCGCAGTAGCGGCTGGCCTGATAGCAGCCGCGCCCAGCCGTGCCTGGAACGACTTCGGCCACGAAGTCGTGGCCCGGATCGCGTGGCAGGAACTCGAGCCGGAGGTTCGGAGCCGGGTCCTGGAGCTGTTCCGGCAGGCGCCGAGGGACAGCCTGATGCACTGTCTCGATCTCAAACAGGATCGCCGTCGGGGCTGCGGGCGGTTCGCGTATCGCCTTGGGGATGCCGAGAGCAGCGAAGACGCGGACCGCATCCTGTTCGAGCGGGCCGCCTACTGGCCCGACCTGGCGCGGCAGCTCGACAAGTACAACCGCCCGACCTGGCACTACATCGGCTGGACATGGCGCCAGGGTGCTGACGGAACGGCCCACGACACGGACCTGGCGGTACCCGAGCCGAACGCCGTGAGCCAGTTGGTCGAACTTGCGCGCTCCGTCGCCGACACCTCCGGCCGGCCGGGCAAGCGCGCGATCCATCTGGCCTGGATCTTCCACCTCGTAGGCGACGTCCACCAGCCCCTTCACGCCGCGTCCCGGGTCACGGAGCGGCGCGACGAACGGGAAGGCGACCGCGGCGGCAACGGCTTCGGTCTCGACGAGTGGAACCGCAACCTCCACGCCTTCTGGGACGGCGCCCTCGACGGCCGGTTCAGGGCTCAATACAGGGATCGGGCACTGGCTCGACTCGACGCGCCTTTCGACGGGCCGCCGCCCGAGCAGTTCTGGAGGTTCTTCGGAGAGGCCCGCGACCGCGAGTACGAGGCCCACAAGGACCGGGTCGCGTCCGAGGCTCGCGCCCGGCATCCCCTGGACGACACGATACGGGCCAACCTCAAGTCCGGCGAATTCGAAGCCTGGGCAGGAGAGTCCAACCAGATCGTCCGCGAATCGCTCTATCCCCCCGACCTCGAACGGGGCCAGGCACCGTCCGGCGCCTACGCCGAGCGGGCCTACGACATCTCCCTCCAGCGCGCCGCCCTCGCCGGTTATCGCCTGGCTGACCTGCTCACCAACCTCCTGGCGCCGTACCGCCGCCAAACCTGTCGCAGGCTCCATGTTTGGCCCCAGCCCCCACCTCCCTGGGAGCTTGCGCCTCGGAACTCACGCCGTAGCGTTCTGCGGCGCAAGCTCCCAGGCTTACCTCGCGCTCGCTTCGGTGCGCGGCCGCGCCACCACGGCTGCGGGGAGTAGGCGCGCGTTGCCCCGCCTGTTCGTTGCCCTCGATCTGTCTCCGGAGTTGAAGGCGGCTGTCCGAAGCCTGCAGTTCGGCCTTCGCAACGCCCGCTGGCTGGACGACGCCGGTCTGCATCTCACGCTGGCCTTCATCGGCGAGGTCGACGGTTCGGCCGTGGAGCGGGTCGAAGATGCTCTGGCCGAAGTTGAGGCCGACCCGATCCGTATGGAGCTTCACGGCCTCGGTTGCTTTCCCGGGCGCGGCGACCCGCGAGTGCTCTGGACCGGCGCGGCGCCGAAGGCGGAGCTTGCAGACCTTGCCAGTGCCGTTGCGCGGGGCCTGCGGCGGGCCGGCGTGACTCTGAAGCGC
Source organism: Acidobacteriota bacterium (assembly GCA_026707325.1). Lineage (GTDB taxonomy): Bacteria > Acidobacteriota > Thermoanaerobaculia > Multivoradales > Multivoraceae > Multivorans. The sequence continues at coordinate 15,968 of JAPOXA010000036.1, read as the reverse complement.
CGGAGATTCACTCCCCACGTCAGCCTGGTTCGATTCCGCAGGCCGCCGCCGCGCGTTGACCTGGAGAGGTACCTTGCGGCCCACTCCCTGTTCCGGAGCCCGGTCTGCGAAGTCGCGTCGTTCCATCTGTACTCGAGCATCCTGCACCCGTCGGGGGCGCGCCACACGATCGAGGCGACCTATCCGCTCGAGCGAAACGGCTGGTGAACGGGGTTACGCCATGCGGGCGAGCCTCAGGTCCGGCGACTTCGAGGCCTGGGCCGAAGAGTCCAACCAGATCGTCCGTGACTGGATCTATCCCCCCGGCTTCGCACGGGGTTAAGCGCCGTCCGGCGCCTAGGGCGGTGGGGTGGTCCATAGGGCGACCAGGCGACTAAGGCAATCGGCGGTTCGATGGGCGGTCTTGTGCTCGAAGGCTTGACGTCGAGCTCGGCGGTGCTGATAAACTGCCGCCACCCACAACCGGAGGTCCTCCACAACTCGGAGGTCCTCCATGAGGAAAGACACTTGGTTCCGTGGCCCGCTGCTGAGCGTGCTGATCTTCGCACTGGCGCTTGGTATCGCTCCTGCGATCGCGTCCGCTGGTGTTTGTCCAGAGGGCTACGTCTTTGATGCCGTTTCGGAAAGCTGTGTGCCGGACGTCTCCATGAGGGACTTTGCAGACGACATCTGCGGGATCTTCAGGGAAGGCAACAACACCACGCGGATAGGAACGGGCACCGCATTCTTCTGGGGTCTCTTCTCGGGGAATGCCCCCTTGGCTGCTGCTGGCGGCGCTGGCTGGGTGTTGAACGGCATGGTCAACGCTGGATGCAACAAGCTCGGGCTTGGTGACGACGATGACTAAGGTCTGGAAGCGGGTCACGGCGTGGCTCCGTCTCTGGGTCAAGACGCCAGAGCAGCGGCGCGCTGATCGCGCCCGCATGATGGAGGACGCCGCTCGAATCAGTAGCGCCATGTAAGCGGCGTGATCCGCCTACATCGCCTTGTGCTGGCGCTTCTAGTGCTTGCGCTGGTTCTGGCTGTACCCTCGTCGGTATCGGCGAGCGGCGACCCGTGTTGCGAGACACGGCCACTGTCCAGCCCAGTTTGGGTGCCAGATCCGTGGTTCCCTGGCTGCTGGGTTCTCGTTGTTGCGGTGATTGTCTGTCGTTTCTCCGGCGTTCGCACGCCGGACGACCAGCCGCAGATCGCGGTGTACCGCGTCTACGGAGCCGCTTACTGCATCGACTGACGGGACGGCTCATGCCCAGCCGTCCCTGCTTGCCGCCGTCCTCGGTCATCCGAGGACGGCGGTTTCCGTTTCCTTGCTCAGGAGTGGTCTGTGATCGTGTCGGCAAGCCGTTCGCCCACTGGATTCCTGTCGAGACCTGCCGCTGTGACAAGCGGCAACGACGTCCAGCCTGCGTGGAGGGCCGGGGGAGGGGGTCCCGGCGGGCTGGAGCCAAGCGACGGCCCATGCCCTTCCCCGATCGAGAACGTAGAGAAGCGCAGGCGACCGAAGCGAGCGCCGACTTCCCTTGAACCAGGAAAGCGTGAGCGGCCGTCCGGGACCCCCTCCCCCGGCCCTCCACGCAGGCGGGTCCCGCCTCCGTCGCTACGCGGGCGGCAGCCGATCCAGGAACCGGCGGATCGACTGGACGAGGCGGTCCGGGGCATCGTAGTGGACCATGTGGCCGGCGCCTTCGATCTCCTCGTGCCGGCCGCGGCGAAAGAGGGCGACGCGGCGGGCGATCTCTTCGGGTTCAGGGGTGGCGTGCTGTTCGTCGATGCCGCGGCGGCTGCTCCAGAACTCGTTGGCGAGGGCCGCGGTGAGGATCAGGGTGGGGCAGGTGACCCAGCTCCAGCGTTCCTCGGAGGCTTCCGGCACGTTCGACATCCAGGTCGTCACGACCTGGGGATCCCACTTCCACTCCAGGCCGCCGGAAGCCAGAGGGCGGGTGCCCAGGTCCACGAACTCGAGCGCGCGGTCCGGGTCGAGGCGGGGATGCACGCGCTTCAGCAGGTCCCAGGCGTGGTTCCTGGACGCGACCATCCGGTGTTTGCGCGGGTGGGTCAGCGCCTCGACCCCCATCCTGGCTCGCTTCTGCTTGACCTCCTCGGGGAACCGGTTCAGGGCGTAGGGTGGCCCGAGTCCTTCGATCAGCACGATGGCCCGTGGCAACTCGGCGAAGATGCCCGCCCATTGGGCAACGACCTGGCCTCCGAGGCTGTGGCCGATGACGATCGGCCGTTCGAGTTCGCAGTCGAGGAACACGGCGTGGAGGTCGGCGATGTGGTGGGCCATCGTGTAGATGCCGGGATGCGCGCTCTCGCCGTGGCCGCGCAGGTCGTAGGCGATGACCCGATGGTCGGCGGCGAACGCCTCGGCGACCGGCGCGAGCGTGAGCGCGAAGTCCTGGATGCCGTGCGCCAGCAGGATCGCGGGGCCATCGGCTGGGCCCCACTCGTAGATCTCGAGCTCGGTGCCGCTGGCCTCGATGCGTCGCTGCCTGCAGGTGGTCGGCTCGAAGCGGGGCGGATGCTGGGATGCGGTCAGGGTCAAGGAGGAGCCACCAGCAGGAAACCGCTGTCGGCGAGCGTCCGGTTCAGGTCCGCCAGCGGGCCGGCAAGAGTAGCGTTGAAGCGGTCTTCCTGCTCGGCGAGTTCGTCGCTGAGCATCCGCCAGACCGCGGCCTGCTGATCCGTGGGCCGAACGTCGGCCTGGCCGACCGAACGCGCCAGGTAGGTGAGTCGAGCGTAGAGCCGGCGCGGCCAGCGCAGGGCGTCCTGGCCGGTGCCGGTCATCCGGAGGTCGAAGAACTCTCCCTCGATGGCGCGGAGTTCCTCGCGCAGCGAGCCGGCCTGGTTGGTTGCTTCGAAGACGTCGACGTTGCCCCCGCTCTCCGACAGGCGGTCTTCGAGTTGCCGCAGGGCGTGGCGAAGGCGCTCGGCTTCGTTGATGAGGTCGGCGGCTCGTTCGATGCCGTCGCGGATCTGGAGGAGCAGGGCCTGCTGCGTGGCCAGGTCGTTGACCGAGGCGGTGGAGTCCGGATCGAGCAACAGCTCGATCTCGACGGTCGATACCGTCGCGCCCGGAGCCTGCGCGTCCTCGTCTTCCCCGGGTTCACTCCCGCTGAGGGTCAGCTCGATCCGGTAGTTGCCGGGCGCCGCCAGCATCGAGAAGCGGCCGCCGTCCGGCAGGGGCCGCCAGCCCCGCTCGGGCATCTCCCAGTCGGGCCGCTCGTCGGGCCTGGTGCGTAGCCGGACCTCGGCCGTGGGGCCATGGCGCAGGTCCCAGGTCACGCGATGGAGGCCCGGTGCCGAGGGGAGATCGTCGAGCGCGCGGACGAGGTTGCCCTCGGCGTCGTGGATACGGATCGCGGCTCCGCTCCCGTTGCCGTTCCCGGCGGCCGCCTCGTTGCCGCCGGTGGATCCCGGGATCCAGTAGTGGAGCAGGACGCCGTAAGGCGGGTTTGTCCCGGTCGCCGGCACGTCCGGCTGAGCCATCGGTGCGCCGCGGGTGCGGAAACGGTAGGCGACCCGGGGCGCCAGCAGCGTCGGACCGCGGCTCGTCAGGCCGCGCGCGATCTCGCGCAGCGGCGTCAGGTCGTCGAGGATCCAGATGCCGCGGCCGTAGGTGGCGACCACGAGGTCGTCGAAGTGTTCCTGTACCTCGATCCAGTGGACGGGCGCCGGAGGCAGGTTCGCCGCGCCGTCGCCGCGGCGGGACAGGCTTCGCCAGTTCGCGCCGTCGTCGAAGGAGACGTGGAGCGAGTTCTCGGTGCCGAGGAACAGGAGTCCGGCCTGCTCCGGATCCTCGCGGACGGCGTGGACGTTGGCGAGCGGTCCGCGCGGCAGGCCGGCCGCGAGATCGGTCCAGGTCTCCCCGTAGTCGTTCGTTCGGAACACGTAGGGGGTCGTGTCGCCCTCCTGGTGACGGTCGACCGCCACGTAGGCGGCGCCGGCGCCGAAGTTCGAAGGATCGATGTTGCGGACCGTGCCGAGGGGCGGCAGGCCGGGGAGGTTCGCGGTCACGTTGATCCACGTCCCGCCGCCGTCGCGGGTCAGCTGGACCTGGCCGTCGTTCGTGCCGACCCAGATCAGGCCGGGCTCGATCGGGCTCTCGGCGATCGCGAACACGACCGGCGTGATCGTCGGTCCGGCGTCGTCGAGGGTCAGGCCGCCGGTGCGCCGCATCAGCGCCGGGTCGGCGGTGGTGAGATCGGGCGAGATCCGCTCCCAGCTCTGGCCGCGGTCGCGGCTCCCGTGAACGTACTGGCTGCCGGCGTAGACGGCCTCCGGATCGTGCGGCGAGGTGGCGAAGGGGGCCGTCCACTGGAAGCGGTACTCGAGTGCCGACGCCGGCGAGCTCTCGATGGCCAGCGGCCAGACGCTGACGTCGCGGGCCTGGCCCGAGCGGAGGTCGTAGAGTTCGAGCTGACCGTCGAAGCAGCCGGTCCAGACCAGGTCCGGGTCGGCCCGGTGGACCATCGAGAAGCCGACCTCGCAGCCGCCGACGGAGTGCCACTCGCCGACCGGAATGCCCTGGGTGCGTCCTCCGTAGAGGACGCGGCTTGGCCCGCGCATCGAGGGTCCGTCCTGGCGGTTGCCGTAGACGTGGTACGGCACCCGGTCGTCGGTCGATACGTGGTACATCTGCGCGATCGGCAACTGGGGCCGGTACCAAGAGCGCTCACGATCGGTCGTGATGCTGACGCCGCCGTCGTGGCCGACGATCCGCCGCTCGGCGTCGAGCGGATCGATCCAGATGTCGTGGTGGTCCCAGCCCGGCTGCTGGTAGCCCTCGCTCTCGACCGTGCGGCCACCATCGAGCGAAACCGACTGGCGGGTGGCGGCGAAGCTGATCTCGTCCGCCCGGTCGGGGGCGGCGGCCATGCGCGTGTAGTAGAGCGGCCGGGTGATCAGGTTGAGGTCGCGACTGATCAACCGCCACGAGTCGCCCCGGTCGTCCGAGCGCCAGAGGACGCCGGCGAAGGGATCGGAGGGGGCGAAGTCGCGGTTCGAACTCGTCTCGATCAGGGCGTAGACGCGGTCCGGATCGTTTGCCGACACGGCGAGCCCGATCTTGCCGAGCGGCGGCTCGGGCAGGCCCGCTCCCTTGAGACGCCCCCAGGTGTCGCCGCCGTCCTTCGAGCGGTAGATGCCGCTGCCTGGGCCGCCGCTGGTGCGGCCGGAGGTCCGGATCTCGATCTGCCAGGCCGCGGCATAGACGAACCGCGGGTTGTCGGGCGCGAAGGCGAGGTCGACGACGCCGGTGTCCGCGTCGACGAACAGGACGTGCTCCCAGGTGGCGCCGCCGTCGGTGGTGCGGAAGACGCCGCGGGCCGCTTCGGTCTGCTCCTGCGGGCCGTAGGCGTGGCCGAGCGCGGCGACGAGGGCCGTGTCCGGATCTTCCGGGTGGACCAGGAGGCGGCCGATGCGGCCGCTGGCTTCGAGTCCCAGGTGTTCGAAGCTGTCGCCGCGGTCGGTGGAGCGGTAGACCCCGTTGCCGATCGAGATGTTGCTGCGGATGAAGCTCTCGCCGGTGCCGACCCAGACCACGTTCGGGTCGGAGGGGGCGACTGCGATCGAGCCGATCGAAGCCGCTTCCTGCCGGTCGAAGATCGGTTCCCAGCCGACACCGCCATCGTTGCTGCGCCAGAGCCCGCCCGAAGCGGCGCCGGCGTAGTAGGTCCGTGGATCGCCGGGGACGCCGGCGACCGCCGAAACCCGGTTGCCGATCGGTCCGATGTGGCGGAAGGCGAACGCGTCGAGAAGTTCTGGCGGCGCCTCCGCGGCCGGTTGGGCGGCCGTGGAGGCGGCACAGAGCAGGAGGGCGAGGAACGCTCTGTAGCGGCGGAGGATCAAGGCGTACGGCTCGGGCTCGCCGCTTCGCGGCATCGCGCTGGATGCCGGCGGGGACGCCGGCGCACCCAGTATCTCTAGTAGCCGGCCTGCTTGTCGACCACGTTGCGCAGCGGCCTGCCGGTCGCGAAGCGCGTGATGTTGTCGTGCAGGAGCCGCGTCCGACGCTCCTCCAGCCGGTCGGAGATCGTCGCCAGGTGCGGGGTGATCGTTACGTTCGACATCGTCCACAGCGGGTGGCCGGTCGGCAGCGGCTCGGGATCCGTGACGTCGAGGCCGGCGGCGCGGACCTTGCCGCTCTCGAGCGCCGCGACCAGGGCGTCCGTGTCGACGATCTTCCCGCGCGAGATGTTGATGAAGTAGACGTCCTGCTTCATCAGCTCGAACTGACGGGCGCCGATCATGCCCTCCGTGGCCGGCGTGTGCGGCACGGAGGAGAAGACGACGTCGGCGCGCGGCAGCAGGTCGTCGAGTTCGTCGGGCTTGCCGACATAGGCGACATCGCGGTGGATCGGGATGTCCTTGGGATCGACGCCGATCACGGTCATGCCGAAGGCCGCGGCTCGCTGCGCGATCTGGGTGCCGATGCCGCCGAGGCCGATGACAAGAGCCGTCTTGCCCCGGAGTTCGATCATCGGCAGCGCGCGGTCCGTGTTCCAGCCTTGCGGCATCTGGGCGTTGAACGCTTTGATGTTGCGGGTGAAGTTGAGCAGCAGGGCGAAGGCGTGGTCGGCGATCTCGGGGCCCTGGATGATCTTCGCGTTGGTCAGGACGATGTCGCTGTCGCGCAGGTCCGGGATCTCGAGAAACCCCTCGACCCCGGCGGAGTTGCTCTGGATCCAGCGCAGCTTGCTGTCGGCCGTCAGGTACTGCTCGACTCCGCGGTAGCCCGCGATCAGGCCGTCGCAGACGTTGGGGTCGAGGTCGTCGTCGATGCCGACGAGGCGGAGATTCTCGTGCTGGTCCTCGAGGTCCGCCAGCGCGTCGGTGAAGAACGCCGGCATGCATACGGTGACGGGTTGGGCGACCGCGGCGGAGGCCGCGAACGAGAGGAGCAGAAGGGTGAACAGAACCGGTCTGAGATCCAGCGCTGGACGGTGGAGCATGGGCGTGTCTCCCTGAGCGATGAACGGTGACGATGGGCGGAAGATGGAGCGTACCAGCGCGCCCTGGAGGCACCGGATCCAGTGTTACGATGCCGCCGCTCTCGGCCCCCGAGATTCACCGCAGGAACCAAAGCGAGCCAGATGACGACCGACGCCCTCCGCGAACGCGGCGACTCACTGGAGGATGCCTTCTTCCGCGACATGGACCGGCAGCTGATCGACGAGCTCCGCGCGAAGAAGGAGCGCGAGGAGCAGCTCGACGAACTGGCCGCGGCTTCGGGTATCACGCACCGTGACGTTCTCGGCGCCCTGCTCGACGCGGGCATGCACGGCGAGGCGCTGGTGGCGGCGGGTCTCGTGCCGTTGATCGAGGTTGCGTGGTCGGACCACGCGATGGACGTCGCGGAGCGGGACGCCATCATGCAAGCTGCCAAGGATGCCGGGGTGACCCGTGGGTCGACTGCCGCCGAACTGCTCTCGGTCTGGCTGGAGCGGCGTCCGGGAGCGGAACTGCTCGAGGCCTGGAAGGGCTATGCGGCCGCGCTGGTGGCCGAGCTCGACGAAGCCGACGCGGCGGCGGTGCGTGGCGACATCATGAGCCGGGCGCAGGCCGTCGCTGAAGCCGCCGGCGGCTTCCTCGGCCTCGGTAGTGTGTCCCGCGAGGAGCGGCGGATGCTCGCTGAGCTGGCCGCGGCTCTGGGCGGCTGAGGCGCTACCAGCTCGCCTTGATCACGCCCGGGAGCTCGCCCCTGAGGGCGAGGTCCCGCAGGGCGATCCGCGAAAGACCGAACTTGCGGTAGTAGCCGCGGGGCCGGCCGCTGACGTTGCAGCGGTTGCGGACGCGGACCGGGCTGGAGTCACGCGGGAGCTTGTTCAGCAGGCGTTGGGCCTCGAAGCGCTGGTCGGGCGGAAGGCGCTCGTCCTTCGCCAGTGCGCGCAACTCGTCGCGGCGCTCCTTGTATCTCTCGACGATCTGCTTGCGGCGGTCGTTCTTGGCGACTGATGCCTTCGTGGCCATCTGTTTCGTGTTCCCTTGGCTGATTCCGATGCCGACGTGGCCTGTCCGGCGCGTCCGCTGCCGCGGTGCGCAGTGAGCGCGTACCTTAGCAGGTTTCCCCGGGGATTTCCGCGGCGGCGCGGACCGTACGCGGCTCATCGCGTCCGTGCAAACATTCGCTCAGATTCGCTAACAAAAGGCCCTTGACGCTCAGCGCGGACTCGGACAACGTGGCGCTGAGCATCCACAGGTGTGGCGAGCATGTCGGGATCGGTACTTTGAGGGCTGGCGGCAGGCCGATGCGTCTTCGACGGCAAGCCCTGCGGCAACTGGGACGGGAGGTGTGTGTCATGGGTGGAGCGTGCGAATCGGGAGGTCTCGCAGCGAGGTGGGCTGTGGCTTCAGGAACAGTGGCTCCAGGGATCGGCAGATGGGTGGTGGCAGTGCTCGTGCTCGGCGCCCTGAGCGTCCCTTCAGTGGCCCAGGGCTCCGAGTGGCCGCAGTGGCGCGGGCCGAATCGGGACGGACGGGCCGTTGGTGGCGAACTTCCCTCGGAGCTGCCCGCGACACTCCACCAGATCTGGAAGGTCCGGGTCGGCGGGGGACAGTCATCTCCCATCTTGGTCGGCGACCGCGTTTTCGTCCACGCGCGGCAAGGCGAGGAGGAGGTCGTGCTCGCCCTCTCGGCTTCGACCGGCGAGGAGCTCTGGCGGCACAGCTACGTTGCTGCCTACGCGCCCAGAACCGCGGCAATCCAGTACGGCCCGGGTCCGAAGTCGACCATGCTCGCCGAAGGCGATTCGGTCTACAGCTTCGGCATCCGGGAGCGTCTCCTGGCCCTGGACGCCGACTCCGGCAAGGTGCGCTGGGAAAAGACCTTCGACCATCTCTACGAGGAGCCTTATCCGATTTGGGGAACCGCTTCGTCGCCTCTGGTCGAGGGCAACCTGCTGATCGTGCCGATCGGCACCACGGGCAATGAGGACCAGGGAGACGAGGGCGCGCTGGTCGCCTACGACAAGATGACCGGCGAGGAAGTGTGGCGCGTTGACGGGCCGCCGGCCTATGCCTCGCCCATGGCGTTCGACCACGGCGGGGTGCGCCAGATCGTGACGATGAGCGACGTGTCCTTCTTCGGAGTCGGCGCCACCGATGGCGATCCGCTGTGGTCGCTCGACTTCACGACGGCCTTCCAGCAGAACACGCCGACCACGGTTCGTTACGACGGCAACTTCATCCTCTCGGGTTACCAGTGGGGGACTGCCGCGATCAGGGTCGAACCGCCGGCCAAGGCGAAGGGCGACTGGTCGGTGAGCGAGGTCTGGAAGACGACGGACGCGGAGCTCTACATGGACTCCGCGGTGCTCGTCGGCGACCACCTGTACTTCCGTTCGAACAAGAGAGCCGGCACCTTCGTCTGTCTCGATCCCGCCACCGGAGAGATCGTCTGGCAGGGGCCCGGCCGGTGGGCCGCCTATGCGTCGGTGATCGCCGTCGGCGACCGCCTCCTGGTGCTGACGGACGAAGCGGAACTCAAGGTGATCGCGGCGGATCCGTCGGCCTACCGGGAACTGGCCTCCTGGGAGGTGGCCGACAGCACGACCTGGGCCCACCTGGCGCTCTCCGGGTCACGGGTCTACGTGAAGGACGAGGAACACCTGGCGGCTTTCGACCTGGCTTCGACCCGGGTCACGGAGGCCGGTGAGCGGTCAGCCGCTACCGCCTCCGCGACGGCTGATACCGCCGGCGGGTCCAAGGAGGACACCGAGGCCGTCAAGGTCGCGGTGCGGGCGATGCTGAAGGCCATGGCGGCGGGCGACATGGACCTCATGTGGACCTATCTGGGCGAGGACTTCAGGTCCTACAGCGGCGCCGACAAGGATGTCTTCCGCGACTATCTCGGGTCGACCGCCGGCAGCGAGACTCCCAGCGACGAGATGGTGGTCGAGTGGGACGGCGCCACGGCCAAGGTCATCGGAACCCGGTGGATCACATCCGCCGGGCTGGACTTCGGTCTCGAGATGCTGGTGAACAAGCGCGGCGGCAAGTGGCTCGTCACCTGGATGGACTTCGACTCCAGGCGCATCCATGGCCAGGAGTAGCGATGGCCGGACGAGGGCGCCCACGGTCCGCAGGTCGCCTACGGGCGCCGCCGGACGACCATGGCCGCTTCGGCGAGTGCGTCGAGAGTGAGCCCCTCGTCGCAGAGCTCCCGCAGCGCAACGGCGACGCCGTCACCGTGCTCGCCGGCAAGAACGCTGGGGAGCCGGTCGCGGAGGTCGCGGTCGCACCAGCGGGCGGCGACCTCGAAGCCGTGATCCTCATAGACCGAAGCCGGGTGGCCGCCCATGAGGACAGCCAGAGCGCGGTAGGGCGGCAGAGCCTTGGCGACGGTCGCCTCGACGCCCGTGGCGTCGGCCCAGCGTACGAATTGCTCGAGAAGCGCAACGCCGATGCCCCTCCCCTGGTAGCGGGGATCGCGGGCGTCGCCGCTGGTCAACTGGCCGACGTGGTAGCAGAACAGGTTCAGCGTCTCCGGTGGCAGGGTGGGGGCGTTCGCCTGGCCGAAGTCGCCCCAGTAGGAGGGAACCATGATGCCGGCGGGGGAGCGTAGTGCCGGGTCGTAGCGGCGGAACTGGAGTTGGCCTACGTGCTGTTCGCCGTCGAAGGCGAGGATCGCGCTCGCCCCGAGGTCGGCGATTCGGCTACGGACCTCGGCCTCCGGCCCCTGGCAGTCGATGGGGACGCTGCCGAGATCGGACATCGTCATCGGGCGGTAGTGGATCACTGCGGCCGAAGTTATCGTGTCGGCGGCGCTGCACGCGGCTGCCGGCCTCACGACCAATCTGAGACCTGGCAGTCAGAGAAGGGAGCGCAGCGATGGATATCATGCAGGCAACCGAGGCTCACGCCCGGAAGTGGGCGGACGAGGTCGCGGACCTCGTTTACGAAACCGGCCCGACCACCTACGAGTACCAGTTCGGCGGCCGGGAGTTCTACGACGAGATCGTCAAGGCCTCGTGGCCCAGGGCGGGCACGCTGTTCGGCTACGACTGCACGACGATCGCGGTCGAAGGCGACGAACTCCTCGCGATCGAGATCGGCTTCCGCGGTCCGGAGTTCGCGACGCGGAAGAAGACGCTGGGCGCTCTCTGGGCGCCGCTGATCGAGTCGGGCCGGGTCACGAAGGAGCAACTCGGCGCGATCGGACGGGCCGCCTATCTGGCCAGCTACCTCAACGTCGCGATTCCGTCGGCGGTCTACTACGTTCACGCGCTCGCCGTCGTCGAGTCGCGGCGGGGTGAGGGGATCGGCAAGCAGTTGATGCAGCGGGCGATCGACGACTCGAAGAGCGAAGGTCTTCGCGGTCTGCACCTCGACGTGCTCTCGGGTACTCCGGCGGTCCACTTCTACAACTCCCTCGGGATGGAGTGCCTGACCGAAACGGTCGCGCCGATCCCGCACCAGCACGGCATCCCGATGGAAATGCGGATGGCGCTGGACTACTAGGGGCGGTCCGGCCCGCTGCCTGGCGGGAAGAAGAGAGTCCCCAGCCCCCTCTGCAGTTCGGCGCAGGCCGCGGCTTCGCCCATGTTGCAGGCGGAGGAGAGGAGGTCCTGTGCCAGGGGGATGTCCTGCGGCACGCCGTGCCCGTGCACGTGGGCGTAGCCGAGCAGGAAGCAGCTCATGCTCTCGCCGGCCTCGCAGCCGGCGGGGAGCTGTTCGATCGCGTCGGACACTCCGGCCGAGGTCATCGACACGTTGCCGTCGAAGACCGCCTGGATGACGACGTTCTGGCAGCCCTTGTGGAAGCCGCCGCGACACGCCTGGTCGAAGTAGGAGACGCCCTCCAGGGGATCGAGCGGCATGATCTCTCCCCGGTTGTAGAGCACGCCCAGCATGTTGCACTCCTCGCCGCCGCCGTTGTTGCAGGTGAGTTCGAGCTTCGTGACCAGGTTCTCGCAGGCGAACCGCTTGCCCTCGTCGCAGGCTTGCTGCCAGTACTTGAAGTCGTCGCCCTCGTGCGCCCGGCCGACGAAGTTCGATGCCAGCATCCAGCCGAAGAGCCCGATCCAGGCGACCATGAAGGCGTAGTTCACGCGCCGCGGCCTGGTCGCCCGCAGCAACGCCGACAGGCGGAAGCTCTCCACGCGGCGCGACTTCCCGAGCCGGTCGAGCAGCGGCACGCAGAGGTTGAGCACCGGGACGAACAGCAGCTTGTCGTAGAAGAGGGGGACGTCGACCTGGCGGAGGAACTCGAACAGGCCGAAAACGCTCAAGCCGTAGAGCGCCCCGAACACCGCGCTCCCCAGCCGGCTGCGGGGCGATGTCGACGGATCGGTCACGAGAAGGTGAAGACCCAGAAAGACCGCGATCGGGATGCTGGCGTCGACGAAGAAGTGAACGCCGGTGACGCTCGAGTAGACGAGGTTGGCAACGACCAGCGCGGCGGCCGCGAACAGGGTCACGATCGTCACCGAGAAGAAGAACTGGACGACCAGACCGGCCATGAAGATCGCGACGTACATGTGGGGCGCGTTGGCCAGGGTCGTCGCGATCTCGGCGCCCCAGGTGAGGTCCGTCGTCCCGGAGAGGATCAGGCCGAGCGAGAAGACGGAGAGAGCGAAGCCCGACGGGTTGAAGATGTGCCGCTTGCGGCCGTCGCGGTTCCAGCGGAAGAACTCCTTGCCGAGGATGCCGACGGCGATCATCGTGAACTGCAGGTAGAACCACTCCTCCTTGAAGCAGAGGAAGAAGTTCGTGCTCAGGATGATCGGAAACTGCCCGAAGCCCAGGTGCCAGGTCTTCCGTCTCGACCAGCCCACGAGCATGTCGAAGGCGTAGGCGAAGATGATCTGCGCCAGGATGAGCGCCGCCTGGTGTCGCATCTGTTCCCAGTACAGGCCCCAGTAGAAGTAGATGCAGGTCTGCACGAAGGCCTGCACGTAGTGCGAGGGGATCAGGGAGACCTTCAGTTTCAGCTCGCGGCCGTCCTGGCCGGAGTTGGACAGCAGGCGCCCCTGCAGGAGCGCGAGGACGGCGCAGGCGCCCCAGAGGGACCAGGTCAACTCCGCGCTTGTGCGGAACTGCGGAAGCAGCGAGAACGCGAGCAGCAGGAGAGTGAAGGACGCGGGCAGCCACCAGGCGGGCGGCAACCGCTGAACTTCCCTGACGTTGGCCATTCGGGACCTCTTTCCCTTTGACACTATAGTCACGACCGGACTCCCGGCCTCGTGTGTCCGAAGGAGAACGATGCGATCCAAGGCGAGAGTGCGCCGGCGTCGCCCAGGGGCCCGAAGCGTGGTCCTCCTGCTGGTGGTCCTCGTGACCGGCGCGTTTCTGGCAAGCCGTCTTGTCCGCGACAGGGCCGCGGAGGCGGCGCTCGACGACGCCTTGGTGACAAGCCGGATCCCTGGCCGGACCGAAGACACGAGGCGGCGCTTCGAAGGTCTGATCGAGGACTATCGCGGCAGCCGGGCGGCGTGGGCAGCGCACGGCTACCTGGCTGCGCTGGAGGCCGCGAACCACAGGTTGGCGGAAGCCCGTGCGCTGTGGGAGAGGCTGGCCGACGGCGGCCCGGGCGATCTCGCGGCGGATGCGGAGATGAGCCTGATCCACCTCGACCGCGAGGAGGGGCGGCTCGAGGAGCTGGCGGACAGACTGGAGAACCTGATCGAGGACGGAGACAGCAGCCTGCCGGAGGATGTCCTGCTGTTTGAACTTGCGCAGACGCTCGAGCAACTCGGGCGGCACGAGGAGGCTCGCCGGATCAAGCGCTTCGAAGAGGTGGTCCCCGAGCGACCCCGGGTTCAGCGCTGACGCGTGAGGAGCGCGGGCGGGACTAGGCGACCGCGCCCGGCGTCGCGACCCTGGGGTCGTTGACGCCCATGCCGTCGAGCAGCTCGTGGAACCGCGACTCGGAACGCAGCTCGTCGAACGCGGGATGGACCTTCGCCCACATGGCCACTCCGCGCTTGACTCGGATCGCTTCTTCCAGCCAGTGCAGGGCCGTGTCTCTTTCGCCAAGCCAGGCGTGCAGTATGGCCAGCGAGTCGTAGTGAGCATCCTCGTTGCGGGCCCGCTTCAGCAATCGGGCTGCGCTCCAGCGGAGCACTCCCTGCTCGCCTTCCTTCTCGAGGATCCTCCCGATCGTGTCGGCGTCCTCCGGACGACCGGCGTTTCGCAGGTGGACCTGGCGCTCGCGGACCGCCTCCTCCGGACGCTCCATGGCGCTGTAGCAGGCAGCCGCCAGTGATCGCGTCGCCGGGTACGTGCTGTCGATGGCGAGCGTGCGGCGAGCCTCGGCAAGCGCCTCCTCGTAGCGGCGGGACAGGTAGTAGACGAAACACAGACTTCGGCCCAGCATCGGCGCGAGGGGATCGACGTGCGTGGCGGTCTTCAGTTCCTGCTCCGCTTCCTCGAGGCGGCCGACCGGCGCCAGGAAGTAGTGCCCGTACGAGAAGCGGGCGTTCGGATTCCCGGGATCGAGTCGCAGCGCGCGCAGGTAGGCGCGCTGCGCCGCGGACCAGTCCCACTGCAGGGCGGCGCGAAGAAGACCGCAGGCCCGGTACGCGGTGGCGCTCGTGTCGCTCAGTTCCAGCGCCGTCTGCACCGCTTCCTCCGCCCTCGACGCTGCTTCTCCGACCCGCAGAAAGCCGTCGACCGCGAGCGTCCCGTAGCACAAGGCGAGGACAGCGTGGCCCTGCGCGAAGTCCGGCTGCATTTCGAGGGCCCGGTTCAGCAGCGCTATGGCCTGCTTGACGCGATCGCCCTTCTGTGTGCCGAGGTGATAGCGCGCCTCCAGGTAGAGCTGGTACACCTCCTGGCTCTGCGTCGGACGCTTGACGATCGGGCCGGGATGCGGTGCCAGCAGCTTCCTTCGCAGCCGGTTGACGATCGCCCGCGCGATGTCCTCCTGGATCTCGAAGACATCCCCGAGTTCCCGGTCGTAGTGCTCGGACCAGAGCTGGGTGCCGTCCGACGTACGGATCAGGTGCGCCGAGATGCGGAGGCGCTCGCCCGCTTTCCGCACGCTGCCTTCCAGGATGGCCGAGACGCCCAGTTTCTCGCCGACCTCCGGGCTGCTCAGGTCTCTCAGCCGGCGATCGAAGGACGACGTTCTGCCGACGACCCGCAGCCCGTCGACGCTCGCCAGCGCATCGATGAGCTCCTCCGCCACCCCGTCGCAGAAGAACTGCTGTTCGGGGTCCGGGCTCAGGTTGGAGAAGGGCCGGACCGCGACGGACCCCTCCAGGGGCGCTTCTACCGGTGCAATGAAGCGGTAGCCGCGACCCGGAAGCGTGACGATGTACTGGGCCTTGTCGTTCTTCCCCAGGCTCTTGCGCAGTACGGAGAGGTTGTGCGTGAGGTTGCTCTCGTCGACCGCGGTGTCCGGCCACACCATCGCCATCAACTCCTCCTTGTGGAGGACG
This sequence comes from Acidobacteriota bacterium, assembly GCA_026707325.1. Taxonomy (GTDB): domain Bacteria; phylum Acidobacteriota; class Thermoanaerobaculia; order Multivoradales; family Multivoraceae; genus Multivorans. The sequence continues at coordinate 585 of JAPOXA010000036.1, read as the reverse complement.
CGGCCGTGGTTCTCGACCAGTGCTCTCAGGGTGTCGAAGATCTTCGGCCGGAGGGGAACCAGCTTCCCGTTCCGGAGGAGTCGGCGCTGCCCGAGGTCGAGCAGGTACGGGCCGAAGAGGTAAGTGCGACGATCGGGAGGAAGAGACACGGCCGGAGAGGGAGGTCGGCAGAGCCTAGCAGTGCGGCCGACGGTTTCGGCCGACGCCCAAGTCCGGACGAGCGTCCCGTCCCGTGGTCCTAGCCGTCTTGAGGTTGCTCGGAAAGTCCGGCGATGATCCGCCGCCGCACCTCGGTCGGGTTGGTGACCGGCTGTCGGCGCAGTCGTCCGACCTCCGTTGCCTCGTAGGGCTTCAGGTCCTTCGCGTTCTCCGGATCGAAGCGCCTCACGATCCAGGTCATCAATCGCGCCAGCGCCTCGTCGTCGATCAGGGCCTGGGAGGCGCCGGGCACCTGGACGAGATAGTCCCGCCATTCGGGGCTGGCGATGTACTTGCCCACCTCGCCGGGCAGGGGGGGGACCGTGCCCTCTACGCCGGAGCCGTCGGCCATGTGGCAGCCCTGGCAGTGCAGCATGTAGTCGAGGT
>JAPOXA010000073.1 GCA_026707325.1 Acidobacteriota bacterium | reverse complement strand
TCGCGAGCGGCGACATCGTGCCCACGGACGTCTTCATCGAGGCCACGCCCACCGACGGCGCGGCTACCCTTCGCGCGGGTCACTTCAAGGAGCCGTTCAGCCTGTCGATCCAGCAGTCGTCGAACTCCCACTCCTTCATCGCGCGTCCCGCCGCGGTCACCGCCCTGGCGCCGGGCCGCAACCTCGGCTTCATGGTCCACGACCGGCTTGCGGGCGACCGCATCGGCTGGGCTGTCGGCGCCTTCCGCGACAGCGACGGCTACGACATGCGGCCCGGGTCGGACTGGAGCATGACCGGCCGCCTTACGGGTCTCGCGCTGAACGGAGACGAAGGAAGCGATCCCCTGCTCCACCTCGGCGTGGCCCTCTCGCACCGCCAGCCCACCGCGGACGCCGTGCGTCTGCGCGGCCGCACCGGCGTACGGCTCGCGCCGCGCACGGTGGACACCGGTTGGCTGCCTGCCGACGGCCTGCGACTGGCAGGCGCCGAGTTCGCGCTGGCGCGGAGTTCGTTCTGGCTGCAGGGCGAGGTGCTGTCCGCCCAGGTGGACCTGTTGCCGGTTGGCTCGCCGGGCGGCCGGAGCGCCCGCTTCGACGCCCAGTACGTTGAGGCCGGCTGGTTCCTCACCGGAGAGAGGAAGCCGTACAGCCGCAGCTCCCGCAGCTTCACCCGGTTGAGGCCGAAGGCGCCCATCCCCGAAGGCAGGGGCGCCTGGGAACTCGCCGCGCGCTGGGATCACATCGATCTGAGCAGCCGATCCACTCTCGGCGGCAGCCAGCGGACTCTGTCCCTGGCCCTCAACTGGTACCTCCGCGACAACCTTCGGGTGCTCGCGAACTACGTGTCGACCGACCCCGACGGCGCCGGTTCGGTCGAACACGCCGGCCTGTTCCTGCACTTCGACTTCTGACGCGCGGCACGGGCGCCACGCCGGCGGACCGTGCGGGACCTGCCTTCGGTGCCTACGAACCCAGGTGCTCGGCGAGGAACGCCGCGTAGCGCTCCGACGCCTCGATCCGGTTCACGCGGTTCCGGAAGCCGTGTCCCTCGTCCGGGAACAGGACGTACTCGACCGGCACTCCGTTCGCCCGCACCGCCTCGACGAGTTCGTCGCTCTCCACCTGGAGCACCCGGGGATCGTTCGCTCCCTGGACGACCAGCAGCGGCCTGACGACGTTCGAGGCATGGAACAGCGGTGAGATGCGCTCCAGGCGCTCCCGCTCGGTCGCCGGATCGCCCAGTTCGCCGAGCAGGGCCACCTTCTGCGCCTGCCACCACGGAGGCGTGCTCTCCAGCGTCCGGATCCAGTTCGTCACACCGAAGATATTGATGCCGACGTCGAAGACCTCCGGCTCGAAGGCCAGCGCGGCCGCCACCATGTAGCCGCCGTAGCTGCCGCCGATGATGCCGACGCGCGAACCGTCCACCCAGTCCTGTGACTCGAGCCAGGTGCGGGCCCACACGCAGTCCTGCAGGTCGACCTCGCCGTGCTTCCTGTCGTCCATGTGGAAGAACGTCTTGCCGTAGCCGGACGAACCGCGGTTGTTCACCCCCAGGACGACGTAGCCCTGGTTCACCAGGTGCTGGATGTCGGCGCGGTAGGTGCGCCGGGTCTGGCCGCCCGGCCCGCCGTGGACCCAGACCATCGCCGGCGCCGGGTTGTCGGCCGACGCCCCGTGCGGCCGCCAGAGGATGGCCGGGATCTCCAGCCCGTCGAAGCTCGGGTACCGAATCACCTCGGTGGTCACGAGATCGTCGGGGTTGATCTCGGGGTTCAGGCTTTGCGTCAGGCGAAGCGCTTCGCCGCCCTGCTCCAGGTCGACCACGTAGAGGTCCGAGGGCGACTGGTCGCTGCTCAGGTAGAAGGCCATCAGCCGATCGCTGGCCGAGAAGCCGACTTGCGCGATATCGCCGGCCGGTAGATCGGGAAGCTCGACCGGGGCGCCCGTTTCCGTGTCCAGCACCTCGACCACCGTCGAAGCGTCCTCGTTGATCGCCGACACGCGGTACCGCCCGGTATCGGAGAAGGACACGCCGAACACGTCCCAGTCGGCGGCGAGCACGAGCTCGCGAGAGCCATCCGCGAGGTCGTAGGACCAGACCTGGTTGAACTCCCCGTGCTCGTTCGTCCCGTAGTAGAGCTGCGAACTGTCCGGAGTGAAGCCGCCGGAGCCGTGCTCGACCTCGCCCTCGTGTTCGGTGACGTGCACCAGGTGACCCGCCATCAGGTCGCAGGCGTAGACGTCGCTGTCGTAGTTGCTGGTCAGCTTGTCGAGCGCCAGCCAGCGGCCGTCGTCGCTGACGTCGCCCAGGTTGAAGGTGCCGTCGTTCTCGAACACGAGCTCGCGCTCGAACTCCCACGTCCCCGGCGGCGGCACCTCGTAGCGGTAGAGATCCATCGCGAAGGGCGTGCGCTCGTTCGTCCGCACGAAGAAGGCCCCGCCATCGCTCCGCCAGCCGGCGAAGGACGCCCGGACGTTGTCTCCCGGCGTCAGGTCCACCGCGCCCTCGGGAACGTCCCCGGCGCCGTCGGACCCCACGTACAGGTGGTTCAGCTCGTTGCCGCCCTCGTCGCCGGTATAGAGGAAGCGGTCGTCGTTCGGAAAGTAGCTCTGCGCGAACACGGGGCCCGCGCTGTCGGTCAGTTGCCGCGGCTCGCCGCCGGCGACCGGCACGCTGTAGACGGCCCAGACGCCGCTCACGTCGCTGGAGATCAGCAACCGGCTCTCGTCGGCCGAGAACGAGGCGCCGCCGTACGAGGTCGTGTTATGGAACGCGGCGGCGCTGTAGACCACGCGCTCCCTCGGCGGCGCTTCGCTCGAAGCGCCGCAGCCGAGGATGGCGAACCCGATCAGCGTTGCCGGCAAGAGACGGAAGAGCCCGCGCTGCACAAGGGAGCCACGGACCGGAAAGCGAGGTAGAGATGTCATGACGAAGCCTCCGGGAGGGGCGATTCGGGTTGGAGCGGCTTGGCCTCAAGGCGACGCGTCGTGCAGCCAACCAGCTTGTCCGAGGATCGAGATCGCAGCCAGATCGACCAGCTTCTCACCGGCGCCGACCTCGACGATCGTAGCTTCCCGGCCGCCGTAGCCGCCCTGCGCCGCCGCGGCGATCGTCGGGAAGTAGGCGAGTTCGCCGTTCGTGTAGCCGGCGAAGAAGACGTGAGGCACCTGAGCCTCCGCACGCAGGCGGAGCTGGTGCTCGACGAAGAACTCGCCCGGGAAGGTGGCCAGGGCGAACTGGCCCGCGCCACGCTCGCCGAGGACCACGGTGTTCACCTCGGCCTCGCGTTCGCGCGGGAAGCGCGCGCGGTACCTCCGAAGCGACGCTTCCAGACCGTGACGGCGGAAACCCTCTTCGACCACCGGAGAATCCAGGTCCCAGCGCGGATCGAGCGTCACCAGGTGGCGCTTCACGGACAGAATCGCCGGATCGTGGAACGCCTCCGCCGCGGCCAGGTCGGCGCGGACGCGGAGCACCTCCTGGCCCAGCCGCTCTCCCGCCATCCGGACCTGTTCGAAACCACCCTCCGCGGGCGGCGTCTTGTCCCAGAACGGGTTGATGTCGCCGGCGGCGCCCTGCAGGTACATCGTCACGCCGCCTCCGCGCTCGGCGACCAGAGCCGCCATCGCGCCCGGGAAGTCGGCCGAGACAAGCATGTTCTCGGGCCCCAGGATGACCGGGTGAACGGCGAAGTTGACCACCGTGGCGATCGCTTCGCCGTCCGCGCCGTCGACCGCCAGCACGCCGACCGACTCGTCGAGCGGCGCGGTCGGGAGGCGCTCGCGGTTGCGCCAGAACATGTCGACGCTGCCGTCGGAATGCACCCGCCGCCGGTTGTGCCCCTCGCTGGCACGGCCCCAGCCCACCGCGACGCGCGCCGGCCGGAGGGCGTCATGGGCCTCCAGGACGACGCCGACGATCTTCCGTTCCAGTTGCCGGACCCACGGGCTTCCGGCGCTCGGAAACCCGGCCTCGAACAGCGGCGCGGAGTGAGTGTGGGAGGCGTTCAACAGAACGTGGTCGAAGCCCGCGGCGTCCATAACCGCCTGCCGTATCGGCAAGGTGTTCTCCTTGCGGATCGAGCCGAGGTCGAGCGTCACCAGCGCGACGGTCTCGCCGCCCGCCTCGAGCACGAGCGCTCGCGCGTGGAGCGGGTCGTGAACTCCCTGCGACCGGTTCGTTCCGCGGGCGCCGTAGCCGTAGAGCAGGGAGCCGGCCGGCGGCGTGATCTCGACCGCGGCGGCGCCGGCGTGCAGTTGGGCGGTGGTTGGCGATGGCGTCATGCCGATCCCTCCGAGAACGACAAGACCCGCCACCGCGCCGATCGGTCGCAAGCTCCTAGCTCTCGGTAACGCCCAGGGTGCCCCAGGGCACCCGGCCCAGCGGATCGCGCAGGATGCGCCGTGCCACGACCATGCGGTGAACCTCGTCCGGGCCGTCGTACAGCCGCGCGTAGCGCGCCTCCCGGTACATCTTCTCGAGCGGCGTGTCGCCGGTCACACCGAGCGCGCCGTGAACCTGGATCGCGCGGTCGATCACATTGTGGAGCATTCGGGCGCCCCAGAACTTGATCAGCGAGATCTCGACCCGCGCCTGCTCGCCGCGGTCCATCGCTTCGGCTGCATCCAGGGTCATCAGCCGGGCGGCCTGGATCTCAGCCGCCGACTCGGCGACGTAGCGCTGGATCTCACCCTTCTCCGACAGGTAGGAGCCGTGCGCCCAGCGCGACTTGGCGCG
>JAPOXA010000003.1 GCA_026707325.1 Acidobacteriota bacterium | reverse complement strand
CGTTGTTGATGTCGGCGAAGACGGACGACCAGGACCAGCGGCCCATCGTGACGTTCGCATCGCCGCTGCGGTCTACGAAGCCGCCGCCCGAAGCACCCGCAAACAGGGAGTTGCCGCGGGCCATTCGCTGCACTTCGGCCAGCGGACCGGCGCGCTGCCGGTCGCGCTCGAACTTCCGCTGATACGTGATCCGGTTGCCGGCGGCCGAGAACATGTTGCCGACGTAGACGTCCATCCGGCCGTCCCGGTTGTAGTCCGCCCAACTCACCGACATGCCGGAGGAGATGTCCTCGACGCCGGCCTCGCCAGCCACGTCGACAAAGCGGCCGCCGTCGTTGCGGTACAGGTTGTTCCGGCCATAGTCGTTCGCGACATAGAGGTCCTGGTCGCCGTCGCCGTCGACGTCCTCCCAGGACGCGGCCAGGCTGAAGCGGCGGTTGTTCGCGTCGAGCCCCGTCTCGGCCGTCGCGTCGACGAAGCGGAAACCGCCGTCGTTGCGCAGCAGCACGTTCCGGCCGCCGTTGTTCGCGTCGTGGTAGGGCACCGGGCTCGCCACCCCTCGCTCGTCGTACGCCCGGCGGTAGGCGCAGACGTAGAGGTCCAGGTCGCCGTCGTTGTCGTAGTCGGCCGCCGAGAGCGAGTTGCTGTCCGGGATGTCGCCGGCGATGTGGCGGACGCGGGCGAAGCGGCCGCTGCCGTCGTTCTCGAGCACCAGGACGGCGGGCCGGCTGGACAGCACCAGGTCCGGGTCGCCGTCGTTGTCCAGGTCGACGAACAGCCCGGCGAGCGCCCGCTCCAGGTAGTCGATCGCCGCATCCGCCGAGCGGTCGTCGAACGTGCCTTCCCGGTTCTGCACATAGAGGCGGTTCGGCAAACCGCCCTGCTCGGGCAGGAGGAGGTCGTCCAGGCCGTCGCCGTTGACGTCCGCGACCGAGACGCCCTGCCAGCCGGTCTTGTTGTAGCCCGACGCCTTGGTGATCCGGTTGAGCCAGGCGTCCGGCGGCTGCAGCAACTGGTCCCGGTAGCTCGGGTTGTGGCCGACCGCGGCCTCGGTGACGTCGACGAAGAGGGGGCCCCGGGGAGTCGAGGTCTCCTCGTAGTCGGCCACCTCGACCCGCAGCAGCAACGGCTCGCCGGCGCCGTCCGCCGGCAGCCGCCAGACGGTCGACCAGACAGCGTTCAACTGTCTGAAGCCGCCGCCTGCACCCGCCGCCGCTTCGAAGTAGGCCAGCGTCGTAAACCCCTCCGATCCGGCATCGATCGAATACAGCTTGAAGTCCGCCCGGGGCGGCCGGTCGCCGGACAGCCGCCCGGCGAGGGCGCCGAGGGCGCGCCTGAAGCCCTCGGCGCCGCGGTAGCCGCTATCCGCGCCACTCGCGCTCCCGCTCTCGACGGTGAAGGCCCGTCCCCGGTAGCGCGCGGCCAACTCGCCGGGCACGAAGCCCGGCGACTCGAAGGCCTGATCCACGACCGTCGCCACGTCGCCGGAGGGCACGGCATCGGCGCGGCCCGCGGCAACCTCCGCAAGCCAGGCAGCCACGCGCTTGAGCTGTGCCTCAGCCTGTTCGCTGAGCGCCTCGGTGTCCCAGCCGTCCGCCCGCGGATCGACCGCGGCGGCGAAATTCTCGGGCTCGAAAGCAGGCGTGACTTCCGCCTGCCTGCTCTGCGCCAGCGCCGCGGCCGGAACGACCGCCAATGTCAGCACGACGACGACTCGGGAGATCCACACCGCTGACACTCTAACGCTCACGCTCTTCCGGCAGCGTGCGCCGCAGAACGCAGCGAGCAAGGTCCCAGGCGCACGCTGCCAGGGAGGTGGGGACTGGGGCCAAACACGCCGCTAGCGACGGGTTTGGCGGCGCTATGCTCGACCGGTGGGCCCCAGATTGAAGACGCCCTTCGGACTGGGGCAAACCAAGCCGCGCCACTACCTGGAAATGGCCAGGGTGGCCTGGCGGAACCGGGACGAAGCCGGCTATGCGTGGCGCATCCTGCGGGACGGCGTCTGCGACGGCTGCGCGCTGGGAACGTCGGGATTGCGCGACTGGACCCTGGACGGCGTGCATCTGTGCATGGTCCGGCTCGATCTGTTGCGGCTCAACACGATGCCGGCGCTCGACCCGTCCGTGCTCGCCGACGCCGGCGTCTTGACAACCAGAGGTTCAACGGAGCTGCGAGCCCTTGGGCGCCTGGCGCACCCGATGGTCCGGCGCACCGGCGAGCCCGGGTTCCGGCGCATCTCCTGGCCCGAAGCGATCGACGTCGCGGCCACGAGACTGGCAGGCGTCCGAGAACGCGATCCGACCCGCGCGGCCTTCTTCCTGACCTCCCGGGGCATTCCCAACGAGACGTACTACGTGGCGCAGAAGGCCGCCCGCTTCTTCGGCACGCCCCACGTCGACACGGCAGCCCGCCTCTGCCACGCCGCGTCGACGATCGCCCTCAACAGAGCCTACGGGTACGGCGCAGCAACGAACTCCTACCGGGACTGGCTCGATGCCGACCTGATCGTGTTCTTCGGCTCGAACGTGCCGAACAACCAGCCAGTGACCGTCAAGTACCTCCACCACGCACGCCGGCGGGGCGCCGAGATCGCGGTCGTCAACCCGTATCGCGAGCCGGGTCTCGAGCGCTACTGGGTGCCGTCGGTTCCTTCGAGCGCGGTCTTCGGCACGGATCTCGCACGGCACTGGTTCGCCGTCGATACGGGCGGGGATCTCGCCTTCCTGAACGGCACGATGAAAGCTCTGCTCGACCTCCCCGGAGGCGTCGCGCGCGGCTTCGTCGAACGCTCCACCGAGGACTTCGCCGAGGTCGAAGCGGCCCTGCGGCAGGCCTCCTGGCAGGCGCTGGAGAGCGCGAGCGGCACGTCGAGGGCGGAGATGGAACGCTTCGCTCGTCTCCTCTGCTCCAGGCCGAAGACCATCCTCGTCTGGTCCATGGGCCTGACCCAGCACCGCCACGGCGTCGACACCGTGCTCGCGATCTGCAACCTGGGACTCCTGCGCGGCCTTCCGGGCCTTTCCGGCGCCGGCCTGGTGCCCATTCGCGGCCACTCCGGAGTCCAGGGCGGTTCCGAAGTCGGCTGCGCGCCGGTGTCGGAGACCGGGATTCTCGACCGCTGGGCCGACGTCTGGGGCTTCGAGCCGCCGCGCGGTCCCGGCCTGGCGGCCACCGGGCAGATCGAAGCCGCGGCCGACGGCGACATCGATGCCTTCTGGATCATGGGAGGGAACTTCCTCGAAACGACGCCCGACCGCGAACGCGTCAAACGCGCGCTGCACCGCCCCGGGTTTCGGGTCCACCAGGACGTCGTGGTGAACAGCGCCATGCTGGTCGAGCCGAGCGACACGGTGCTGCTGCTGCCGGCTACGACGCGTTACGAGATCCCCGGCGGCGTGACCGAGACGACGACCGAGCGGCGCATCGTGTTCTCGCCCTCGATTCGCCACGATGGCGCCGAAAGCCGAACGCTCGGCGAGTGCCGGCCGGAGTGGGAGGTGCTCTGCGAGGTTGTCTCCCTGGTACGTCCCGATCCTCCCGGCATCCTCGGCTTTGGCAGCACCGTGGCCATTCGGGCCGAGATCGCCCGAATCGAACCCCGCTACGCCGGGATCGAGAATCTGAAACAGAAGGGCGACCAGTTCCAGTGGGGCGGCGCCCAACTGTTCGAGGACGGGCGCTTCGCCACGCCGTCGGGCCGCGCGCGTTTCCATGCGGTCGAACCGCCGGCGGATCGGGAACCGCTCGACGGCGAGCTCTTCCTCTCCACTCGCCGCGGGCGGCAGTTCAACTCGATGGTCCACGCCGGGCGGGACCCCCTGACCGGCCTCGAACGCTCCGACCTGCTGATGAACGCGGAGGATGGACGGGCGCGCGGCATCGGCGCCGGCCAGCGCGTCGTCGTCTCGTCGCCCGTGTCGCAGGTCGAGTTCGTCGCGCGTTTCGGGCCGATCAAGGCCGGCAACGTCGAAGCGCACTGGCCCGAGTGCATGGAGCTGCTGCCCTGGTCGCTTGACCCCGACTCCGGCGAGCCGGAGTACGGCGTCCGCGTACGGGTCGAACGAACGGAAGCCGTGCCGTGAAGGCGCCCGGACCCGAGACGGCCGCGGAGCGAGGCGCACTGGTCGAGCGCTCGGGCGACCTCGGGCGTGACATCGTGGCGGTAGAGGAACCGCTTGAGATCCGGGTCGACGGCGAGGCAGTCGTCGTGACGATGCGCAGCCCCGGCGCGGAGAGGGACCTCGCCCTCGGATACCTCTACGCCGAAGGGATGATCGAGGAGGCTGCCGATGTCGAGGACGTGAGCGTCGACGGCCCGCCGCGGCTGGACGAGGTGCCGCCTCCAGGCGGCGAACCGGCCGTCCCCGGGTCGATCGTCGATGTCCGGCTCTCGGCAGGCGGGCGCCGGGCAACGAACCGCCGCGCCAGGACCAGGAAGCGCGAACGAGCCTTCCGCGTCACCAGCGCCTGCGGAGTCTGCGGCAAGCCGTCGCTCGAGGACCTGTGGGTGCGGCTGCCGGCGATCCGCCCGCTCGACCTGGAGCCGGACCGCGAGCGGCTCGTGGTCCAGGAGTTGCCGGCGATCATGCAGGAAGGTCAAGCCCTCTTCGGCGACACCGGCGGCGTCCATGCCGCGGCCCTGTTCGAGGTCGCCGGCGGACAGCCCGGACTGCTCTGGCTTCGCGAGGACATCGGACGCCACAACGCGGTCGACAAGGTCGTGGGCAAGGCGCTGCGGACGAACCGGCTGCCTCTGCACGACACGATCCTCGCGGTCAGCGGCCGTCTCGGCTTCGAGATCGTCCAGAAGGCGGCGGTGGCCGGCATCCCCGTAATTGCCGCGGTCGGCGCGCCGTCGAGTCTGGCCCTGGACATCGCCCACCTGGCCGGCATCCGCGTCTACGCATTCGTCGCCGCCGACCGCGGCAACTTCTACCCCGAATCACCAATCGAGGCGCGGCGACTGGACGGTCCCGATTGACGAGTCCCGTAGCTGGGATTAGGTTGCCCCTGGAGAGCGTTGACCTTCGGGGAGGGACACGACGATGACGAGGATTCCGAAGTGACGGTCGCCGCGGTCGAAACGGAAGCAGGGCAGGCCGCACAACACCTGACGTTCTTCGATCAGGTGAACGCCGCCTTCGACCAGGCGGCGAAGCACACTGACCACGATCCCACCCTGCTGGAGCAGGTGAAGTGGGTGAACTCGGTCTACCGGATGAGTTTCCCGCTGCGTCGGGATGACGGCACGATCGAAGTCATCCACGCCTGGCGCGCCGAACACAGCCACCACCGGCTGCCGACCAAGGGCGGCATCCGCTACGCGCTGAACGTGAACGAGGACGAGGTCATGGCCCTGGCGGCGCTCATGACTTACAAGTGCGCCCTCGTCGACGTTCCCTTCGGCGGCGCCAAGGGCGGGGTCTGCATCGATCGCCGGAACTACTCCAAGGGGGAGCTGGAACGCCTGACCCGGCGCTACACCGCCGAACTCCAGCGCAAGTCCTTCATCGGTCCGGGCAAGGACGTGCCGGCGCCCGACTACGGCACAAGCGAGCAGGAGATGGCCTGGATCGCCGACACCTACGCCCAGATCGAGCACGGCGAGGTCAACGTCGCCGCCTGCGTGACGGGCAAGCCGGTCGAGCACGGCGGCATTCAGGGCCGCACCGAGGCGACCGGACTGGGCGTCTTCTTCGGCATCCGCGAAGCCTGTTCGTTCGAGGACGACATGGCGAAGCTCGGGCTCGAGCCGGGAGTCGCCGGCAAACGGGTCGTCATCCAGGGGCTCGGAAACGTCGGTTATCACGCGGCCAGATACCTGCAGGACGCCGGCGCGAAGCTGGTCGGCCTGGCCGAGTACGAAGGGGCGATCGCCTCTCCGGACGGCCTCGACCTCGACGACGTCATGGAGCACAGACGGCGCACCGGCTCGATCCTTGACTTCCCCGGCGCGTCGAACGTCGAGCCCAGCCTCCGGGCGCTCGAACTGGACTGCGACATCCTGGTGCCGGCCGCCCTCGAGAACCAGATCACGAGCGAGAACGTCGGCCGCATCTCCTGCCGCATCCTGGCGGAGGCGGCGAACGGCCCGACCACCTCGGCAGCCAGCGCCGCGGCGGCCAAGCGAGGCATCCTGGTCATTCCGGACGTGTACCTGAACGCCGGCGGCGTCACGGTCTCCTACTTCGAGTGGCTGAAGAACCTCTCCCATGTCCGCTTCGGACGGATGCAGAAGCGTTTCGAGGAGAGCGTGCGCCGGGATCTGCTGAACGCGATGAGCTCGGCGACCGGCGCCAGCTTCAGCCAGGCCGAGCTCCGGATCCTGGCCCGGGGAGCGGACGAGATCGACCTCGTGAACTCGGGGCTGGAGGAGACGATGGCGACCGCCTACCACCACATCCGCCGGTACCGGAAGAAGCTGGGCCCCGACGTCGATCTGCGCGCGGCCGCGATGGTGCTGGCAATCGATAAGGTCGCCGCCTCCTACAGCACCGCGGGAATCTTCCCGTAGCCGCCGGACCGCCCTCCCCAACAAGACCGAAGACTCCCCCTTGATCTCGCTGCTGCTGATCATTCTCGGCATCGCCGTGCTCTGGGCCGGCGGCGAGATCCTCGTGCGCTCCGTGACCGGCCTGGCCGCGGTTCTGCGCGTCAGTCCGACGGTGATCGGTCTGACCGTCGTTGCGTTCGGCACCTCGGCGCCGGAACTCGCGGCGGCGGTGGCCGCGGCGCTTCGGGACTCGCCCGGCCTGGTCTACGGCAACGTCGTCGGTTCGAACATCGCCAACGTCGGTCTGATCCTCGGCATCTCGGCGCTCGTCGTGCCTCTCCACAACCACCACGACGGCGCCGAGCGTCAGGCCATCCGCCTGGTGCGCCGCGAGCTGCCCTTCATGCTGGGTACGTCCCTGCTCGTTCTGACCTTCACCGCCTTCGGCCGCCTGGGTCGGTTCGAGGGCGTGGTGCTTCTCGCACTGATGGCGTACTTCCTCATCGTGCTGGTCCGCGCCGGCGACGCCGAAGAATCCGATGCCCAGGGCGTCAGCGGACTCAAGTCCGTCCTCGGCACCCTGGTGGGGCTCGCCCTGCTCGCCGTCGGCGCCGCCGAGATCCTGGTGCCGGCGGCGAAGGATCTGGCGCTGGCCCTCGGCGTCAGCGAGCGGGTGGTCGGACTCACGGTCGTGGCCTTCGGCACCAGTGTGCCGGAACTCGCCGCCTGCCTGGTGGCCGCGTACCGGAATCACCACGGCATCGTGCTGGGGAACATCATCGGCTCGAACGTGTTCAACATCCTGCTGGTCCTGCCGGCCGCGACTCTCATCCGCCCCTTCGAAACCACCTTCCTCGCCGAGGGGCTCGACGCCTCGGTCATGCTCTCCTTCAGCCTCCTCATGTTCCTCGCCGTCTACCTGCTGCGGCACGGCCGCAGCATCGGACGGACCTGGGGTGCGCTGCTCGTGGCAGCCTATGGGGGCTACGTGGCTTGGCTCTTCAGCAAGCTGTGACACAACGAACCATGACACGGTCCGAATCCACCGCAAGCGGCGCTCTGCTCTTCGCCGACCGGCACATCGGACCCCGGGCCGCCGAGATCGAGCAGATGCTCGAGGCCCTCGAACAGTCCTCGCTCGCGAGCCTGATCGACGACGCCGTGCCGGCCGCGATCCGCAGCGAAGGACACGACGGCGGCCTCGAACTGCCGCCCCCGACTTCCGAAGCCGCGGCGCTCGTCGAACTCGACGAGATCGCCGGCAGCAACCAGGTACTGCGCAGCTTCATCGGCATGGGCTACCACGGCTGCGTCACGCCGCCGGTCATCCAGCGCAACGTCCTGGAAGACCCCGGCTGGTACACGGCCTACACGCCGTATCAGCCGGAGATCTCCCAGGGCCGGCTGGAAGCGTTGCTCAACTTCCAGACGATGATCGCCAGCCTCACCGGCCTCGAGGTCGCCAACGCCTCCCTGCTCGATGAACCCACCGCCGCCGCCGAAGCGATGACCCTGTGCTGGGCGGAGAAGCGGCGCCACGGCCGGTTCTTCGTGTCGGAGGGATGCCACCCGCAGACGATCGAAGTGGTCCGCACCCGCGCCGAGCCGCTCGGCATCGAGGTCGAGGTCGGCGACCACGGGGAGTTCGACCCGGAGGGCGTGTTCGCGGCCCTGGTCCAGCAACCGGCCACCGACGGCGGCGTCCACGACTACCGGGGCCTGGCCGAACGGATGCGCGAAGCCGGCGGCATGACGATCGCCGCCGCCGATCCGCTCGCCCTCTGCCTGCTTGAAGCGCCCGGCGACTGGGGCGCCGACGTCGCGGTCGGCAGCACCCAGCGCTTCGGGTTGCCGATGGGATTCGGCGGACCGCACGCTGCCTACATCGCCGTCCGCGACCGGTTGAAGCGGCGGCTGCCGGGCCGCCTGGTCGGCGTCACGCACGACGACCGTCACCGACCGGCGCTGCGTCTGGCGCTCCAGACCCGGGAGCAGCACATCCGGCGCGACCGGGCCACCAGCAACATCTGCACCGCGCAGGTACTGCCGGCGGTGATCGCCAGCTTCTACGCCGTCTACCACGGTCCGGAAGGGCTTGAGTCGATCGCCCGGGCGGTTCACCGCCGCGCCGCGCGTCTCGCCGGACGCCTGCGCGCCCTCGGCTTCACGCTCCGCTCCAACACGTTCTTCGACACGGTGACCGCCGGGGTCGGCGGTGTCGAGGAGGAGCGCCGGGTGATCGCGGCCGCCCGGCGCCGCAAACTGAACCTGCGGGAGTGGGGTTCGGGCGCCATCTCGGTCGCCTGCGACGAGACGACGACCGACTACGACATCGAGTCGGTGCTCGCGGCCTTCGCCGAAGTCGGCGCCGGAAGGGCCCCGGCCCCCGTTCCGGCCGGCGACTCTCCGGCCGACGCGACGGAGCACCTGCCGGCCGCGCTGCGACGGACGACGCCCTGTCTCGATCATCCGGTGTTCAGCAGCTACCGCTCCGAGACCGAGCTGCTCCGCTACCTGCACCGGCTGGAGGCGCGCGACCTGTCCCTGACCACCTCCATGATCCCGCTCGGCTCGTGCACGATGAAACTGAACGGGACGGCGGAAATGATGCCGATCACCTGGCGGGGGTTCGCCCACATGCATCCCTACGCCCCCGATGACCAGACGGCGGGCTACCGGAAGCTCTGCGGCGACCTGGAGAACTGGCTGGCGGACATCACGGGCTTCTCAGCCGTTTCGCTGCAGCCGAACGCCGGTTCCCAGGGAGAGTACGCCGGTCTCCTCGCGATCCGGAGCTACCACGCGAGCCGCGGCGAGGGGGCCCGCAACGTCTGCCTCATCCCCACCTCCGCTCACGGAACGAACCCCGCCAGCGCCGTGCTGGCCGGGCTGCAGGTCGCGCCCGTCGCCTGCGACGAGGAGGGCAACATCGACCTCGACGATCTGCGCGCCTGCGCGGAGGCCCACAGCGAAGACCTCGCGGCGCTGATGGTCACCTACCCGTCCACGCACGGCGTGTTCGAAGAGGCTATCCGCGACATCTGCGCCATCGTCCACGACCACGGCGGACAGATCTACCTCGACGGCGCGAACATGAACGCTCAGGTCGGCGTCTGCCGGCCCGGCGACTACGGCGCCGACGTCTGCCACCTGAACCTCCACAAGACGTTCTGCATCCCCCACGGCGGCGGCGGTCCGGGCATGGGGCCGATCGCGGTCGCCGCCCATCTCGCGCCCTTCCTGCCGCGGCACCCCCTCGCGTCCATCGGGCAGTCGGACGGTGCCGGCAGCCTGGGAAGCGGGGCGGTTGGCGCGGTGAGCGCGGCGGCCATCGGCAGCGGCTCGATCCTGCCCATCTCCTGGGCCTACATCCGCATGATGGGGGCTGCCGGACTGCGCCGCGCCACGGAAGCGGCGATCCTGAACGCGAACTACATCGCCCATCGGCTCGAAACCCACTACCCCGTCCTGTACCGGGGCGCCGGCGGCCTGGTGGCTCACGAGTGCATCCTCGACCTGCGCGGTTTCAAGGCCTCCGGCGTCGAGGTCGACGACGTCGCCAAGCGACTCATCGACTACGGCTTCCACGCACCGACCATGTCCTTCCCGGTGGCCGGGACGCTGATGGTCGAACCGACCGAGAGCGAGTCGAAGGCCGAGCTCGACCGCTTCTGCGACGCGATGATCGCGATCCGCGCCGAAATCGCGGCGGTGGAACGCGGCGATGTGGAGATTGCCGACAGCCCCCTGCGCGGCGCACCCCATACCGCGGCCGCGATCAGCGCCGGCGACTGGGACCGCCCCTACTCCCGGCGGCAGGCGGCGTTCCCGGCCCCCTGGAACGACGAACACAAGTACTGGCCTCCGGTCGGCCGGGTCGACAACGCCCACGGCGACCGCCACCTGATCTGCACCTGCATCGGCATGGAGCCGTTCGAGGCGATCGGCGCCAGGGGAGCCTTCGCCCGCTGACGGCGGTGGCCGGGAGTCAGGACGTCAACCCGAACTCGATCGCGTCGGAGAGCGCTTCCCAGCTCGCCTCGATGATGTTCGTGCCCGCGCCAACCGTGGTCCAGCGCTCGCCGCCGGCGACGAAGTCCACGAGCACGCGCGTCGTGGCCGCCGTTCCGTGGGCGCTGTCCAGAATGCGGACCTTGTAGTCGGCCAGGCGCATCTCGGACAGTTGCGGGTAGTGCGTCTCCAGCGCCTTGCGCAGGGCGTGGGCCAGGGCATTCACCGGTCCGTTGCCCTCCGCCGCCGTGTGAGCAATGGCGCCGCCCGGCACTTCGACCTTGACCGTCGCTTCGGCCACCAGGCCGCGGCCGTCGCGGTGCTCGACGACGGTCAGGAAATCGATCAGGCGGAACGGCGCTTCGTAGTCGGGTTCCGCCCGCCGCAACATGAGCTCGACGGACGCCTCGGCGGCCTCGAAGCTGTAGCCGCGGTTCTCCAGCTCCTTGACCTTGTACAGCACCTCGCGCGCGTGGGGTGTTTCGGCGATCCCGGCGCCCGCCGCGAGATGAGCGATGTTGCCGCGGCCCGAGAGTTCGGAGACCACGGTCCGCATCTCGTTCCCGACCACCTCCGGCTCCACGTGCTGGTAGCTGCTCGGTTCCTTGAGCATCGCGGCAACATGGATGCCGCCCTTGTGGGCGAAGGCGCTGCGCCCGACGTAGGGCAGGTGGTCGTCGTGGGCGATGTTCGCCACCTCGGCGACGTATCGCGACAGGGAAGTCAACTCGCGCAGGCTCTCGTCGGGGACGCAGGAGAACCCCATCTTGCACTGCAGGTCCGGCACGATGGTCACCAGGTTCGCGTTCGCCACCCGTTCGCCGTAGCCGTTGATCGTGCCCTGGACCATGACCGCGCCTGCCCGCACCGCGGCCAGGGTGTTGGCGACGCCGCATCCGGCGTCGTCGTGCGTATGGATGCCGATCCGGACATCCGGACCGAGCTCAGCCCGCGCCGCGTCGATCCCCGCTTCGATCTGCCACGGCAGCGTGCCGCCGTTCGTGTCGCAGAGCACGACGTAATCGGCGCCCGCCGCGGCCGCCGCGCGCAACGTGCCGAGCGCGCACTCGGGGTTCCCGGCCAGACCGTCGAAGAAGTGCTCCGCGTCGTAGATCACCTCGCGGCCCAGCTCCTTGAGATAGCCGACCGTGTCGCCGATCATCGCCTCGTTCTCTCGCGCGTCGGTCTCGAGCACCTTCTCGACGTGCAGGTCCCAGCTCTTGCCGACCAGCGTGACGGTGGGCGTCTCCGCGGCGACCAGCGCCTGAACGTTGCCGTCGCGGTTGCAGGCGCTGTGCTTGCGCCTGGTGGCGCCGAAGGCACAGATTCTCGCCTGCTCGAGTTCGACCTCGCGGATGGCCTCGAAGAAGTCCGCGTCCTTCGGATTCGAGCCGGGCCAGCCGCACTCGATGTAGGGGATTCCGAAGGCGTCCAGCCGCCTGGCGATCGCCAGCTTGTCCGCCAGCGACAGGGAGATGTTCTCTCGCTGGGTCCCGTCGCGAAGCGTCGTGTCGTACAGCTCGATCCTGGTCGTCATCAGCCCACTACCCTATTGCCCGGCCTCAGGCCGGCTCGTCGAGGCCCGGTCCCTGCAGCAGCTCGATCAGTTCCTCGCGCGAGAAGATCTTCTTGAGCTGGGGGTCGTCCTCCTGCACCACGCTCTCCATGAGACGGCGCTTGCGGTCGATGATGGCGGCGATGCGTTCCTCGAGGGTCTCCTCCGTGATCAGCTTGAAGACGTGGACCGCCCGCTTCTGGCCGATTCGATACAACCGGTCCGTCGCCTGGTCCTCGCGAGCCGCGTTCCACCAGCGGTCGTAGTGGATGACGACCGAACCGCCGACCAGGTCGATGCCGGTGCCGCCCGCCTTCAGGCTGCCCAGAAAGACGCGGCAGTCGTCGTCGTTGTTGAAGCGGTCGACGACCTTGCCGCGCTCGCGGGTCGAGCCCGTCAGCGTGACGAACTCGATGCCGAGCTTGGTCAGGTGGCGCTCCAGGATGCCGATCATGCCCAGGTACTGGCTGAAAACGACAACCTTCTGGCCACTGTCGAAGCTCTCCTCGAGCAGCTCCTTGCACAGGTCCCATTTGCCCGATTCGTAGTTCTCGTAGCGGTCGAGATCGCCGACCGCCAGCGCGGGATGATCGCAGATCTGCTTCAGCATGTTCAGCAGCGCGAAGATGTGGATGTAGGGAAGGGCGCCCCGCTCGCTCCGCAACGCGTTCATCAGCGTCACGCCCTTCGTTTCGATCGTCTGCCGGTACAGGTCGAACTGCTCGGCGCTCAGGCGGCAGGTGCGCACGTCCTCGATCTTCTCCGGCAGCTCGTCCAGCACGGCGGTTTTCACCCGGCGGAGCACGAAGGGAGCGGTCAGACGCCGCAGGTTCACCGCGTACCAGGAGTCGGCATCGAGTTCGTTCGTCCCGAGGACATCGAGATACGTGTCGTCGCCGCCCAGATAGCCCGGCAGCACGAGATCGAACAGGCCCTTCAACTCGCTAAGCGAGTTCTCGATCGGCGTGCCGGTCAACCCCAGTTTCATCCGGGTCCTGAGCGCAACGGCGGCACGGTAGCCCTGGGTGCTGCGGTTCTTGATCTGCTGCACCTCGTCGAACACGATGAGGCCCCAGCGCCGTTCGCCGAACCGCTCGACGTCATTCCGCATCACCCCATAGGAAGTGAGGATCACGTCGCCATGGGCGAGCGATTCTCCGAGGTCGCGTTGCGGTCCGTGGTAGTAGGCCGGACTCAATCCCGGCGCGTACTCCCGGAGCTTGTTGCGCCAGTGGCTGATGACGGTGCGGGGACAGACGACGAGAAACGGCTCGTCGACCCCCAATTGCTCCCGCAGGATGACCATCAGGGCCATCGCCTGGTGCGTCTTCCCCAAGCCCATGTCGTCGCACAGAAGACCCGCGAGATCGTTCTCGTACAGGAACTTCAGCCACTCGACACCGAGCTTCTGGTAAGGACGCAGGACGCTCGTAAGCCCCGAAGGACTCACCATCGGATCTGCCGGCCGGAGGTCCAGGAAGCGGCGCAGGAAATCATGCCGGCTTCCTTCGCCCTCGACACGGATCGGCGCCGTACTCGAGGCCTGCAGCCGCAGCAACTCGGCCGATGAGAGACGGAGACTGCCGGAGCTGCCGTTGCCGCCGGCACCTCCGGCACGCGCTCTCGCCTGCGCAGGCAGCGATCCGAGGTTCCTGAGCGCCGGCGCGTTGAGATCGATCCAGCCCGACGCGGTCTCGAGGTACGGCAGGCCGGCGCCCTTCGCTGCCAGCAACTCCCCGAGGCTCACGTCGCTGTCGCCGAAGCCATAGCGGATCGAAAGCGACTCGTCCCCGTCCGGCTCGATCTCGATGTAGTCGAATTCCGTCAGAATCCCGGCGGCCGCGAGCGGATTCTCGGTCAGCACCGGCTCGGGTTCCTCGATCGGCGGCACGGTCCGGAAGGTCGGCACCCGCGCCGGCAAGAGATCGATGGCAGCGGGCTCGCGCCAGCCGCTCTCGCTGCGGTCCGAGCGCCGGACGAGCGCCCCCAACTCCTCGAGAAAGACCAGCTCGCCATACTGGAAGCGCTCGCGCCGCTTCTCGTCGAGGACGTCCTCCCCCTCCGCGGCCAGGCGCAGTATCTCGAGCTTGTGCTCCTCCTCGATCCTGGTGTCGGGGCCGACGTAGAGGAGATCCGCGGCCGACAGGGGAACCGCCGAGGTCTGCCCCGTTTCCGCGAGGAAGGCCAGCGCCGCGTCCACCCGGCCACGCGGAACGGCAATCTGAAGCAGGACCGGCCCGCCCGCCTTCCCGCGGACTGCCAGGAAGAAGGTGCCGGTCCTGAGTTCGATCAACGGCTCAAGCCGGATCGAGGCCCCGATCGTGCCGGGACCGCCGAGCCGACCCCGAATGTCGCCGTACTCCCTCAGGGCGTGGTAGGCGACGCGGAACCAGAGACTGCCCTCGAAGAACTGCCGGTTCGTCTGCATTCCGGCCTTGTTCAGATGCTGTTCCTCGGGCGTCCGCATGAAAGTCGACAGCCGCTCCAGCAAACCCGACCGATCCGCTGTCGACACGCCGCCCGAGAGCTTCCCGATCCGTTCCAGGAAACGAACCGTTGCCGGCGCCTGCTCGAGGTAGCGAAGGACCTCCACGCCGCCTGGACCGAACAGGCGAATCGGATCGTCGGGCGTTTCCTGCAGCACCAGGCACTCCGAAGCCGCCGGGAGACGCTCCTCGAACAGAGTCTGGGCCAGCCGGAACCAGCCGCTGTGAGCGAAGAGGTCGAACCAGCTACCTCCCGTGACCTGGTGGAGCTCCCGGATCTGACCCTCGAGCTGCTTGAGGTGACGGCATCCGCTCCGGCGGCCCGTGGAGCAACTGCAGAACGTGAGCGGCCGCTTCGACCCGGCCACCCCGGCCAGATGGACGGCCGAGCCGGGCTCCGGGTCGTGGGGATCGGGGAGGAGGCCGATCCCGGTGCGATGGAACTCGAGGCGTGGAAACAGCTTCACGTAAGGTCACGAAACGCGCACGTAAACGCTCGACTATACCGCCGAACCAGAGCGTTGTGTCGGTTCCGGTGCCGGGTTTCGCGGCATCGACGCTTGACAGCCGCTCCCGTCCTCTCCTACGCTCCCCCGCACGACCTGCCGTCCGGTAGATCAACGGAGTTCTTTACGCCATGGCTACCCCCGCCGTCCTTCTGTTGCTGATTCTGGTCCTGGTCCTTGTGACCCAGGGGGCTAACTAGGCGCACCAACAGGAAACTGAGCGACTTCAAGCCCCCAGCAACGCCTGGGGGCTTTTTTGGTTCCGCGCCAGTGGAGTAACCGCATGCCCATAGAACGATCGGAGTGGATCTGGATCGACGACCAGTGGAAACCCTGGGACGAGGCGACCGTCCACCTCACCACCCACGGCCTGCACTACGGCTCGTCGGTGTTCGAGGGCATTCGCGCCTACGACACGGGAGAGACGACGGCGGTCTTCCGCCTCGGCCCCCACGTCCAGCGCCTGTTCGACAGTTGCCGGATCATGCGCATGGACCCCGGCTACACGCAGGACCAGGTCGAGGAGCTGTGCATCGAGGCGGTGGCCCGCAACCGTCTCGAGTCGTGCTACATCCGGCCGCTGATCTACCGCGGCAACGAGGAGATGGGCCTCAACCCGACCTCCTGCAGTTCCAGGCTTGCCATCTACGCGGTGCGCTGGGGGCGCTACCTCGGCGAGGAGGCGATCGAACAGGGCGTGGACGCCGCGATCAGCTCCTGGCGGCGCTTCAACTCGAACACGGCCGTGCCGCTGGGCAAGATCAGCGGGCAGTACGTGACGAACCAGTTCGTCTCCATCGAAGCGCGCGAGCACGGCTACGCCGAGGGCATCATGCTCGACGACCGCGGTCTGGTCTGCGAGGGCGCCGGCGAGAACCTGTTCCTGATCAGGGACGGTGTGGTCTACACGCCGCCGCTCTACAACTCGATCCTGGGCGGAATCACCAGGAACTCGGTCATCACGATCGCCCGCGACCTGAAGTACGACGTCCGCTTCCAGCCGATCGCCCGCGAAGAGCTCTATCTCGCCGATGAGCTCTTCATGACCGGCACCGCGGCCGAAGTGAGTCCGGTTCGCTCCGTGGACCGGATCCCGATCGGCAGCGGCACGCGTGGCAAGATCACGCACCACCTCCAGGAGGAGTTCTTCGGGCTGGTCGAGGGCCGGATTCCCGACCGCCACAACTGGCTCACCCAGGTACCCCGGCTGCAGGAGGCCGCGAAGCCCCTGGCCGGCTGAGCGAGGAGGCCGAGATGAGCGACGAAAACGCCGCAACGAACCGAGAGGCAGTGAACCCGCGGAATGGGGACGGGGGCGCCGACGCGGTCGTGCTGACAGGCGCCGAGATCGTGTGCGAGTGCCTGCTGCACGAAGGGGTCGACATCGTCTTCGGCTATCCGGGCGGGGCCATCCTGCCGACCTACGACGCGCTGACCAAGTATCCGCAGCTCCACCACGTGCTGACCCGCCACGAACAGGGCGCATCGCACATGGCCGACGGCTACGCCCGCGCCACCGGCAAGGTCGGCGTGGCGATGGCGACCAGCGGCCCCGGCGCGACGAACCTCGTCACCGGCATCGCCACGGCGATGATGGACTCGTCTCCCATCGTCTGCATCACGGGACAGGTTCCCACCGGCGCCATCGGCAGCGACGCCTTCCAGGAGACGGACGTCACCGGCATCACCCTCCCGATCACCAAGCACAACTACCTGGTGACGAGCATCGACGAACTGCCCGAGGTCATGCGCGAGGCGTTTCACATCGCCCGCACCGGGCGACCCGGACCGGTGCTGGTCGACATCCCGAAGGACGTCCAGATCCAGGAAGCCGAGTTCGTCTACCCGACGGAGCCGATTCAACTCGCCGGCTACAGCCCGCCGAAGACGGCAAGAGCGCGCCAGGTCGCCGCCGCCCTGGAGCTGATCCGCGATTCGAAACGCCCGATCATCCTGGCCGGCCACGGCATCTCGATGGCGGGCGCCAACCGTGAACTCGCGCAACTGGCCGAGAAGGCGCAGATTCCGATCGCCCTGACGCTGCTCGGCAAGGGCGCGATCTCCGAACATCACCCGCTCTGCCTGGGAATGATGGGAATGCACGGCGGCGCCGAGGTGAACCACGCCATCCAGCAGGCCGACCTGCTGATCGCCCTGGGCATGCGTTTCGACGACCGGGTGACCGGCAACCTGGCGACCTACGCTCGGGACTCGCGCAAGATCCACGTCGACATCGACCCCTCCGAAATCAACAAGAACGTGACGGTCGACGTGGGCATCGTCGGCGACCTCGGCGAGGTCCTGCGGCAGTTGCTCGACCGAGTCGAACGACGGCCGAACGAAGCCTGGTTCGACCGCATCGCCGAGTGGCGGGCCGACTCCGAGCTGCGCGAGATCGTGCGGCCGGCCGAGGCGCCCCAGCACCCGGCGGTGCCCGAAGGCAAGCTGCTCGGCGCCCAGGTCATCCGCGACCTGTTCGAGTTCACGGCGGGCGGCGCCATCACCGTCACTGATGTCGGCCAGCACCAGATGTGGGAGGCCCAGTACTACCAGCACGAACGGCCGCACAGCCTGATCACCAGCGGCGGCCTGGGCACGATGGGCTTCGGCCTGCCGGCGGCGATCGGCGCCAAGATGTCCCGCCCCGACCAGGAAGTGTGGGCCATCGTTGGCGACGGCGGCTTCCAGATGACGATGATGGAACTCGCCACCGCGGTCCAGGAGCGGGTCAACGTCCACATCGCGATCATCAACAACGGCTTCCTCGGCATGGTCCGCCAGTGGCAGGAGTTCTTCTACGAGGAGCGCTACAACCAGACGCCCATGGTCAACCCGGACTTCTGCAAGCTCGCGGAGGCCTACGGCATCCCGACCGTCCGCGTCACCGAGCGCGGCCAGATCGAGGAAGCGGTCAACGCCTCGCGCGCGCAGACGGCCGGGCCGACCCTGATCGACTTCGTCGTCGAGAAGGAGGAGATCGTCTTCCCCATGGTGCCGGCGGGCGCCGACCTCGACGACATGATCCGCCGGCCCACCCCGGCGGAGTTCGAGCAACAGCGCCGGGGGCGGGCAGTAGCCGCGAAAGCCCCGGAGCCCCAAACTCCAGAGTCCACGCCGCCGGAATCCAAGCCGTCGGAGTCCGAGGAACCCGCGGCGGCGGCCGCCCTGGGCTCCCGATTCGGCGTCTGAGGTCGACCGGCTTCTCGAGGAAATCCCGCGATGGCGAAGCACATCCTGGCCGCGCTGGTCGAGAACCGCCCCGGGGTCCTTGCCCGCGTGGCGAACCTGTTCCGACGGCGCAGTTTCAACATCGACAGCCTGTCCGTCGGCCGCACGCAGCGCGACGAGATGTCAAGGATGACGATCGTCATGGAGTCGGACAGCGCGGAAGCGGACCGGCTGGTCAAGAACCTGTACAAGCTGGTCGACGTCGTCCACGTGGACCACCTGCACAGCCAGCCCTCCGTGGTGAGGGAGATGGCCCTGGTCAAGGTCAAGGCCTCCTCGGAGAATCGGCGGGAGGTGATCCAGCTCTGCGACATCTTCCGCGCCCGGATCATCGACGTTTCCGCCGAAAGCCTGGTGGTCGAGATCACCGGCGAGGAGGAGAAACTCGAGAACTTCACCGAACTCGTGCGTCCGTTCGGCATCGTCGAGATGGTGCGCACCGGCATGATCGCCCTGGGCCGCGGCGGCCACACCCTGAAGGACGAGGGCTTCAAGCCCAACCGCAGCCGCGCCGCGGCGCGCAGCAACGTGCTCTGAGCGGCTCCGCTCGAATCACCAGACGAGGAACCCAACCAGATGGCGAAGCTCTACTACGACGACGACGCGGACCTCTCCCGGCTCGACGGCCGCACCGTCGCCGTCATCGGCTACGGCAGCCAGGGCCACGCCCACGCCCTGAACCTGCGCGACAGCGGCGTGAATGTCGTGGTCGGACTGCGCGAGGGCAGCGGCAGCGCGGCGAAGGCGGAGGCCGACGGACTCGAGGTGCTCGCCAACGCGGCCGCGGCCGCGCGGGCGCAGATGATCATGATCCTGGCGCCCGACACGGTGCAGGCCGAGCTCTACGAGCAGGACATCGCCCCGAACCTCGAGCCCGGGAACAGCCTGATGTTCGCGCACGGGTTCAACGTCCGCTACGGCGAGATCGGAGCACCGGAGGAAGTCGACGTGTCCCTGGTCGCGCCGAAGGCGCCGGGGCACAGGGTGCGGGAGGTGTTCACGGAGGGCGCCGGCACGCCGGGTCTGGTCGCCGTCGAGAACGACGCCACCGGAGGCGCCCTGGCCGATGCCCTGGCCTACGCGAAGGGAATCGGCTGCACCCGCGCCGGAGTGATTGAGACGACCTTCGCCGAGGAGACGGAGACCGACCTGTTCGGCGAGCAGATCGTCCTCTGCGGCGGCGCCTCCGCCCTGGTCCGCGCCGGTTTCGAGAAGCTCGTCGCGGCCGGCTACCAGCCCGAGGTGGCCTACTTCGAGTGCCTGCACGAGCTGAAGCTGATCGTCGACCTGATGTACGAGGGCGGGCTCGGTTACATGTGGTACAGCGTCTCCGACACGGCCGAGCACGGCGGCTACCACGCCGGCGACCAGATGATCACGGAGGACGTGCGGGCGGTGATGGAAAAGGTGCTCCGCGACATCCAGGACGGGACGTACGCCCGCGACTGGATCGCCGAGAACAGGAACGGCCGCCCGCGCTTCGATCCCCGGAGAAAGCGGGAGCGGAGCCACCCGATCGAGGAGGTCGGCCGGGAACTGCGTCGGATGATGCCGTTCCTGGACGCCAAGGAGGTGTAGCGATGCCAGACAACGGAGACTGGGTCCGGATCTTCGACACCACGCTGCGCGACGGCGAGCAGTCGCCGGGCGCGACGATGACGAGCGCCGAGAAGCTGGAGGTGGCCCGCCAGCTTGCCGTGCTCGGCGTCGACATCATCGAGGCGGGCTTCCCCGCCGCCAGCCCCGACGATCTCGAGGGGGTGCGGCGGATCGCGCGTGAGGTCGGCAAGGCGAACGGCCCTGTGGTCGCGGGCCTCGCCCGCTGCTGGCGCGAGGACATCGACAAGGCGTGGGAAGGCGTCAGGGAGGCCGCGAAGCCGCGCATCCACGCCTTCATCGCGACTTCCGACCTCCACATGGAGCGCAAGCTGGGCATGACCCGGGAGCAGGTGCTCAGCCAGGTCGGCCACATGGTGGCTCACGCCCGGTCGCTCTGCGACGACATCGAGTTCAGTCCCGAGGACGGCAGCCGCTCCGATCCGGACTTCCTGGTCGAGGTGCTCTCGCTCGCCGTCAGGGAAGGCGCCACGACCCTGAACATCCCGGACACGGTCGGCTACGACATGCCGGTCGAGTACGGCGACCTCTTCCGCTACCTGATGGAGCTCACCGAAGGCGCCGAAGACGTCATCTGGTCCGCGCACTGCCACGACGATCTCGGCTGCGCCACCGCCAACACGCTGGCCGCGATCGAGGCCGGCGTACGCCAGGTCGAGGTGACGATCAACGGCATCGGCGAGCGCGCCGGCAACACCTCGCTCGAAGAGGTCGTCATGGCGCTCCATACCCGGCCCAGGGTCTACGGCGTCGGCACGCGCCTGAACACGACGGAACTGGTGCGGACCAGCCGCCTGGTCGCCCACTACACCGGCATCGCGGTGCCCCGGAACAAGGCGATCGTCGGCGAGAACGCCTTCGCCCACGAGGCGGGCATCCACCAGCACGGCATGCTCCAGGATCAGCGCACGTACGAGATCATGACCCCCCAGACGGTCGGCCTGACCCAGAGCAGGCTGGTGCTCGGCAAGCACTCCGGCAAGCACGCGCTCCGGATGCGCATGGAGGAACTCGGCTTCGAACTGAACCGGGAAGAACTCGGCGAGGCCTTCCGCCGCTTCAAGCAGCTCGCCGACCAGAAGAAGGACATCACCGATGCCGACCTGCAGGCGCTGGCGAACCAGGAGATCCTGGCGCCGACGGAGATCTTCACCCTGACCGACCTGCAGATCTCCTGCGGCCGGCCCGGCATGCCGACCGCGACCGCCCGCCTGTGCGGTCCGAACGGTCACGAGTACGTCTCGCCCGGCGTCGGCACGGGACCCGTCGACGCGACCTTCCGGGCCATCGACGCCGTGGTCGAGGCAGAGAACACCCTGCTTGAGTACAACGTCCACAGCGTCACCGAAGGCATCGACGCAATGGGCGAGGTCACGGTGCGGATCAAGAGTCCCGCGTCCGGCCGCGGCAAGGGACGCGTCTTCGGCGGCTACGGCGCCGACACGGACGTCATCGTTGCCTCCGCCAAGGCGTACCTGGCGGCGCTCAACCGGATGCTCACCGCGATCGGCACGAAGTACACGGCCGGCGAGGGAGGGCCCGCCACGCTTCGAGTCTCGCGACCGCAGCCGGTGGACGCATGAGTCGACCGAGGACCCTGTTCGAGAAGATCTGGCGGCGCCACCTGGTCACCGCCGAGGCCGAGGGCCTGCCCGCGACTCTCTACGTCGACCTGCACCTGGTGCACGAAGTGACTTCGCCGCAGGCGTTCACCGAGCTGGCCGAACGGGGACTCCCGGTGCGGCGGCCCGATCTGACGCTGGCGACGATGGACCACTCGACACCGACCGATCCTTCGATCGACGACGCGCGGCTTCGTGTGCTCGACCCGGAGGGCTCAGCGCAACTCGACCGGCTGCTGGCGAACTGCGAGCAGCACGGCATCCCGCTCTACGCGATGGGCGACGAGCGCCGCGGCATCGTCCACGTGATCGGCCCCGAGCTCGGCGCCACCCAGCCCGGAATGACGGTCGTCTGCGGCGACAGCCATACCAGCACCCACGGCGCGGTCGGGGCGCTGGCTTTCGGCATCGGCACCAGCGAGGTCGGCCACGTGCTCGCCACGCAGTGCCTGCTCCAGCACCGGCCGAAGACCTACGAGGTGCGCGTCGACGGCCGCCTGCAGGAGGGCGTGGTCGCCAAGGACATCATCCTGGCGGTGATCGCCCGGCTCGGCATCGGCGGCGGCACCGGCCACGTCTTCGAGTACACCGGCGAAGCGATTCGCGCGCTCGACATGGAGGGCCGGATGACGGTCTGCAACATGTCGATCGAAGGGGGTGCCCGCGCCGGCCTGATCGCCCCCGACGACGTCACCTTCGCGTATCTGGAAGGCCGCCCGATGGCGCCCTCGGGCGACGCCTGGGAG
The DNA here is from genome assembly GCA_026707325.1 of Acidobacteriota bacterium. Lineage (GTDB taxonomy): Bacteria > Acidobacteriota > Thermoanaerobaculia > Multivoradales > Multivoraceae > Multivorans. The sequence continues at coordinate 24,180 of JAPOXA010000003.1, read as the reverse complement.
GCGGCACTCGACGACTGGCGGTCGCTGCCCACGGACAAGGGGGCGGCCTACGACCGGACCACGACTCTCGACGGTTCCGCGCTCGAGCCGATGGTCACGTACGGCACGAACCCCGGCATGGCGATCCCGATCGCGGGAGCGGTTCCGGAAGACGACGCCATCGAGCCCGAGAAGCGGGCCTCCTTCCACAAGGCGCTCGACTACATGGCCCTCGAACCCGGCGAGCGGCTTCAGGGCAAGCCGATCGACGTCGTCTTCGTCGGAAGCTGCACGAACTCGCGCTACAGCGATCTCCTGGCCGCGGCGAACGTGCTGCGGGGCCGCAAGGTCGCCGACGGCTTGCGGGTGCTCATCGTGCCCGGCTCCGACGCCGTCAAGCGGCAGGCCGAACGGGACGGGCTCGCCCAGGTCTTCGTCGACGCCGGCGCCGAGTGGCGCGAAGCCGGCTGCTCCATGTGCCTGGCGATGAACGGCGACCAGCTCGCGCCCGGCCAGTACGCCGTCAGCACCTCGAACCGCAACTTCGAGGGCCGCCAGGGCGCCGGCGGCCGCACCTTCCTGGCCAGCCCCCTCACCGCGGCGGCGTCAGCCATAACCGGCCGGGTGACCGACGTCCGCGAGGTGTTGTCGTGAGCAAGAGCTTCACCCGCTTCACCGGCACGATGGCGCCGCTGCCGATCCAGAACGTCGACACCGACCAGATCATCCCCGCGTCCTACCTGAAGGTCACCGACCGCAGCGGCCTCTCTTCCGGCCTGTTCTCCCGCTGGCGCTACCGGGACGGAGACCCGGAAGGCGAGCCCATCTCCGACTTCGTGCTGAACCGTGCCGAGCACGGCGAGGCCAGAATCCTGCTCGCCGGCGACAACTTCGGCTGCGGCAGCTCCCGTGAGCACGCGCCCTGGGCCCTCGTCGGCTACGGCTTCCGCGCGGTCATCAGCACGTCCTTCGCCGACATCTTCCGCAGCAACGCGCTGAAGAACGGCCTGCTCGTCGTGCCGGTAACCGAAGACGTCTCCGCGGCGTTGTTCGACGCCGTTACCGCCGATCCGGCCACCGAAGTCACAATTGATCTGGAAGCGCGGACCCTCAGCCTGCCCGGCGGCGGCGAGACGAACTTCGAGGTAGACCCCTTCGCCCGCCGCTGCCTGCTCGACGGCACGGATCAGCTCGGCTACCTGCTGAACCAGGCGCCTGCGATCCAGGCATTCGAGGCCGCCAACGCGGCGCGGCTCGATACCCGTTCGGACTGAGCGAACGACTCCCCATGCAGGCGAACATCGTCCTCCTGCCCGGCGACGGCATAGGACCCGAAGTCACCGCGGAAGCGGCGGGCGTCCTGAACGCCGTCGCCGAACTCGGCGGGCACGGCTTCCAGCTCGAGTCCCACCCGATGGGCGGCAACGCGATCGACGACTTCGGGAATCCGCTGCCGCCCGCCACGCTGGCCGCGTGCAAGGAGGCGGACGCGGTGCTCCTGGGCGCCGTCGGCGGACCGAAGTGGTCCGATCCGACCGCCGAACTCCGGCCCGAACAGGGGCTGCTCGACCTGCGGGCGGAGATGGGCCTGTTCGCCAACCTGCGTCCGGTGCCGGTGTTCGAGTCTCTCGCCCCGTTCGCGCCGCTCAAGCCCGAGCTGCTGCGCGGAGTCGACCTGCTGTTCGTGCGCGAACTGACCGGCGGCATCTACTTCGGCCCCCGCCAGGAGCAGGGCGACGCCGACGTGGCCCACGACACCCTCGTCTACTCCACCGCCGAAGTCGAGCGCGTCGCCCGGGTCGCGCTGCGGGCGGCGCGGGGACGCCGCGGCAAGGTCGCGTCGATCGACAAGGCCAACGTCCTGGCCTCGATGCGGCTCTGGCGGCGATCCGTGACCGAAGTCGCCAGCGCCTGGCCGGATGTCGAGGTCACTCACCACCTCGTGGACGCCTTCGCGATGCAGTTGATGCGCTCGCCCGCGGACTACGACGTGATCCTGGCCGGCAACATGTTCGGCGACATCCTGAGCGACGAGGCGGCGATTCTCGCCGGTTCGCTCGGCATGCTGCCCTCGGCGTCCCTGGGTTCAGGCCGCCAGGGACTGTACGAGCCGGTCCACGGCTCGGCGCCCGACATCGCGGGGCGCGGCATCGCCAACCCGATCGGCGCGATCCTGAGCGCCGCGATGCTGCTCCGTCACAGCCTCGACCTGGAGACGGAGGCGGCCCGGGTCGAAGCGGCGGTCGCGGCGGTGCTGGACGACGGGCTCCGTACCGCCGATCTGGCGCCCGACGGGCAGGCCGCCGTCTCGACGACCGAGATGGGCCAGGCGATCGCCGCCAGGATCGGCACCACCTGAACCCGGGTTCAGAGATCCGGCGGGAAGATCAGCATCGGTTCGTCGGCCCCGAAACCGAGGTCAACTTCGAACTCCACGCGCCCCCCCGGCACGAGCACATTCCCGACGCCGCCACTTGCGTTGAGCGCTCCCGCGCAGGCGTTCACATAGAGCCCGAAGTCGACGGCCGCCGATTGGACAACCCGGTATCGGCCGGTGGAAAGTCCCGGCAGTTCGATCCTGCCGATCACACCGCCCGCCCACAGGCCCCCGTCCACTCCGCCGGCACTGCTGCTCCAGCCGATCAGATCGCCTAGCGAAAGCAGTCCTCCGTGCGGCGTTACCAGGACCGGATCGGATGACCCTGAGGCACGGTCGCCGGCCGTGTTACGCAACACGACCGTTCCGACCGGCTCGTCCATCAGGTCGAGTCGCAAGAGGGGCTCGCCTGGCGGTGGCAGCGAGACGCAACCCGACCAGAGCAGATCGGGCGGTGCCTTGACAACCACCGAAGCCGGTCCGACGCCGTCGCGGGGAACGAAAACCCTGGTTCGTCCCGACCCGTCCGTGGCCCCAAAGCCAGCGCCGACGGCCCCTGCTCGGCTTCGCGCAATGACCTCGACCATCACAGCCGGCAACGGGCTTCCCGCTCTCGTCAGAAGCAGATCAAGTGGATCGGCAGGTTGGAGGGGCAGGCGTACCGTCCGCACGTCGTCTTCTACCCAGTCCTCCAACGGCGAAGAAAGCACCTCGGCCTTCCCCTCGGCGAATCCGTCGAGCCAGACCCACAGGCGATAACGGTCTTCCTCAAGTCCGTCGAAGGCGAAGCGGCCCTCCTGGTCGGACGCAACCGGCAGAGAAACGAACATCTCCAGATCGTCAGCGCCGTTCCCTCCCACTTCGCCTGCTCTTTCGATTCTCACGGAGGCACCAGGAAGTGGTTCAAGCGTCGAGCCATCGAGGATCAAGCCGCGTACTGCTCGATCCCCCAAGTTGAGGCGCAGGCTCAGAACGTCGTCGTCCAAGGGTGCCTTGACCATGAACATCCGACGGAGCCCGCCGGCCGTTTCCACGGCGGCGGCAACGGTATCGCCTTTCGGTCTCGGCATCTGGCCGCCGAACTCACCGTCCTCGTTCGTGACGAACGGCACGCGATCGCCAGCTCCGCGGCTGAGCGCCACCCGGGCCTGAACGCCGTCACCGTCGAGACGCACCTGACCCCGCACCTGGACGAAGTCTAGATCGACGGTCACGGTCTCGTCGCCCACGACTTGCTTAACTTCCGAATGAAGGACGTCGCCGTCCGGAGTCTCAAGCTCCAGAAGGTACGAGCCCGTCGACAGGCCACGGAGGATCGCCAGGCCGCTGGCATCCGCCTCGGCCATCAGAGGCGACGCACTCTGATCGAGCCTCTGCGCGGCGATCCGCCACCTTCCCGTGTCGGCTGCTTGCGGCGACACGAAGACCCGAACCTCGGCGAATTCGCTCAGTACGACCTCCGCAAGCCGTGTTTCGGCGTCCGGCGCCAGCCGGACGCCCTCGATCCGGGTCGGCGGTCGCCCCTCGCTCTCGACGACCAAAGAGTAGTACTCACCGTCGAGCCCCACGAGCTGCGCGAAACCGTCTTCGCTCGTCATTGCCCGAGCGGCCACGGGTGCAGTGCGGTCTTCCGCAAGCGGCGGGTACGGTTCGGCCCTCACCTCAGCGCCCGCGACGGGCAGGCCGGATTCTCCCAGAGCATGGAGTGACACGGAGGATCCCCTGACAAGCCGCAGCGATTCGAGTTGCATCGGGCCAGCCCCGATGTCTCGGTCGAAGAGATAGCGAGGCGCCCAGCCCTCCATCGCTATCCGATAGTCCGTACGGCCAGCCGGTCCGCGCCAACGCAGGAGGTTCCCGTCCAGAGTGCCAGCTTCCAGAAATCGGAGCGTTCCCGACTCCACTTCGAGCCAGCCCTCGACCGATGGAGTCCCACTTCCGAGGCTCTCACCGGGAGGCAGAACAAGGGGCACAGCGACGGCAGCCAGCGCGTAGGCGGTCAGGTTCACGACCTGAACGGCTGGCGCCTCGCCGTCGGCGACGTTCGCCATCGAAGCAGCAACGCCAACTCGTGGACACCAAGTCAGCGGACTGCGACAGGAAACGTACTCAAGGCCCTCAACCGTGGTGCGGACCGAAGCCACGCCCGGCGCGCCCAGCTCCTCCACCACTTCGCCGTCCCCACTCACGGAGACCAGCGTGATCGTACCGGCCGCTGCCGGCGGCAACTGCCCCGCTGCGACCGAGATGACGACCTCCTCTGCCGGAAGCACGCCCGGCAAAGCCAAGACCAAAGCCAAGGTCGCGATTCCGATCGAGACTCTCATCGGATCGAGTCGCGGCTCAGGGGCTCGGCGTCGGTACCGCCAAGTGAAGTTGGGCAGGAACAACCTTCCGGACCCTGCTGCCGCTCGCCCTGCGCGACTTGCAACCTGTCAGGCTCGACTGCCCGTTCGGTATCGAGCAGGTTGCGATGACGGTTGGCTCCGGGATGCAAGCGCCGGTCGGACGCAGCGTCAGATCTCCGTCCCGGTCGTCCATCGCCTCCGCAAGGGTCACGATCGGTCGCGTCGCCAGAGTCGATTGCGCCGTCAGAATCGGTCCTTCCTCGAGTTCCCCCGAACCCGGAGCCGGACGATAGGCGGGGCCAGAGCCGCATCCACCGACTTCGACGCAGTACCCGCCAGAGTAGCCACAGGCAACACCCCCTCGGTGAGGGGTGTCGAAGCAGAGGAACCGACCACACTTCACGCACTCAGCCTCAGCCGTGCTGCTTGTCACGAACAACTCCACCCCTGCGACTCCAAGGACTGCAACGAAGACAACGCTCAACCGCTTGATTCTGCCTCCCAACCATGTGAATGAATCTGAACCACCAGCATAGCAATTCCTGTGACCATCGGACGGCACTACTTGTGGAGGTAGCGCTGATGCGTGGGTCGGCGCATCCACCTTCCATCCTTCAGAACAACATCAGCAGTACGGCGCCGAGCACCAGCCGGTAGCCGACAAAGACCTGCAGGCCGCGCCGCCTGAGCCAGCCGAGCAGTCCGCCGATCACCAGGTAGCCGACGACCGCCGACAGCGCGGCGACAAGGAGCAGCGAGGGCAGTTGGGACAGCGGCAACGTGCCGCTCACCAGGTCCAGGCTGTCCTTGCCCGCGACGAAGACGCCGACCGGCAGTGCCAGCAGGAAGGCGAAGCGCGCCGACGACTCGCGGTCGAAGCCGAGCAGCCGGCCGGCGCTGATGACGACTCCGGCCCGGGAGGCGCCCGGGATGAGCGCCGTGGCCTGCGCCAGCCCGAAGACCAGGGCGTTCCGCCAGTTCACCTGTTCGAGCCGGCGCTCCTGCGCCCCCCAGCGATCCGCGACGCCGAGCAGGAGGCCGAAGCCGATCGTCGCCCAGGCGATCACGCCCGGACTGCGGGCGTCGCCGGCGATCCAGTCGCCCGCCACGATGCCGGCGACGAGAACCGGCAGCGAGGCCAACGCCAGCAGCGGGATCATCCGCCTCGCACCCTGGTTGCCGTCCTGGTCACCGTCCCCGCCGCCGTGGAACAGCGCCCGAACATAGACCGCAAGGTCCTTGCGGAAGTACGCGACCACCGCCAGCAGCGTACCCGTGTTCGCCGCCACGTCGACCGCCAGACCGTGATCCGGCCAGCCGAACAGACGCGGCAACAGGATCGTGTGCGCCGTCGAACTGATCGGGAGGTACTCGGTCAGCCCCTGCACCAGTGCCACGAGGATCAACTGCAGCGGCTGCACGCGGCGAGGATAGCGAAGCGGTCACACCGACTCCCCGTGCGGATACGATGCGTGCCATGAACAAGCCACGCACCCCCTTCCTGTTGACCGCCGCCATTCCCGTACTCCTTGCCACGCTGCCGGCCTGCGCCCAGGAGGAGGCCGGCGCCGACAACGGTGATGAAGCGCCGGTCGCCGAAACCTGGGACGAGAAGGCCTCCTACGCCCTCGGCGTGAACATCGGCAGCAACCTGGATCCCGAGGATCTGACCCTCGACGCCGACCTGGTCCTCCGCGGCTTCATGGACGCGCTGGAAGGAACCGAAGCGATGGAATCCGAAGAGATCGACAGCGTACTCGGCGAACTGAGTACGAAGATGCAGGAACACGCGGACCGCGCGAGGAAGGCTGCCATGATGGAAAACACCGCCAAGAGCGCCGCCTTCCTGGCCGCGAAGGCCGGGGAAGACGGCATCGTCAAGACGGATTCAGGACTCCTCTACCGCGAAATCCGCCCCGGAGAAGGGGACAGCCCCACGGCCACCCAGGCGGTCACCGTCAACTACCGCGGCACCCTGATCGACGGCACCCAGTTCGACAGCAGCTACGACCGCGGCCAACCGGCGACCTTCCCGGTAGGCGGCGTCATCCCCGGCTGGACCGAAGCCCTGCAACTCATGAAGCCCGGCGCCAAGTGGGAACTCTTCATTCCCGCCGAACTCGCCTACGGCGCCCACGGCTCACCCCCCACGATTCCCCCCGCCGCCGCCCTTGTCTTCGAGGTCGAGCTGCTCGAAGTCGAGTAGCGCGTGCGACTCAGTCCGCCTCGGCGGTGAACCGGTAGCCGACGCCGCGGACGGTGTGGAAGTGGCGCGGCCGCTCGGGGTCGGGCTCGAAGCGTTTGCGCAGCCGGAGGATGAAGTTGTCGACCGTTCGTGACGAAGGGAAGGCCTCGTAGCCCCAGACGCGGTCCAGGATGTCCTCGCGCGAGACGACTTCGCCCTCCCGCTCCGCCAGGGTCTTGAGGATCATCGCCTCCTTCTGGGTCAACTGCTGCGTCTGACCGTCCCAGGAAGCGCCGGCGAAAGCCGCGAAGTCGAAGTGGTTGCCGCCGAAGCGCACGGCATCCGCCGCGTCGCCGGGACGCCATGACCGCCGCCGGAGGATCGCCTGCACCCGCAGCAGGAGCTCCGTCAGGTGAAACGGCTTCGCGAGATAGTCGTCGCCTCCCGCCTCGAGGCCGCGAATCCGGTCGGAGACCTCCGCCTTGGCGGTCAGGAAGAGGACCGGCGTATCGACGCCGGCTCCACGCGCCTCCTCGCACAGCGTGAACCCATCCACGCCAGGCAGCATCACATCGAGGATCACGAGCTGGTAGCGCGGATCCCGAACCCGCTCCAGAGCCTGCCTGCCGTCGCGAACCCAGTCGACATCAAGCCCCTCGGCCTCCAGGTTGAAGCGGATGCCGGCGGCGAGGTTCTCCTCGTCCTCGATCAGCAGGACCCGCACCTGGTCTTCCCCGGCGGTTCTCACGACACCGCCCTCGCGGCCTGCCGCCTGATCGGCCATGTGACGCGGAACACGGCGCCGCGACCCGGGCCCTCGCTGCTCGCCTCGACCTCACCCCCCTCGAGTGTCACGAAGCTGCGCACCAGGTAGAGCCCCAGACCGCTGCCCTTCTTGTCGCGCCGCAACTCGCTGCCGGGGCGGTAGAACTTCTCGAACAGACGACGGCCGTCCGCCGGGTCGAAGCCGACGCCATCGTCGAGCACTTCGAGTTCGACGGTCGAGTCCAGCCGTCTGGCCACGACTTCCACTCTCGTGCCGGCCGCCTGGGCGGACTCGATCGCGTTGCCGATCAGGTTCCGCAGCACCGTGCCCAGCCCCACGGGGTCCGCCCGCAGATCGAGGCCATCCTCGACCCTGACCTCGATTTCGATGTCCTCGCCGCCGTCGTCCCGGTGTCCGAGTTCGGCGAAGGCGAGAGACACCGCCTCCGCCAGGTCGACCGGTTCGCGGCGCGGCTCGACTTTCGCATGCTCCAGGCGGTTCGTCTCCAGGAGATTGCCGATCATCCGCTCCAGACGCCTCAGATCCTCCAGGTTGCGGTCGAGCAGCTCACGACGGTCAGCCGCCGCCAGGTCGCGCAGCAGCAGCGTCTCCGTCGTCAGCCGCAGGCTCGCCAGCGGACTCCGCAACTCGTGCGACACGGCCGCGAGGAAGTTCTGCTGGCGGTTCAGCAGGTCGCCCTCCCGGCGCAGTACAACCCAAAGGACAAGGACCCCGCCCGCCAGAACGGCGAGAAAGAACCCCCCTTCCCAGCGGTACTGGTTCAGGTGGCTGCGACGATCCCGCGTAACACTCTCGCGAGCCTCCGGGCGCACCCGCACTCCCCCGACATCGATCTCCAGGTGCGGGTACAGGCCATCCAGCTCCTGGAGCGACTGCCCGGCCCGAAGCGCTGACTCGGCCGCGTCCCGATCCAGTTCGAACTCCGTGGCACGGTCGGCAGCGATGCGGTCGGCGATCCTCTCCTGATCGACCATCCACCACACCACCTGGACGGCGGTGATGGCAAACAGCAGCAGGAAGCCGATCTGGAACCGCCAGATGCGGACACTCTCCGCCGAGCGGCGCTTCCCCGGGCTGAACCGGGCCACATGCTTCGGCATCGCCCTATTCTGCAACGAGGACCGTGTCGATGCTGCTAGTTTCCCCGGCCGATGCTCGAACCGGTTTCCGTCCACCGCGTCACCTCAACCGACGGCGTCGAACTCGCCGTCTACGACTTCGGCGGCGATGGCCCCGACCTGATCGCCGGTCACGCCACCGGCTTCCACGGGCGGGTCTACGACCCGATGCTCGAGCACCTCGACGGCTTTCGCCGGATCAGCGTCGACGTGCGGGGGCACGGCGACGCGACCGCGCCGGACGGCCTCGACTACAGCTGGGAGAGCTGTGCGGAGGACCTGGTCGCGGTGATCGACGCCCTGGAGCTCGGCGTCGAACGACCGCTGTTCGGCTTCGGCCACTCGATGGGCGCCGCCGCGCTGTTGATGATCGCGCCCAAGAGGCCGGGCCTGTTCGCCGGCCTCGTCTGCTACGAACCGGTCATCTATCCGCCGGGCGTCACGGACGACGACGCCCGCCTCGGCGTCTGGGTCGAACGGACCCGGCGTCGCCGCAGACGCTTCGCGTCGTACGAAGCCGCCGTCGCCAACTACGCGGAGAAGGTGCCCTACTCCCTGATCGACCCGGAAGCGCTTGAAGTGTACGTCCGGCACGGCTTCGCACCGTCGGCGGACGGCGCGGTCGAGATCAAGTGCCACCCCGACGTCGAGGCGCAGCTCTACCTCATGGGGCCCCACCACCGCGCCTGGGACGGGCTCCGCCAAGTGGAATGCCCCGTGACCCTGATGCGGGGATCCGTGCTCATACCGGGGCCCGCGTACTGGGCCGAGGCGATCGTGTGCGAGTTGCCGAACGTGCTCTTTCTACAGGTCGAGGGCCTCGGCCACCTCGGGCCGCTGGAAGATCCGGAGCAGATGGCGGTCCTTGTGGCCTCAGCGCTCGCCGCCAGCGGCTAGCGCCCCGAAACTCCTCGCAGGCTCGGCGTTTCGGCCCATCCCGTCCTCCTCCTGGAAGCTGGCGCCACAAGACTCACTGCGTCGTGTTTCCTGCGGCGCCAGCTTCCAGGAGTTCCTGTCCGCGGGCCAGCGCCAGGCGCTCCTCGGCCGGCCGTCCCAGCCGGTTCAGGATGTCGGCGAGCACGAAGTAGCCGAGCGCGCCGTCCCGACCCGCCGGCTTGTTCTCCAGGCCGCGGCGCGCGAACGCCTCCGCTTCTTCGAGGTCCCGCCCGTGGTCCATCAACGCCTTCGCCAGGTGAAAGTAGCCGACGGTGAAGTCCGGCGACGCCTCCACCGCGCCGCGGTAGGCCTCGATCTGGAGGTCCGCGCGGCCCTGCCGGCCGTAGAGGCGGCCAAGATTGAAGCGTGGGCGGTGGTCCCGCGGGCGCAGTTCCGCCGCCTGCCGGTAGGCGGTGACCGCGTCCCCCATCCTCCCCGACTCGTCCAGCAGGACGGCCAGGTTGAAGTGGGCCTCGCCGAGTTCCGGGTTGGAAGAGATGGCCTCCCGGAACTTCGCCTCCGCGTCGCCGCTGCGGCCCAGGAGCGCCACCACCTCGCCCAGCTTGTTCGCGACGACCGCGGGCGGTTCGCGCCCTTCGGCGGCGGCCGTCAGCACCTGCTCCGCCTCGCTCAACTCGCCGCGGTCGACGTGAATCCGCGCCAGCGCCATCGTCGCCTTCGCATCCTGGCCCGCGACTTCGAGCAGCCGACGGTAGCCGACCACCGCCTCGTCTATGCGTCCCAGCTCGCGGTAGGCGTTGGCGAGGCCGAGCAGGGACTGCCGGTGCTCAGGATCGAGGGCCAGCGCGCTCTGGAAGTGGCCGACCGCCGGCTCGGGATCGCCCGCGAGAAGCGTGATCGTGCCCAGAAGCTGGTGCGCGTCGAGCAGCCCCTCGTCTTCGGACAGCGCCGCCCGCAGCTCGGCTGCGGCCGCATCCTCGTCGCCGGCGCCGAAAGCGCTCTGCGCCCGCATGATGGCGCGATGCAGGTGCGCCTTGTTCTTCGGGTCGGCGCGCGGGCTTTCCGAATCACCGCGGCCGGCGGCGCCGCGGCCGGCGAGGTAGCCGAGCGCGCGCAACTGCGCCAGCGCGGCCTCGTCGAGATCCGGTTCCGCGCTGGGACTCGGGGCCGCCCGATCGAGTTCCGCCGCGAGTTCGAGAGCCTCCTCCCGCAGGCGGCGCGACAGCTCCCGCTGTTCGAGGAGCACGTTCGCGAGTTCGCCCGGATCTTCGAGCAGGGCGTAGAGCTCAGGGTCCGGCGCTTCGATGTACTTGTGCTCTGCCGTGCGCAGCGAGCGAAGCGGCGCCCAGCCGTAGTGGTCCAGCGCGTAGAAGGACTCGGCGTAGACGCCGCGTTCGGCGAGAGGATTCGGTAGTCCCTGCATGTCCGGAAGCAGACTCCGGCCCTGGCCTGGGCCGGCGCCGTCGAGGTCCAGCAGCTCGATCAGGGTCGGCGCGATGTCGACGTGGCTTACGGCGTCGCCCACCTCCCGGCCCGCCTCCACGCCACCGGGCAGCCGAACGATGAGCGGCACGTGGATGGTGGAGTCGTAGACGAAGAAGCCGTGGTAGCTCTCGCCGTGGTCGCCGAGCCCTTCGCCGTGGTCGGACGTCAGCACGATGACCGACCCGTCGAACAGGGCGCGCTCCTCGAGGGCGGCGCGGAACTCGCCGATCAGCGAATCGGTGTAGGCGACCTCGCCGTCGTAGGGGCGCCCCTGGTACTCGGACCGGAACGGTTCCGGCGGCTCGTACGGATCGTGGGGATCGAACAGGTGGAGCCACAGGAAGAAGGGCTCCTCCCCGCCCACGCCGTCGAGCCACTCCAGCGCGTGCGCGATCGTCTCCGGGCCGGCCCGCTGGACCGACCCCAGGTTGGCGCCCGCCATCGCGTCCAGGTCGAAGTCGTCGACGTAGGTGTCGAAGCCGCGGCCGATTCCCCAGCGCGCGTCGAGCACGAAGGCGCTGACGAAACCGCCGGTCCGGTAGCCGGCATCGCGGAAGCGCTCGGCGATCGTCACCAGGTCGGGCGCCAGCACGTAGCCGACGTTCTCCCGCACTCCGTGGGACGGCGGGTAGAGCCCGGTCATGATCGAACTGTGCGCCGGCAACGTGAACGGCACCGTCGACGACGCGTTGGCGAAACGGACGCCCTCCGCCGCCAGCCGGTCGAGGTGCGGCGTTGCGACCCGGTCCGATCCGTAGCTCGACAGCCGGTCGGCCCGCAGAGTGTCGATCGTGATCAGGATGACCGGGGGCTGCCCGCTCGATGCCCCACGGAGCAGGTGCTCCACGTCCGCCCGAACCGACGATGGCGCGGCGTCCTCCGGCTCGGGTCCGCAGGCGGCAAGGGCCAGCGCCAGCATCGAGGCCGGCACAAGGACCTGACGGGCCGCGCTACAACCAGCGCCGGACGCGCTTCGCATAGTCCCGGTACTCGTCGCCGAACGTCCGCTCCAGGTAGGCCTCTTCCCGCAGGATCACGCCCCAGCGCAGCAGCAGGCCCACCGCCACGGCCAGGGCGACGAACCACCAACTGCTCCGAGCGAGTCCGAGGCCGAGGAACGCCAGCACCATGCCCGCATAGATGGGATTGCGGGACCGCCGGTAGGGACCTCTGATCACCAGGTTCGCGGTCGGATGATGCACCGGCAGGGAGGAACCGCCGCGGACCATCGTCAGAGCCGACCAGGTCAGCCAGGCGAAGCTGGCGACCACGATTACGACCCCGGCAACCACCAGGGCCCGATTGGTACCGACCGGCCAGATCCGCAGCGGAAGCAGCCAGGACAGGAGGAAGCCGAGGACCAGGGAGACCAGAACCAGCAACGGCGGCTCGAAGGCCGTCTGGGCCCGATCCGGTTCGCCGCCCGCTGCCACGATCGTTCCGGCCTCCTCAGCCGGATCCGCGAAGGGCTCCCAGGGCCCGGATGTGCTCGGGCCCCAGGCCGCAGCAGCCGCCGACGATCTGAACGCCCGCTGCCACCCAGCCGCGCGCCTCCTCCAGCAGGTCGGCCGGCTCGATCACGTCGACGAAGTTCCAGTTCGGCATCGTGAAGTAGCCGGACTCCGGGTACACGCCGACGGGACCGTCCCAGCGCTCCTGCACCATCGCCACCGCTTCCGGCACCGCCGCGATCTCGCTGTGCATCACGTGCACGATCGAGGGACCGAGCGGGATCAGCGTGTCGAGCAACTCCTCGAAGGACTCATCGGGCCAGTTGAAGGGCGTGATCGCACCGGTTTCCGGGTCCTTCCGCGCGCTGACCCCGAGCCACACCGGCAGGCCGGTCTCCTTCGCCGCCTGGAACGCGAGCAGGGCACGCTCGTGGAACTGCATCATCTCGAGCGCGATGAGGTCGACTCCGGCCTCGACCAGGAGCCCGCACTGCTCCCGGTAGGCCGCCATCTGCTCGGCGGCCGCGGGGTAGCCGCCCTGGATGTTGTTCGCCGGCATGGTCGACATCGATCCCGCGACGAGCACGCCCGGGCATCCGGCCCGTTCCCGCGCCTCGAGCGCCGCCTCCACCGCCCGCCGCACGATCACCGCGACCTGGTCGCCCAGGCCGGCGGCCTCCAGCAGGGGCCGGTGGGTAGCGAACGTGTTCGTGATGATCGCGTCCGCGCCGCAACGGATGTACTCCTCGTGCAGATCCCGGATCGCGTCCTGGTGCTCCAGCGCCGCCGTCCCGCACCACGCCGCCGAGTCCATCGGCACCCCCCGCCGCTCCAGTTCCGTCCCGGTGCCGCCGTCGAGCAGCAGAATCTCCCCCCGGTCCAGGCATTCATGCCACTCTTCGACGATTCCCATCCCCTCTCCCCGTTACAGACGCGACTCTGCCACACGGCGGTGAGCGGTGCCGTCCTGACGGCCAGCGCGACTCTCCGGCCGCCTTCGGCGGCAGCGGGTCAGAAGACCCGCGCACCCGGCGGACGGCAGCGATGCACCTACGGCTACACTCGCGCAATGAGCAGCGACTGGTTCTACAAGTTCGACACCCTGTCCCTACACGCCGGCCAGCGGCCCGACCCGGCCACCGGAGCGCGCGCCGTGCCGGTCTACAACTCGACGTCCTACGTGTTCCGGGACACGGACCACGCCGCCGGACTGTTCAACCTGGAGGAGGCGGGGCACATCTACTCGCGGATCTCGAACCCGACAGTGGCGGTGTTCGAGGAGCGGCTCGCCGCGCTGGAAGGCGGAGTCGGCGCGGTGGCCACCGCTTCCGGGCAGTCGGCGTTCCACCTGGCGGCGGCGACGATCCTCTCCGCCGGCGACCACGTCGTCTCCTCCGCGGCCATCTACGGCGGCACGCACAATCTGCTGAACCACACCCTGCGCCGGTTCGGCATCGAGACGACCTTCGTCGAACCGACCGACCCTGCGAACTTCCGCCGAGCCGCCCGTCCGAACACGAAGCTGTTCTTCGGCGAGACGATCGGCAACCCGCGGATCGACGTGCTGGACATCCCCGCCGTAGCCACGATCGCCCACGAGATCGGCGTACCGCTGCTGATCGACAACACGTTCGGCACGCCGTTCCTGTCGAGGCCGATCGATCTCGGCGCGGACATCGTGATGCACTCGGCGACCAAGTTCATCGGCGGCCACGGCGTCACCCTGGGCGGCGTCCTGGTCGACAGCGGCAAGTTCGACTGGGCCGCCTCCGGGCGTTTTCCGATCATGACCGAGCCCTGCCCGGGCTACCACGGCATCGCCTTCGCCGAGCACTACGGCCCGCCGGCCTTCATCCTCAAGGCAAGGCTCGAAGGACTGCGCGACTTCGGCGCCTGCCTGAACCCGCAGGCCGCCTTCTACCTGATTCAGGGACTGGAGACCCTGCCGCTCCGGGTCGCCCGCCACGTGGAGAACGCGCGGGCGGTCGCCGGGTTCCTCGAGCAGCACGAGGCGGTCGAGTGGGTGAGCTACCCCGACCTGCCCAGCCATCCGCAGCACGAACTCGCCCGCAAGCTGCTGCCAAACGGCAGCGGCGCCCTTCTGACCTTCGGGATTCGCGGCGGACTCGAGGCGGGGATCGCCTTCATCGAGGGCCTGGAGCTATGGTCGCACCTCGCCAACGTCGGCGACGCGAAGAGCCTGGTCATTCACCCGGCGAGCACGACGCACCAGCAGATGACTGCCGAAGAGCTCGCCGAGTCGGGCGTCACCCAGGAGATGGTGAGACTGTCGGTCGGGCTCGAGGATCCCCAGGACCTCGTGGCCGATCTCGACCGGGCCCTGAAACGCTCGCAGAGACGGGCGCAGCGGCCGCGGGCGGTGGCCTCCTGACCCGTCCCCGTAGGCCGGGCGCACGCCGTTGACCGAACTCGAGATCCAGGGCCGCAAGGCGTACTGCGGCACCGGCGGCTCCGCTTGGCAGGAAGGGTTGCCTCTGGCCCTGCTGCTCCACGGCGCCGGCAGCGACCACACGGTGTGGGCGCTGCAGGCCCGGTCGCTGGCTCAACACGGCTGGAACGTCGCCGCGCCCGACCTGCCCGGTCACGGCGGATCCGAGGACCTGGACGCGATCAGGACGATCGCCGACTACGCCGCCTGGACCGTCGACTTCGCGGCAGCGACGGCAGCGCTGGCGGGCAGCCAGGACATCGCGCTCGTTGGCCACTCCATGGGCGCCTGCATCGCCGTCGACGCGGCGTCCCGGCTGAACGGCCGGTTGAGCCGGCTGGCCCTGCTCGGTGCCGGCGAGACGCTCCGGGTCAACCCCGGCTTGCTGGCGGACACGCTGAAACGGCCGCTGAACGCCCATCGCTTCATCGCCGCTTTCGGGCACGGGACCGGCGCCCACTTCGGCGGCGCGGAGTCCCCCGGGCTGTGGATGCTCGGGTCGACGATGGCGCTGCTCGACCGCTGCCTGCCGGAAGTACTCCACCGCGACTTCGCCGCCTGCAACGAGTGGGAGGGAAGCGAGAGCGCCCCGGGCGTGACCTGCCCCACGCTGGTCGTCGCCGGCGCAAAGGACAGAATGACGCCCCCGAGGGCCGGCCGCGCGCTCGCCGACCGCATCCGCGGCAGCGACGGAGGCGCCGGCTTCGTGACCGTGGCGGACGCCGGTCACATGCTGATGGCCGAGGCGCCCGGCGCCGTCACCCGCTGCCTGCGAGGCTTCCTGGGCGCCAAGTAACGGACCGCGTGCACGCGGTCCGTTGGTCGCCGTCCGGCCAGTGACCTACTCGGCTACGGCCAGACTCTCCGCGAGGCGCATCAGGGTCACCGCCTCGCGGCGGTAGCCGAACCGGTCGTCACCGGCGTTGGCCACGGCGAGCGCGATCGCGTCGCTCCAGGTCCAGTCGCCGGTGTAGACACCATCCCGCAGGAGCTGGCCGAAGCCGGCAATCGCGGCCGCGAAGCGCTGCTCAGCGTCGGCCCCGCCCGCGTCACGGGTGATCGGCAGTTCGATGAGCTCGCTCGACTCCTCGCCCGGCTCCTTGTACCGAAGACGCAGGAAGGCGAGTTCCCGGGAGCCGCCACGCCTCCCGTCGGCGACCGGCGGGTCGGCCGGACGGCCCGCGTAGCGCAGAGCGTCGTGCAGCACCGCAGGCGACCCCACTGGCGTCACCTCGTAGATCGCGGTGACCGAGTGGCCGGCGCCGATCTCGCCGGCGTCGACCCGGTCGTTGTTGAAGTCCTCGCGCCGGAGAGCCCGGGTCTCGTAGCCGATCAGGCGATACTCGGCGACCGAAGCCGGATTGAACTCGACCTGGATCTTCACGTCGTCGGCGATAGGGAACAGCGTGCCGACGAGCTGGTCGACGAGCACCTTCTGCGCCTCCGCGAGCGTGTCGATGTAGGCCGCCTGGCCGTTGCCGTTCTGGGCCAGCGCCTGCATCGTCGCATCGTCGAGGTTGCCGCGGCCGAACCCGAGCACCGAGAGGTAGACGCCTCCCTCGCGCTGGCGGGCGATGAAGCCCTCGAGTTCGTCGGGGTCGGAGATGCCGACGTTGAAGTCGCCGTCCGTAGCCAGGATGACCCGGGTCACCTCGCCCTCCGCCGCCATGTCCCGGGCGACCCGGTAGGCCAACTGGATTCCCGCCGCCCCGGCGGTCGAACCGCCGGCGTGCAGTCGATCGAGCGCCGAGAGAATGGCGCCGCGCTCGCCGGCAAGGGTCGGATCGAGCACGCGGCCCGCACTGCCGGCGTAGGCAACGATCGCGACCTCGTCGGCGGGATCGAGCTGGCCGACCATCAGCCGGAACGACTGCACGAGCAACGGCAGCTTGTTCGGCACGTCCATCGAACCCGAAGTGTCGACGAGAAAAACGAGGTTGAGCGGCGGGCGGTCGTCGGTCGCGGGCTGCCGGCCCTGGATGCCGATGTGCATCAGCAGCGTGTCCGGGTTCCATGGCGTCTCGGAGACGGACACCGTCGGCCGGAACGGCGTCCCGCGTTCCCCCGGCGCCGGGTAGCCGTACGGGAAGTAGTTGATCAGCTCCTCTATCCGCACCGACTCGGGCACCGGCAGGTAGCCGTTCGTCAGCGAGGAACGGAGAACGGAGTAGCTGGCGGTGTCGACGTCGATCGAGAACGTCGAGACGGGTTCCTCGCTCGTGACCTTCACCGGACTGGCGTCTTCGTTGGCGAAAGCTTCGGTGTTGGGCGCTCGGGGAGCCTGGCTGTCGCAGGTGGCGCACGCGCCGGTAGGGAGCCGGACCACCGGGTCCGCGCCCGAGACAGTCCACGCCGAAACGAACCCCCGTGCCAGCTCGCCTTCGACTGGCGGAGGCAGCGGCGCAGCTACGGCGGCCGGACGCGGCGGCGCAGCTTCAGCTTCGTAAGCGACCGCGACACGGCCGTCCGCCCTCACCCTGACCTCGCCCTCCCTGACCACGGCGGACGCGTCGTCGCTACGCTCGGGCAACCCTTCCAGTTGAATCCGAAGCGCCTCTCTCTGTCGCTCCAGAGCGGCGACTGTCGCGCTGAAGGACTCCGCGTCAGCCGTGGCGCCGGGGGCGTGGAAATCCAGTTCCCGGTTCGGGACCGGGGCCGGCCCTGGAGGCTGAAGGTCCGACTCGACGACGACCGTCTCCGGCGCCTCGCCTTCAGCGGGCATGGCGTGCTCGGGCGCCGGCGACCGGGCATCGTGGACTCCTCCCGTCGGGGGTGCCGGACTCCCCGACTCGCCGGCATCGGCCCGCTCTTCACCACCCAATCCGGGTGCCGGACGCTCCGCTTCGGGTTCGCCTGGGGGCGAAGCGACGGACTCCGGCGCAACGCCGGTATCCGCCACGATGAGCGGCGGGCGCAGTGTGGCGTTCCGCGTGGAAGTCACCAGGAGAGCAGTCAACCCGACCGCCGCCACGACACCGGCCGCGGCCAGGACCGACCGGGAGTTCAGTGCGTTGAGCATGTGCCGTAGTCCTTGTTCGATGCCCGCCCAGGTGTTGGCGCGGTCATCGGCACGACGCTGCTCAACCTCAGAATCCTGGGCGCGATCAAAGAGCTTCTGCGCACGAGCCAGGTTCACCCTCCGCCTCTCGCCATCAGGCTCAGGCGTCGCGTCCTCGAATGCGCGTTTCAGATCGTCGAGTGGATCGGTCATCGTCCTGTTTCCTCTTGCCGCATCGCCCGCAGCCGTTTGCGGGCCTCCGAGAGCCGCCAGCTCACGGTGCCTTCGGAGATTCCAAGCACCTCTGCAGCTTCTGCATGGGTCATTTCACCGTCGATCGTCAGCGCCACCGTGTCGCGAAGATCGTCCGGAAGCACCGCCATCGAGCGACGCAGCCAGTCCAGATCCGCGGCCCTGCCGGTCTCCTCCGCGAGGCGGCTCATCTCGATCTCTCCCCAGCCTTCAGCCGCCTTCGTCCTGCTCATGGCCCGGCGCCGCCGGTCATGCGCCGCGTTCATCGCCACTCGATAGAGCCAAGTCGTCAACGACGCACGCCCCCGGAAACTCTTCAACTTCGCCGGCAGTGCGACGCAGATGTCCTGCGTCAGGTCCTCCGCCTCCTCCCGCCGTCCCGTCAGCCGAAAGCAGAACCGGAAGATCCGGTCGTAGTGGAGTTCCAGCAGTTCGCGAAAAGCCTCCCGACTACCGGTTGCGGCTGCCCGAACCAACTCCTCGTCTCTAGCCGGCACGCTCGTCACAGTAGAGCACCGCCCGGCAGATGCCCACCTGGCCTCGACGACATGCTGGACCGCTTCTGCCATCCCAACTCACCCGTATGACGTATGGGAACGGCGAATCCTTGGCGAAGCTTCCGTCTTGAGTCGTGCGTCCGCCCCCTCGGCACCGCCTTCCAGGCCAGTCCGGGCCGGAGGGGTCGGCTCCCAGGTGCCTCTGAGCGAGCGACGGCCGACACCTTCCCAGAAACCGACGCCAAACCGGAGCGAGTGAAGCGGAGCGAGCCCTTATCGGGCGACATGGCGTGAGGTCCTAAGAGCGTAGTTGAGAGTCGAGAATCACTGAAACATCCTTCATATACGGGACTTTATGCGGGTTCGTGAAGCGTTATCACTGGCCGTGAGAGCAGGTTACAGCGTGCGGCAATCGAGGCAGGATTGGGGGACACAGTGAGGGAACACTAGACGAACGACTCTGCTACGATTCGGGCCATGGCTCTCACCCAGAGACAAGTCGACGCCATCAGGCCTACGGGCAAGCCCTTCAAGAAGTACGACCGCGACGGACTCATGGTCAGAGTCACCGCCGCCGGCAAGGGCCGATGGGTCTGGAGAGGCGTCGTCAAGGGAAAGCGGATCGAGGTCGGCATGGGATCGACACGGTTCCGGTCGCTGAAGGAGGCTCGCGAGGTCGCCTTCGAGCATACGAGAACGGCGAGACTGGGAGGAGATCCCAGAGCACCAGTAGCCACCGATGCTCCGACCTTCAGGGAAGCCGCCACGCTGTACCTGGAGATCCACTCTCCCGACTGGGGAGAGGAGCACTCACGCCACGTCAGACGGCTGCTGGAGCGCCATGCCTTCCCGAGCCTCGGCGACCTGCCGGTCAACGAGATCCAGACGGCCGACCTGATGCGGGTCCTGGTGCCGCTGTGGCGCCGTCAGCGGCCGACCGGACAACGGTTGAGGCAGAGGATCGCGGGCGTCATGGCGTGGAGCGTGGCGGCCGGCTACCGGGCGGACGATCCGACGACCACTCTCTCGGCGGTGTTGCCGGCCGGCCGCAAGCAGCGGAAGCACCATCGCTACCTGCCGGCCGAGGACCTGCGCGAGGCGCTGGTCAAGGTGCAGGCCTCCGGCGCGTGGATCGGCACGCGGCTGGCGATGCGTTTCCTGGCGCTGACGGCGGCGCGCAGCGGCGAGGTCCGCGGCACGAGGTGGCGCGAGGTCGATCTGGAGTCGGCTACCTGGACCATTCCCGCCTCGCGCATGAAGTCCCGGAAGGAGCACAGGGTTCCCCTATCCAGCGGCTCCCTTGTGGTCCTGGAGCGGGCGGACCGGTTGCGTGGCCGGGGTCGAGGGCTCGTCTTTCCCGGGATCCAGGGGAAGATGGTAGGGGCGGCGGTGTTCGGCCGGCTGCTGAAGGACCTGAAGATCGATTGCAGCCCTCACGGCTTCCGCAGCTCGTTCCGGTCGTGGTGCTCGGACGAGGGCATCGACCGGGAGTTGGCGGAACAGGCCCTGGCCCACGCGGTCGGGAGCCAGGTCGAGCAGTGCTATGCCCGCAGCGACGTGCTGGAGCGTCGGCGAGAGGTCATGGAGGCTTGGGGCGCGTTCCTGCTGACCTAGGTCACCGTAGGGACTGTCGACATCGCACCGAACCGTAGTCGCCCGAGGCAAGGGCCGGAAGAACGTGTCGACACGCCGCCGGCCTGGGTGAACTCGGCGGGGTGAAGACGGGGCCACCGACCGGGTCGACTTGGACTCCCGCCAAGGACTACCCTTCAAGGGAGTGTGAGTCGGTGACCCCGAGAGACCCGGACATCGTAGGGGACGAAGGCGAAAACTGCGCGACTGCGGGAGGGCCGATACGTTTCCTTTTCGCAACAGTGCAGCGCTCGCACTCTCGGCGAGCAGCAACGAAGCTCTGTCCGGTCGGTTGCTGACGGACCTGGAGACCGGAGCGCAAGTCGCAGCGACGTGTTGGAGCGCCGGCGCGAAGTCATGGAGTGCTGGGGCGGCCCAGACAACGGCACGGCGCCGAAGTTGCGGCGGGCAGAAGCCGGGCCAGCGACTTGCCGCGCGCGAGCGTTCCCAATCGATGGTGGGCTCGGCCACGGATCCCGCTTGAGCGGCCGCGCTCACGGGGCTGATGGCAGACTAGGCCCGGTGATCGCCTGGTCGTCGTTCGCCGTCGTCTTGTTTGCTCTGTTCGGGCCGTCGGGGCCGGCCGCCGTGATCGCCGTCTCCGCCCTGCTCTGGCTGGCTGTGCGCGACGCGAAGACCGAGGAGAGCTAAGTTCCCGATCGCCGCCGTCCGTACCCGCCTCTGGGCCTTCCCGCAGGGATCAACTCTGCCGGGAGCGACCCCCACCGAACGTGTTACTGGAGGTGTTACTCGAGGAGGAGGAAGGAGACGATGCAGGGCATCGGAACCGGGGGGTCGCTCCCGGCACGAGCCGACCGCCCTGCATCGTGCTAGCGCTCGGGCTTCCGAAGTCCTAACCACAGGAGGTAGAACGGAGATACGCCGGATGACGGACGTGACTGGCGCAGGGCATGCCGTGTGACTGAGGGGGGTGTGAGTCAATCACATCCTGGACCGTGCGCTGCACCGTCGCGATCAACGCGGGAGCGAGTCGGGTGCGAGACGGTAGGTATGGTGTGTGGAGTAGCCGTCGATCCGGGGACCGCCGGGTGACGACGGACACGGAGCTCCGCAGTTGGGCGGCCGACCATTGCAACCTCTGGGCGCGGCTTCGTTCCCGCGGAGCCGAGGTCCACGTCGCCACCGTCCCGCGGACAGTGATGAAGGAGCACGAGATCTTCTCGCAAGGTCGCCGCCTCGACCAACGGGAGGCGGCGCTGGACCGGGGCGACTCCGCGGCCGCGGCGGCGCTCGATCGCGAGCCCGGCATCCACCTGGGCCGTGCGGCGCACCAGGAGGCGCGCACCGGCATGCCGGCCGAGCGCATCTCCCGCGATCTCAAGGGAGACGCGAACGATCAGGCGCCCCGGTCCGGGCTGGAGCGCATCTCGAGGTTCGATCGCGAGCTGCGGCAGGCCATCGAGCGGACCGCCGCGGCGCTGTGGGAGTGCGTCAGGGAACTCCGCCTCGAGGTCGACGGGTCGGCCGCTGAATGCGGGAGCGAGCGGCGGAGGCCAGGCTCCAGCGGGAAAGGGAGCGGACGCTGGAGCGCGGTCGAGACGACCGATCGTTCGACCGGGACGACTGGTTCGGGCGATCACCAGCCTCCGAAACCGGATGCGAGAGAACCGCGAAGTCCTCGCCCAACTCACCGACGCCGAGCGCGCCATCGCTCGGGCAGCACACGGGATTCCCGAGGCCGCACACGAAGCGCGCAACGAGATCGACGCCCTTGCCGATACCGCCAGGCAGATGCGCACGGCGCTGAACCGCGCCGGCTGGGTGCTGCTGACGGTCGGCTTCATCGGCGGCTTGTGGCCGGCGGCGCTCTGGTCGCCGTGGTCTTGCGAAGCGTCCCTCTGTGGCGCTGAGCGCCACGCCAAGGGTACGAGCGATTCGACCTCGCCACTGGTTCGACCGACAATCCTCTCGAGGCGGTCCGCAAAGCCGCTCGACGATCATACTGGGCGGTGAGCACCTGCTGCGCCTCGGGGGCGGCACCGCCCTCGCCGCGCGTTGGCATCACCCGCCACAGCACCGACTGTCGACCTTGCTTCTCGCCGGTGCGCGGCGCTTCCGATGTCTGACGCGCCTACGGTGGCGCAAGGCTCGGGTGGGGCCGCGGCGGCCCGCTCCGCCCTAGCGAGGTAAAGCCCGGCACAACTCGAATTGAATACGGCACAAGAGTTCCCATTCCCCGCCGACCGTGCAAGCCCAGTACTCAGCCGTGCACTCGTCGTGGGAAATAGTGGAGGGCGGCGAGTCGGATTCCGTTGGGACGCCCTGGTCGTTCAAAGCGGTGGCAGTCGCCGTAACAGCGACCAAGACGATCAGGGCCAGGATGAAACGCTTCTTCATTAGGGACCTCCCGATTTTAACGGATTGTTTTCGTGTCGGGAAAGTGTAAACGCTCCCTGTCCCGCCGTGTCGCCGGCGTCCTTTGTCCGCTCTGGTCACGGCTTCCCGGGGGTGCTCTCTTGTGGGTCCACTCAGAAGCCCCAGGAGGCTTGTCGAAGGGGGCCGGCCCTAGAAAGCCAGCCCCCCCCGACCGGTACGAGTTCTCCGATCCCGCCGCCAAGGGTCAAGCCTTTCGTGGCTACGGTCCGGCTTAGAATCTTCTTTCCAGGCAATCAATAAGGTCGAGGCCCGTCCACCAAACATCGAGGTGGCCTATTGAGCACTCGTAAGATTCCGGCGAACCGCCACAGACTGCATCCCGATTATCGAGAGCATCTTCGTAGGCTTGGGACTCGGCCCCGCATTCTCTGGCGAATGATGCGCCGGGAACGAAGACAGCCGAGAAGAGAGAGAACACCGCGATACAGGCGAAGAACTTCACAATCAGTACATGTCCCGCAAGCAATCAAGGAGGTCGTTGCCTGCGTACTGGACATCAAGCATCGCCCCTATCAGGCCGTGGCAAAAGTCTCGGCGCGGGAGTAGTTTAGGGGGCGAGTCGGACCGAGGTAGCAGGGAGGGAGCAGGATGGCACTTGGCAGACGTCCGCGGAGCCGTCAGGACGATCTCTTCGTGGCGACGAGCGAGATCCGTTCTTCTGGCAATCCGTTTTACGAGGCGTTGAACCGCCTTCTCGATGGGAACGGATTCGACGACTTCGTGGAGGAGTTGTGCGGCGAGTTCTACGCCGAGACCCAGGGCCGTCCGAGCGTGTCTCCGGGTGTGTACTTCCGGATGCTGATGGTGGGTTATCTGGAGGGGATCGACTCGGACCGCGGGATCGCGTGGCGGTGCGCGGACTCGATTTCGTTGCGGGGTTTCCTGGGCTACGGTCTTGGTGAGAATCCGCCGGATCATTCGAGCTTGTCGCGGACGCGTCGGCGTCTGAGTCTGGAGGTGCACGAGGAGGTGTTCACCTGGGTGCTGTGGCTTGTGCGTGACCACGGTTTGCTGAGCGGCAAGACTCTGGGCGTGGACTCGACGACGTTGGAGGCCAACGCGGCGATGCGGTCGATCGTGCGTCGAGACGACGGCACGGGCTACCGGGAGTACCTGGAGGAGTTGGCGAAGGAGTCAGGCGTTGAGTCTCCGACGCGCGCGGACATGGCGAAGCTCGACCGGAAGCGGCCGGGCAAGGGGTCGAATGACGAATGGGTGCATCCAGGTGACCCGGAGGCGCGGATCACGAAGATGAAGGACGGCCGTACCCGTCTGGCACACAAGCTGGAGCAGGCGGTGGACATGGAGTCGGGCGTGGTCGCGGCGCT
>JAPOXA010000013.1 GCA_026707325.1 Acidobacteriota bacterium | reverse complement strand
GGATCTCACCCTTCTCCGACAGGTAGGAGCCGTGCGCCCAGCGCGACTTGGCGCGATCGCACATCAGCTCGAAGGCCCGTTGGGCCTGGCCCAGCCACCTCATGCAGTGGAAGATCCGCCCGGGACCCAGGCGCCTCTGGGCGATGACGAAGCCCTCGCCGCGGCCGCCGAGCAGGTTGTCTTTCGGTACCCGGACGTCGTTGTAGCGCACCTCGCAGTGCTGGCCGGACGTGGTACCCATCGTCGGCACCGCACGCACGATCTCGTAGCCGGGCGTGTCCGTCGGCACGATGATGGACGAGAACTTGCGGTGCCCCTGGGCCTCCGGCTCGGTCAACGCGAAGCAGGTCGTGAACGCGGCCCGGCTGGCGCCGCTGGTGAACCACTTATGCCCGTTGATCACCCAGTCGTCGCCGTCGAGCACCGCGCGGGTCTGCATCAGGGTGGGATCGGAGCCGGCAACCTCCGGTTCCGTGAGGCCGACCGAGGGGTAGATGTCGCCCGCCACCAACGGCTTCAGCCAGCGTTCCCTCTGCTCGTCGCTGGCGTAGAGGTGCAGCATGATCGAGTCCTGCATCGTCGCGGAGCCGACGGCGATCTGCCCGTAGTGCGAGCGGCCGATGATCTCGTTCAGGTAGACGAACGGCATGAGCGGCAGCCCGCCGCCGCCGATCTCCGCGGGATGCCCCAACGCCCACAGGCCCCGCTGCTTGGCTAGCGCCTTCAGTTCGGCCAGCCGGCCGCGCGTGCGGTCCTCTCCCGACTCCGAATCCAGCTCCGGCTCGGCCGGGATCACCTCGCCGTCGATGAACTCCCGCATCCGTTCGCGGAGCTCGATCACCTCGTCCGTCAGACCGTACCTGCCCATGCCTGTCTCTCCTTCGACCGCTGTTCGGGAACAGCCGCCGATGATGCCACAGAGGCACTACAGGCACGCACTCGCCGCGCAAGCGTACGCTATGATCGCCTCCCAAGTGAGAAAGTCCGTCGGCCCCAGCCCGCCCCCGGCACCCGGACCGAAGGGCCACCGGCTCCACAACCTCCGGCAGCGAACGAAGAACCACTCCGCGTTCGCGGACGAACTCCGCCGCGAGTACGGAGAAGTCGTCTCCTTCGAGCTTCCCTCCATGAAGTGCTGCGTCGTCTTCGACGCCGAGCTCATTCGCGAGGTCCTGGTCACGCAGCAACCGTACTTTCGACCATGGTTCCCGGGCGATCTGACGGACGACTGGAAGTACGGCTCGATCACCCTCCACCAGGGCGCGGAGCACCGGCGAAGAGCCGAGTTCATGACGTCGGTCTTCGCGGACGACTCCGCGGGCGCCTACGCGGAGATCATCGCCGAAAAGGCGACGGCCCTGAGTGAGCGACTCTCCGCCGGCCAAACTGTCGACCTCGTCAAGGAGTTCGAACGCTTCTCCTGGGACGCGATCGTCGAGATCGTCCTCGGCCGTGGCGTCGAGCTGCCCCGCCAACTGGGAGAAGAAGCGCTCACGCTCTACAAGATGTACTTGGTGCTGGACATCCTTCGCCTGCCGAAACTGTTCAAGTCACTGCCCCTGCCGACTCTCCGAAGAGGCAGGAAGAGCGTCAGGCTCGTCGACGACGCGATCTACGCCGCCATGCAGAGAGCCCGCGACTCCGGATACTCCGGCAGGGACGTCGTTGCGCAGTACGTGCGGGCCACGGACCTCGAGGGCGCGGCCGGAGGCCTGGACTCCGACCAGGCGATCCGGGACGAGCTGATCCAGCTGCTGACTGGTTTCACCGACGCGCCGACCAGCGCCCTTGCGTTCGGCGTCCACTACCTGGCCAGGAATCCCGACGTCCTTCTGAAGGTGGAGCGCGAGGCGGACGCCGTCCTGAATGGCGGGAGCATCGAGCCCGCCGACTTCGACCGGCTGCCGTACACCAGCGCCGTACTCGACGAAGTGCTCCGGATCGATCCGCCGACCGCCGTCATGTTGCCCAAGGAGGCAACCGAGGACCGCGTGCTCGGCGGCTACCTGATTCCCAAGGGCACGCTCGTTCACGTGGCGATGAGGGCCTTGCACCACAGATCCGAGCACTGGGATCGACCGTCGGACTTCAGGCCGGAGCGCTGGCTCGAGAACCCGCGCCCACCCTGTCCGGCCCATGCCTACATACCGTTCGGTCTGGGGCCCCACTTCTGCCAGGGAATGGACATCGCCAGGCGACTCTTCGTGTTCGCCATGGCAACTCTGGCCAACCGGCTCCGGCTGGAGCCCCGGTTCACCGATCCGCCGAACCGGGACGACACGGCCGTCGGCGTCGTCGGGCTGTGGACGGCGGACGTACGCGAGAGGCAGGACTCGAGCCGCCTCCAAGCAGGGGAGCAACATGCCTGATTCAGACGCAGGTTCAAGCCAGCCGGACCCGGAAACGATCGGGGTCGGAGGTTCGAAGCCGGTGCTGATGGCCAGGATGATCGACACGTGGAACGCCGAGCGGGAGACCGTGTTCGCGACGCTCGCCCACGGCGGGCGCCACGGGGAGGCGATTCCCGAGATCGAAAGCGTCGACTTCGTTTCCGACAAGACGATGGGAGTCGGAGCGCAGTTCCGGGAGGACCGGGACTGGAACGCTGTCCAGGTGATGTTCGCGAAGTTCGCCAAGCTGCACCGAAACATCATCACGTGCATCGAGTACGAGCCCCACCGGCGAGTGCGGTACATGTCGAACGGCGCCGGAGCGCGGTGGCATTCGATCTACACGCTCACCCCGGTGGGCGAAGACCGAACGCAGGTTGAGAGCCGACTGGAGATCCGTCCCAAGAACCTGCTGGGCAGATGGCTACCACAGTTGATCAAGGCCCCGCTTCGGGAGACCACCGCGAACGACTTCAAGGCGCTCAAGGCTAGTATCGAAGGCGCCGATAGCTGAGCGTCAGGCGCCGGAGGCGTGCTTGGCCAAGGACACAAAGCGGTGTATCTTACCTCTGCCTTACTTCTGGGGGAGGATGAATCCGCCATGCCCATACCAGAGCCGCTGACCACCACGCTGTCGACAAAGGGTCAGGTGATCCTGCCCAAGCCCATTCGTCAGGCGCTGCGCTGGGTGGCTGGAACCCGTCTGGTCGTAGAGAGCACGCCCGACGGCGTGTTGCTCAAGCCTGAACCCGCGTTTCCCGAAACCCGGCCGGAGGACGTGTTCGCCAGTCTCGCCTACGACGGCCCGCCGAAGTCGCTTCGGGAAATGGAGGCGGGCGTACTGGCCGAAGCCCGGCGACGGCATGAAGGCGATTGATACCAACGTCCTCGTCCGTTACCTGATCGGTGACGACCCGGGACAGGTCGCCAAAGCGAGAGTCGCGATCGAGACGGGAAGCGTCTTCGTGAGCACGACCGTTCTCCTGGAGAGCGAGTGGGTCCTGCGCAGCGTGTACGGCCTCGCCCGCCAGGACGTAGCGAAAGCCCTGCGGGCCTTCTCGGGCCTGCCGAACGTCTCGGTCGAGAGTCCGAACCTGCTCGTCGAGGCGCTCGACCGAGCCAAGAAGGGCATGGACTTCGCCGATGCACTGCATCTCGGCGCTGCCGCTCATTGCGAGGCCATGCTCACGTTCGACCGCCGCTTCATCGAAACGGCTGGAGACGCGGCGCCCAAGGTCACCGAGCCCTGACGTTCCTTCCCGCGGCCCTCGCCGTCTCGCCGCAGCCGGAGGAGCCGATCAGGGAGGTGATCGCGCTGGCACGAAAGAGGTCGGCGGGCTGTTAGCCTTCGTCGGGCGGGCGGAACAGCCCCGCAGGAAGGACTGATCGTGGCTGCCCTCACACTCGACTACTGGATCGACGATGGCTGGTACGTCGGCAAACTCAGGGAAGTTCCCGGCATCTTCAGCCAAGGGAAGACCCTCGATGAACTGAAACTCAACATCAAGGACGCTCTCGAGTTGGTATTGGAGGAAGACGCACCGCCCTCGGTTCCCGAGTACGAGTCCGTCGAGCTTCAAGTAGAAGTGACTTGAAGCGGCGGCGTCTCCTGAAGCACCTCTCAGCCAACGGCTGCCAGTTGAGGCGACACGGCCGAAAACACGACATCTTCCTCAATCCCGAAACGGGCCGGAAGGCGCCGATTCCGAGGCCATCGGCCTCCGCCGCCGTCCAATAGGTCAACGGACCGTGAACGGCGCGGCCGCAGTCCTGGCCGACTACGAGGTGGTGCTCCGCGACTTCATGCACGGCGTGTCATCCACGGGCGTGGGCGAATGGGAGTCACCCGAACCACCAGGACGACTTTCGGCACAGCAGTGGCTGCACCTTGTCGATACCGCCCTTCAAGTCCTCGTGGCCACGCCACCACCGTCGGGACCGGGTGGCGAAGAGCGTTCCCGTGACGAACTCGGGCTTCGGCTGACGGCCGCCGTGGCCGTGATGCGTCAAGCCAAGGAGGCTCGCGACCGTGCATGGTGCTCTCCAAAGGCCGCCGGCGAGTGGCACGCAATCGGCAACCGAATGGACCCCGCCGCGGCCTTCTCACGGACACCGTATCGCGCTTCCCGCGGCAGGGGCCTCCACAGGGGCCGCGTCGGCGCCGCGCCAGGCTGCCGCGACCCATCGTCGGTGTCCTGCCTCGTCGCTCCGGCGATCGCCCGGTGCAAGCCAAGCTCAAGGGAAGCGCGAACGAAGCGGCATCGATTGGGTACCTCGTCCGCCTGTTTCGGGCCGCCGCGGAGAACTGCCTGGTTCGGATCGTCGAGAAGACGCGCGTCGAGAGAACGGTGTGCGACTCACCGCGCGGTCGGCGCTGACCTTCGCCCTACCCGTACCGCCCCTCAATGTAGGCCGCCGTCTGGCTGTTCGCCGGGTTCAGGAACATCGACGCCGTGTCGCTGTGCTCGATGATCTCGCCGAGCAGCATGAACACGCATTCCTCGC
>JAPOXA010000011.1 GCA_026707325.1 Acidobacteriota bacterium | reverse complement strand
TCGTGGGCGGCGATGTCGGCGCCCTTGACGTGGACCATCACCAGGTCGTGCTCCTCGAGCGCCTCCACGGCGCAGTCGAACTTGAGCGAGAGGTCCGTGTCCACGTTCGCGGTCATGCCGCGGCGGCGGATCACCGAAGCGCCGAGCGCCGAGGCGATGCCCATCACGGTCCGGTCGCCGCCGATGCAGGCGGCGCTGAGCGGCAGACCGCCAGGCTCGAGCGGCAGCAACCGGTGGACCCGGCCGACTCCCCGGGTCAGGACGGCGTTCGCCGGGAGGTCGCCTCCTTGCCGCCGCTCCTCGTTCACCGGGTGCCGCTCCAGCACGCGGCGCGCTTCCTGCTCGAACAGAGCCAGGACGCGGGCCGTGTGCTCGGCGCTGTCGTCGTTCGGATCGAGCGGCCTCGGGACCAGCGGACGTCCCGACGGCGCGCCGTCGCCCGGATCGGAGCCCTCGATCGCCGACGTCAGCCCCTCGCCGCGCAGCGTGATCGCGAGCCGATGCTCGGTCGTCGCCCGTACGCGGACCTTGACCCGTTCCGAGGCGGGCAGATCCAGGCGGTCGATCGCCTTGGCCAATTTCTTGGCGCCCTCGCGGATGCGGCCGGCTCGGCGGTCGACGACGAAGCCGCGTTCATCGAGGGTGGCGAAGTTGCCGCGGATGGCGATCGTCCCCGTCTTCAGCTTGAGGCCAGCGCCGAGGGCTTCGATCGGCCCCCGGGTCATCACCCGCGGCGATTGCGCGAAGAGGGCGAGGTTCCCCGACGCCGTATCCGGAACCACGTCGGGCGCGATCGGGTCGGCCAGACCGGAGGCGCCCTCCCGGGCCAGCCGGTCGAGTGTGGGCGTTCGTGCGGCTTCGAGCGGAGTCCGCGCACCGAGCGAGCGCAGGGGCCGGTCGGGGAGCCCGTCGATCACCAGCAGGAGAGCCGGGGTGCGTCTCTCGCTGAGAGACTCCACGGAAGCCTGGGTGAGCCAGGGCAGGCGCTGGGACAGGCTCTGGCCGAGCAGGGCGATGGCGGTCGGAAGCAGCTCTTCGCGATTCGTCGTGTCGAGTACGGGAACTCCCGCTTCCTTCGCCAGTTGCAACAGGTGCTTCTGCTGCCCGCGGATGACCCGGAAGTGGTCGAGCTGCCGGTTCGGCCTCCTGCCGGCGAAGGACTCGCGGGCCAGAAAGTGGCTGCGGTGGATCTCCTCGTCCGGCGTCGAGAGCACCGTGAAGAACTGGTAGGCCTCTCCTTCGAGGTCGATGAAGGGCACCATGCCCGGCAGCAGGTGGACGCCCTCGACGACCAGGCTCAGGTTCTCGGCGATCGCCCGCTCGACCACCGCCCGGACGCCGACACATACCCTGGCGGCCTGTTCTCCCAGGGTCGCTACCTGGGGGTTGGCGGGGCCCGCCCCGTACTCGCTGGACGGGTCCGCCGGCGTTTCGTAGCTTGAGACGTGGAGCGCCGGCAGGATCGCCGGCGCGAACACCATCCGCATCACCTGACGCACGGTGTCGGTGGCGTTGATCCGGTAGATGCGGAGCTGCGGTGCCAGGTCGAGCGCCAACGTCGACTTGCCGGTGCCTCCGGCGCCGCCGATGTAGAGGATCAGCGGCTTCGGGAGCCTCCGCAGGCGCCGGATCAGCCGGTAGCGACCGGCGGTATCGGCACCCTCTTCCGACTCGAGGAGCTCGGCGATCCGGCGGGCGAGACGACGCTTCTCGAGGCTGGTCGTGCCTTCGTGCTGCAACTGTCGCTG
Source organism: Acidobacteriota bacterium (assembly GCA_026707325.1). Lineage (GTDB taxonomy): Bacteria > Acidobacteriota > Thermoanaerobaculia > Multivoradales > Multivoraceae > Multivorans. The sequence continues at coordinate 3,224 of JAPOXA010000011.1, read as the reverse complement.
CAGTTGCTCCACCCGACGGTAGGCCCGGTCGAAGTCGAGCCCGGCCGCGTACAGGCTGCGGGCGAGCAACCCGCGGGAGAACGGCTGCGATTCGCCGTGGTGAGTGATCTGGATCGGGCGCTCGGCCACGCCCTCGGTGACGATCAGGTTTCCTCCCGCGCACGGCGCAGCGGGCAGTTGGAGCAGTTGAGAGGCTCACCGTCCGGGCCGAGCACATCAGGACCGCCGCAGGAGCCACGCAGGCAGCGGCCGCTGAGGAGAACCCCGACCGACATGAGGATCACCGAAACGGCGATGACGGTGATCGTGAGAAACAGGATCGCCATGGCGCGATGAGTCTACCGACGCGGGGCCGAGGAGGGCACCCGCCGGTCCGGGGCTTCGAGGGGGGAGGGTCCCAGCGGCCGTGCGCGCTCTCTGAGAGGATGGGAGGACGGCGCGCACTCCACTACGCTCGCTCCGGTTGGGCGTCGGTTCCCCAGATGGCGTCGGCAGTCGCTCGCTTCGAGTCCGCTGGGACCCTCCCCCACGGAATCCCGGACCGGCTGGACGGCGTCGGGCTGCCCGCTACTCGGCCGGTCCGAACCGGTCGCGGAAAGCCCGGCTCGGAAGTTCCTCCAGAGAATCCCCGCGGTAGATCAGGAGCAGGGCTGCAATGTCGTTCTCGTCCGCCCACTCCAGGCCGTCCTCTGGGCCCAGGACCATCAGGACAGTGGCATAGGCGTCGGCGAGGGCGCAGCTCTCGTGGAAGACGCTCGCCGAGGCAAGGCCGTGTTCAACCGGTTGGCCGGTGCGGGGATCGATCGTGTGGGAGTAGCGCACGCCGTCGCGTTCCCAGTAGTTCCGATAGTCGCCGGAAGTCGCGAGGGCACCGTCGGTGAAGGGCAGGACCTTCTGCAGGCCGGGGTGGGTGGCGTCCTCCTTTGTGGCTGTTGGTGCGCTCGGCGGAGAGTCGGCTGCTCGAACAGGTGGCCGTTCAATCGCGATGCGCCATGGGTCGCCGGCTGGGCTATGTCCTGCGGTGCGCACCTCGCCTCCGACTTCGACGAGGTGATTGCCGAAACCTGCATGGCTGAGGGCTTCCGAGACGCGGTCCGTTGCCCAGCCCTTGGCAATCGCGGACAGGTCAAAGGCCGCTCCATCTTCGAGCTTGAGCACTCGCCGCTCCTCGGAAAGGAGTTCGATGGCTCCAACCGCTCCCTTCATTTCAGCCAGGCGATCGTCAGCTACTGGAGTTGGCTCCGCGTCGCGCCCAGGCGCACCGAAACCCCAGGCGTCGACCAGTGGCCCAACGGTCGGATCGAACGCCCCGCCGCTGTCTTCCCGCACCCGCCAGGCGAGTTCCAGGACCGCCCAGGTCTCCTCTGAGAACACCAGGGACTCGCCGGCTCCAAGCCGGTTGAAACGAGAGATCTCCGAGTCCTGTCGATAGGTCGACATCGCCCGGTCCACCGCATCCAGCCGTTCCTCGACAAGACCCCGGATCGCCTCCCGTTCGCCAGCCCCCGCCAGAACGCGAACCCGGTGGTAGGTCCCCATCGTGGGTGCCTGGAGAACAACTTCTCCAGGCACCTGTGCACAGCCCGGTACCAGGCCGGCAAACGCCAGCACCTGCATCCACTTTCGCCCCCGAAGAGACCACCGAGCCAGCCCGTCGCCGGACCCGTGCCTGGCGGGTGCTACCACCGACGCCCTCAGCCCGGCCGCGCGCACTTGCGCGTTCCTAACCGAAGTCGTCGAAGGCGATGTTCTCGGGCTCGACTCCGAGGTCGTCGAGCATCTTCATGCAGGCCTGGAGCATCAGGGGCGGGCCGCAGAGGTAGTACTCGCAGTCCTCCGGGGCGGGGTGGTCCTTCAGGTAGTTGTCGTAGAGGACCTGGTGGATGAAGCCGGTGTAGCCGTCCCAGTGGTCTTCCTCGAGCGGGTCGGAGAGGGCGAGGTGCCAGGTGAAGTTCGGGTTCTCTTCCGCGATCCTGTCGAAGTGGTCGGTGTAGAAGGCCTCGCGGTAGGAGCGGGCGCCGTACCAGAAGGAGACCTTGCGGTCCGTGTGGATGCGCCGGAACTGGTCGAAGATGTGGGAGCGCATCGGCGCCATGCCGGCGCCGCCGCCGACGAACACCATCTCGGAGTCCGTGTCCTTGGCGAAGAACTCGCCGAAGGGACCGGCGATCGTCACGTCGTCGCCGGGCTTCAGGTTGAAGATGTAGGAAGACATCTGGCCCGGGGGCAGGTCCATCTCGCGGGGCGGCGGCGTCGCCACGCGGACGTTCAGCATGATGACGCCCTTCTCCTCGGGGTAGTTCGCCATCGAATAGGCGCGGACGACCGTCTCGTCGACCTTGGACACGAGGTTCCAGAGCTTGAAGCGGTCCCAGTCCTCGTGGTACTCGTCCTCGATCGCGTAGTCGCTGTAGTTCACTACGTGCGGCGGGCACTCGATCTGGATGTAGCCGCCGGCGCGGAAGGGCACTTCCTCGCCCTCGGGCAGTTCCAGGACCAGCTCCTTGATGAAGGTGGCGACGTTCTCGTTCGAGCGGACCTTGCACTGCCACTTCCTGACCCCGAAGACCTCGGCCGGGATGCCGATCTTCATGTCCTCCTTGATCTTGACCTGGCAACTCAGGCGGCAGCCCTCTCGCGCCTCGCGGCGGCTGATGTGCGTCTTCTCGGTCGGCAGCATGGCGCCGCCGCCCTCGAACACGTCGACCGTGCAGACGCCACAGGTGCCCTGGCCGCCGCAGGCCGACGGAATGAAGATCTGGTGCTCGGCCAGGGTGCCGAGCAGGGTGCCGCCGGTGGCGGCCGCCAGCGTCTTCTCCTCGTTGATCAGGATCGACACCTCGCCGCCGGCGACGAGGCGGGCCTTGGCCTGCATGAGGATCGTGACCAGGGCGAGGATGACGACGGTGAACATCGCCACGCCGAGAGCGACGGTGATCACAGCTGGATGCCCCCGAAGGCCATGAAGCCGAAGGCCATCAGCCCGGTGATGACGAAGGTCATGCCCAGGCCCCGGAGACCGTGGGGCACGTTGCTGTAGCGCAGGCGCTCACGGATCGACGCCAGGGCGACGATCGCCAGGAACCAGCCGATGCCGGAACCGAGGCCGAAGACGACGCTCTCACCGAAGTCGTAGTCCCGCTCGACCATGAACAGGGAGCCGCCCAGAATGGCGCAGTTCACCGCGATCAGGGGCAGGAAGATGCCCAGCGTGGCGTGCAGCG
>JAPOXA010000161.1 GCA_026707325.1 Acidobacteriota bacterium | reverse complement strand
ATCTCAGCTTCAGCGAGGACGTGCTCGGGCGCTACCGGGCGTACGGCTGGCACACGCTGTCGGTTGAGGACGGCAACGACATCGATGCTCTCGACGCGGCGTTCGAGGCGGCGCTCGCGGAGACCGACCGCCCTAGCCTCATCCAGGTTCGCACCCACATCGGCTACGGCAGCCCGAACAAGCAGGACAGCGCCGCCTCGCACGGCGCGCCGCTGGGCGCGGACGAAGTGGTGGCGACCAAGGAAGCCCTGGGCTGGCCGCTCGAGCCGGAGTTCCTGGTGCCCGACGCGGCGCGCGAAGCGTTCTTGCCGGCCGCGGACTTCGGATCCGAGGCGGCGACCGAGTGGCAGGGACTGCTGGAGTCCTACGGTCGGGCGTACCCGGAGGATGCGGCCGAGCTGGACCGTCGCCTCGCCGTTGGCCTGCCGGACGGCTGGCGCGACGCGCTGCCGCGCTTCGAACCGGCGGACGGCCCGATCGCCACCCGTTCCGCATCCGGGGTCACGCTGAACGCACTGAAGGACCTGGTGCCGGAACTCGCCGGCGGCTCGGCGGACCTGACCGGCTCGAACAACACCCTGCTCGAAGGCGAGGGCGACTACGCCGCCGGCGCGCCGACGCGCCACTTCCGCTTCGGCGTGCGCGAGCACGCGATGGCCGCGGCGATGAACGGCCTGGCGCTGTCGGGCCTGTTCCGTCCCTACGGCGGCACCTTCCTCTGCTTCCTCGACTACCTCAAGCCGAGCCTGCGCCTGGCCGCGCTCATGGAGCTCCGGGCGATCTACGTCTTCACCCACGACTCCGTCTTCCTGGGCGAGGACGGACCGACCCACCAGCCGATCGAGCACCTGGCGCACCTGCGCGCCGTGCCGGGGCTGGTCGTCGTCCGCCCCGCCGACGCCAACGAGACCGCCGCCGCCTGGGCGCTGGCTCTGGAGACGCCGGGTCCCTGCGCCCTGGTCCTCACGCGCCAGAAGCTGCCGGTGCTCGAAGCGACCGCCGACGGCGCATTGGAGGGAGTAAGCCGTGGCGCCTATGTCGTCAGCGACTGCGCCGGCGAACCCGACCTGATCCTGATCGCCACCGGCTCCGAGGTCGCGCCAACGCTGGAGGCCGCATCCGAACTCGAAGCGGAAGGCCACGCCGTCCGCGTCGTCAGCATGCCGTCCTGGGAGGCCTTCGCCGCGCAGCCGCAGGAGGTCCGCGATCGGGTGCTGCCGCCCGGCGTCCGCCGCCGGCTCGCCGTCGAAGCCGCGGCGACCCTGGGTTGGGAGCGCTGGACGGGCTCCGAGGGCGACGTCCTCGGAATCGACCGCTTCGGCGCCTCCGCCCCGTACAGCGACCTGGTGGAGAACCTGGGCATCAACGCCGCAGCGATCGCGGCCCGGGCGCGGCTGCTGCTCTCCGGCTGATTCGGACGCTAGTCTTCCAAAGAGCGTACGAGGGGCATGGCTGGAGTGGAGGATTGGCTGCGAAGCCAGCCGCGTTGGTTACAAGAGGCCGCACGCCTGCTCCACGAGCAGGGGAGAATCTCGGACCTGGACCATGTCGCACTGGTGGACCTCTGCAAGCTGGAGGCCCAAGGCGATCCGGATGCTGACGGGCTGTCTCGGGAGGAGCGGCCTCCCGTTCTCGCTGAGGGCGTGGCCGCAACGTGCCGGTCGCTCCGGCTGAGCTCGATTGAGAACGTCGTAGGCATCAACGCGTTGGCGCCGGACAACGTGCTTGGCTTCGGAGGGCAACCTCTCTCCGTGGTTTACGGAGGCAACGGCGCGGGGAAGTCGGGCTACATGCGCATCCTGAAGCATGTCTGCGACGCAAGGGCTCGTGGAGAACTGCTTCCCGACGTCTTCGCGCAGACAGCAGAAGCGCGGCGCTGCACCGTCTCGTTCGCGCTGGACGGAGAGTCAAGAAAGGTCGAGTGGTCCCCCGGCGATGACCCTGTCGAGGATCTGAGAGCAGTCGCCATCTTCGATCGGGCTTGCGAGCAGCTGTACATCAACGAGGAGCACGAGGCGGTCTACGAGCCACCGCAGCTGGCTTTGTTGCGCCAACTGGTTCATGCCTGCGATCGCGTTCGGCTAGCTCTCGACGCCGAGCGGCGGGCAATGCCGTCGCGCTTGCCGAGGATGCCGCCCGAGTACGCGGGTACGGGCGCACACTCTTGGCTGACGTCGCTTACGGCCACAGTCAGTAAGGAAGACATTGGTGCCCACAGTGTCTGGTCGAACGGCGACCAGGATCGTCTGGAGAGTCTCAATCGGCGACTGGCGGAGGTCGACCCAAAACAGAGGGCCGCGATCGTTCGGGGCAGGGTTGAAGAACTCGAAGTGCTGAAGCGCCAGGTCGCCGAAGCGAACGAGGGGCTGTCCGAACCCATGTTCGGCCAGATGGAGACAGCCCGTCAGAGAGCTTTCCAGCGCCGTAGGGCTGCCGCCGAGCAAGCGGAGAAAGTGTCATCGCGGCTGCCTCTCGGAGGTGTCGGCTCGCAGTCGTGGCGGGGCTTTGGGAGGCCGCGCGCCGCTACTCGGAGGCCGAGGCGTATCCGAGGAGCCCGTTTCCGGTAGTGGCAGAAGCGTGTCACTGCGTCCTGTGTCAGCAAGAACTTGATGTAGCTGCGGCTACCCGCTTGGGCGAGTTCGCTGCGATCGCTGAAGGCAAACTGGAGCGTGACGCGGCCTTGGCAGAACAGGTCATCGAGGAACTCGTGTCGGGCATGCCCACCGTTCCAGAGGCGAGCGATGTAGACGCGATCCTGGACCGGGCAGGAATCGGTGACGATGTAGAACGCGCACTCGTGGCGCGACATCTCGGGGAACTAAGGCGATGTCGCGAGGCGTTGGCCACGCAATCCCAAGGCCAGCTATCGCCCGCCGAAGGCGCAGGTAACGCGGTTCTTGACCTGATAGACCGCTGTCTGGAAGTCGGCGGGGACTTGTTGAGGACGGCTGAACTGGACGCGCAAGGGCTCGACCAGGACCGGCTACAGACGGAGCAGCGGGAATTGGCCGCTCGCAGGTGGCTCTCAGATCAGCGAGAGGCCGCGTGCGACGAAGTCGAGCGGTTGAAGGCCGTGGCGACGTTGGAGCGGGCGAAGAAGCTCACAACGACAACCGGGTTGTCGCGGCAGGCCACCAAGTTGTCGCTGGAGTTGGTGACGCAGGCGATCGAGAGCCGCTTTCGGTCGGAACTGAACCGATTGGGAGCGGATCACCTGAAGGTGGAGGTCAGGAGAACCAGCACGAAGAAAGGTAGGGTGCAACACCGCCTCGTGCTCAAGACCGAAACAAGCCACGGAGCCGGCGCCATCCTGAGCGACGGCGAGAACAGGGTCGCTTCGCTTGCCGCGTGCTTTGCCGACTTCCTGGCCGAGGATCGCGACGTGCCGTTCGTCTTCGACGATCCGATGTCATCCCTCGACCAGGAACACGAGGACCGGGTCGCGGAACGGCTGGTTCACCTAGCCGAGGGCCGGCAGGTGATCGTGTTCACGCATCGCTTGTCGTTCGTGATCGCGTTGCTTGAGGCGGCGAAGGTGCGTGAGATACCTACCGGTGTGAGTGCGCTGGAGCGCAGACCGTGGGGTGCCGGCGTCCCTGCGGACCTGCCGCTCAGAGCGCAGCCAGTCAAGAAGGCTCTCAACAGGCTGCTGGACCACGATGTGCCTGCAGTGAGAAAGCCGAGCTGGAGCCAAGCAGCGACGACCTTCGGTCACGGGCCGCAGCTCTCTGCCGTGACATCAGGATCACACTCGAGAACATCGTCGAGAAGGAGTTGCTCGCGGATGTCGTGGGCCGGTTTCGGCGGCCGGTGACGACGCAGGGCAAGCTCCACAAGGTCGCCAGAGTGCAACCCGCCGACTGCGAGCTCATCGAAGAGATGATGACGAAGTACTCCCGCTACGTGCATGCGCAGCCAGGTGAGTCGCCGGTCGTCTTGCCCGGATCGGATGAGCTGGAAGGCGATCTCGCCAGCCTCAAGGAGTGGCTGGCCGAGTTTTCCGAGCGGTGAGGTTTGCGGTCGTTGTCGTTGGCGCTACAGATCCGGCGTGTCTGGTCATGGTCTCCGGTTATCCGGCGGACAGTCCACGACGGTAGCGATTGATCGCGTTCGGCTCATCCGGCGGCAAGTTGGGTTAGCTTATCTGGTTCGACGGAGGGTACGCTCGTGGATGCCTACTTCGACACAATGGGCCGGCTGCAGGCGGCCGTCACAGAACGTAACTACACGAAAGCCGCCGCGCTCGTACGCGAGAACCTTATATCAAAGGAGCCGTAGTCGCGTGACCACTCTTGAACCCATGCCGGTATGTGCCGGGAAGAGAGAAGGCCACAGTCGCAAAGCCAGCAGGACATTTTGAGATTCGCGACGCGAACTGGCGGATTGTGGATGTAGAGGCGATTCCACTGGCGCAACGTCCCGATACCGCGTTTCGCCGGCTCTATCGGACAGACTCAGGGCTGTTCGTCATCGACGACCTCGGCAACGCTGAGGTGCTCGGCCAGATGGCAGATGCGGCCGCGCTGCGCTACGACCGATCCGGACGCCTTGCTGTGATGAAAGCTCTCAACCACGGTGTCTATCGAGTCGGCGTTCATGCCATTGGTCAAGGTCTGATAGCGATGTCGAAAGACTGCATCCTTCACGCGTACGACGACGAACTCAAGCCTTTCTTGGAGACAACATTAGCGGACGCCCCGGAGATCACAGCCCTGAGGAATCGCTTTGAGATACCGACGCTCCGTGAACTCAAGAACCGCATTCGTAGCGTTGCCCTGTCCCAGGAAGCGACGCGCTACATCTTCACCGCCGTCGACGAGGCGTGGTGCATTGATGTTCAGGGCAATGTGCTGTGGGGTGTCCGACTTCCCTTCAAGGAAGGGTGGGGCCGGATCGTGGCACTGGGTGAGGAACTTGGCACGAGCGACGACATCGACCGCGCATTGGCCCTCATGGGCCTTACGCTGCCCCTAGGGGCTTGCTGAAAAAGGGAGTTGCGGCGGCATAGGATTTGACTTGAGGAGG
>JAPOXA010000141.1 GCA_026707325.1 Acidobacteriota bacterium | reverse complement strand
GCGGTCACGGCGCTCTACGAGGCCCGGGTCTGGCAGGTGCTGGAACAGCCCGACCTCGATCCCCTGCGTGAACGGTCCTCGCCGAAGCTCGAGGAGCTGGCCGCCGCCAACGAGCGGGCCGCAGGCACGAAGAGCCTCGACGCGGTCGGCGTGAACTGGGTGGACGGCCGTGCGCTCACGTTCAGGGACTGGATCCGGTCGATGCTCGACGATGTCGCCGAGACCGCGAATCGTCACGGCTTCGCTTCCCTGCTTCAGCCGCTCGAAGCTGTTCTCGCCAACGGCAATCCGGCGATCCAGTGGCTGCGCCGGGTGGAACAGGGGGCGACACCCCAGCAGGTCATCCAGGAGGCGATCGTCGAGCTGGCCGCGCTGGACCGGGAGTTCGACCCGAGCTGTCCCCTGGTGGCCTGACGGCAGCCTCCGCTGGCGTCAGCCTGCCGCCAGGCGGGCATAGCGGCCGCCGTGGAACAGCAGCGGCTCCGCGTCGCGCAGCCGTTCGCCGGCGACGACATCGCCGATCACGATGATGTGATCGCCGCCGTCGGTCCGATCCGCGATCCGGCATTCGAGGTGGACCAGCGCGTTCTCGATCAGGGGCTCGCCCAGGCTTCCCTGCCGGAACGCGACGCCCAGCAGCGAGCCCGTAGCCGGCGCGGTCGTGCGCGCGAAGGTGTTCGAGATCTCCTCCTGGTCGGACGCCAGGATGCTGAGGCCGAAAGCCTCCGCCCGCAGCATCTGCTGGTAGCAGTTCGACTCCCGGTCGACGCAGACGAGGAGCTGCAGCGGTTTGAGCGAGAGCGAGCAGACGGCGTTCGCCGTCATTCCATGGAGCCGGCCGTCCACGTTCGTCGTCACCACCGTGACGCCCGTCGCGAACTGGCCGATCAGGCCGCGGTAGGTATCGCGGTCCAGCTCAGAAGGCATCGATGTCGATCTCACCGCAGATGCTCCCCGCCTCGTTCCGGTAGGTCGCTACGCTATCGGCCAGCGTGTCGGTCACCGTGATCGTGTACTCCACGTCCGAGAGGCCGCCGTAGAGGAACCAGAAGCTGCCGTTCACTCCGCGGCCGTCCAGCATCTTCACCGCCAGTTCGACGTTCGAGGGGCTGAAGAACCAGTAGAAGCCCGTCTTCCCCGTCGTCAGCGACGGGATCACGCTGGCGGCCCGTGGCACGTCCGCATGCACGTTCGGGTCGATGAAGTCGACTTCGACCGCGAACCGGTCGTCGAGCAGGCACAGCCGCTCGTCACTGGCCTCGCATCGACCCGAACGGTCACTTGCGAGTTCGATACCGCCAAGATCGAGGGACGCCACGTTCATCCGCAGGAGGTCGAATCCCGGGCGGCCCGCACCGGTGCCGGGGGCGCGGGACGGACCCGTCGCGGCCGCCGTATCGATGAAGGCCAGAAGGTCCTTCTGACCGCAGACATCCTTCGGCGAGTTGTGGTACGTCCGCCGCTCGCCGGTTTCCGCGTCTCTCACGGTGATCCAGTACTCGACGTCGGACAGCGCGCCGAAGAAGACCCAGTAGCTGCCGTTGATGGCCGTCCCGTCGAGGACCTTGACGACGAGTTCGATGTTCTCGGACTCGAAGAACCAGAACAGCCCGGACTCGTCCGAGATGTCCACAGCCACGGCCGTGCCCGCACCGAACTCCTCCAGCACGTCCGGCCTGCTCCAGTGCGCCCGCACCTCGAAGCGTCCGTCGCGAAGGCAGAGATAGCCGGCCCCTTCCCGACAGGCGCCCCGGAAGGCGCCGGTCGTGACGCTGGCCTCCGGAGAGTAGTCCGCGGCCCCGGACCGGAGCCGGAACGTGTAGGGAGTCTCCGCCTCGAGACCCGCGATCATGGTCCCTCCTGTCGTAGCCTGGGCCGTGCCAACCTCCATCCATCCGCTCGCCGGGTTCCGCGCCTCGACCGCCAGCGGTCCCCGCGCCGCCCGCGTCCACCCGCCGGTCCAGGTCAGTTCGACCGAGGTCTCGCCCGACGGAACGACCATCAGCCCGCCGTCCTCCTCCTCGGGCGGGTCGCCGCTCGGCGCCGGCATCCCCCTGACGGTGTTGCTGGCGCGCGAGTAGCCGGTGTCGCTGTAGGCGAAGACGCGGTAGTCGACGGCTTCGCTGGGATCCAGGTCGAACACCGTCGTGTTCGCGGGAACCAGGGCGACGCGGGTCCAACGTCCACCGCCGACGACAGTCGTGTCCTGCGTCTGGTACTCCGGCCGATACTGGATCTCGAAGCCGGTTTCGCTGCTCGAGTTGTCCTTCCAGGTCAGGCGGGCGACACCGCCGGCGACGCCCCAGGCAAGCCGGGTCGGCGCCGCGGGGCCGCGGCCCACGGCGCCCAGATCGAGGCGGGTCACGCTGCGACCGCCCAGGCCCGCGTCGTCATACGGAAAGACGGCGAAGTAGTAGCTGCCGCCACGGGCCAGTCCCTCGATCTCGATCGACTCGCTGCCGGCGCCGACTTCGAACAGGCCGAACCAGCCCGAAACCAGCGCCAGCACCCGGAATCCGAGTTCGCCGGAAGAGCTGTCCGTCCAGGTCAACCGAACGGACGTGTCTCCGGTGGCCCGGGCGACCAGGTTGGACACGGCGCCGGGACCCGGAGCAAACGGCGTAGCGACTGCAATCAACTCGTTGTCCTCGGACCGGCCCGTCGGGCCGAGCGCCTGGACCACGACTCGGTACTCCTCGCCGGGCGCCAGCCGCGAGATCAGGGTCGATGACGCGTTCGCAGGAACGAACTTGCGCCGCAACAGCCTCGCGAAACGGTCCAGGAGCAGCACATGGAAAACGGACTCGTCGTCGGAGTTGTCAACCCAACTCACACGCACCGTGTGCGTCCCCATCCGGACCGGATCCTCGGTAGCGACCAGTTCCCAGGCGAGTCCGGACGGCGCCGTCGGCTCCGCGCCCGGAACCGCCAGTGTCCGGATGCTGCTTCTCGCCGAGAAGGTCTCCCCCCTGACCGCCCGGACGAAGAAGAAGTAGCGCGTGCCGGCATCCGCCACCGGCAGGTCCACGATCGTCGTCTCCCGATCCTCCACCCGCCTCGTCGTCGGATCGGCCGTCTGCTCCGTCCGCCAGAACGTCACTTCGTAGCCGTCCGCGTCTGGTGCGTTGTCCCACCACGACAGCTTCATGGCCTGGTCGTCCTCCATCTCCACGTGCAGACCGGCCGGCGCCGCCGGCGCGTTTGCCGGCAAGGGGGAAACGAAGTCGCCGTATCGCACGCCGACGTGGATCGTCTCCTGTAGCGCCCGTTCGTTCTCTCGTCTGTTCGCTATGCCGATCACGCGGCCCTGGGGTCTGATACGGACACTCGACAGGTACGGCTCGACCTGGCCGGTGTAGCTCATGATCGTCCCGACGTTCGGCATGTGATCGTGATTGCCATGGCCGAACGCGTACGGCCTGACGGCAAACCGTGGAGAACCGCCGTTCGCCGGGTCGTGGTGCGCCCCCAGGCCGTGACCGATCTCGTGGGCGAAGATCGGTCCGTCGTCGAAGCAGGCGTTGGAGGTCCAACCGTAGGCGTAGTCGGAGAACTCCTCGGCGGTTTCGTTCCGGGAAAGGAGGTAGTGCTGGCCGCAGGCGCCTCCGAGCGCCCATGGAGACTCGCCCGTGAAGAGATGGACCAGGTCGGCCCCGTACTCCCGCCGAAGTCGAAGCGCCTCTCCGTTGTGGAGCAACTGCGTGATGATCGACGTGCCGTACAGGCCCGGCCCGTTGCTGCCCACGCGATCAAGCTCCCCGAGGATCTGGGCCATGTGGACGATGTTCGCTCTCACACCCGCGCCACCGTTCCGAAGCACCATGTTCAGGTAGTCGCCCGCGTTTCGGATGGCCGCCTGTGCGCTCACGCCCTGGCTCGACCAGTTCAGTGCAGCCGGGCCGGTGTACACCACGAGGATGTCGAGGTCTTCGTGGTTCTGGGCCGCTACCGCCCGCGCTCCACGGTCGACCGCCATCGCGCCAGCGGGAAGAACCGGCCGGCGGAGGGAGCGCTCGACGGTAGCCGTGCCTGCGGCGCAGAAGGCCTCCGGCTCGCGCCCCGGCAGGCCGAAGCTCGATGCCATCTGACCGCCACCATCGGACCGGGCTCTGATCCAGTATCTCACGCCACCGGGCTCGCCGAACCAGCCGACGAGACGACCACCTTCCACGGTCAGGACGACGCTGTCGTATCCAGCCCCTGGCAGACCGCCGGACCACATGAGATCACCGCCGCCGCGATCCTCGAAGACGCTGAGTTCCGCCTCCAGCACCCGGCCATCCGGCGTCGGCAGTTCCAACCGGACTGGTTCGGTGCGAAGCAGCTCCAGGTCGACCTGGACGGCGAGCGGGAGAATCTCGGGCGCAAAGTCCGGAACAGCGACCGTTGCAGGCTGAGTCGCCTGCGGAATCAGCGTCAGCAGGCGCTGACCCTGAACCGGCGCCGCGACGAGAAGGAGAGTCCCCACAGCCACCAAACCGGACACGAGTCCACCGCACCTCGAACTGCTGTCTGAATACACTCCGGCCATGCGCGCCTTGATTCCATCATGCAAGAACCCGGCTGGCGCGTACCCGCGCCAGCCGCGTCACAGTCCGAGCGCCCGTCTTCGGGCGGTCGGATGTCACCCGGCCGCCGTCGTCGGCCTGGCCCTGTCGGTCACGGCGCCGGGCGTGGCGATCCTCGGTTGCGGCGGCACCGACTCCGCTCCACGGCCCGACATCGTCCTCATCATGGCCGACGACATGGGCTTCTCCGATCTCGGCAGCTACGGCGGCGAGATCGAGACGCCAAACCTCGACCGTCTGGCTGCGGACGGCCTGCGTTTCAGCCACTTCTACAACACCGCCCGCTGCTGCCCGACCCGGGCGTCGCTCCTGACCGGCCTGTATGCGCACCAGGCCGGCGTGGGCCAAATGATGGGCGACGACGGCCTGCCCGGATACCGCGGCGATCTCGCCGCCAACGCGGTGACGATCGCCGAGGCGCTCAGGGAGGCCGGCTACGGCACCTACATGTCGGGGAAGTGGCACGTCACGCGCCACGTGGGCCACTGGAGCGGCAACGACGAACTCACCTCGACCCGCAACTGGCCGCGGCAACGCGGCTTCGACCGCTTCTACGGCACGATCCACGGTGCCGGCAGCTTCTACGACCCGATCTCCCTCACCGAAGACAACGAACCCGTCGAACTCACGCCGCCTGACGACCCGGCGGCCCCCGTCTACTACTACACGGACGCAATCTCCGAGTACGCGGCGCGCTTCGTGCGTGACCACGCGGAGGGAGAACGCAGCGACGATCCGTTCTTCCTCTACGTGGCCCACACCGCGCCCCACTGGCCGCTGCACGCGCTGCCGGAGGACATCGCCCGCTACCGGGGCCGCTACGCCGCCGGCTGGGACGCGATCCGGGCCGAGCGCCGGCAACGGCTGATCGAACTCGGGCTGATCGACGCCGCCTGGCCGATCGCGGAGCGCGACTCGCGCGTGCCCGCCTGGGAGGACGTTCCCGGCGAGGAACGGTCATGGTTCGAGCGTGCGATGGAGGTCTATGCCGCCCAGGTCGACCGCATGGATCAGGGGATCGGCGATCTCGTCGCGGCACTCGAAGAGACCGGCCGTCTCGACAACACGCTGATCCTGTTCCTGGCCGACAACGGCGGTTGCGCCGAGGTTCTGACGGAACGGTGGACCGGCCTCGCGATCCCACGTCAAGCCCTCGACGGCAGCCCGGTGGCGGTCGGCAACGACCTGAGCGTGCTGCCCGGACCGGAGTCGAGCTACCAGAGCTACGGCCCCCACTGGGCCCATGCCAGCAACACCCCGTTCCGCCTCTACAAGCACTGGGTCCACGAAGGGGGCATCGCTTCCCCGCTGATCGTCCACTGGCCGGCCCGGATCGCCGACGGCGGCGACATCGTGCGCGAAACCGCCCACGTCATCGACCTGATGGCGACGGCGCTCGACGCCGCCGGCGCCGTCCACCCCGCGAGTCGCGCCGGCAGCGCCTCGATCCCGGTCGAAGGCGTGAGCCTGCTGCCGGCGTTCGAGGCGCGTCCGCTCGACCGCGAGGCGGTGTTCTGGGAGCACGAAGGCAACCGGGCGGTCCGCTCCGGCAAGTGGAAGCTGGTGTCCCGATACCCCGGCGAGTGGGAGCTGTACGACGTGCTCGCCGACCGCACGGAAGCCAACGATCTGGCGCTGGTGGAACCGGAACGGGTCGCCGCGCTCGCGGCGCTCTGGAACGACTGGGCCGCTCGCACCGGCGTGGTCCCCTGGGACGAGATTCGGGATCGCCGCCGGGCCGCCCGCGAGGCCGGCCAAGGGCCCTGAACCCGGCTGGCGCGCACTTGCGCCAGCCGCGTCACAGTCCGAGCGCCCGTCTGCGGGTGGTCGGATGTCACCCGGCTGGCGCGCACTTGCGCCAGCCGCGTCACGGTTCGAGCGCCCGTCTTCGGGCGGTCGGATGTCACAGCCGCCTGCGTGATACCCTGCCGGCCATGAAAATGAGAGCTTTCCTGGCTGGCACGGCCCTGGTCTGCGCCTCTCCCGTGCTTGCCGCCGACGTGCCCACATCCGCCGAGGATGTCCGGCCTCTTCTGGTCGGCAGCGCCGTCCCCGAAGTCGAACTTCCCGCCGCCGACGGCGGTGTCGTTGATCTGGCCGCCCAAGCCAGGGCACAGCCGACGATCCTCATCTTCTACCGCGGCGGCTGGTGACCGTACTGCAACACGCAACTGGGTCAGTTGCAGGAGATAGAGCAGGATCTGATCAACCTCGGCTATCAGTTGTTCGCGGTCTCGCCGGACGTCGCGGAGCAACTGCAGGCCACCGTCGACAAGAACGAGCTGAAGTACCGGCTTCTCTCGGACCGGGGCATGGCGGCTTCGCAGGCGTTCGGCATCGCCTTCCGCGACGAGGAGATGGTGCGGACCTACCGGGAGAGCTACCAGCTCGACCTGGAGGAGTACGCCGGGGACGATCACCACATGCTGCCGGTGCCCGCGGTCTTCGTGCTCGACACGGACGGCCGGGTCGCCTTCCACTACGTGAACCCGGACTACAAGGTCCGTCTCCCGGAGACGGTTCTGCTCGAGGCCGCGAAGGCGGCGCTCAAGTAGCTAGCGCTGCCGGCCGCCGAGCTCCCCGGTGGCCGACCGCATAGTGGATTCCAACCGACAGGCGCTCGCGCGCAACGACCCCGCGGTGTGGGCGGCGATCGCCGGCGAGGAGGAGCGCGAGCGGCGCGGCGTCGAGCTCATCCCCTCCGAGAACTACACGTATCCGGAGGTGTTCGCGGCGAACGGCTCGGTGCTGACGAACAAGTACGCGGAGGGCTATCCCGGCCGCAGGTACTACGGCGGCCAGGAGTTCACGGATGCCGTCGAGCGGCTGGCGATCGAGCGCGCCTGCCGGCTGTTCCGGGCCGAGCACGCGAACGTTCAGGCGCTCTCCGGTTCGCCGATGAACCAGGCCGTCTACTTCGCCTTTCTCGACCCCGGCGACACCGTGCTGGCGATGGACCTGTCGCACGGCGGGCACCTCACCCACGGCGCGCCCGTCTCCCACATGGGCCGGGTTTTCAACTTCATCCGCTACCGGACCGACCCGGCCAACAAGGGCGCGATCGACTTCGACGCCCTGCTCGCCCAGGCCCGCGAGCACCGGCCGAAGATGGTCCTCTGCGGCTACTCGTCCTACCCGCGGGACTACGACTACCGCGAGTTCAAGCGGGTCGCCGACGACGTGGGGGCGCTGACGATGGCCGACGTGTCCCACATCGGCGGTCTGATCGCGGGTAATGCCATGGCAAACCCGCTCGACCACGGCTTCGACGTGATGACGACCACCGGCCACAAGACCCTGCGCGGCCCGCGGAGCGGTCTGATCCTGTCCCGGGCCGAGCACCGCCGGAAGATCGACAAGGCGGTGTTTCCGGGTCTCCAGGGCGGGCCCCACATGAACGCGGTCGCGGCGCTCGCCATCACCCTCGGCAAGGCGCTCGAACCCGAGTTCGCCGTCTACGCGCGGCAGGTCCTTTCGAACGCGAAGGTGCTGGCGGACGAGCTGATGAGCCGCGGCGCCGAACTGGTCACCGGCGGCACCGAGAACCACATGATGGTGCTGGACACGCAGGAGAGCTTCGGTATCGACGGCCGGGTCGCCGAAGAGACGCTGGACAAGGTCTCGATCACGGTCAACAAGCAGTTGATCCCAGACGATCCGCTGCCGCCTCTGCGACCGAGCGGCATCCGCCTCGGCAGCCCTGCCGCCACCACCCGCGGCATGGAAGAGGCGGAAATGAAGCTGCTCGCCGAGTGGATCATGGACGCGCTGCGGCGCCACCGCGACGAGGAGCGGCTCGACGCCATGCGCCAGGACATCGAGCGCTTCTGCCTGCGCTTTCCCGTGCCCGGCGTGACCCCGCCGGACGCCGGCGCCGCCAGCCCCCGACGATCAAGCGCCGCCAGACCCTGAACACCAGACGCAAGAGGCTGAAGAACGAGATGGTTTCCGAGCACCACGACCACGCGATCCGCCACGAGCTCGAGGACGGCGTCCTCACGATCACGCTGAACCGGCCCGAGCGTCTCAACGCCTTCAACGGCCAGATGATGGCGGAGATGATGGACGCCTTCGACCGCGCGGACGCGGACGACGACGTCCGCGCCATTGTCGTCACCGGCGAAGGGCGGGGTTTCTGCGCCGGCGCCGACCTGTCCTCCGGCGGCGACACCTTCGCCCGTTCCAACGCCGAGCTCGACGACTACCGGGACGGCGGCGGCGTCCTGTCGCTGCGGATCTACGATCTCCGCAAGCCGATCATCGCCGCGATCAACGGCCCGGCGGTCGGAGTCGGCATCACGATGACCCTACCGATGGACGTTCGCCTCGCCTCGACCGAGGCGCGGATGGGCTTCGTCTTCGTTCGCCGGGGCATGGTGCCCGAGGCCTGCAGCAGCTACTTCCTGCCCCGCCTGGTCGGCATGGGCCGGGCCTCCGAGTGGACGCTGACCGGCCGCGTCTTCCCGGCCTCCGAAGCGTTCGAGGCGGGGCTCGTCAACCGCGTCCTGCCGCCGGACGAGCTGCTTCCCGCCGCCCGTGAGCTGGCCAGGGAGATCGCGGCCAGCACTTCGCCCGTGTCGGTCGCGATCACCCGGCACATGCTGTGGAAGGCCCTCGACGCCGAATCGCCCATGGCCGCGCACCGGGTGGAATCGAAGGGCATCTACACTCGCGGCCGGAGCGCCGACGCCAGGGAGGGAGTCACGTCCTTCCTCGAGAAGCGCCCCGCCGAGTTCCCCCTGAAGGTGAGCGCGGACATGCCGCCCTACTTCCCCTGGTGGGAGGACGAGCAGTTCTGAAGCAGAACGGCGGCAGCGCGGCGGAGACCACCCACCGCCGGCGGGCGGTGGCGTCCTGGTGTCTCTACGACTGGGGCAACTCCGCCTTCACCACCCTCGTGGTGACGTTCGTCTACGCCACCTTCTTCACGCAGACGTTCGCCGAGAACGCGGACCGGGGCACCGTCCTGTGGTCGCGCGGGGTCACGACCAGTTCCCTGATCATCGCCCTGGTCTCGCCGGTCCTGGGGGCAATGGCCGATCGCTCGGGCCTCCGCCGCCGCTTCCTCACCGCGGCCACCTTGATCTCGGTCGGAGCGACCGCCTGGCTCACCTTCGTCGTTCCGGGAAGCGCCAACGCCGTGCTGGCGGCTCTCGCCCTGTTCGTCGTCGCGAACATCGGCTTCGAGGTCGGCATGGTGTTCTACAACGCCTTCCTGCCACAGGTATCGACCCCGGCGACGATCGGCCGCATCTCCGGCATCGGCTGGGGCATCGGCTATGCGGGCGGCCTCGTCAGCCTGGTGCTGGCGCTGCTCGGACTGGTCGGGCTCGGCGACGCCCAGCCCTGGGTGTCGATGAGCACCGAGGACGGCTTCAACGTCCGCGCCACGAACCTCCTCGTCGCCGGGTGGTTCCTGCTCTTCAGTCTGCCGATGCTGCTACTGGTGCGGGACCAGACGGGCGCCCGAAGCGCGTCAACCTCCGGTACGGCGGTTTCCATAGGCAGGGCGTTCCGCGACCTGGCACGCACGTTCGGCCGCATCCGGGACTTCAGGGACATCGTTCGCTTCCTGCTCGCCCGGCTGGTCTACAACGACGGCCTGATCACGATGATGGCCTTCGGGGGCGTCTACGCCGCGGGGACGTTCGGTATGGACACGAGCGAAGTCATCCTCTTCGCCATCTCGCTCAACGTCACCGGCGGACTCGGCGCCTTCCTGTTCGGCCTCCTGGACGACCGCCTCGGCGGCCGGGCGACGGTGCTCTGGAGCCTCGTGGGACTCTTCGTGTGCACCTTCGTCGCGGTCGTGGCAACGAGTAAGGCCGTGTTCTGGGTCGCGGTCCTGATTTCCGGCCTGTTCATCGGCCCCGTGCAGTCCGCGAGCCGGTCGCTGATGGCCCGCTTCGCGCCCCAGCGCTACGAGTCGGAGTTCTTCGGCTTCTTCGCCTTCTCCGGCAAGGCGACCGCCTTCCTCGGGCCGCTGCTGCTCGGGCTGATCACGGCCGGCTACGGGCAACGCGCGGGCGTCTCGGTCGTCCTCGCCTTCTTCCTGGTCGGCGGCCTGCTGCTGCTGCGAGTCGACGAGGCGCGGGGCATGCAGCGGGCTCGCGAAGCCGCCTAGGACGGAGAACAGCCAGACCCGAATCAACGTACAACGAGTAGGGAGGAGCGATGGAGGCAGTCAGCGACTGGTGGGGATCACTGGAGGGGGCGTACCGCGTCTTCTACGCGCTCGGCATCATCTCCGCGCTGGCACTGCTGATCCAGGTCCTCCTGACCGTCTTCGGACTCGACGATCTGTTCGACGCCGTCGACGGCGAAGGGACGTCCCTGCTCTCGCTGCGCACCGTGAGCGGTTTCCTGGCCGGCTTCGGCTGGACGGGCGTCGTCATGATGCGAGCCGGCTTCTCGACGCTCGGCGCGTCGATCGGCGGCACGCTCGTCGGACTGCTGTTCGCCGGCATCCTGGTCCTCGTCATGCGCGTGCTGATGGGGCTCCGGCACAGCGGCACGATCGACTACAGAAACGCCGTCGGCGTCGCCGGCAAGGTCTATGCGCCGATCGGCGCCAGTCTCGAGAAGCCAGGCCAGGTCGAGGTGCTGGTCCAGGGCCGGCTGCGGACCGTCGCCGCGATGACGCGGCATGACCAGGACCTGCCGACTCTCGCCCGCATCCGCGTCGTCGACCTCCTCGATCAGAACACCCTGCTCGTCGCTCCGCTCGACGCGGAAGCCGACGAGCCGAAGCAACCCGATGGCAGCTAACGCGGGCAGAACCTCCGGAGGCCGGCGCTTTGCGCCGAATGCCGGCGGGGGTGCCGGCGCACCCAGTTCCTGCCGCGCCTAGGAGAACCGAATCGTGGACCTGATCATCCTCATCCTGTCCGCCCTGGCGGCGGTCCTCATCCTCGTCTTCGCGCTCTCGAGCCGCTACCGGCGCTGCCCGTCCGATCGCATCCTGGTGGTCTACGGCAAGATCGGCGGTACCGGTTCGGCGAAGTGCTACCACGGCGGCGCGGCGTTCATCGTCCCGATCCTGCAGGCGCATCAGTTCCTCGATCTCGAACCGATGACGATGGACATCAACCTGACCGGCGCGCTCTCGAAGCAGAACATCCGGGTCAACTGCCCGTCGACGTTCACGGTCGGCATCTCGACCGAGGCCGGGGTGATGGAGAACGCCGCCGAGCGCCTGCTGGGCATGCAGATGGAGCGCGTCTCCGCGCTCGCCCGCGACATCATCTTCGGCCAGATGCGCGTCGTCCTGGCGACGATGCCCATCGAGGAGATCAACGCCGACCGCGACAAGCTGATCGAGAACATCTCGAACGGCGTCGAAGTCGAGCTGAAAAAGGTCGGCCTGCGGTTGATCAACGTGAACATCCAGGACATCACCGACGAGTCCGGCTACATCGACGCGCTCGGCAAGGAGGCCGCGGCGCGGGCGATCAACGAGGCGAAGGTCAAGGTCGCCGAGCAGGAGCGCGACGGCGAGGTCGGCGCCGCGGCCGCGGAGCGCGACCGGCGCATCCAGGTCGCCGAGGCCCGGGCGACGGCCCAGGAGGGCGAGAACGAATCCGCCGTGCGGGTGGCCCAGTCCGACTCTCAGCGCCGAAAGGAAGAGGCCGAGGCCGAGCGCGACGCTTCCGCCGCGGAGAAGGTCAAGGCCGCCCAGGCGCTGCAGGAGGCCTACGCCGCCCAGCAGGAGTCCGAGGTCGCGCGCGCCAGCCGCGAGCAGGCGACCCAGCGGGCGGACGTCGTCGTCCCCGCCGAGATCAAGAAGGAGGAGATCGCCACCCTGGCCGAGGCAGAGGCCGAACGCAATCGCCGCCTGAAGCGCGGCGAGGCGGACGGCATCCGGTCGCTGACCGATGCCGACGCCGACCGGATCCAGCGCCTCCAGGAAGCCGAAGCGGCAGGCATCGAGGCGGTGCTCAAGAAGAAGGCCGAAGGCTTCGACCAGATCGTCGAAGCCATCGGCGGCGCCGACAACGCGGCGCTCCTGCTGGCCACGGAACAGCTACCCAAGCTGGTCGAAGAGCAGGTCAAGGCGATCGCCGGCCTCAAGATCGACAACGTGACCGTCTGGGACTCCGGCCGGGGCGAGAACGGCAAGACGGCCACCGCGGACTTCGTTTCCGGCCTGGTCGGCTCCCTGCCCCCGCTGCACGAGCTGACGAAGAACGTCGGCATCAAGCTGCCGGAGTACCTGGGATCGCAACAGCCCGATGAAGGCGCCTCAGGGGAGGCGCCCGAGGCCGACCCGGAGCCGGACTCCGATCAGGAACCGTAGGACGTAGGGGCCGCACAGTGGGTGCGCCGGCGCCCCCGCCGGCATGTAGCCGCGGGTCTGCCATCCGCGCGCCCGATGACGGGCGCACGGACTGGGACGCTGGTGGCGCGGGGACGCGCCACCAGGGTTCTGACCCGCGGACAACACTGCACCGCGAAGCGGCGACCGTTCTGTCGGGCTACGTGATGTCGCGCAGCGTCAGACCGCGGCTCTTCAGGTAGGGCATCAGGCCCTTCCGGTCGATCGTGCGGAGCGCGCGGGTCGACACCTTGAGCTTGAGCGTCCGCTTCAGCTCGGGCACGTACAGCCGCTTGGTCTGGATGTTCGGCCGCTGCCACTTGTTCGTGACGTTGTGCGCGTGGGAGATGTTGTGGCCGCTGAGCGGCTTCTTGCCGGTGATCCGGCAGACTCTGGGCATGATTCAGGACTCCATCGACACGACGCCGCGGTGAGAGCGTCGGGGCGGTCTCGTTGGGCCCGCGATGATAGCAGCGAAGCCGTGCGATGTCGCGCGAAAGCCGCCGACCGGCTGGTAGGCTCCACCGCCAGAGAAAGCAACCGCCACGCCGGGAACCTGCCGGCGCGCCGCACCGGGAGGACTCACCGTGAACGAACTGGTCTACCGCTTCCTCCGCAACGATCTCTCGCGTCGCGGGTTCATCCAGGCGCTGACGGCACTGGGGCTCACCGGCACGATCGCCGAATCCACGGCCAACGCGGCGGCCGCGGCCGCGAACGCCGACCCCGAGTCGGACAGCCGCCTGGCGGCCGGCACCGGCGGCGAGCTGATGGTCGAACAGATGGAGGCGGCCGGCGTCCGCTTCCTGTTCACGAATCCCGGTTCTTTCGAGGTCGGCCTCTTCGACGCCTTCCTGGACCGGCCGAAGATGCAGCTCATCATGGGCCTGCACGAAGGAATCGTCATCGCGATGGCCGACGGCTACCACAAGGCCTCCGGCGAACCGGCTCTCGTCAACGTCCACGTGATCGCCGGCACCGCCCAGTCCGCGGGGCAGCTCTACAACTCGAGCCGCGACGGGTCGGCGCTGATCGTCACCGCCGGCCTGCTCGACAACGAGATGCAGGACGACAACCTGCTGCTGGGGCCCAGGCCCGGCTTCGACCAGAAGGACGTGAACCGGCAGTTCACGAAGATGTCCTGGGAGACGCGGGATGCGGAGTCCATTCCGGTGATGCTCCGGCGCGCCTTCAAGGTCGCGACCACGGCGCCCGGCGGCCCAACGTACCTCGCCCTGGCCAACCACGCGCTGGAGGCCAAGGGCGTCTCCGCCACGATTCATGACCGGGCCTCCTTCATCATCCCGGACGACATTCCGGCCCGCGACGAGGACATCGAGGCCCTCGCGCGGCCGTTGATCGAGGCCGAAGCGCCCATCATCCACGTCGGCGACGAGGTCAGCAAGGCCGGCGCCCAGCAGGCCGTGCTGGAACTCGCCGAGTTGCTGCGGGTACCCGTGGCCGACGTGAACTGGCCGTTCCACAGCTTCCCGCGCATGCACCCGCTGTACGCCGGCGGCTACACCAGCCGCGACCGGGACTTCGTGCTGCGCATCGGCGTCGGCGACATCGGCGGCACCGCCGCCGCCGGCCCCGACGCCGAAGGTTCCACGAGCGCCTGGATCGGCCTGAACACCGGAGCGATCGGCGGCGACAGGCCGTTCGGCCGCGCCGTCGTGGCGAACACGAAGCTCGCCACCGAAGCCCTGTTGGAGGCGGTCGAGTCGCTGACCACCGAAGAGCGCCGCAGGAAGATCCGCTCGTCGAGGCCCGAAACCGCTCGCCGGCAGCCCCAGCTCGACCAGGCGAACGTCGGCAAGAGCCCAATCCACGCCGACGAACTGGGCCACGTGCTCGAAGCGGAGCTCGATCCGAACGCAATCATCGTCAGCGAGAACCTGAGCGGCTCGAACCAGTTCTTCTCGAGCGGTCACCGCGACGGCGAGAAGACCTGGCTCGCCACCTCCGGCGCCGGCCTCGGCTGGGGCATCGGCGCCGCGACCGGCGCCAAGCTCGGCCAACCCGACCGCCAGGTCGTCTGCAACATCGGCGACGGCTCGGTCATGTACAGCGCCGCCGGGTTCTGGAGCCAGGCCCGCTACGGCGTGCCGGTGCTGACGGTCGTCACGAACAACCGGAACTACCAGACGGTCCGCTTCGCGTATGCCCGCTACGACGGCAGGATGAAGGCGGCGAACCGCTACACCGGCATGCACCTCGGCGACCCGGACATCGACTTCGTCGGTCTCGCCCGGAGCCAGGGCGTCGACGGCGTCACCGTCGAGTCGGCGGCCGATCTCCGACCGGCGATCCGCCGCGGCATCGAAGTCACCCGCGCCGGCGAACCCTTCCTCGTCGACGTGGTCGTCGACCGCAAAGGCGACGGCGGTGACTCCACCTGGCACCAGGAGTTCAGCCTGGCCGACCAGCGGACGAAGGCCGTCTAACGTCTGCAGCAGTCCTCGCTCAGTTCGCAAGCATGGAAATGGTCGCACACCGGGTGCGCCGGCGCCCCCGCCGGCCGCCGCCACAGGCGGCCGGAGACACGTGCCGGCCGCCAGGCCGGCTCCGCACGACGAAACGACCACTGGTTCTCCTCTTTCTCTCTCTCTTCGTCCTGCCTCCCCCGACCACGGCACAGACGAGCACGAGCCCTCGGCCCACGATCGAAGCCCTCCGCATCGAGGCACCGATCCGCCTCGACGGCGTGCTCGACGAGGCGGCTTGGGAGCAGGCCCCCGTAGGCTCCAGCTTCACCGCCCGGGAGCCGGAGGACGACCGCCCGGCGGCCCAGCAGACCGAGTTCTCCGTCGTCTACACGGAGAACGTCCTCTACTTCGGGATCCGCGCCTTCGACTCACAGCCGGAGGCGATCGTCGCCAAGGAACTGCAGCGAGACTCGGACCACGGACGCAACGACGACTCGCTGGCGATCGTGCTCGACACCTTCCACGATCAGCGCAACAGTGTCACCTTCGAGGTCAACCCGCTCGGCGCCCGCACCGACTCCCTGGTCACCGACGAGGGCAAGGACCAGAACATCGAGTGGAACGGCGTCTGGAACGCGACGGCCCGAAGAACGACGGAGGGCTGGCAGGCGGAGGTAGCGATCCCCTTCGCGACCCTGCGCTTCGACCCGGCGCAGAGCGTCTGGGGGCTGAACGTCCGCCGGGTCGTGCGACGGACGAACGAAGAGAGCAACTGGGCGCCGATCGGACGCGAGATCGGTCCCCGTGCCGTCAGCCGGATGTACGCGGCGCACTGGGTCTCGCTCGCCGGCGACCTCACCGGCATCTCGGGTGTCAAGCCGGGCCGGCGCCTCGACGTCAAGCCCTTCGTCCTGGCCTCCGCCGCGGAAGAGCCGCGAAACGAGGCAAGTGGAACGATCGATGACATCGACGGCGGCATCGACCTGAAGTGGGGGCTGACGAAGTCGCTAACGCTCGATCTCACCTATAACACCGACTTCGCGCAGCTGGAGGTCGACCAGCAGCAGGTCAACCTCACCCGTTTCTCGCTCTTCTTTCCCGAGAAGCGGGAGTTCTTCCTGGAGAATGCGGGCATCTTCGAGTTCGGTCCACCGAGTCCCGGGGGAGGCAATCGGCCGCCCTTGATGAAGACCTTCTTCTCGAGGCGCATCGGCCTCGACCGCGGTGAGGAGGTGCCCATCGACATCGGCGCCCGCCTAACCGGACGGGCCGGCGCCTGGAACGTCGGCCTGCTGACCGTCGGAACCGAAGCCGTCGCGGCGGGGAACCGGCCCGGCGCTGCCGCCGCGCAGCACAGCGTCTTCCGGCTCAAGCGCGATCTCGGGGAGCGCTCCAGCGTCGGCATGATCTACACCGAACTCGATCCGCGAGGTGGCGCGAGGAACCAGCTCTACGGCGTCGATCTCGACTACAAGCCGAACCGGCAGTCCCAGTTCTACCTGTTCGGCGCCGCCAGTGAGGATGAAGGTCGGAGCGGAGACACAGGCGCGCTCGGCACCGGCTGGGCCTACACGACGCGCACCGTGCGCGCCAACGTCGATCTGACGGAGGCTCAGGGCAACTTCAACCCCGGCTCCGGTTTCCTCCTGCGCCGGGACTTCCGCCGCTACCACCCGACGGTGCGCTGGGAGCCGCGGGTCAACCGCGGCGTCGTCCGCAGTTGGGTAATGGAGGCCGAACTCGACTACTTCGAACGGGAGAGCCTGGGCCGGATCGAGAGCCGCAAGCTCCTCCTGGCGCCCATCGGCATGCGCACCACGGGCGACGACCGGTTTCGCCTGGCGTTCGTCAACGACGTCGAACAGCTCTTCGAGCCCTTCGAGATCCGCCCCGGGATCGTGATTCCAGCGGGCCTCTACAAGTTCGATTCGATCTTCCTGCGGGGCTTCTCCAACCAGGGCCGGCGTCTGGCCTGGCGCGGCAACATCAATGTCGGCGAGTTCTTCGGCGGCGACCGTCGCAGCTACATGCTGTCCAGTTTCGTGCGCCTGTCGCGCCACCTGCTGACCGAGTTCCAGTGGAACTACAACGACGTCACGCTGCCGCAGGGCGACTTCACCGCCACCATCTACACCGTCCGCCTCGACGCCGCCTTCAGTCCGGACCTGCGCCTCAACACGCTCGCCCAGTACAACGACGCAGCCCAACTGGCCGGCGTCAACGTGCGCTTCAACTGGATCTACAAGCCCGGCGCCAACCTCTTCGTCGTCTACAACCACAACTGGGATGCGCCGACCTTCAGCGCCAGGGAAACGGCGCGCCGCGAGCTGATCGTCAAGTTCAACTACCTCTGGCAGCCGTAGCGCCCGGCCCCTCCGGGACGGTCCGATCGGTCGTAGACTCGCCGGATGACACGCCTGTCCCCGCGCTCCAGCCTTCAGTTCTCCGCCGGCCTGATCGTGGCGCTGGCCGCCGTCCCGGCTCTCGCCAACGACGACGAGAAATGGGACGTCAGCGACCCGCCTGGGGACGAGTACGAGGTCGAGATCGACACGACCGAGGGCACCTGGATGGGCCTCGACGTGTCGGCCGACGGCGAGCGGATCGTCTTCGACCTTCTGGGCGACCTCTACCTGCTGCCGATCGGCGGCGGCGACGCCGAGGCGCTCACGAACGGAATGGCGTGGGACATGATGCCGCGCTTCAGCCCGGACGGCAGCCGGATCGCCTTCATCAGCGACCGGAGCGGGGGCGACAACGTCTGGACGATCCCGGTGGCCGGCGGCGAGCCGAAGCAGATCAGCCGCGAGGATTTCCGCCTCGTCAACAACCCGGTCTGGAGCCCGGACGGCCGCTTCATCGCGGCGCGCAAGCACTTCGTGTCGACGCGTTCCATCGGTAGCGGCGAGATCTGGCTCTACCACGCGAGCGGCGAGGGTTCGGGCCTCCAGTTGAACGAGAAGCCGAACGAACAGAAGGACCTCGGCGAGCCGGCCTTCTCGCCGGACGGGCGCCACGTCTACTTCAGCCAGGACACGACGCCGGGCGGCGTCTACGAGTACGGCCGGAACGCGGCCGTGGGTATCTACTCCATCCGCCGCATCGACCGCGAGACCGGGGAGATCGAGACCGTGATCTCGGGGCCCGGCGGCGCCGTCCGCCCGACTCCCTCGCCCGACGGCAGGTACCTCGCCTTCGTGCGCCGGATCCGCTTCCAGAGCCACCTCTTCCTGCACGATCTCAGAAGCGGCGAGAACACGCCGATCCATGACGCGCTCGATCGGGACATGCAGGAGATCTGGGCGGTCCACGGCGTCTACCCAGGCATGGCCTGGACGCCGGACAGCCGCTCCGTCGTCTTCTGGGCGCGCGGCGGCCTCCACCGGACCGACATCGAGACCCGCGAGGTCAGCGGGATCCCGTTCCGGGTGCGCGCCACCCACCGGATGAAGCCCGCTCTCGCCTTCGACTTCGAGGCGGCGCCGGACACCTTCCGGACGAAGATGCTCCGCTGGATCCAGATCTCCCCCGCCGGCGACCAGGTCGTCTTTCAGACTCTCGGCCGGCTATGGACCCGCAGCCGCGACCCCGAGACCGGCGCGGTCGGCGAGGCACGGCGACTGACCGCCCAGGACGACCACTACGAGTTCTACCCGTCCTGGTCGCGCGACGGGAAACAGGTGGTCTACGTGAGCTGGCACGACCAGGATCTGGGCGCCGTGCGCATCGCGCCGGCCGCCGGTGGCGAGGGGCGGACGATCACACCCGATCCCGGCTTCTACCTCGAACCCGCCTTCTCGCCCGACGGTGCCAGTGTCGTCTACCGGAAGAGTCGGAGCGGCGGCATCCTGAGTCCGCTGTGGTCGAAGGACCCGGGGCTCTACCGGATCGACGCCGCCGGCCAAAGCGCTCCAGTGCGCATCGCCCGCGCCGGCGCCGGCCCACACTTCGGCGCCGACTCGGATCGTGTCTACTTCACCGTCACCGAGAGGTGGGACCGGCGCGTACTCCGCAGCGTACCGCTCATGAGCAGCGGCGACGCGCAAGCGCGCGACCACGCCGGCAGCAAGGTGGCGACCGAGATGCGCGTCTCCCCCGACGGCCGCTGGCTGGCCTTCGCGGAGCGCTTCGACGCCCACGTCGTGCCGTTCACACCGGCCTCGAAGGCGATCGAGGTCGGCCCGAGAACACCCGGCCTGCCGGTGCGCAACGTCTCGACCGACGACGGCGCCTACCTCCACTTCTCCGGCGACAGTTCGACCCTGTACTGGTCTCTGGGACCCGAGCTGTACGAGCGACGGCTCGATGCGGCCTTCGCACCGCCGGGCGACGAGGCCGAAGGCGGAGACGCCAACGAAGCCGAAGAGCCCGCAACCGGCCTCGACCTCGGCTTCGACGTGACGGCCTACCGTCCCGATGGCCGGATCGCGATCACGAATGCGCGGCTGATCACGATGGCCGGCCAGGACAACATGGAGATCATCCGCCGCGGCACGGTCCTGGTCGACGGCGACCGGATCGCGGCCGTCGGCCCGTCACGCCAGGTCGACGTGCCGGCCGGCGCGACGGTGATCGACGCCGCCGGCATGACCGTCATGCCGGGCCTGATCGACGTCCACTGGCACGGGCCGCAAGGCAGCCAGGAGATCATCCCGCAGCAGAACTCCGAACTCTACGGAACCCTCGCCTTCGGCGTGACGACGGCCCACAACCCCTCGACCGACACGAGCACCTTCTTCGCGGCCAGCGAGATGCAGCAGGCCGGCGAGATCATCGGGCCCCGGCTGTTCGCCACCGGCACGATCCTCTACGGCGCCTTCGGCGCCTTCCGCGCGATCGTCGAGACGCCGGACGACGCGGTCCAGCACGTGCGCCGTCTGCAGAAGGCCGGCGCGATCAGCGTCAAGAGCTACAACCAGCCCCGGCGCGACCAGCGCCAGAAGATCGTCGCCGCCGCCCGCGACCTCGGCATGCTCGTGGTCAACGAGGGCGGCGCCCTCTTCCAGCACAACATGACGATGGTCGCCGACGGCCACACCGGCATTGAGCACTCGCTCTCCGTGGGCGCCATCTACGACGACGTAATCCAGTTCTGGGGCAACAGCCGCGTCGGCAACACGCCGACGCTGGGCGTCGCCTTCGGCGGCATCCAGGGCGAGGACTACTGGTACGAGCACACGGACGTCTGGACCAACGAGCGGCTGCTGAACTACGTGCCGCGGGAGGTGATCGACGCCCGTGCCCGCCGCCGCCAGAAGGCGCCGGAAGGCGAGTACAACCACATCCTGGCCGCGCGAGTCACGAACGCCCTCGACCAGGCCGGGGTGCAGATCATGCTCGGCGCCCACGGCCAGCGTGAGGGCCTCGCCGCCCACTGGGAAATGTGGATGTTCGAACAGGGCGGGATGACGCCGCACCGTGCGCTGATCGCCGGCACGATCAACGGCGCCCGCTACATCGGCATGGAGGCCGACCTCGGTTCCCTCGAAGCCGGCAAGCTCGCCGACCTGATCGTCCTGGACAAGAACCCGCTTGAGAACCTGCGCAGCTCCGAACTCGTCCGCTACGTCATGGTCGGCGGCCGGCTGTTCGACGCCCTGTCGATGAACGAGATCGCCGGCGAGAAGCTGCAGCGGAAGCCGTTCTGGTTCCAGCGGTAGGGATCCGTTCCTCATGCAGCAGTTGATCCGCGTCTACCGCGAGTCCGACGAAAACAACGTGGTCGCCCTGTGGCGGCAGTGCGGGCTCGTCGTCCCCTGGAACGACCCCGTGAAGGACATCCGGCGAAAGCTGCTGGTTCAACGGAGTCTGTTTCTCGTCGGGCTCCTCGACGACCGAGTAACAGCGACCATCATGGCCGGCTATGAGGGCCACCGCGGCTGGATCAACTACCTGGCGGTTGCCCCGGAGTACAGGAGGCAGGGCCTCGGGCGACTCATGATGGACGAGGCCGAAACACGACTGGGGAAGATGGGTTGTCCCAAGATCAACCTGCAGGTCAGGAGATCGAACGCCAGGGCCGCGGAGTTCTACCGTTCGATCGGCTACGCGGAAGACGATGTCCTGAGTATGGGTAAGCGCTTGGTTGAAGACTGAGACGCTTGGGACTGACAGGTGGTTGCCCTGCGCGGCTGGCGAATCAAAGCCGACTCAGACTCGACGGAGCAGATCTCCGACCACGTCCCCTGTCGTGGCGTCTCCGTCCTGGTCGGGGGTCCTGGGTCCGTTCTTGTGGTGACCCGCAACCAGCTCGCCGACGCGGACGGCCTGGCGGGTCAGACCCACACGCTGCAGCAGCAGCGCGGCGGCCGAAACGGCCGCAATCGGGTTCGCGATTCCCCGACCAGCGATGTCCGGCGCGCTGCCGTGCACCGGCTCCGCCAGGCAGAAGCGTTCGCCGCAGTTGGCGGAGCCGACGATGCCCAGACCGCCGACCAGGGCGGCGCCGGCGTCGCTCAGGATGTCGCCGTAGAGGTTCGGCGCGACGATCACGTCGTAGCGCTCCGGTTCGAGGATCATCCGGTAGACCATCGAGTCGACGAGTTGCTCCTCGACTTCGATCTCCGGGAAGCCACTCGCGACGTCGAGTGCGGTCTCTCGGAAAAGGCCGTCACTCAGGCGAAGGACGTTCGCCTTGTGGACGACGGTGAGCAGGGGCCGTCTTCCTCGATGGCCGGCCCGTGACTGCGCCAGTTCGCAGGCGAAGTGGACGATCCGCTCTGTCGCCAGGCGGCTGATCACCCGTTCGGCTACCGCCACTTCGCCTTCACGCTCCCACCGCTCGCGACCGGAGTACAGCCCTTCCGTGTTCTCGCGGACGACAACGGCGTCAACGGCGCCGCCGCGGAGCGGGCGCACGTTCGCGTAGAGGTCCATCCGCCGACGCAGCTCGACGATGGGGCTGCGATAGCCATCGACCGCATGACTCGGCGACGACACCGCGCCGAACAGGGCTCCGGCGCAGCCTTCCAGAACCTCGATGGTCGCCTCGGGCAGGGCACTGCCCGTGCGCTCGAAGGTCCGCCAGCCCATCTCCGCGTCGACCCATTCGATCCGGTCCCCGCACACGGCATCCACGACGCGCACGGCCGCGTCCACGACTTCGGGCCCGATGCCGTCGCCGCCGATGCGGGCGAGATGGACCGGCGTCGCGGACTCGTCGTGGCTCTTCGTCACGGCGCGGCTAGCCCGCCGCCAGGCGTCGCTTCGTCTGCTCGATCAGGCCACCGGCCGCGATCATCGACCGCACGGCCGGGCTGAACGGCGAGAACGCGAACGCGGCCTCGCCATGGCGGATCGCCGACGCCTCCAGATCGACCTCCACCTCCCCGCCTTCCTCCAGCGTGTCGACCGCCTCGGGGCAGACGATCGCGAGCAGGCCGTTGTTCAGGGCATTCCGGTAGAAGATGCGCCCGAAGCTCCGCGCGACGACCGCGCCTACCCCCGCGTAGCGCAGGCAGACCGCCGCCTGCTCGCGGCTCGAGCCGCAGCCCCAGTTCCAGCCGGCGACGATCACGTCGCCCGGCCGGACGCGCTCGACGAACGTCGGGTCGAGATCCTCCAGCGCGTGCGGCGCGACTTCCTCCGGCCGGCTCTTCGTGTACGTGTAGCGGCCCGGAAAGATGACGTCCGTGTTCACGTGGTCGCCGTAGCGGAAGACCCGGCCACGGAACGGCTGCGCGACGTCAACCGGGCCGTTCATCCCATGACCTCCCGTGGATGGACGATCCGGCCGGCCACCGCGCTCGCCGCCACGACGGCCGGCGACGCCAGGTAGATCTCCGAGCCCCGGTCTCCCATCCGGCCCTGGAAGTTCCGATTGGCGCTGGAGATGCAGACCTCGCCCGGCGCCAGGACGCCGAGGTGGTTGCCCATGCAGGGGCCGCAGCCCGGCGTGCCGAAGACGGCGCCGGCCGCTGCGAGATCCGCGACCCAGCCGCGAGACAGCGCTTCACTCCAGACCTCGCTCGAGGAAGGCACTATGACCATCCGCGTGCCCGGCGCCGTACGCCGTCCGACCATCACCCGATGGACCGCACCCAGATCCTCCAGCCGACCGTTCGTGCAGGTGCCGATGAACGCCTGGTCGACTCGCACCGACTCGAGCTCGCCGACGCCGACCGTGTCGTCGACCTGGTGCGGCCGGGCCACCCGCGGTTCGACGGCCGACAGATCGAGCACATGCTTGGCGGCATAGGTCGCACCGGGATCGGGGTAGAGCGCCCTCTCCCCCAACCGGCCCGCGGCTTCCTCCGCAGTTTCGCCGTGTCCGGCGCCTCTTCCCGGCCGCCGACCTGGCCGCGCGACGAGCCGTTCCGCGAGGTATCCGAACACCGCCTGGTCCGGCGGCATGTACGCGTTCTTGGCCCCCATCTCCGCCATCATGTTGACCAGTGCCGCGCGCGAGTCGAGGCTCAGGCCCGTGATCGCCGGCCCATCGAACTCGACGCTCCGGTAGAGCGCGCCGGCCGCGCCCAGCTTCCCGATCAGGGTCAGCGCCACATCCTTCGTCGTCGCCCAGTCGCCGAGCTTTCCCTCGAGCCGGATCTGGATCGACTCCGGCACCCTGAGCCAGAGTTCGCCGGTGGCCCAGATGACCGCCATCTCGCTGCGGCCGACGCCGGCGCCGAAGGCGCCTAGCCAGCCGAAGTGCGGCGTGTGGGAGTCGGAACCGAGAATCAGGTCGCCCGGCAGCACGACCGCCTCCTCGCTCAGCACCTGGTGGCAGATGCCGCGCCCGACCTCGAAGAAGTGGCCGACACCCTGCTCGGCGACGAAGGCTCGGACTTCAGCATGGTTCCGGGCGTGGCGGATCGTCGGCGCCGGCACGGCGTGGTCGAGAGTGACCGCCATCCGCTCCGGGATGGAGACCCGCTCCTGTCCGAACTGCCGCCAGATCTCGGCGATCGGCGCCGTGTTGTCGTGGCTGAGTGCGATGTCCGGCCGCGCGTCGACGATCTGACCGACCGCGACGGCCGCCTCGCCCCCAGCACTGGCCAGCGCCTTCTGCGCGAAGGTCCGGGCCATGTCGGCCGGCCGACCGACCTCGGTCACCCGGCAGCTCCCGCCACCGCGGGCAACAGCTCCGCCGTGTGGTAGTCCCGCAGCAGGGCGTCAACGTCCGACAGGCTGAGCGGCTTCTCATCGGCCAGCGCCTTGATGTGGGCCGTGATCTCCTTGACCTGCGCATCGCTCAGATCGAGCCGCAACTGCTCGACGCGGGACTTGATCGCGTTCCAGCCGGTCAGCCGATGCGCGACGTGGACGTAGCGGTCGAGCCCGAAGTCGGCCGGATCCAGGATCTCGTAGCTCGAGGGATCGTTGAGGATCGCCTTGGCGTGAATGCCCGCCTTGTGGGTGAACGCCGTGTAGCCCGTGATGTAGTTGTTGAAAGGCACGTCGACCTCGACCAGGGAAGCGACGTAGTTCTCGATCTCCCGCAGGAGCGGCAGGTCGTAGCGGCTTCGGATGCCTTCGGGATCCTCGGCGTAGAGTCGCGCCACCAGGCCGCCGAGCGGCGTGATGCCATTCCGCTCGCCGATTCCGAGCACCGACGTGTCGACATGGGTTGCGCCCGCCTCCAGCGCACAGAACGCATTGGCGACCGCACAGCCGGTGTCATTGTGGCCGTGGAACTCGATGTCGCAGTCGACCTCTCGCCTCAGCCGCCGTACCAGCTCGTACACCTGCCTGGGACTCGCAACGCCCACGGTGTCCGCCACCCCCACACGGTTGACACCCACGGCGTTCACGGCGTGGTACGCGCGGATCAGATCGTCCAGATCGCTGCGGAACGAATCCTCCGTACTGAAGCGGACCTCGACATCGTGCGACCGGATGTACTCGACCACCTCGACCGCCGTCTCGATCACCTGCTCCATGCTCTTGCCGTGGGAGTACTCCCGCAGGTAGCGGGAAGTACCGAACACGACGTCGATCCCGTCGACGCCGGTCTCCAGCGCCAGCCTGGCGTCGTCCAGATGGCATCGCGTGTGGGTCAGTACCTTGGCGCGGAGCCCGAGGTTCGCCACCCGCTCGCAATCGTCCCGGCTGCCTCGACTCGCAGCTGGCGAGGTCAGCTCGACATACTCGACTCCGAACCCGTCCAGGAGGCGCGCGATCTCCACCTTCTGGTCGCTGTCGAAGAAGGCGTTCGCGAACTGCTCACCCTCGCGCAGGGTCGACTCGATGATGGCTGGATGGGAAGGCATGGAGGGATCCTCCGGATACAAGAAAGCCGGCGCACCCTTGAACTGGATGGCCGGCCGAGAAGGTCGCTGTGTCGGTCTTCAGGCTGTGGACACCCAGTCCTGGAGCCAAGGCTTCGCGCCCGGCTTGTGCAGCCGCTTGACCAGAGACGAACTGTGTGTCGTGTAGTTCATGAGGAGGACTGGATCATCAGGAAGGTTGGGATTCTGCTCGCTCGGGCCGGCGGAAGTCAAGCGGGGCAAGCCGTGGACGTCACCTCCACCCGCTCAGAACAACTCCTGAAGCTCTTCGAAGGCGCGGCGCGCCGTCGCGATATGAACGTCGGCATCCGCGCCGAGCCCACCGCCCAGAGTCCGCAAGCAGAGGTGAGTCAGACCCTTCTCCCGCCATCCGCGGACGCGATCCTGCCACTCGTGCTCACGCGGCCCGACGACGGCGACCCCCGCCTCCGTGCCGATCACCGCCGGATCGCGGCCGGCGGCCCGGGCGGCGGCGCCGATATCCGCTTTCAGGCCGGCGAAATCCTCTGGCGAGCACAGGACGAACCAGCCGTCCGCCTGCCGGCCGATGCGCCGACGGATGCGCGGCACCGGCAACCCCCGCGCGCCGATCCAGATCGGGATCGGACGAGACGGCAGGGGATCGATACCCGTACCCTGGACGACGTCCCAGCGGCCTTCGAAGTCGACCTCCGGTTCCGCCCACAGGCGCCGCAACAGTTCGAGCTGTTCCTCGCAGCGGGCGCCCCGCGTGCCGAAGTCCTGCCCCAGCGCCCGGTACTCCGCCTCGCTGCCGCCGACGCCGACGCCCAGGCGCACGCCGCCGCCCGACAGCCGTTCGAGTGTGGCCAGTTGCTTCGCCAGCAGCACCGTCTGCCGGGACGGCGTGACGATGACCGACGGCACGAGCTCGATCTTCTCCACCACCGCGGCGACGTAGGCCAGCATGACCAGAGGTTCGTGCAGGTGGCCGCTCTTCGGCCGCGCGACCAGGTCCGGCACCCGCAGGTGCGTGTAGCCGAGATCGTCGGCAGCCTGGGCGAACGCCTTGACCGCGCCCAGGTCGTCCTTCAACTCGCGGACGGGTAGTGAAATGCCGACTCTCATGGGGCGACCTCCTGCTGGTTTCGGACGCGACCGGCGAGGGATCGTAGCAAGGCCATAGACTCCGGCACCGCCGGGTTGGTACGAATGACCGACGCACAGCAGATCTGGACAGGCACGGTCCTGCCGAAGTGGATCGACCACAACGGCCACATGAACGCCGGCTACTACCTGGTCGTGTTCGACGACGCGACAGGCCCCTGGACGGCATTCCTGGGCATCGACCGGACCTACCGCATTTCGAACCGGCGCTCCACGTTCTCGATCGACAGCCACCTCACCTGGCTGAGGGAGCTTCCGGAGGGCGCGCCCATCGTGGTCGAAGCGGAACTCCTGGGCTTCGACGACAAGAAGTACCACACCTTCATGCGCATGCTGCACGCCGATGAAGGCTACGTCGCCGCGACGCACGAGCTGCTGAGCATCCACATCGACCTGGACACGCGGCGCAGTGCGCCCTTGCCGCCAGAGATCCACGAGCGGATGAACCAAGTCCTCTCGGATCAGCGCACGATCGCCGAACCGGGCGACGTCGGACGCGTCATCCGCACCAAGCCGTGGCCGCCGGACGCGGCGCCCTGACTCGAGGAACCCCGCCGGCTCAGGCCGCGGCGGCCCGCGCTTGCTCGATCGCCGCCGTGCGGCGGTAGAGGTAGAGCGGCAACGCCAGCGACAGACCGACCAGCAGGTTCACCGCGACATGGACCCAGAGATGGCCGATGCGGTGACGGCGGCCGTCCGCGAACAGGAACACCCAGAACGCAACGGACGACACGACGAGGTCAATGCTGAAGCCGGCCGCCACGGGATTGGCCGTCGCCGCGCCGATGAAGCCGGGCAGGTCGAACCCGCCGTCGCCCAGGAAGAACCGCAGAAACTGCCAGTACGGCAGCACCGTGCCCAGGACGCAGAGGAGGAGGTAGAAGCGTTTCATCGCAGGTCCTTTCCGGCCGTTCGTACCGGAGAAGGTAGCAGTCCGGCGGCTCGATGACGACATCGGCGCGACGGCCGGTCCGTGGGCTACGATTCCTCCCATGACGAACCACGACGACTCCAGCAACTCCGACACAGCGATGAGCCGCCGTACCCTGATTGCCGGCTCAGCCGCTGGCGCCGCCGCACTCGCCGCGAACTCTGGCGCCGGCGCCGCGACCGAGCCCGACAGCCCGGTCTGGCCCGAGCCGAACTACGTCCGCACCAACGGCGGCCTCCGGATGGCCGTTTACGAGGGCGGGACCGAGGGCGTCCCCGTCGTGCTGAGCCACGGCTTCCCGGAACTGGCCTACTCCTGGCGCCACCAGTTGGCGGCGCTGTCCGCGGCGGGTTTCCGCGTGCTGGCGCCCGACCAGCGCGGGTACGGCAACACCCAGCGGCCTCTCCGGATCGAGGCCTACAACATCGCGGAGCTCTGCGCCGACCTGGTCGGCCTGCTCGACGCCCGCGGTGTCGAGAAGGCGGTGTTCGTCGGCCACGACTGGGGCGGCGGCGTGGTGTGGGCCATGCCCCGGCTGCACCCGGACCGCGTGCTCGGCGTGGTCGGCGTCAACACCGCCACCGGACCGCAACCGCCTCAGCCGCCAATCGAGATACTCCGCCGGATGCGCGGCGAGAACAACTACGTCGTCGCGTTCCAGGAACCCTGGAAGGCAGAGGAGGTGCTGGAAGCGGACGTCGAGAAGTCTTTCCGCACCTTCATGCGGCGCGGTTCGTGGAACGCCGAGGAGTTCAACAAGCTCCCTGCCGACGCTCCAGAACGGAAGTTCCAGTTGCTCGACAGCATCAGGCACGGCTCGGTCGAGTCACTGCGGGGCGAACTTCTACTCACGGAAGCGGAACTGGCCCACTTCGTCGGCGTCTACGAGCGCACCGGCTTCACCGGCGGCGTCAACTGGTACCGGAACATCGACCGCAACTGGGAGCTGATGAAGGATGTCGACCAGAAGATCGACCAGCCCTGCCTGTACGTCGGCGCCGAGAACGACGTCGTCCTGCCTCCCTCCTCCGCCGACGGCATCGAGGCGCTGGTGCCGAACATCGCCAAGCACACGATCAAGGACTGCGGCCACTGGACCCAGCAGGAGAAGCCGGAGGAATTCAACCGGGTACTGGGCGACTGGCTGAAGGCGACGTTCGCCTAGGCGCCTCGCCTCGGCGCGCCATGAACATCGGCGACATCCGGCGAAGGCTGGCTGCCTACGAACCGACGATCCTCCCGCCGGCCGCGTTCGAGGCGAGCGTGGCGATGGTGCTGCGTCCGTCGACTGCCGGACCGGAAGCGCTGTTCATCGAGCGGTCGAAGAAGCCGCAGGACCCCTGGTCGGGGCAAATGGCCTTTCCGGGCGGCCGGCACGACGAAACCGACCGCGACCTGAGGCACACCGCCGAACGCGAGACGGTCGAGGAAGTGGGCCTGTCGCTTGAAGGCGCCCATCTGATCGGCCGGCTCGACGACCAGACCGGACAACGCGCCGGCCAGGGCCGGCAACTGCGGATCGCGGCGTTCGTCTACGAAGTCGGGGACCGAACCGGCAACGACCTGGTCCTGAACTACGAGGTCGCCGAGACCCTCTGGGTGCCGCTGGCCTGGTTCGAGGACCCGGAGCGGGTCATCGACTACCGCCATCCGCCCTATCCCGAAGTCAGCTTCCCCGGCGTCGTCGTCGGCGACCCGAAACGGCACATCGTCTGGGGCCTCACGTTCCGCTTCCTGGTCGCCTTCTTCGAGATCCTGCAGCGCCCGTTCGCCGCGAACGGCCGGCGGTAGCACTCACTCGACGACCTCCAGATACTGCCGCATCGACCAGCCCCGCTCTCCGTCCGGCAGTTCGATGCGGACCCACTCCGGACGTTGCTCGATCACGCGCACTTCCGTACCGGCGTGGAGCTGGAATCGGACCACCGAACCCTCGCCGGCCGCGGCGTGGAGGTCGATCTCCTGCGGAAGCACGACCGCGACCGGGGAGCTGAAGGCGGCGTGGGCCACGAGCGAACCGGCCAGCGCGAGACCGACCGCGAGCAGGCAGACCGCGGACCAGCGAAGCACCTCCGATGCCGGCCGGTAGAGCCGAAGCGCGAGCACGATCCAGAAGCCGACACCGACAAGCACCGCGCTCCTCAGGACCTCGACCGGGGCCAGACTGTAGTGCCAGAACAGAACGGTGCGGAGGAGCACGGGAGGCTCCGGCGGTGCAATCTCATCGCGCGCGCTCCGGCGAGCGAACGTCAGGTTTGCGTCGGCGTCTTCGTCGCGCGGCAGGAGCCTCAGCGAGCGACGGTAGGAAGCGATGGAACGGCCCAGTTCGCCGGCGCGCAAGTAGGCGTTTCCCAGGTTGTAGTGCAGGTGGCCGTTGTCTATCCCCATCTCGCGCATCGCGCGATAGAGGGCGACGGCTCGGCCGAAGTCGCCCGCCTCGTACGCAGCGTTGCCGTTGACCCAGAGTTCGGCCGGTTCCGGCGCCGCCGGGGCTCCCTCGGCCGGCTGGGCCTCGGTGACCACAGGCGTTTCCTCGTCCTGGGAAAGAGCCGGGATGGCCGCGGCCGCGCCGAACAGGGCGAGAATCGCGACCCTTCTCATGGGGGCACGTCTCATGGTTGGCGGCCCCGCAACTGCCTGTCGAGGGCCTTGATCAGATCGCTCAGGCCTTCGGTGCTGGTTTCCGCCGCCAGCCCACCGCCGCCCGCCACCGGCGCCAGGCCGTACTGGGCCGCCTCGAGTCGCTCCAGCAGTGTCCGGCAACGCGCCGCCAGAGCGTCATCCACGGCAGCCCGGACCAGCGCAGTCTCCGCCTCCGACGGCGTCAGCGCGGAGCCCTCGACACCGAGCTTGTCGCCGACGTAGCGACGCACGATCCGGGAGGCCTCCGCAGCGGAAGCGGGCCCCGCGCCGGAGCGGAGTCTCCTCGCAACCGAGAGTGCGTCGCGCAGCGCCCGCTGGCGCCGGCGCAGCGTCCTGTCGGCGGCGTAGCGGCGTTCGCGTCGATGGCGCGCGAGCAAGGCCAGGTACATCAGGGGCGGCAGGACGCCGCCGGCAAACCAGAACCACAGACGCCACCCCAGAGGCGTGGCCGAGACGATGCCGGCCGCCGCCCGACGAATCGGCAGGATGTCGTCGGCCAGGATCCGAACCGCCACCTTGCCCGTGGTCGGGGCCAGCGACTCGGTGAGCATCAGCTCCTCCTCGCCCTCGGCGGGCGCGACATCGAAGTCGATGCGCTCCGTCGAGCGAGTCGCGTAATCGCCGAGCTCGGGATCGAAGTAGACGAGATCGATCGGCGGAACATCGAGGGGTCCCGCCACCAGCGGGACCAGAGCCCGTCGGAACACCTTGCGGCCGGTCAGCACGCGGCCGCTGCGGTCGATGCTCGCGTCCGGCTGGTCCGGATAGATCTTGAACGCCGGCAGTTCCGGGATGTCGGGCTCGGTCAGGAGCTGCACGTTGCCGGTGCCGCCGACCCGAACCTCGAGCGTGGCCGACTGCCCCACCTGCAGCTCGCGCCGGCTGAGCGAAGCCCGGATCTCGAAGTCTCCGACCAGCCCGTTCCAACCGTCGGGCGCCGGCGGGAGCGGCTGCACATCGAGCGTCAGAGGCTCCGTGAGCAGATACTTCGTCGCCCAGCGGCCGCCCGATCCGAGCAGACTGTCGAAGTCGTCGAAGATGCTGCGCCTCCGGCTTGGCCGGCGAGCCTGCTCGACTTCCACCTGCACCCGGAGCTGGGTCTGCGGCAGGGTCAACTCGCCGGATCGCTGGGGAAACAGCGCCTTGCGCACCTCGTTCACCGAGTACTGGACACCGTCGATCGAGGTCGAGAACTGCCGCACGTCGCCGAGGTCTTCGACCACGACGTCGCTGCCGAAGTCCATCGACTCGATCGATCCCTGCCCCACGGGCACGCGGCTGTAGAAACGCCAGGCGTAGATGACCTGCTGGCCCTGCCACGGTCGATCCGTCGACACGGTCGCGGTAACGAAGAGATCCCGGTCCTGCTCGTCGTACTGGCCCCCGGCGTCGGCGACCTGAATCGTGAACGGCCGGCTCCGGACCTCCACACCGTCGATCCGGGCGGTCGCGGGACCGATCTCGTAGCTGCCGGCCCGTGTGGGGATCAGCAGGTAGTTGTAGGACGTACTGTTGCTGACCCGGCCGTTCGTGATCTGCATGTCGCGACGCTCACCACGCGAGAGGACGCGGAAGTCCGGCAGCTCGGGCAGGCCCGGCGGTTCGTCAGGCGAACCTTCGATCCTGATCGTCAGGTAGAGCTGGTCGCCCAGGGCGACCTGATTGCGGTCGACGGTGACCCGTATCCGATCCGGCTCCTGAGACTCGGCCCCGGCCTGGACCAGCAGGAAGGTCCAGGCGACAAGGGCCGCGACGCGGCGCCAGTCGAATGACCGCCCGTGCGTGCTTGTGTCCATCGCGCTACCAGTCCTTCGCCAGGCGGCTTCGACGCCCGCGCTGCCCCCGGCGGGTCGGGTCCGGCCGGCCCTCCTCCAAAGCCTGCAGATAGCGCTCCGCCTCCTCCGGCGTCATGCCCGGCCGCGGTTCCTGAGGGCGGCCCTGGCTACCGCTCTGCGGTTCGTCGGACTGCGGTTCCGGGTCCTCAGCGTCCGGGCTGCCGTCCCCGTCGCTGTCCTGCGGATCCTCGCCACCCTGCGGTTGCCGGTCCTGTCCCTGGTCGCCCGGGTCCTGCTCCTGACCGGACGGTTGCTCTTCCTGACCGTGATCCCCCTCCGACTGCTGCTGCGCGCCCTGGTCGTCCTGCTCCTGCTCCTGATCCTGCTGCTCGTTCTGCTGCTGGTCCTGACCGTCCTGATTCTGCTGCTGGCGTTGCCGCATCTCCTCGCGCACGAACTCCAGGTTGAACTTCGCGTCGAGGTCGTCGGGATTCGCCTCGAGTGAGGCCACGTAGAAGTCAACCGCGTCCTCGAGCCTGTCCTGACGGTAGGCGCTGTTGCCCAGGTTGTAGAGCGCCTGGGCACGCAGTTCGTCATCACCGATGGCCGCGGCCCGGTAGAACTGACTGTCCGCCGCTTCGAAGTCGTTCAGCTTGTAGTGGGCGGCGCCGACGTTCAGGCTCAGCTCGGGATCGTCCGGCAGCTCCGTCTGGTGGTCCGCGAACCCTCTCAGGGCCTGGTCGTAGGCGCCCGCGTCCCAGGCCGCGTAGGGCGATGCGTACTCGACCGGCGGAGCTTCCGGCTCCTCGTCCGGCGCCTGCGCCGCGACGGCGACCGGAAGGAGGAGCAGCCCAAGCCCCGGCAGCCAGGGTGCGGCCGGGGCCATGCATCGGCGCCCGCTCACGGGATCACGCAACCGCGGCATCGTTCCTCCCCTCCTGCCCGGGGCCACGTCGCCGCAGACGCTCGCCGATCAGCGGCTCGAGCATCAGCGCCCCGAGCGCTATGACCAGCAGCCACTGGAATCGTTCCTCCCAGCGCTGCTGCCGGCTGGAACCCAACTCCTGGTCCTCCAACTGCGCCTTGATGCCCTGAGCGTAGATCTGCTCGAGATCCACGTCGCCAGTCACCGAGCGGACATAGCGGCCGCCCGTGGTCAGGGCGATACGCTGCAATGCCGCTTCATCGAGCCGGCTCAGGACGATCTCGCCCCGGCGGTCGGTGCGGAAACCGCCTCCCTCCCTGGGTATGGGCGCGCCCTCGTCCCGTCCGATGCCGATCGCGAAGATGCGCACTCCCGCCTCGGCGGCGGCCTCGGCGACGTCCTGCGCCTCGCCCAGATGATCCTCGCCGTCGGTGATCAGGATGATCGCGCGCGACTTCCGCGATCCGGTCTGGGCCACCCGGTCGAAGGCCTCCAGCGAAACGCGGAGCGCCTCACCGATCGCCGTGCCCTTGACCGGAATCAGGTCCGGCTCCATCGCTTCGAGAAACAGCGACGCCGCCGAGTAGTCCAGGGTCAGGGGCAGTTCCAGGAACGCGCTGCCGGCGAAAGCAACCAGCGCTATCCGGTCTCCTTCGAGCCGCTGAAGCAGATCGGCGATCTCGCGCCGGGCGCGTTCGAGCCGGCTCAGTTCGCCGCCCGACTCCGCGTCCAGCACGAGCATCGAGTCCGAGACGTCGAGGGCGACCACGATGTCGACGCCCTCCCGGTGCACCTCCTCCCACACGAAACCCCAGCGCGGCTGCGCCAGAGACGCCACGAGCGCGAGCACCGCGACGAGCACGAGGACCGCCTTCAGGCGCCGTCTCGGCCGGCTCACCCCGGCGATCAACCCCGGCAGCATCTCACGGGAAGCGAAACGACCGAGCAGGCGCGCGCGTGTGCGGAACGCGTAGACGTAGAACAGCAGGAGCGCCGGGCCGAGCCACAGCAGCCAGAGCGCGTCCGGCCGGCCCGTCCGCATCTCGCAGCCGCCGGCCAGCAGCAGGGCCGGGGTCAGCGCCAGCAGCTCCCAGCGGCGCGGGCCGGCGCCGTCCGGCACAGTGTCGCGGGCTGCCGTGTCGCCGGCTGCCGACCCACCGGTCACGGCAGCTTCCTCAGGCGGGTATCGAGCAGCACGACCTCGAGCAGCAGCAGGAACACGGCCGGCGCCACCAGCCAGGCGAACCGTTCCTCGTACTCCATGTAGGACTCCTGGCTGATCTCCGTCTTCTCGAGTTCGTCGATCCGTTCGTAGATCTGCTCCAGCCCCGCCTCGTCCTCGGCCCGGTAGTACGCGCCGCCTGTCGTGTCCGCCATCCGCCGCAGGGTCTCTTCGTCGATCTCCACGTCCTGATAGACGACCCGTGGCCCGAAGCCGGTCTCGACCACGAAGGGCGCCTGTCCCCTGGTGCCGACGCCGATCGTGTAGAGCCGGACGCCTAGCGCCGACGCCGCTTCGGCGGCTCGCAGCGGCGACAGGGAACCGGCGTTGCTCCGCCCGTCCGTGAGCAGGATCGCCACCTTCGACTCCGCGTCCGAGTCCTTGAGACGCTTGGTGGCGACGCCGACCGCCGATCCGATTGCCGTGGCATCCCCGGCCATGCCGATCTCCAACTGCTCGAGGAACGTGGCCGCGACCCCGTGGTCGAGGGTCAGCGGACACTGGGTGAAGGCCTCCTCGCCGAACACGACCAGACCGACCCGGTCATTCGGCCGGGCGGCGATGAACGTTTCGACGACCCCCTTCGCCACCTCGAGCCGGTCCCTCCGGCGACTCAGCGAACGTTCGTGCGCATCCAGGTCCAGCGCCCGCATCGAACCCGAGGTGTCGATCACGAGCACGATGTCGATTCCCTCCGTACTCACTTCGGTCAACGCGCGGCCGGTCTGCGGCCGCATCACGGCAAGCAGGACGAGAGCAACGACGAGAAGCCGCAGAGCCGAGACCAGTCGGCGCGCCGTCAGCGTGCCGGAGCGCGGGGTTCGCAGGGCATGGCCAAGGGAGGAATACGCCACCGCCGCGCTGTCGCCACCGGCGCCGCGCTTCGCCGCGACCTGGCGCAGTCGCGGCCGGAGCCACCACAGGACCGCCCAGATCACGTACAGCGGAAGCAGCACCCAGAGCCAGCGCGCATCGGCGAAGACGAGCTGTTCCGTCATGCCGCCTTCCCCGTGTCAGCGGCGGTCGGCGCCGCTCTCTCGCCTGCCTCCGGATCCTCCCTGGGCCGCGTCGCCGTGACGAATCCCAGGGCCTGCTCCCAGGTGCGCTCGATCTCCCCGGACACCGGCAGATGCGCCGCGAACTTGACCCGGTCGGTGGCGACCAGGAAGCGCTCCAGGCGCCTTGCCTGCGACGGCTCGAGCCGCCCCAACCCGCCCAGCCGGCCCAGGATCTCCTCGGTCGTCAGGTCGGTCGCGTTCAGTCCG
This sequence comes from Acidobacteriota bacterium, assembly GCA_026707325.1. Taxonomy (GTDB): domain Bacteria; phylum Acidobacteriota; class Thermoanaerobaculia; order Multivoradales; family Multivoraceae; genus Multivorans. The sequence continues at coordinate 13,470 of JAPOXA010000141.1, read as the reverse complement.
AAACGGCCCTCGACGTAGGTTCTGACGACCGATGAAACAGCGAAGTAGTAGCGGCGGAGTTCCCGCAGGTCGGAGAAGTCCGTCCGGCGCAACCGCTCCAGCTCCCGAATCGCCAGGTCGTAGGGCGGAATCGGAGGCGCACCGGCCGCAACGCCGTCCGGTCGGCGGCGGCGCCACCACCACCACGCAGCCAGCCCGAGAGCGGCAACGGCCACGGCCAACCCAGTCCACAACAGCCACGACGCGACCGTGTCGATTCTGCGCAGCGGCTTGATGTCGCGGATGTCGGTCGCTTCGCTTCGGTCGTCAGGCAGCACGGACTCGACCTCGACGGAGATCTCCCCCGCTTCCAGATCGCCGCCGGGGCCGGAGGGCTCGCTGTAGGTCGCGGTCAGCACCGGCAGGACGTAGGAGCCCACGAGGTCGGCCCGAAGTTCGTACCACCTTCGCTCGAGGAGCCGCCCGGAAGCCAGGGTCTCCACCGGGGCCCGCCCCAGGTCGACGATGCGGAAACCGGCGATGTCCGCCCCAGGATCGTCCAACGCCACCTCGACCTCCGGGTCCCGCTCCACTTCCACCGTGTACGTGATCAGGTCGCCCGTGGTGGCGGTGGGCCGGTCCACGGAGGCCCGCAGTTCAGCGGGGGGCTTCGCTTCGGCATCGCCGGTCGGTTCACCGGTGGCGCAGCACAGAGCGAGCATCGCCGCGGTAAACGGCACCGTGACCCAGGCGGTCGTGTTTCCCGGCGCCATGCCTACACCCGCACCGACTGCTCGCGCGCTCTCATGTAGCGCACCAGGGGCTCGATCCACGGCCGGTCGGCCCAGACCTGGATCTCGCCGATCCCCGCCTGGCGGAACTGCTCCGTCCGCCGCTCCATGTCCTGCCTGGCCAACCGTACGAAACTCTCCGAGACCCGCCGGTCCGCCGTGTCGATGACCAGCGTCTCGCCCGTTTCCGCATCTTCGAGCTCGATGAGCCCCATGCGCGGCATGGTCACCTCTCGCTGATCCAGCACGCGGATCGCGGTCAGATCGTGACGCCGTGCGGCCACCCGCAACCGCTCCCCGAAGCCTGAATCCAGGAAGTCCGAAATGACGAACCCCACCGACCGGCGCCGCACGACCCGTCCCAGGTACTCGAGCGCGCCGTCCAGGTCCGTGCCGCGCCCCGTGGGCTGGAAGCTCAGGACTTCCCGGATCACGCGCCACACGTGCGCCCGTCCCTTCTTCGGCGGAATGAACCGCTCGATCCGGTCCGAGAAGATGATCATCCCCACGCGGTCGTTGTTCTGGATCGCGAGGTAGGCGAGCACGGCCGCCAGCTCGGCGACGACCTCCCGCTTCTGTTTGCCGGAGGTGCCGAACGCCCCCGAGGAACTCACGTCGACGATCAGCATCACCGTCAACTCCCGTTCCTCGCGGTGTTCCTTGACGAACGGGCTCGACATGCGCGCCGTCACGTTCCAGTCGATATGGCGGATGTCGTCGCCTGGCGCGTACTCGCGCACCTGCTCGAACTCCATGCCCCTTCCCTTGAAGGCGCTGTGGTACTCCCCGGCCAGCGCGTCGGTCACCAGCCGCTGGGTACGGATCTGAATCGCCTTGATCCGCGCCAGCAGCTCGGGCGACAGGGTCGCCGTTTCCTGCTCGGGGGCCTCGTTCCGCTCTGGTCTGAAGAAGAACATCGATTCCCCAGATCCCCTGTACAACCGGGCGGCCTCAGGGAACGTCGACGGTGTTGAGGAGCTCCTGGATCAGGTCGTCCGAGGTGAGATCCCTGGCCTCGGCCTCGTAGGAGATCAGCACCCGGTGCCTGAGCACGTCCGGGGCCACGGTCTTGACGTCTTGCGGCGTGACGTAGGACCGGCCCGACATCAGGGCCTGCACGCGCGCCGCCGCGGCAAGGAAGATCGTCGCGCGCGGCGACGCTCCGTACTCGATCAGCGGCTCGAGCTTCTCCAGACCGACCCCGGCCGGCTCCCGAGTGGCGAAGACCAGATCGACCACATACTCCTCGACCTTCGGGTCGAGGTAGATGGCGTCGGCCACGTCGCGCGCGCGGCGAACGTCCTCCGGACTCACCACCGCCTCGACCCCCGGCCGCTCGCGACGGGCCATCCGGCGCATGATCTCCATCTCCTCCTGGCGGTCCGGGTAGTCCACGCGGAGCTTCAGCATGAAGCGGTCGACCTGTGCCTCCGGCAGCGGGTACGTCCCCTCCTGCTCGATCGGGTTCTGGGTCGCGAGGACGAGGAACGGATCCGGGAGATCGAAGGTCTGGTCGCCCAGCGTGACCTGTCGTTCCTGCATCGCCTCGAGCAGCGCGCTCTGGACCTTGGCCGGCGCGCGGTTGATCTCGTCGGCAAGCAGCAGGTTGGTGAAGACCGGTCCCTGCTTGACCTGGAAGTCGTGTTGATCGGTCCGGTAGATCTGGGTGCCCAGGAGGTCCGCCGGCAACAGGTCCGGCGTGAACTGGATGCGCGAGAAGCCGGTGTGAACCGCTTCGGCCAGGGTCTTGATCGCGGTCGTCTTGGCCAGACCCGGAATGCCCTCGACCAGGACGTGACCGTCGGCGATGAGCGCCATCAGCAATCGATCGATCATGTAGGTCTGACCGACGATCACCTTGGCCACCTCGGCACGGACGCGCTGCAGCAGGTCCGCCTGGGCGGCGATTTCCGTGCGCAGCTCTTCGCTGACGCCCGGTACGGCAGGGCCGGCTGGCGGCGTCCGGGGCGCCGCCAGGGGCTGTTCGGTCGGAATGTTCTCGCTGGAATCCATCGTCATCTCGGTCGACTCTCCCAACCCCCGGAATCCCCGGGTTCTTCCCGCCCGGGTTCTTCCCGAACTGCCGGGAGCAGAACTTTATCCGAGCACTCCGTCCGAACCGGGCGACAACGAGAGCCGATCCGGCCGTCAGATCCCGGACACCTGACCGCCATCGGCGGTCGCGGCATCAAGGTGGTCGCAGCAGTTCACCAGGGACGCTTCCCAGGGCGCGCGAGCCTGCACATGGGTCACCGAGGTGTTGCCCCACCGGGTCGGAGGCTCCACGCCGTCACCGAGGTGCAGGTGACGGAGCGCCAGCGAATAGCAGACGAGGCCGTGAGTGACGAAGACGCTGTCTCCCTCCGCCGCCGCTGCCGTCTGCCGAATCCGGGCCCAGGCCGCGTCCACCCGAAGGTGGAACGTCTCCCAATCCTCCCCGCCCGGAGGTGCGTAGCCAGGCTCCATGATGTCGAGGCCGATGTCGGCATAAGCCCGTCCCCGCAGGTCGCCGAAGTTCCGCTCGGCGAGCAGGGGCTCGATGAGCAGAGGCAGACCCAGGGCCCCTGCCACTGGCTCCGCGGTCATCTCGGCCCGGCGCAGATCGCTCGCGACGATGCAGCCGATCGGACGTTGCCGGTGGTGCTCCACCAATCGCGACGCCAAGCGTTCCGCCTGGCCGACGCCGCGCTCGTTGAGCGGCGTACCCGGCGTCTGCACCACGCGGGCGGCGTTCGACGCGGTTTCGCCGTGGCGCACGATGAGCAGCACGGGCGGGAGGGTATCAACGCGCCTTCGGGCACGAGGAACCCGGGAGCGGGGCTAGGATCGGAGCAGCCGCCATGCCGCCGCAGCTCTCGATCGTCGCCCCGGTGTACAACGAGGCGGGCAACCTGCAACGACTCGTGGCGGAAACGCACGATTCCATCGAGTCGACCGGTCTCGACTACGAGTTGATCCTGGTCGACGACCGCAGCACCGACGGCAGCCGCGACGAACTCGTGGAGCTGGCAACCGGCAACGAGAGACTGCGGGCCCTGCGTCTTGATCGCCATGCCGGCCAGTCGGCGGCGCTGCTTGCCGGGCTGCGGGCCGCCCGGGCGCCCCTGGTGGTCACGATGGACGCCGACCTCCAGAACGACCCGGCCGACATCCCGGCTATCGTCGCTCTGCTCGAGGACCACGACGTCGTCTCGGGCGTGCGAGCGAGACGCAAGGACACGGTGCTGCGGCGGCTGGCGAGCCGGATCTCCAACCGGGTGCGGCGGCTCATTCTCAAGGACCCGTGCACCGACATCGGATGCGCACTCAAGGGCTACCGAGCTGCCGCTCTCGAGGACATTCCCCCTTTCGACGGGCTTCACCGCTTTCTGCCCCTGCTGGCCTTGCGGCACGGCGGCAACTACGCTGAGATCCCGGTCGGACACCGTGCGCGCACGGCAGGTGCGAGCAAGTACAACATCCGGGGCCGCTTCCTTCGCGGAGTCCTGGATCTGTTCGGCGTCTCCTGGTACCGCCGGCGTGCGGTCGCCGTCACCGTCAAAGCACTGGAGCGCTCACCATGCCACCCGTCACACCCGATCTCATCTGGAAGGCAGTAGGTTTCGGAGGACAGGTCCTCTTCGGCTCTCGCTTCCTCGTCCAGTGGATTGCCACGGAGCGACGCCGCCAAAGCGTCGTTCCGACCGCCTTCTGGTACCTGAGCCTCTTCGGCGGCCTGACCCTGCTGAGCTACGCCATCTCGATCAAGGACCCGGTGTTCATCACAGGCCAGAGCTTCGGAGTGCTCGTGTACGCGCGCAACCTCTGGTTCGTACGCCACAAGAGGCCGGACCAGGCCGACTGAAGCGGAGCCGGCCTGGCGGCCGGCGCGTCCTCCCGGCCGCCTTCGGCGGCAGCCGGCGGGGACACCGGCGCACCCAGTGGGCGGCCAGTTCCCTGCGCGTCAGCGCAGCGAATCCGCTGCGAGTACTCCTAGAAGTTGTACTTGATGCCGAGCTGAACGATCCGGCCGTCGCCGTTCGTCGCGGTGATCACGCCGTAGTCCCGGTCGCCGACGCGGTTCCCCGGCTGCGCGAAGTTCACGCGGTCGAAGACGTTGAACGCTTCGACCCGGAGTTGCAGCGACCGGTCGCCGCCGCCGAGCGGGATGTGCTTGACCAGCGACAGGTCGATCCGCTCGAAATCCGGACCGCGTATGACGTTGCGGCCCGCGTTGCCGTGACGCGTGGCCGTTTCGGCCAGGGTCAGCGGCACGAAGCACTCCGTGTTGAACCACTTCTCGACCGTGTTCGGCGCGCCCTGGTTCGGGTCGCAGACCTGGTCCGGCCTTGAAGTGAGGCCGCGGATGTCGTCGCCGCGCACCCGGATCGGGAACGGGTAACCGGTCTGGTACTGCAGAATGCCGTTCAACTGCCAATTCCCGAACACCCCGCGCACGAATCCGCTTCTGCCCTCGAGCGACGGCAGGTCGTAGCCGAAGCTGAGCACGAGCCGGTGCTCGACGTCGAACAGCGCCGGCCCGCGCTCACGCTCCAGCGCCCGGTCGATCGAGCTCAACCGCTGCAGGTCGACCGGAACGATCGGCCGCTCCTCGCCGCCGATGTTGAGCCCCGAGACGTGATCCTCCGCTTCGCCGTAGGTGTACGAGAAGAGGAAGTTGAGACCTCGGGTCGGCCGCATCCGGACGCTCGCCTGAAGCGCGTTGTACCACGACTTCGCCACGGTGAAGGTCGGCCGCACCAGGCTGAAGGCGGGGAACTGGCGCGGCCCGAGCGTGGTCTGGCCCGGCTCCACGACCCGCGGGTTGACCTCCATGAAGATCGGCAGGTTCCGGCCGCGCGAACCGACCCAACCGACCTCGAGGCCGACGTTCTGCCCGAGCTGGCGCTGATAGGTCAGGTTGTAGTGCTGATAGTTCGGCGTCGTGAACTCGCTGCCCCAGCCGATGAAGATGATCCCCGGCGGAAACCTCGTCGGCCCGCCCGTGAGGTTCGCGAGCGGATCGGCGAGGGTCATCTCAGTAGGCGGCGAGTTGAGCTGGACCAGCGGGTTGAACGGCGGAGCCAGAACGGAGTTCTGGAAGAAGTCGCCCTGACCCGGGATACTGTCGTGGAACAGTCCCCAACCGAGGCGGAGGCTCGAACGGCCGTTGCCCTCGGGATCCCAGACCATCGCCAGCCGCGGTGCGAAGTTGTTCGAGTCCGTATCGTAGGTCCCCGCGGGCACGCCAGCGTCGCCCGGATAGACCAGGCCGGTGGGCGCATCGGGAAAGCGCGTCGACTGCTGGCCGGGCCGGAAGCTGTTCAGCGCATCGCCCGTGTCCTCGAAGGGCTCGGCCAGCTCGTAGCGGAGACCGAAGTTCAACGTCAGCCGCGGCGACACCCGGATCTCGTCCTGGATGTAGCCGGCATACAGCGAGCCGTCGCCCTCGTTGATCGAGTCGGCCCCCGGTACCGCCGTGCGGAAGAGCGATGGAAGTCCGAGCAGGAAGTCGGCGGCGGCGCTGCCGGTGTGGGTACCCCGGAACGTGAAGTCCCCGTTCGGCCGGTTGATGAAGCCGATGAACATCTTCTCGTTGCGGTAGTCGATTCCCGCCTTGATCGTGTGGCGGCCGCGCAGGATGGTCAGATCCTCCGTGAACTGCTCGACCTCGTTCTCCCGCTTGACGAACGGCTGGTTCCGGTCGCCCATGCTCGAGAAACCCGAGATGGAGAACTGCGGCAGGCCGACCGCCAGCTCGTTGATGTTCGGCAGGTTGATGCCGTACTCGGAGTTCGTGAGACCGCTGGTGACCACCGGTTCCGCGTCGATCGCGCTGCTCAGGTACCGCACCTGATTGAAGACGTTCGATCCGATCGTAGCCGTGTGGGACACCATGTAGTCCTCGAGCGTCGAGGCCGCGGTGTTGCCGATCGGCCGTACCGTCGGCGGCTCGAAGCGATCCGAAGTGCTCCTGAGCGCCCGCACGAGCACGTTCTGCGCGTCGGTGATCCGGTAGTCCATGCGCAGCCCGAACTGGTCACGATCGTCGGTCACGTCAGGCGAGACGATGTACCGGCTGCCCACGTTCGGCAGCGGCATGAATTCGCTGATCAGCCTCGTCGCGATCGGGCTCAGGCGGTCGGCCGGGATCACGTTGCCCGGGAAGGGCTCCCCGGTCATCGGGTCCATGATCGTCGATCCGCCGGAGAAGTCCCCCATCCGCTCCGTGGCAGACATCACGGCGATGTTCTGGGTCGTCCCGCGCGTGTTCCGGAACCCCTCGTAGTAGCCGAACCCGAAGAGCCGGTCGGTGATCATCGGGCCGCCGATCGTGCCGCCGAACTGATCCTGAGCGAGGGTGGGCTTCTCCTGGTCGGGCGGCGAGAAGTAGTTCCGGGATTCCAGCGAGTCGTCGCGGTTGAACTCCCAGATGCTCCCCCGCAGGCTGTTGCTGCCCGACTTCGTCACGACGTTGACGATCGAGCCGGCGTTCCGGCCGAACTCCGCGGTGTAGGAGTGGGTCAGAATCTTGAACTCCTCGATCGCGTCCGGCGGCGGCCGCACGATGAAGCCGGTGTTGAACGTGTCGTTGTTCGCGGCGCCGTCGAGCAGGAAGTTGTTCGACTGGTTTCGGACTCCGTTGACGGCGAAGCCGGCCGTCGCCGCGCCGAAGCCGTGGATAGCGGCGTCCGCGTCGCCACGCGCCCCCCCGAGGCGAGCCGGCGGTTCGACCACGCCCGGAATCAGCGTGCCCAACTGGGTGAAGTTCCGGCCGTTGAGCGGCAACTGGACGATCTTCACCTCGTCGACGACGACACCCAGGGTTGCGTTCGAAGTCTCGATGAGCGGCGTCTCGCCGGTTACGGTCATCGTCTCCGAGAACTCGCCCACCGAGAGCGCCATGCTGATCCTGGCGGTCTCGGCCGCGGTAACCCGAACGCCTTCGCGGCTCAACTGGACAAAGCCCTCAAGCGCGGCGGTGACGTTGTAGTCGCCCGGCGCCAGCAGCGGCGCCGCGAAGTAGCCGTCCTGTCCGGTCATCACCAGCCGGGACTGGTTCGTGGCCACGTTCGTCACCGTCACGCTGACGCCCGGCAGGGCGCCGCCCTCGGCATCCGTGACGAAACCGCTCAACTGTCCCGTGGCCTGCGCCCACGCGCTCGCGGCGCAGAGTACGAGCGCCAACGCCAGAAGGCCAGCCACCTGCGTCCAACCAACCGAGTTCCTCATCAAGGCCTCCTTCCGTCGCCCCTTCCTGGGCACAACCGCGGGGCAACCAAACAAAAAAACCGAACGGCGTTCGCCGCCGGAATCCAGGTGAGTGGGTCGTCAGGCAGCATAGCACCGGAGTGTCCGCGAGGTCCCACGGACGGTGCCTCGGCGATCTGCTACCATTTTCCCGCTTCGGCAACGGTTCTCCGCGGTCGGGGCAACTCATCGAGACCGGCTGAGGGACAGGCCCGTTGACGCCGGGGCAACCACCGGGGCTTCGCAACTCCGGGTCGGTGCCAACTCCTACGGGAGTTCCGCCTCCGTTAGTGGCTGCGCGGAGCTTGCCGAGAGATGAGTCAAGAGCCGCTCGAACGCGGTCTCGACGCCACCTCCGGTTCACTCTCCGTAGAAGTCTTCTCGGGAGAGCGTTGAAGCCGTCCCGCGCCTGCGGGACCAAACAACCCCCTTCTCGACCGGAGACTCACATGACAAGGAACCACGACCCGGCGACCCGCGCCGTACGCGCGGCGCTCGCCACCGACACGCAGCACGGAGCGGTCGTTCCGCCGCTGCACCTCTCGGCCAACTTCACCTTCGCCGGCCTGGATCGCAAACGGCCGTACGACTACACGCGCTCGGGCAATCCGACGCGCGCGGCTCTCGCCAAAGCGCTCGCCGAGGCCGAGGGCGGCCACGGCACCGTGATCACCGCCTCCGGCATGGCGGCGGTGACTCTCGTCTGCCAACTGCTGGACCCGGGGGACCGGATCGTCGCGGCCCACGACTGCTACGGCGGCACGTTCCGGCTGCTCGACCGCTACCAACAGCGCGGCCTGCTCGAAGTCGACTTCGTCGACCTGACGAACCGGGAGGCCATGGCCGCGGCGATCGCCTCCCGTCCGAAGCTCGTCCTGGTCGAGACGCCCAGCAACCCGCTGCTCCGGATCACCGATCTCGAGGCCGTGTGCCGGCACGCCAAACAGGCCGGCGCGCTGGTGGTCGCCGACAACACGTTCATGTCGCCGGCACTCCAGCGGCCCATCGAGTGGGGCGCCGACGTCGTGATCCACTCGACGACGAAGTACCTGAACGGCCACAGCGACGTCGTCGGCGGCGCCGTCATTGCGGCGACACCGGAACTCCACGAGTTCTTCGAGGAGTGGGCGAACATGATGGGCGTAGCCGGAGCCCCATTCGACAGCTACCTGACCCTGCGCGGCCTGCGCACCCTGCACAGCCGCCTGCGTGCCCATGAAGAGAACGCGCTTGCCGTGGTCGGCATGCTCCGTGAGCATCCCGCCGTCGAGCGGGTCTACCATCCGAGCCTGCCGGACCACCCGGGCCACGACATCGCGAGCCGCCAGCAGGACGGCTTCGGCGCCATGGCGAGCTTCGACCTCCGGGGCGACACCGGCGACGTGGCCCACCTTGTCTCGCACCTGACGTGCTTTGCCTTCGCCGAGTCCCTTGGCGGCGTCGAGAGCCTGGTTTCCCATCCGGCCACGATGAGCCACGCCTCGATGACGGCGGAAGCTCGCGCCGCGGCCGGCATCAGCGACCAGCTTCTGCGACTCTCGATCGGAATCGAGCACGCGGACGACCTTGTGGCCGACCTGCGCGGGGCGCTCGACCGCGTGCTGAACCGGCCGCGGTCGGCGGCTGCGGCTACGGCGTAGCACCGGGGCGTGGCACCCGCCCGAGCCGGTCCGGGGGGAGGGGTCCCGGGGGACGCTCACCCTTGGGAGGAAGACGGGAAAGGGTGGGCTCGCTGTTGTCGGCTGCGTTTCGGTTCGACGTCGGTTGCTGGAAGGGTGTCGGGAGTCACTTGCCTCCGACCCCCCGGGACCCCTCCCCCCGGACCGGCTCGGGCTGGACGTCTCCGGCGTGCGGGCGACCCAGCATGTGGCTATGTGTTGCGCGCCAGGGCCAGGCGGATCATGCGGTCGCAGAGGTGTTCGAATGAGAACCCGAAGACTGCGGCGGATTGGGGAAGGAGACTGGTGGGGGTCATGCCCGGCAGGGTGTTGACCTCGAGGCAGTAGGGAGAGCCTGCGGCGTCAAGGCGGAAGTCGACGCGGGAGAAGTCGCGGAGTTCCAGGGCCTCGTGGGCCGCGAGGGCGAGGTCGCGAAGGCGTTTCTCGAGGTCCGGGTCGATCTCGGCCGGGAAGAGTTCACGGGCGCGGCCGGGGGTGTACTTGCTGTGGAAGTCGAAGATAACGCCGGGCGCAACGATCTCGCCGACGCCCAGCGCTTCGCCCTCCAGCACGCCGACCGTGTACTCGCGCCCAGGCAGGAAACGCTCCAGGATCACCTGGTCGTCGAACGTCAGGGCCTTGCCAACCGCCGAGTCGAGGCCGTTGAGATCCGACATGAGGGTCAGGCCGACCGTCGAGCCCACCCGTGACGGCTTGACGATGAGCGGCAGACCGAGTTCTTCGATGTCCGACTGCCGGGCCGGCCAGGTCAGCCCGTCGGGAGTCGGAATCCCGGCATCGCGGAAGCGGCTTTTGCTTTCGTCCTTGTCCATCGCCAGACGGCTGCTCCGGGCGTCGCTGCCCGTGAAGGCGATGCCTGCGGTCTCCAGAAGCTCCTGGACTTCGCCGCCCTCGCCCTGACGGCCGTGGAGCACGAGGAAGACGGCGTCGTGGCTGGCGAGTTCGCCCGCGACCAGGGAGGACAGGTCTTCCCGCACTTCCAGCTCGCGAAGCTCAGCCAGCGACGGCGGACGGGTGCCGACGACCCGGCCCAGACGCTGCCGTTCCAGTTCGGCGTCCAGAGGTCCCGGTTCGATCGTGTCGAACACGGTGACCTCGTAGCCCCGGGCGCGGAGCGCGGCAGAGACCTTGGCCGCGCCCGCCAGGGCGACCGTCCTCTCCGGCGTCGAACCTCCGGTCAGAACTGCGATTCGCGCCACGTGCCACCCACCGGAAGCGGATGCTACTGCCGTTCGTCTGCCGCTGTTACTCTGACCGTCATGAGGATCAGCACACGCTTCCTGCGAACCGTCATCGTCGCGTTCACGATTCCGGCGATCGGCGTCTCAGCGATCACGGCCGACGACGCCGGCGAGCCACTCGCGCCGACGCTGGAGGGGCTGGGCGACCTGCACTACGCCATCACCACGTCGTCGGTGGCGGCCCAGCGCTTCTTCGACCAGGGGCTGCGCCTCGTCTATGCGTTCAACCACGCCGAAGCGATTCGGGCCTTCGAAGAAGCTTCGCGGCTCGACCCGGAAGCGCCGATGCCGCACTGGGGCAAGGCCCTGGCCCTGGGCCGCAACCTGAACGACGGGATGCCGCGCGAACGCGAACTCCAGGCGCTCGAGAGCCTGGAGCGGGCGCGGGAGCGGCGCGCCAACGGAAACGAGCGTGAGCAGGCCCTGATCGAGGCGCTGGCGAACCGCTACTCCACCGGCGAGGACGCCGACCGCCAGACGTTCGACGCGGCGTGGGTCGACGCCATCGCCGCAGTCGCGAAGCGCTTCCCGGACGATCCGGAAGCGTCCACGCTGCACGCCGCGGCGATCATGAACACGATGCCCTGGGACTACTGGCGCGGCGGCGAGCCGCAGCCGGGAACGCTGGAAGCGAAGGAACTCCTCGAGCGAGTGATCGCGGCGCATCCCGACCACCCGGGCGCCCACCACTACTACATCCACCTGATGGAAGCCCGGGAACCGCAGCTCGCCGAACCGAGCGCCGACGCCCTCGGCAAGCTCATGCCGGCCGCCGGCCACCTGGTCCACATGCCGGCTCACATCTACATCCGCGTCGGCCGCTACGACGACGCCGTGACGTCGAACCAGCGCGCGATCGAAGCCGATCTCGACTACATCGCCCAGTGCAACGCCCAGGGGCTCTACCCGGTCGCCTACTACCCCCACAACATCCACTTCCTGTGGGCATCGGCGACGTTCGGCGGCCGCGCGGAACTCGCGATCGAGAGCGCCGACAAGCTGGCCTCCGAGGTACCCGTTGAGATGGCTGGCAGCCTCGCGTTCCTGCAGAACTACCTGGCGACGCCGCTGTTCGTCCGGGTCCGGTTCGGCCGCTGGCAGAAGGTGCTCGACACGCCGGCGCCACCGCCCGGCCAGACCTTCCAGACTGCGATGTGGCACTACGCCCAGGGGCTGGCTCTGGCCGCCGGCGGCGATCCGCGCGGTGCCAGACGGCACCTCAAGGCCCTCGGCAAGCTGCGGCGGAGCCCGGAACTCTCGGACCTGCGCATCTCCTTCGCCCAGGGCTCAAACCTGGTGCGCCTGACCGAACACCTGCTCGCCGGCGAGATCCAGGCGGCACGAGGCCGGATGGCCCGGGCGATCGATGAGATGCGCTCGGCCGTGGCCCTCCAGGACAGCTTCCGCTACGCCGAACCGCCGTCCTTCCACTACCCTGTGCGTCAGTCCCTGGGCGCCGTGCTGCTTGAAGCCGGACGGGCCACGGAGGCCGAAGCCGTCTACCGCCGTGACCTGGAGCACAACCCGCACAACGGCTGGTCCCTGTTCGGGCTCGCTACGGCGCTGCGCGCGCAGGACCGGAAGCAGGAAGCGGACGAAGTGGAAGAGCGCTTCGTGAAGGCCTGGCAAAGCGCCGACGTGGAACTCGACGCGTCAGTTTTTCGGTGACACGACGTCCAGCCCACGCTGCCGGCCCCGGTTCAGATCTTCACCAGGCGCTTCCGCTGCACGACTCACCCCGGTTCGTTCCCGCCGTGCAAGCCGCCACGTCGGCGACTCCAAGGTGGGTCTCCTCGGTCACGGTCACCGCCGGAACTCGCCACGGGGGGCATGAACCCAAGGCAACCGTCAGATCCTTGACCTTGCCCAACGCAAAGCCACACACAACCTCAGCCGCATCGCCGTTTCGTCCAGGCCGAACGACACGGCAAGGCCCTTCGTGACGTCCTCGCCGCAGTTCGCGGCCACGCTCAGTCCAGCCGGAGATCTCCACGTCGCCTGCGGTCAGTCGGCCGGAACCACTCCCTTCACCGCGCAATTCAAGTCGAACCTCGCCCGCACGCACGAGAGTCAACTCTGCTTTCGGCCGTCCCGAAGAGACGCGGACGGTCGGCGCCCACCATCCGACTGCCGTGGCGGAAACCGTCCATCCGGCCTTGAGAGTCGGGACTGAGGCCGTGAACCCGGCCCGCACGAAACCACGAGAGTTCGCCAACTCGTAGCGGACAAGAGTCTCCCGGCTCATGGGATCGCGAAAGACCACGACCAACCCCGACACCGGAAGTTCACGGCCCGGACCCGCCAGACGGGCCGCGACATCGACATCGGTCATCTGGCCTGGAGCCATCGTCGCCAGGACGCACGAGGCGCCAAGAGCCGAAGCGACAATCCTCAGTGGGAGAAACACACCTCGACCGGCCACCCGAGTGGGCCGCGAATCTCCAGGCAAGCCGTGAGGTGAGCTTGCCCCGGTTTCGTGGACACTTCATCCTTGTAGGAGGAGGTACCCACGATGCCAAGATCAAGACCTCGGTACCCGGCAGAGTACCG